>CAYZAK010000001.1:0-161201 GCA_964476445.1 uncultured bacterium
ATTCTTTCCATTTTTAACACCTCCTTCTTTTGTGTCTATTTTACAAAATCGGTGTACATTAAACCAATCATATACCAGATTGCTGGATACCTACCTTGACGGCCTGCTGGATAAGGAAGAATACCGGATAAAGAAAGAAGAACTGCTTGACCGGAAAACTGATATAAAAGCGGATTTGGACAGAATCAGGCGTAACCCTGACTTTAGGTTTGAACTTGCGAAAGATTTGTTTTCTGACTGTTTTTTCGTCGATAAAATTATTTCGGAAAGAAATTTGCCCGCAGGAAACGCTTTTTTAAGAAAATCAGGTTTGAACCATATTCTTAAAGAAAAATCGCTTTCTTTTTCCTGGGCGATTCCCTATGCTTATGTTGCCGAAGGCAACCGCAAAATAAAAATTCTTGTTAATAATTATCGTCAGGAAATCAATGAACCGTGTTTTTCAGAGAGCGAAGATATTGAATTTTTGTGTAAGCCTGATTCTTACCTGTCAGAGAGGGAAACGAAGTTAAAATCGGCTGTTCGTAAAGAATGGTCGGGGTGGTCGGATTTGAACCGACGGCCTCTTCGTCCCGAACGAAGCGCGCTCGCCAAGCTGCGCCACACCCCGATTATAAATCTTCTCTTGTTACCTTCTCAATCTGAAATTTAACTGTACCGGCAGGTATATCTATCTCAGCTTTCTCGCCCTCTTTTTTTCCCAGTAGTCCCTGGGCGATGGGGGAATTAACAGAAATTTTATCTTCCATAGGATCAACCTGGTCTTCCACAACAAGGGAATACTTCATCTCATTTCCCGAATTCATTTCTTTTAAATAAATTGTGGAACCCAACACCACCTTATCAGTGTCAATTTTATTTTCTTCTATTATATCGGCCTGGGATAACTTAACCCTTATTATCTGTATTTTCTGCATTAATTGAGTAAGAGCTTCTTTGGCCGAATCATATTCAAAATTTTCGCTCAAATCCCCGTGGCCTGCGGCGGTTTTTATTCTTTCCACTATCTGGGGTTTTTTGGTATTAACCAGATAATCTAATTTCTTTTTTAATTTTTCATAACCTTTTTTAGACAGATATGTCCTGGACATACACTTTAGCCCTCCTCAATTTTTGTTTTAAAATTTACAAAAATTATTATTTCTTTACTAACTTCTAAAAACTAAATGGTCGGGACGGCCGGATTTGAACCGGCGGCCCCTGCTCCCCCAGAGCAGTGCGCTTCCTGCCTGCGCCACGTCCCGTTAATAAAATAATTGTAACTTTTTTTTAAGTTATGTAAACCTTTCTATTAAATATTTAAATTATATTATAAAAATATCTTCAAAAAAACAAGTTATATTATAAATATTGTTCAATTTCCTATATTTCGCTTGCTTTTTTAAAGTAATTATTTATCATAGTAAATAGATGAGTGTTTAATTGAGGATGTATATTCCAACTTAAATTTAGTTTCTGGAGAATTATCATTTACTTTATAAAAAATAGTTAAATTAAAAATATAATGAAAAATTTAAATCGTATAATTTATGTTTTCAGTTACTGTTGCAGCGCTAAAAAACTTATTCTAACTTTTTAAAATATGTACCTTTTAAAATTAAAATCTTTTTTAATCTCAATACTAAAGTTTATCTTACGTCTATTTTCTCTGGCCTTTCTTTTAATAATAATAATAGTAATATCCTCTTCTTTACTACAACTTTTTGATAATTACGAAAGTTATCAGTTAATTCTAAGTATTGTAGATTTTGAAACCGGAATAACAAGTTTTGTCAAAAACACATTTCCAACAACTATAAGAGGTTTAGACTTGACTAAGATATTACTGGTAATAATATCTTTTATTTTAAAATTACTAGGTGATCTTATGCAGAGTAAAATAGAAGAAAGAAAAACTTACTATACCAAAAAAAAATCTCAAATCAAAAAAAGTAAATTAGAACATAAATACCAGGAATTAAATCCGATATCAGCGGTTATAACAAAAATTAAGAAAATATTTTTCTACAAAAAAAGTAAATTAAATAAGCTTCAAAAAAAACTAACCGATATTCAAAATAAAATTGATTCCCTGGCTGAAGAACTCTCCTTTGTATCAGTAGAAATAGTTGATGCCAATAAAATGAAAAAAGGAATTCATCCCTCTAAAAGTGAAGATAATTTTTCAAAATTTAAAAATTATATTGAAACTAAGTTTCAAAACTATAATGTAGAACAGTATACCTGGAAATCCGATACCTTATTTGCTTATTTCAATAAGTTCGAAGATGCTTTTAAATCCTGTAAGGAATCTATTACTGGACTTGTTTACTTCAATAACGAAGTTAATTCTCTGGACCATGATTTTGATATAAGTTGCGGTATAAATTCCGGTTTTATCTATTATGACGACATTGATGATATAGAGACTATGTCCGATTTTTCTATAGAGATAGCTCACAAGCTACAAAATCATGCTCCTCCTAACGCTATCTACGTAACGGGGAATTCTATCAAGCCTTTAACCTTACATAAAAATTTCGACCCTATATCTAAAGATATTTACGGAAATATAATTTTAAGCTGGTATCCTAAATTAAGATTAAAAGAATTACAAATAACACTTACAGCAACAAAGAAAAAAATACGTAAAATGGCCAAAAAAATGGTTTTTCTTTCCATAGATGTAGTGGATTCTACAAAAATGAAAGAAGGTATGAATTCCGCCGATATCGAAGATGCTTTTGATCAATATAAATCTTATGTTGCAAAAAAATTTAAAGATAATAAAGTTATTAAAACTACTTGGACACCGGACGGCGTTATGGGATGTTTCGGTAATTTTAAAAATGCGTTTGACACAGCTAAACAGATTATTGAAGGATTACCTGACTTTAACAGAGAACACAATTTACCGGAATTTCAAGTTCGCTGCGGTATAAATACGGGTTTAATTTATTATGACGAAGTACGTCCTTTAGAAGAGATGTCTGATCATTCAATCGATGTGGCCGGGCATCTACAAAAAAAAGCTGAACCCAATACTATAAATGTAACTGAACAATCTATTGAACCTAAAGAATTATATGATTCTTTTAAATCAACCCCCCAACTTATCGATAATTACGGCGTTTTAACCTGGTCTCCACCTTACTTAATATAAAACCCACAATTACATATTATATGTTGTTAGTCCTGGCCAAAAATTTCTTCAAGTATTTTCATGGTGTTATCAAATAAATACTGGAAGTTTTTTGCGTAAGTATCAAGTTTAACCAGAGCATTTACACTTGCATCTTTAATTGAACCGGAACGTATACGTTCAACTAAATTACCGTTAACTAAAGATACTTTATTATAAAATTCCTTTAATCCTTTCAAGTCCCAATCCGGCGTACCGCCGTTTTTCTTTACAAAATATTGTTTCAACAGATAACTGCCAGTAGTTCTAAATATAGTTTCTTCTATTGTAGAAAATGGAAGATGGAACCGGCCCATGGAAGAAAACTGAGCCAGTATGGGACAGTCGCTCAACGATAAAGTAAGTCCCATAACTGAACTTAAAGCTTCTTGCATCTGGACATCATTTACTATTTTTCTTTCCGGTGTTATAATTTCTACAGTGGCATTTTCAAAAGATAGCATATCTTTAAAACTGTAAATAATCTTCATAATACTTAAAGCCGCAGGGCAAACTTTATTTTTCTTTTTATCTAGGGGACATATATCACATTGTTTAAAATCCAGTTTCACCCATTCCGGATACTTGTTTTTTTCAAGATAGTCCGGATCAAAACTCATCCGGTCCGGGGTAAGTTTAAGTTTTATCGTTTCGGTATTATTATTCCATTTTATATTATATATGTACTCTACAACTTCTTTTTTTTCATTCATCTATAATTATTTTCCTTTTTTATGTATTATCCTGTTATCCAAAAGCTAAATAAATAATTTAAAATTATTTTAATAAGAATTTAATATACTTTTTGCTCCCGTACCGAAATTTTTCAATTCACCTACAGCTTGGGCCTGTTCGGAAGTCAACTTATATTTAACAATCCCACCGGGAACTTCGTCATTTAACCACATCTCCAGTTGACCGGAGCCAGTAATAACCCCGAACTCCGCCCGACGGGTTTGAAAATTTCCGGCCGGAATATTGATATACATTGTCTCCTGTATAGAAGCTTCCAAAGCTTCGGGAGTAATACGCCGGGGTCTACTATAATAACTGTAACTTTCCTCAGTAACCGGAACTTCAAAAGGTGCATCGTCTCCAAACTTCGCCCGTAATCGTCGGGTTGAAAAATCATCGTGATTTATTAACGCCTCATAGGTTATTACGTCATCTTCCGTGTTATATATCAGCTTCCACCAGTGTCTGTTGTTATCCGCCTCTTTTAAATAAGCAAGATTCGCCACAATATCTTTTTGCGACGCATCTGTCTTAAGATCCCAGGAAATCCATTCCCCCTCTTCAAAATCCTTTTGCCATAACCATAAACCGCCCGGCGCAAATACATAAGAAAACATTGTCTGAGCTATTTGACCGGCATACTGTTTTTGAGGTTGGGATTCACCTTGCGTTCTTACTCTTGGCCCAGAAATTTCCGGGGTAAGATCTATGGTAGGCGTTGGAATACTAAAAATTGTCCCACACCCTGTAAGAGCAATACTTATTAAGATTATTACGAGTTGTTTCATTATAATTCTCCTTATTCTAAAATACTTTAAGACTCCTAAATTATACAGAGGTACTATAAACCGGCTGATTTTTCTTTTACTATATTTTTAAGTTTATCAACAGCCTTATCAAGATTTCCTATATCGGTTCCACCTCCTTGCCCCATATCCTCTCTACCCCCTCCACCACCTTTTAACGCTTTGCTAACTTGATTAACCATATTTCCAGCATGAAAAATTTTAGTTAAATTATCTGAAATCTTTAGAATTATTACTGCCTTTTCTTTGGACCTGGTTACTCCAAAAGCAACCTTATTTTCTTCTTGGGTAATCTCATCACACCAGCTTCTCATTATCCCCGCTCCGGATACCCCAAAATCTTTATAATAAAATTCTATCTTGTTAAAATTTTGTTTAGTTTCCCCCTGATTCCCGGAAAGCAACTTATTTTCCAAAGCCGAAACTTTGTTCTGCAAATTATTTATATCTTTTTTTAAACCGTTCACCCCTTTTAAAATATTATCTACCGGCGTATTTAATTCCCGAGCTACCTCCCGAACTATTTTTTCTTTTGATTTTATATATTTTAAAGCTTTCCAGCCGGTTACCGCTTCTATTCTACGGACGCCGGCTGCTACTCCGCTCTCGGATAAAATTTTAAAAAGTCCTATCTCCCCGGTCCGGTTAAGATGGGTTCCCCCGCAAAGTTCCCGGCTTACTTCTTTAGCCGCCGTTCCCATTTGGATGACTCTTACCTTCCCCTCATATTTTTCTTTAAAAAAAGCAAGAGCTCCCTCTTTTTCAGCCTGTCTTTTATCTTTAATTTCAGTATTTATACATATGTTTTCTAAAACTTTTTCATTGACTTTATCTTCAATAACAAAAATTTCTTCTTTGGAAAGTGCGTGCGGATGAGTGAAATCAAATCTAAGTCTATCCGATCCGACATAAGAACCGTTCTGCTGAATATGTTTTCCTAAAGTTTCTCTTAAGGCTGCCTGTAAAAGATGAGTAGCCGTATGATTTCTTTCTGTAGATTTACGGATTTTATTATTTATTTTAACTTTTACATATTCTCCCGGTTCTAAATTTCCTTCCATACTCCCTTCATGAACTATTATGTTCCCTTCTTTTAGTGTGTTTTTTACCTTAAAACTACCCTCTTCTCCTTCTATAACCCCGACATCTCCGACCTGGCCTCCAGACTCAGGGTACATAGGAGTTTTATCAAGAACTATACCTGCATTATCTCCAAGTATCTTTAAAATTTTTGATTGCTGAATATTATTATTATAACCGGTAAATTCTGTTTCTTGATTGATTTTATTTATGTCGTCCCATTTACTCTTCTTATGTTCCGAAGCCTTCCATTTTGAACTGCGAGCTTGTTCTTTCATTAGCTTTTGAAATTTTTTTTCATCCATATCAAACCCCCGATCTTTAAGTATATCTCTTGTTATATCTACCGGAAGTCCGTAGGTATCATAGAGTTTAAAAACACTTTCTCCGTCTAATATTGTTTTTCCGGTTCTGTTAAGCTGTTCAATCTTTTTCTTAAGTAATTTTAAAGATCTTTTTAGGGTTTTAGAAAAATTTTCTTCCTCAAGTTTACATACTCTGGTTATATGTTCGGCACGCTTTAAAAGTACCGGATAATAATTGGACATAATATCAATTACTAAAGAAATGTATTTCCACAATCCCGGAGTTTCTAAATCCAATTTTTGGGTTTCCCGGATGGCCCTCCTTATTAACCTTCTTAATATATAACCCGCTCCTTCATTAGAAGGGGACACACCATCGGCAATAAGAAACGTGGTAGCCCTTATATGATCGGCAACAATACGGGCGGATTTAATATTAAATTTCCGGCTTTCTTCTTTTAATTTATCCATTAAAGGTTTTATAAGCTCAATTTCGTAAACATCATCCAAATCATTTACCACCTGGACCAGCCGTTCTAAGCCCATTCCCGTATCAATATTTTTTTGAGGTAATTCTTTTAACGAACCGTCCTCAACCCTTTCATACTGGGTGAAAACCAGATTCCAGATTTCAACATACCTGTCACAATCGCAGCCAACCCTGCAATCTTTATCTCCGCAGCCGGTTCCTGGTCCCCGGTCATAAAGTATTTCCGAACATGGACCGCACGGGCCGGTATCTCCCATTTTCCAAAAATTATCTTCTTCCCCCAACCTATATATTTTCTCCGGGGGGACATACTCTTTCCACAGTTTAACAGACTCATCATCATCTTTGTAAACTGTAGCGTACAGTTTATCTTTCTCTAACCCTATAACCTCAGTAAGAAATTTCCAGGCCATCTTAATTGATTCCCTCTTAAAATAATCTCCAAAAGAAAAATTCCCATACATCTCAAAAAATGTAAGATGACGGCGGGTTTTACCCACTTGTTCTATATCGGAGGTCCTCAAACATTTCTGTATTGAAGCAGCCCGCTTACAATCCTGAGTATTGCCTAAAAAATGCTTTTTAAACTGAACCATTCCCGCAGTTGTAAAAAGCATAGTGGGATCATCCGGGGGAAGCAAAGACATAGATTCATACCACTGGTGCTTTTTATTTTTAAAATATTTCTTAAATTTTTTTCTTATTTTACTATCTTTCATTATCTTTTACTTTCAAATTTTTAATTGTTTTTCCTTCACAATTTTATTTCTTTTACCTAATTATTTTATTTAAAAAACTTTTCCACTACCTTATTTATAATTTCCCAGGAAAAACCTCTTCTTTTTAAAAGTGAAATCAATCTCCTCCGGGCGGTATTTTCAGGTAGCCTTCTATATTTTTTAAGCATAGGCCGTGCGGCTTGCCAGGCTAACTCAATTTTATCCATTCCATCTGCACCCGCTAAGTCATTAAGTGCCCGGTCAATTATTCTGCTGTTAATTCCTTTATTTTTTAATTCCTGTTTTATACCAAAATCCCCTTTTGGACGACCTTTTCTTCTTTGTTTTATCCACCAACGGGTAAATTTTTCATCATTAAGAACACCCTTTTTTTTCATACTTTCTAAAACTTTTTTACTTAAATCTTTGGCAAACCCCTTTTTTAACATTTTATTTTTAAGTTCTTGACAGCTCCGCGGCCGGTAAGATAAAATTAGTCCGGCATATTCTTTTGCCTTGTACAATGAATTTTTCCCGATTAAATCTTTTAACTGTTTTTCAGTTATCTTTTTACCCTGATAAATACCGGCCTGTTCTAAAGTTACCAGATTAAAATTCATAAAAAATTTACCGTCTATATAAAGAGCGCAATGTTTTTTTTTCCCTTTTACTGGTTTAATTGCCGTTATTTTCATTTTTTAATTGTTTTAACTCTTTTTCTATTAAATTTCGATGCGTTCCTCTCCAGAAAATTTTTTCACACTCAGTACAACGCAAAAAATTATTATGAACTCGATAAATATGCCTGGGGACTACTCCTTCAATACTATCTTTGTTTACGGATTCAAGTTTTTGGTTACATTCAATACACCTGGTGTAAATTTTAGATTTATCTATGGATAAATTAAAATTATTTACCACTCTTTTTAACTTCTCTCTAGAATTTTCAGTATCTACTATAAATAATTTGTAACCGGTATTTTTATCTATATTTTCTCTACGGGTAATAATTATACGCCGGCTTTTCAAAGAGCGATAAATTAGTTCGCGTCCGGAGCCACCCCGGTAATATTCGGTATCATAACCCAATAATTTCAGCCATCTACATAACCGGCCCCGCATGAAATCTACCAGAAATTTTTTATTATTTTTACATAAATATTTCTGATTCACTTTTAAATTATAAAATTATATCAACCGGTAAAACAAAAATCAAATTCTGTTATATACTATTTATATCAAAAATAATTTTTGGTCGGAGAATTTTAGGAGTTACCTTTTTCATTATTTTCATCCTCTTCGGTAAGATGCTCTTCTAGAGTCTTATCACCTAAAATTTTCTCCAAGGCCTGCCGGGCTTTATTTTTAACCTGCTCATCCGGATCATCCAGTAACTTTTCCAGAACCTTACTGGTTGCTGTTTCCTCAATTTCACCGAGAGCCCAGGCGGCAGATAATCTCATCCATTTGTTTTCACTGTTTGCCATGTCTTGAAGAACTACAATAGATTTTTCCGCATCATACCGGTAAAATTCTTTAGCCGCATTAGCCCGAGTCCGGTTATCTTTAGAATCTAAAAACGGTTTTAACATATCCGGGGCCCGGGGACTATCTTTAAAAATTCGGGCAATGACTTCTACACTGTCAGCCCGGGCCCGCGTTCGAGTGTCAATACCAGTTACCGCTTTCCTTCCCCCCTTTCCGTCAGGCAAAACCAGTTTCTTAGTACTCCCGTCCCTGGTTAATCTTTCCATTATATCAAAAACTTTTTTCCAGTTTCTCTCCAGTTCTTCGGCACGTTTATAGGAACTGCCGTACTGCATTAATTTTTCCGATAATTTCTGAGTATCTTTATTATAAGTGTTTTTTAAATTCTCTACTAACCGTTTTTCCTCCTTTATGTTTTTTATTAATTCTTCATCCCTCTTTTTAGAAAAACTAAGAAATAACTTCACCCCCATCACTCCGCCAAAAAGCAATAAAGCCCCAGCCATTAATATATAAAAAACGCCAGGACCATTTTCCTCTTTTATTTCCTGTTCCAGTTGAATTCTAAGTTCTTCTCTCTCCCTCCGTAATTCCTCCAGTTGAGATCTTAACTCTCCCTGGGAATCAGCGGACCGGGAAATTTCTCTTCTTAACTGAGCAATAGTACTGCTTAAATTATCTATCCTATCCTCATATACTCTGACTTCTCTTTGAGCAACCCGGGAAGGAGTCGGTTCCGGATCGGGCTCCGGTTCAGAAACTGGTTCGGGCGCAAAGGCATCGGGATCTATTAAATTTTGAATTTCCCTAATACTATTGATTAATACTGGAGAATCAGGTATATGTCTTTGAGCAATCTGAAGGTATCTCATTCCCTGTTGGTAATTACCGGTTTCTTTCACTTCTTCTGTTAATCTTTCTACACTGCTTTCCATCAAGTTAAGCGCTCTTTCATTTTCCGGGTCATTCTCTAATACTGAATTCAGTGAAGAAATTGTCCCCTGTATATCACCCTCTAAATACTTCTGTATTGATTCTCCTAAAAGAACATCGACAGATGGCTCTTCCTGGGCATGTACTAATCCCATATTAGACAACAATAATAAAACTAAAATTTTCATAAACTTAACTCTCATTATCTCTTATCCCATTATTTCCAGTACATCCTGCAGTCTGTCAAATATATCCATGGCCTCTTGATTATCCGGTTCTAACCGGAGAGCCCTTATCAAATGTCGTCTGACGCTGTCTATCTCCCTTTCTCTTATGCTGTGCCGGGCGGCGGAAAGATGGTAGTAAACTTGGGCTTGTTCATTACGGGGTTGCCTGAGATGGAGTAAATCAAACCTTACCAAAGCCTCGTTAAATATTTCATTATTGTAAAGTTCCAATCCCTTTTCAAAAAGTTCATCTGTATCCTCACCTAAAATACCTAGATATAACGATATCATTGGATTATCAGGGGCCAGATAAAGTAACTTTTCGAAAAGTTCTTCAGCGGCCCGTTCATCTCCCACGGTCATATACTCTTTGGCCTCTTCAAGTTTATCATCAACCTGGTCTTTATACCAGCTTAAATCAAGTTCTCTGCTTTTTCTGGCTGCAGAACGAACATTTTCATACTCTTCATTTTCCAGGTACTCCAAAGCCCGGGAGTAAAACACCCGGGAAGCTTCCTTTTTGACCTGTTTGAATAATTCCTCTCCCCCCATATGTCCAGGATTTTCAGAAATAAAAAATCTTATTAAATCCAAAGCTTCTTCCCATTCGCCATCATCTTTTAAATTATCTATTTTTTCTTTAAATTCCTCGAATCCAAGATCCTGAATATCAGCATATTCCGCTGCATAGCGGCTTCTCACTTCCCGGTCTAATTCATGTATCCGGGACTCCGGAGGCTGGGGATTATCTAATAAATAGTATAAAATTTCATCCGCGGCCTGGGACCGGGAGTTATCTTCTAAATATCGGTTATACAATTCTTCTATCCTATCCGAGTACTCCCTATCGTAAGTTGACGCTTCATCTAGATTCTGGTTTGCCTCACTCATCCGGTTTGCATAGATTAATGTAAAACCCTTTTTTAATTTTTCATGAGCCACTTTTCTGTTTACCATATTTCTTATCTTTAGTGTCAGATTATCATCCGAATTATCTTGAAGATAAGATTCTATATCCTTAAATGATTCGGTATAATTTTCATCTAAAAAAAAGTTCATAGACCGTCTTAACCTTTCAACCGCTTGCCCATTTACGGGAAAGGTAAATAAAAACAATATTAACAATATTCTTGTCTTTATATTCAATATTATTCTGTTTTAAATTTATTCAGGAGGTCTTCCAGGTATTCTTTTTCTCTTTTTTCAAAATTAATTCGCTGGTTTTCAAATTCCTCCTGCCATTTCTTTCTTTGTTCCAGCAATTTTTTCTCCTTTTTTCGAAGCTCTTCCTCCCAAATATTCTTTTGTCTTTCAATGGCCTGTTCCATTTTAGCTTCAAGCTTTTCTCTTACCCGGGAGACTCTTTCCCGTATTTCCTGTTCTTTTTCTTTATTTAATTTTTTCCGCTGGCGGGAAAGAGCTTTTTCGTGTTCTTCCTCTAGGTCTTTAACCAATTCCTGCTTATCATTGCTTAGCCGGTCAAGTTTTTGAGTAGTATCTTTCCGGGTTAAGCTAAGATTATCCTCCAGGTCATTTTTTTTCTGTTTTAACTTTTTGTTTTCATCTTCAAGTTTTGCTATGTACTTATCAGTTTCTTTTATCTCCTCACTTATCTGGGTTTTTAACAAGTCCAGTTGTCTTTCTTTTTTTTCCATAGAAATTTCATGAGAATTTTGTAAGATTTCCTTTTCTCTTTTCAACTCTCTGGTCTTTTTTTGGAGATCTTTTATTTCGGATTTAAGCTTTTCTTTTTCTCTATCCCAACGCTGCTCCATTTTCTGAAGCTGTTTTAAAATTTCAGTTTTAGTTTTTTCTTTTTCGTTCATAAGGGTCGTAAAATTTTTTCAAATTCGTCTTCATCTATAATTTTTACATTTTCCCGGCGAGCTTTATCTAATTTAGACCCTGGTTTTTCTCCCGCTACCAGGTAATCAATACGGGAACTAACAGAACTCAGCGCTCGCCCTCCTAATTTTTCAATCTCCTTTTTTGCTTCAGAACGGGTATGTTTTTCCAACGCACCGGTAAAAACAAATTTTTTATTTTCCAATATATTTTTGGACTCCCCGGAAAAATTTGGTCTAACTCCCCGGGACAGCATTTTTTTTATAATATCAATATTTCTATTATTTTTAAAAAAATTCTTTACCGATTCGGCCACCACCGGCCCGATATCTTCGTACTCAGATAACCGGGAAAAATCGGTTTCCATTAAATTATCCAATGTCTTAAATTTACAGGCTAAAATTCCGGCCGTATACTTACCCACGTGCCGGATACTCAAAGCATAAATAAAATCTTTAAGAGAACAATCTTTGCTCTCATCTATTGATTCTAACAGATTATTAGCTTTTTTACGGGCAAATAAATTTAATTTAAGTAGATCTTCTTTTCTTAATTTATAAATATCAGCTATACTTTTTGCTAGGTTATTTTCAATAATCTGACCGGATACTTTTTTACCCAAACCCTCTATATCCATAGCCCGTGGAGAGGCGAAATATACTATTTTACGTTTTAGCTGGGCTGGACAGGACATGTTAGTGCACCGTATATATACTCCGTCAGGGTCTTTAACTACTTTTCCCCCACAACTGGGACATTTTTTAGGAGTCTTAATAGGTTTTGCATCCTTAACTTTTTTTACCACCCCCATAATTTTAGGGATTACATCTCCCCCTCTTTTTACTTCAACTTTATCTCCAACCCCAACTTTTAATCTTTTAATTTCTTCAAAATTATGTAGAGTAGCCCGAGATATTGTTACTCCACCTATATCAACCGGCTTCAACTTGGCCACCGGAGTAATTATTGCCGTTCTTCCTATGTTAAAGGTTACATCTTTTAAAGTAGTTATCTCCCTTTTAGGCTTAAATTTAAAAGCCACCGCCCACCTGGGACTTTTAGAAGTAGCTCCTAAATGTAATCTTTTTTCAAGAGAATTAACCTTTAGGACCGCTCCGTCTATTTCATAATTTTTTTTATTTCGTTTAGCTTCAAAAACTTTAAACGCTTGAAATATTTCTTTAAAAGAACTGCATATATAAAAATTGGAATTTATGGGCAACCCCCATTTTTTATAATTTTGCAACAGTTCTTCTTGAGTTTCAGGATAGGGGAAATTTTTCACATCTCCCACTCCGTAAAAAAAAGCTTTTAATCTTCTCTTTGCTACCCTGGCCGGATCCAGTAATTTAAGAGTACCGGCACAAGTATTTCGAGGATTTGAAAAAGGAGTTTTACCTTTCTCTTTTCGTTTTTTATTAATTCGGTTAAGTTCGGATTTTGTTATAAAAATTTCTCCACGTATTTCAATAAAATCAGGATGTTTTTCTCCTCTTAATACCAGGGGGATAACTTTCTGAGTTTTAATATTTGCCGTTACATCGTCGCCCCGGTACCCGTTACCCCGGGTAACCGCTAAAGTTAAATTTCCTTTTTCATAAATCAACGATATTCCCACACCATCTATTTTCTCTTCCACCGAATAACCTCTAAAATTATTTAGCTTTTTCTCAACTCTTCGGATCCATTGTTTTGTTTCCTCTCCTGAATAAGTATTATCAAGAGAGAGCATAGGTTTCCGGTGGTTTACTGTTTTAAATTCCGCTGCCGGTTCTCCTCCAACTCGATGAGTTGGAGAATTGGAATTGTCAAACTGCGGATATCTTTTTTCTAATAATAGCAACCTGTCATATAATTTATCATACTTTTGATCAGAAATTCCAGGTTGCCCTTGTACATAATAAAGATTATCGTGATATCTTATCTTTTCTCTGAGATTTTCTATTTTTTTATTTATCTTTTCCTTATCTGTCATTCGCAATATTTTTACTTCCGGTATCCAAAATACCGTTTACAAATTTATGGGATTTTTCAGTAGAAAAATATTTTGCCAGTTCCACCGCTTCATTTATGGCCGCGTTACGGGGTATGGTATCCTCAAAAAATATTTCATAAAACCCCATTCTTATTATTGCTCTATCCACTTTAGCTATTCTATCCATTTCCCAATTATCAGTATTTTCTAAAATAATTTTGTCGATGAAATCTAGTTTATTATGGGTACCTCTAACTAAATATATAGCAAACTCAAATACTTCCCTGGATTCAAAAGAAGAACTTATTATATCCCAGGCAGTTTCTTCATCTATTTCCAGAGCATCCATAGCGTAAAGTACTCTAATAGCTAATTTTCGGGCTTCTCTTCTTTTTCCCATTTATTTGATTTTTCGATATAAATCGGTCATTTCCAGGGCTGCCCGTGCTGCCTCGGATCCTTTGTTGCCCCCCTTTCCTCCCGAGCGCTCAATAGCCTGATCAATATTATCGCAAGTTAATATACCAAAACTAACCGGACGGGATCCTCTATGTCCCTCTTCGGCTACCGTCCTGGCAACCTGGGAAGCCACATATTCAAAATGAGGGGTATCACCTCTTATAACCGCTCCCAAACATATTATTAAATCATATACAGAACTGCCAGAGAGTTTGTTTACCGCACCGGCAATCTCCCACGCTCCAGGCACTTCTATGACAGTTATATGCGAATCTTCCACCCCGTTTCTTATAAGTTCCTCAGTAGCTCCTTCCAGTAGATTTTTGACCACCTGCTCATTACAACGGGATACAACTACAGCTGCTCTTTTTCCTTCACCATATATTTTACCTTTTATCTTTTCCATGCTGTTATCTCCATTATATATAATACTCTTTACCTTTACTCACCGTTATTCCAGATAATGTCCCAATTTTTCTTTTTTAGTATCAAGATATTTTTTATTTTCCCGGGTCGGCTTAGGTGTAATAGAAATTCGATCAGTAATTTCCAACCCATAACCGGCAAGACCCACTATTTTTTTAGGATTATTGGTAAGCAATTTTATGCTTGATAAACCCAGATCAGATAAAATTTGGGCCCCTGTGCCATAATCTCTTAAATCAGCTTTAAACCCTAAAGCATGATTGGCCTCAACAGTATCAAGACCCTCATCCTGCAAGGAATAAGCCTTAATTTTTTCATCCAATCCAATACCCCGCCCTTCCTGCCTCATATAAAGAAATACTCCCTGTCCTTCTTCGTCTAAAAGCCGTAATGCCATTTCCAGTTGCTGACCGCAATCACATCTTTTTGATCCTAACACCTCTCCGGTAAGACACTGTGAATGTACTCTGACCAGAACTTTTTCTTTATCTTTTACCTTACCCTTTACCAGAGCCAGATGGGATTTACTTTTATCCAAATTGGACTTGTATACATAAAGCTTAAATTTTCCATATTTTGTGGGAAGTACAGTTTTGCTTGCACATTCCACAAAATTTTCATTTCTGTACCTGTATTTAATTAAATCCGCTATGGTAATTAAGTTAAGGTTATGTTTACTAACAAATTTTTTAAGTTCTTTCATCCGGGCCATAGAACCGTCGTCATTCATTATCTCGCATATTACTCCGCCGGGAAAAAGTCCCGCCATTCTAACTAGATCTACGGAGGCTTCAGTATGTCCGGCCCTTTTAAGAACTCCTCCTTCTTGATATTTTATGGGAAAAACATGGCCTGGAGTTGTAATGCTTTTTTGACCTTTTTTCGGATCTGCCAGGACATTTATGGTCTTAGCCCTATCTTCAGCTGAAATACCGGTAGTAACTCCATTGCGGGCGTCACAGGAAACAGTAAATTCCGCTTCACGGGAATCATGCCGTCTTTCCATGGGATTAAGATTTAGTTTATTTAACCTCTCTTCTTTTAGGGTAACACATATAAGGCCTCTCCCCTTTTTAGCCATAAAATTTATAGCTTCCGGGGTGGCCTGACCAGCGGCCATCACCAGATCCCCCTCATTTTCACGCTCTTCATCATCAACAATTACAACCATCTTACCGTTTTTTATATCCTCAACGGCACGCTCAACTCTTTTTATACAATTTTCTTTTTCATTCATAATTTTCTACTAGCCGCTGTCAACATATCCGGTTCAATGTTCAGCGGCTCGCCTTTCTTTATTTTCTTCAAATTAGTTCTCTTTAAAGTTTCCGGTATTATCCCTACGGTAAAATAGTTTTTACTTTTTTCATTAACTGTAAGAGAAACACCTTCCACTGCAACCGATCCTTTTACCATTAAATTTTTTAAAAAAATTTTACTGGCCCTAATTTTTAACACATCAGTGTTATTTCTTTTTGCTCTGGAAAGGAGTTTGCCAGTTTCCCATACATGACCGTAAACAAAGTGCCCACCTACCCGGTCTGTAAGCTTAAGGGCTCTCTCAAGATTGACAACATCATTTTTTCTAAGTCCACTAAGTGAACTTACTCTCAAAGTTTCCCGACCTAAATCCATACTAATTATTTTATTTTCTTTTTTTGTGACCGTTAAACAAACCCCGTTTACCATAACACTGTCGCCGTTAGTTATATCCTCTAACCTACTTTCTACAATTAAAGTATTTTGTCCTATCCGTTTAATTACCCCTCTATCCTCAACAATTCCGGTAAACATTTTGGTTAGATAAGATCTCCCTGCATAACAAGATCTTCTCCCAAGTTAAATCTTTTGACGTTTTTAATTTTGGGGGCCTTTCTCATTTTTTCAACTCCTACCCCATCAACCGCTGTAGGCGCATCTTTTCCTCCTATTATTTTTGAACCATATATGAAAATAATTCTATCAACTTCTTTAGCTTCAATAAAATTAGCAGCCGTTGTCCCCCCCCCCTCTATTAAACATCTTTTAACCTTTTTTTTGCCCAGGAGTTTTAAAATTTTTTCCGGCGGCAACTTTTCATTAACTACAGAAGTTATCTGTACTACCTGACACCCTTTTTTTTCAAGTCTCCTTTTTTTCTTGCTACTTGATTCTGAAGACGTCACTATTAAAGTCCCTTTTTTAATAACTTTTAAATTTTCTTTAATATTTAATTTTCCGTCTATTATCACTCTTAAAGGATTCTTGGCCCGGGGTTTATTTAATCTATAAGTAAGGGATGGATTATCCGTATTTACAGTGCCACGTCCGGCTATTATTGCTCCTATATTCCCTCTCATCTTCATTGTAAAATTACGAGAACTTTTAGAAGATACCCACCGGCTTTCCCCGGTACGGGTTGCTATTTTACCGTCCCATGAGACAGCGGATTTTAAAATTACGTAAGGCTTCTTGTATTTCACTAATTTTACATAGTCTTTTATTAAGTTAAAAGTTTCCTGTTTTAAAACCCCAACTTTAACCCGGACATTATTTTTCCTTAAATAGTTTATACCGTCTACTTCCGGACGGGGATCTTTCATTCCAATAACAACCCTGCTTATCCCCTGTTCTACAATCTGTTTTGCACATGGTCCGGTTTTACCTTTATGGGTACAAGGTTCTAAAGTTACAAACATGGTCGAATTTTTTAAATTTCGGGGAGAATTTTTCATAGCGTTAATTTCTGCATGATGGCCGCCGAATTTTTTATGGTATCCCCTCCCTATTATACATCCGTCTTTTACAATTACACATCCTACCCGGGGATTTGAAAAGGTCAAGTTAGTACCTCTGCGACCCAATTCTAACGCTTTTTTCATAAAATAAATATCTGATATCATTGTTATTGACTTTAAAAAATAAATTTAAAAAACCGGAGCTAAAAACTCCGGGCTTTACTTATTACATTATTATTCTTCTCCCTTCCGGCCTCTTACCGTCGGTATCCGAATTACACAGATTCAATCTGATGATTTCAGAGTCGCGGACTGATGGCACTTTACCAAACACCGCCGGGCGGGATTTACACCCGTCCCGAAGTTATTCTAAATTTAATGTTTTAATATTAAATTTTAGGATTTTTATAATTTTATATTCCTTACTATTTTTTGTCAAATTTTAATTGTATAATTACCGGGAATTGGGCAACCGGTTTTTGATGAATTCATCTATGCATTTCAGCCAGTTAATAAGTTCACGGCGACTGGTCTGATTATGCCTTCCTCTCATAGAATGAAATTTTTTAGGTTCCGGGGCTATTTCAAATAGTTTTTCACCCATAAAATAAGGGGTTACCTGATCTTCACGGCTGTGTATTATAAGTTTGGGTTGAATTACTTTTTTTATTCTCCTGGATGCGTTATAGTCAACCGTAACAAAAAGTTCTAAAAGAAAACGGGGAACAAATGGAAGCACTAACTCTCCCATCTCCAATGCGCTGGTAAAAGCGCTTTCTGAAATTAAAATTCCCTCATCAATATCAGCGGCTAAGTCTATGGCTACATTACCCCCTAAAGATTTACCGTATATTACTATATTTTCCGAACAAAAATTCAGAGTTTCCTTAACATGCCTGTAAGCTGCCCGGGCGTCTTTATAAAGTCCTTTTTCAGTGGGCTTACCCTGACTTTTTCCGTAACCCCGGTAATCTATTATAAAAACATTAAGTTTCAGACTGTTTAGTAATTTTAATCTTTCCAGACGGTGACTAATATTTCCGGCATTGCCATGAAAATAAATGAGTATTTTTTCACTGTTTTTATAGGGGATATACCAGCCATGAAGTTTTGTACCATCTTCAGCTTTTAAATTTGTATCTCTATACTCTAATTCCACTCCGGCGGGGGTTCTATGTACATTATTATCGGGAAAATATATTCCCCGAGCCTGGTAAAACCTTATAAAACCCCATAACAGGAAAAGTAAAACTAATACCACCCCTCCCGCTTTAATGATAAATTTAATTATCAGATGACCATTCACTTTTTTTTAGAGCACATCAACATTAGAATCTATTTTGAATTTTCAATAATAGATTTGGCAGCGTGTTTCCCGGAAAGAAGCATACCTCCGAATATGGGACCCATACGTGGCGCACCGTACACCGCATTAGCAGCCATTCCGCACACATAGAGACCGGGATACACCTCGTTAGTATTTTTCACCACTACAGACTCGGCCTTTTCCGCCCACATTGACCTTTCACCCATAATTTTACCGGTAGCAGTATTCAAATCTCCTGTCTTCTCTTCCACCACTTTACATATTTCTAAAGGATGCCCGGTGGCTTCTATAACAAATTTTGATTTTACCGCTACCGGATCCACATGCAGTCCCGTCTGTTCAATTGGAGTCCAGTTTATAACCACCCCGCAAACTTTATCTTTTCTTATTAAAACATCTTCTACCGAAATACAGTTATTTAGATGACAGCCGGCATCGGCCGCTCCGGCAATTAATTTGGAAACTGCCTCTATAGATGAAGAAACCAGCTGCCCCTCTTCCCTTTTATAGCTGATATCAAAATCATTCATTATCATTTCTGCTTCAGGCTGAACAACTATTTTAGGAAACATCATACCTCCCCCCCACATTCCGCCGCCAAGAGAAAGCTTTCTTTCAAACAGGACTACTTCTTTTCCCTCCTCCGCCAGATACTTTGCGGCCACCAGCCCCGAAGGACCTCCCCCACCAATTATTACATCAACATCCAGATTATTAAGTAATTCCTCAACCGCGTTATTAATAATCAATTTAGTTACTTTAGTTTCATCTATCATTTTTTTTCCTTTCTAAAAATGCAATTCCATCGCTTTAGGCGGACAGGGTTCAATACATAATTCACAGGCTATGCAACTGTCCGATTTAAAAATTACTTCCCTTGTATGTACATCTATTTCTAAGGCGTCGGTGGGACAAATAACCACACAGGCACCGCAATGAGTACATCTATCTTCATCTCTTTTTATATCTCTGGCCAGAGGCTGTATAGAAACCCCTGCCTTTTTAAGATATTTCATACCTTCCTCATAATCTTTGGCTTCACCTCTTAAAGCCATTACCATCAGTCCTTCCTGATCGGGTAATATTTTAGCTTTAAGTATATTAAAACTTAAATTAAAATCCTTAATAAGTCTGTAAACTATAGCTTCATTTACCAAGCTCCTTGGGAAATGAAGAACTATTTTTTTTGTTTTCATACTTTTCCTCCAACCGTTTTTATGGTCTCTTAATAGTAACTTTTAATATTTTATTTTGGCCCGGGGCCGGGAAGCATTTTCTGGGGTTCCCCGATTAAAAATTCTCCGGCTTTAATATTTTCTTTTAACTTATCGGCGATCTGAACAGCCCGGTAGTAAGAAGAGAGGGAAGCGGTGGGTACTTTTTTTCCTTTAACTTTTATAGTCCCCGATTTCAACTCCTCATAATTCACCCGACCCAAAATTTTACCTCGGGCTTCAGGGTAGTCATCGGAATAGTCTACTATGGTACACTCAATATCTTTATCCGAAGCCCCGCAACTGGCCGCTATATCTTCGTCTAAAACGGGAATGGGAATTCCTAGTCCAACCATTAAACTTACCCCGTAGCCTACCATAGAAACTCCTTTTATCCATTTAGAAGACATCTGTTTTAAATCACCGGTCACCGATAAGGTTCCGGCCGGCTTTTTGGGAATACCCAGGCTGTTTCGGGGAACATCCGTAACATGCTGAGTCCCGTTCCAGGTTACATAACCGGTAGTACCTCCCAAAAATATTTTAGTGCCTATACCAATAGTTCTAAACTTAGGATCATTTAATAACGGGGACAACTGACCGGCCGAACAGTAGTTTGCATTACCCAGATCAGGTTTTAATAAGCCCATGTAGGTATATATAGTTTCATCTGATGTATTGACCGCGCAGTTATAATTCTGATACGCATTTCGAGGGTTATGCATAATAGCTTCGTTAATATCATCTATGGTTATTTCGGATTTAACTTCCTTTCTAGGATAGCAATCTGTACCGTATGCTGTTCCCCGAAGAATTACTTTCTTCCCCTTTATTAAATCTTCTATTACATGCCCACCTCCATACAAGAACCTGCCCGGATGAACACGGTTTAAAGAATCGTTTTCGCTCATCTGAGTAGCTCCAAGATAGACATCTACCGCCGCCAGGCCTGCATAAGCTTGTACATCGTTGATATAAATTTCCTGTATTTTTATTTTAGGTTTAGGCTGATCAAAATTTAAAAATACTCCGGAAGAACACATAGGTCCAAATGTGCCAGTAGTTACTACATCCACCTTCCGGGAAGCCTCTTTGGTGCCCTTATCCTTAACTATATCAACCATCTCTTCGGCAGTGACAACCAAGGCTTCTCCCTGTTTGATTTTAGCGTTAATCTCTTTTATGGTTTTACTCATTGTTTCCTCTTAAATATCTTTATTTATTCCTTATTCTATAAAATTATATTATTTTAGCTTTTTGTTCTATTTTATTTCATCTGAGTTAAATTGCAAATTTCAATTTGACCGACAGCTCCCATTTTATCATCCATAATAATAAGACATCCATCCAGACCCGGTATCTTTTTTGATAAATTTAAGCCTTTTTTAATATCTTTTTTATCAATTACACTATTACATATTCTGGTTGCAGCAGCATCCGCCAGCGCGGTATTTCCGGATATACATACTACAGCATCAGCATTGCCGCCGGATTTAGAATGGCCGACCGTACCGGAAGAGGTGCATAGCCCATAACCCTCTTTTCGGGGGAACAGTTTTATCCCGACTTTCATACTTAAAGGAGAATCTCCTGCATAAACCGCACTGATCCTTTCCTGTTTAAGTTTAATAAAAACATCGCCCCCGTTTTCAACAATTACTTCTTTTGATAATTTCAAAAGCTGAACGCCAACATAATCAGACACCGCGCCAGCTACCGCCGCCATAGGACCAACTGAACATTTTTTAGATTTTCGTACCATCTCCTTTACAATACCGGGCATATCGGAAGAAATTAAAACAGGATCCATCGAAAGTTTAAAATACGGTTTTTTTTTAATGTAATTTTCAATCTTTTTACGGGCCTGCAACAAAAATTTACAGCTCTCTTTTTTATATATACCATTCGTAGAAATAAATAAATCGGAGGTTTTTACCTTCACTCTGTAAGAATCCAGATTATTTTTTTTTATTTTATTCCTGTATTTCCTAAGTAGTTCAACCATTTTAGCTGATTTGTTTTTTGTTTTCTCTTTTTAATAACCCCATATTTTTTTTTGGGCAAGCTTTTCCCGATTCTCGTCTTCCTGTTTTTTAAATGCTTTTACAATTCCCAAACCAACCTGATTGCATACCGTCTTTAAAATTATCTCATCCTCCAGTGAAAACCCGGAAGAATTCTTATCTTTTCCCAATAGTATATACCCTAAATTTTTATTATCTGAAACCATAGATGCCCCCATAACCCAGCAATTTTTTTCCAGGACTTTAAATTTATTACCAGAATGTTTTTTAATTAAATGTTCTGCGTTTTTTGAAGTTAAGATACTGTTTTCTGTTTTATAAACTGTCTGAAACATATCGCTGAAAGGATTTTTTATGCATACCATGCCGCCGTTAACACCTTCTATTCCACCGGACATTATTTTTAATATTCTTTTTGAAAGTTCATTTATTGAAAGATCTCTTCCCACTATTTTTCCGGTTTCATATACCATTATAAAATACTTAGAAGTTCGCCGTAATCTTATAGATAATTCTTTTATACTGTTAAATAAAAAATATAATCCTTCCTCATGGTGTTTAGTAAGAAATTTTTTAAATTCAGAATTATTCAGTTTATATAAAATGGAATCTGTCCTGGCTATAGCAGTAGCACTACGTTTTTTACTTTCAAAAAGTGCCATTTCCCCGAACATATCTCCTTCTGTAAATAATCCCAGCAACTTGTTCTGTTTTTTAATGGCTATTTTTCCTTTTACTATTATGTAAATGGCCTGGCCCGGGTCCCCTTCATTAAAGATAGTTGCCCCGGAAGTATATTTTTCTAAAACAATAAGATTTGCCAAGTCCTGTAAAGAATTTTCAGAAAATACTCTAAAAGATTGTATGTTCTTTAATTTTTCGATCATCGTTGAGCACCGCTTTCTCTTAGTTGCTTCTGTATCATATCAGGATTATTTGATTTTGCTACAGCGGTTCCTGAAGTTATTTTTCCGGTTTTTACCAGTCGAATTAAATCTTTATCCAGTGTCTGGCTTCCCTCCTGCTGGCCGGTCTCTAGGGCACTGTAAATCTGATGAGTTTTGCCCTCTCTTATAAGATTGGAAATACCGGAAGTAACCACCATTATTTCTCTGGCTGCTACTCTACCCTTTTCATCTGCGGTAATCATAAGTTGCTGACATACTACCGCCTTTAGTACCCCTGCAAGCTGAGTACGAACCTGCTGCTGCTGGTAAGGCGGGAACACATCTATGATTCTGTCTACAGTCTGGGCCGCATCCGTTGTATGCAGGGTAGCCAGTACCAGATGCCCGGTTTCGGCCAGAGTAAGAGCGGAAGAAATAGTTTCTAAATCTCTCATTTCTCCAACCAGGCAAACATCGGGATCCTGTCTCATAGCCCGTTTCAGAGCTTCTTTAAAAGAATTGGAATGGCTTCCTATTTCTCGCTGAGTAATTACACATTTCTTTCTGGGGTACACGTATTCAATAGGATCTTCAATAGTAATTATATGATCTCTTCGGTTTTTATTAATATCGTTTATTAAGCTGGCCAGCGTTGTAGATTTCCCGCTCCCCGTAGGCCCGGTCACCAAAACCATACCCCGGGGTACCTCTGATAATTCCAGTAATCTTTCCCCTATCCCAATCTCCTGGGGAAGAGGAATTTCTGATGGTATTACTCTTAAGACCGCTCCTATGCCGTCTTTTTGTTCCAGAACATTTACCCGGAAGCGACCAATACCCTGCACAGATATGGATGTATCCAGCTCCATATTTTTTTTAAATTTATTAATTAAACTTTCATTTAAAAATCCGAAAATTAAATCCTGTACGTCAGCCGAAGTCAATACGTCAGTATTTAAACTTTTCATTTCCCCATTGATCCTCAAAAACGGCGGTCGGCCGGGAATTATATGTATATCGGATGCGTCAAATTTTACAGCGGCCATTAAAATCTCTTTTATACCCATTTTTTTTCTCCTATTTTACTTGTTATCTATACTCTACACCATCTTAACTATATTAAGATTTAAACCCGGTAATATGAAATATTTTATTAATGTAACCCGGAATTGGCCTATTTTAAAATATGATTTAAAATTACACCGGTTTTTAAAAATTAAATTTAATTTTGTTATATGAAATTTAGATGTCTTTTTTAAATAGTTATCTAATTTAAAAGGGAAGGAAACTGAAAATATTTTTTGAACTCTAAATGTACAATTTAGAAGTTGTACGGAATTTTTATTTGATTTAAAAATAAACGTAAATATGATCGAAAACAAACTGTCAACTGGCTTTAAAAGATATCTTATTTTCTTCAGGGGGCAGTATAATAATATATTCATTTTATTTTTCCTTTAATAACCGGCTTTGTGAAAGATAAAGAGTTTTTATTCTTAAACTCCCGATGGGCGCCCAGCATATATCTGGGACACTCTGGGCTAGCAAGCTTAGTCAACCTTTTGGAAGAAAAAATATTCCTCCACAGTGCCAGTTCTGGTACTCATCCCATAAATATTTTATAAAAATGGAGCGGGCGATGGGATTCGAACCCACGACCCTCACGTTGGCAACGTGATGTTCTTCCACTGAACTACGCCCGCTTTTATATCTATAGCTTTATTTTTTTTTAAGAACTTCTATGCCGGGGAGCGAACTTCCTTCTAAAAAAGTAAGACTGGCTCCACCGCCGGTTGAAATATGAGAATAATCGCTATCGGAAAATCCAAGTTTTTTAACAGCTGAAACCGTATCTCCACCTCCTAAAATAGTGGTGGCCCCTGATTTTGTTGCTTTCTTTATTCCTTTAAGAACAGATAAAGTTCCCCGGGTAAACTGTTTTTTTTCAAAAACTCCCATGGGGCCGTTAAAGACTACTGTCCGGGCTGAAAATAATTCCTTCTGATATATTTTAGCAGTTTTTCTGCCTATATCCAACCCCATCATATCCCGGGGAATATTTTCATTATATATCTCCTCAATTTTTCTGGGATTTTCTAGGCTGTCTGCCACAATATGGTCTACAGGTAATAAAATTTCAGCTTTTGAACTATCTGCTTCTTTTAATATATCTTTAGCTGTTTTAATATTTTTTTCATCTATCAGCGATTTACCTACCGACACATCTTTTGCTTTTAATAATGTATAGGCCATACCGCCGCCTATTAAAATACTGTTGGCCTTATCCAGCATATTGCGTATCACACCTATTTTAGTAGTTATCTTTGCTCCCCCCAGACAGACAATAAACGGGTTTTCAGGGGTTAATCCCTGGGAAAGAAATTTTACCTCTTTCTGTATAAGTTCACCGGCAAAAGATTCAAGATGTTTGGGAACTCCTACCATGGAAGCGTGTTCCCGGTGAGCGGTACCAAAAGCATCCTGGACAAAAACATCCGCCAATTCAGCTAAACTCAGGGCAAACTCGGGATTATTTTCCTCTTCACCAGAATTGAATCTTAAATTTTCTAAAAGATATACCTGACCTGCAAAAAGTTCAGCCGCTGTCTGTTTTGCTTTTTTTCCGGTAGTATCACCAGTAAATTTTACTTTTGTATCAAGCAATTCATTCAACCGCTGAGCCACCGGTCTAAGGGAAAGCTCATTATTTATTTCTCCTTTTGGACGACCAAGATGACTCATTAATATTACAGCGGCTCCTTCTTTCAATAATTTTTTAATGGTAGGCAGCGCTTTTTGGATCCGGGTATCATCAGCAATTTGACCTTGTTCAAGGGGAACATTAAAATCACACCTAACCAGGACCCTCTTGCCATTAACATTTATATCTTTTAGCGTTTTTAACATGTCTATCTTACATTGAGGCCATCTTCTTAAATAGATCAACACAACGACAGGAATATCCCCACTCATTATCATACCAGGACAATATTTTAATCATATTGTTTTCCATCACATTGGTAGATTGAGCGTTAAATATAGAAGAAGCGGGATTGTCAATAATGTCACTTGAGACTATGGGATCCTCGGTATATTCAAGAATTCCCTTGAGCTCGCCTTCGGCAGCTTCTTTCATTGCCCCATTTATTTCTTCTTCAGTAACATCTTTTTCCAGCTCTCCGACAAAATCAACTAAAGAACCGTCAGGGACCGGAACTCTTACAGCCATGCCGTCAAGTTTGCCATTCATCTCAGGAATTACTTTACCCACTGCAACAGCAGCTCCGGTGGTGGTTGGAAGAATATTTACTGCTGCCGCACGACCACGGGTTAATTTGCTGTGAGGCATATCCAGTATAGCCTGTCCGTTAGTATAACCGTGTATAGTAGTCATGAGACCTCTTTTTACTCCAAAATTCTCATTCAATACTTTTATCAGGGGCGCAAAACAATTTGTGGTACATGAAGCATTGGACACTATCTTATCTTCAGGTTTTAAAATATCATCATTTACTCCCAGTACCAGAGTAGCATCTATTTTATCTTTAGCCGGTACGGATAAAAGAACTTTTTTTGCCCCGGCCTGTAAGTGTTTCTCAATTTGTGCTTTTTCTCTAAATACTCCGGTTGATTCTAGAACATAATCAACCCCTTTTTCTTTCCAGGGTAAATCAGCAGGATCTTTGATACTCAATACTTCAATTTCCTCGCCGTCAACAATTAAACTGTTTTCTGTAGCTTCTACTGTACCCGGATATTGACCGTGCACTGAATCGTACTTCAATAGATAAGCTAAAGTTTTAGCATCGGTTAAATCGTTTATAGCCTTTACATCAAACCCGCCTTCGCTCTGCATTTTCTTGAAAACCTGCCTACCAATTCTACCAAACCCATTAATTCCTATACTTAAACTCATATTCTCCTCCTTAAAATTCAAACTTGTCTTTTCCAATACTAAGTTACATTAATCATTAGTATTTTAAACAATTTCCTTAAACTGTCAAATAATATTATTTTTTTATCGTAATTGAATATCAGGCTGAAATTCCTGAACTTCTTCCTGGACCTCGCCCAGAATATAAAGTCTTTTAGCAGCAGTTTCTCCCCAGTAAGTGTTTTGATAACGGCTCTGTAATCTGTTATAAATTTCAACGGCCCTGTCAGTTTCATCTATTAATTCGTAAATTCTAGCTTCCCCGGCCAAGGCTTCGGGTTTCAAATAACTGTCTTCAGATACCTGTGTATATACGTCCCGAGCTTCTTCAAAATTCTGATTTTGCTCATAAGAGGAGGCCAGAGACACCAAAATTTCATCAAATATATTGCTCTGGGAGAATTTTTCCGACGCATTAAATAATACCTGAGCGGACTTCTCAAAATCCTGCTTTTCATAATAGGACATACCTTTTAAGTAATAAACATGGTCCATAATTCGGGCATTTTTATATTTTTCTTTTATTTCGTTGCTTTTTTCTATAACCCGGTCATAGTTAAATCGTGAATATGCCTCCTGGGCCTCTGAAAATGACTGGGTTGCATATCTATTTTCAAGGACCCGGGTTCTTATTATAAAAAAACCGGCCAGTCCTAAAATTATAAAAACAGCGACTCCCACTAAAAAATTTTGTCTGTTTGCTTTTAAGTATTTTATTAGTTTAATGAAAAAATCCTGAACCGGATTTTTTTTCAATTCTTCTTTTACCCATCTTCTGGTCATATTTTAACCTCTTATTTTATCTATTAACTCTTTAGAGTTTTCTCTTAAAAAACTACCATATTTTTTTTCTTCCCACCCGCAATCCTTTAACACCTGTTTTATTTTTTGTCTATCAAGTAAATCATCCGGACCGTGTGTGTCTGTATTAAGTATAAGTTTACAGTTTTCCTTTTGAGCTACCCGAGCCACTTCATTGTTGGTGTTTCGGTGGCCCCGGCGGGTCGTCAACTCTATGTATACGTCATTTCTGGCGGCTTTACTGGCCTGCCGGGAAGTTAAACTTCCCGGGTGGGCAAGTATATCACAACTTTCTTCTATTGCTGCCTTGTTAGTCCCGGGGGGGACAGGTTCAACCGAAGTTTCTCCGTGAACTACTACCAATTCAGCCCCCATTTTTCGGGCTTTTTTTATCATACTTGATAAATTTTTTGGAGGCACATACGTTAATTCAACTCCGGGGATAACTTTTATATTATAATATCTTTCCAGCTGTATTGCCGCACCGGTCAGGGAATTTATAATAAAACTTATATTGGAATAATCAACGTGATCAGTTAAGGCCACCGTTTGGCAGCCTCTAACTTTATACCTGTAAACCAGCTCCGCCGGAGCAAGCACCCCGTCCGATAAAAAAGTGTGAGTATGTAAATCAATAAGTTCCATAATATTAGCTTAAAAATATACTAATTAGTCAGTAAAAAATCAATCTATATTTTTTCTAATTTTTCTGCGGGCACCCATATTCTTCTATTTTCATACTCTAAAATTACTTCGGCCCAGTTATCCGTAAACTGTAGAATTAATACTTTATTGCCTTCAGACAACCTACCCGCTACTGAAGTTCTGTCATCAAAATCACTGTATATTGAAGTCTCCTCTATTATAACGGCCGGGCCGGGCGGGGGGTCTCTTAAAGAATATATATACATATAGCCGGCTAAACATGAGAATATAATAAATCCTCCGATTCCCACCCAGATATACTTTTTATCTTTTAAAATATAAAATCCCAGAAAGCTCAAACTAAAAATCCAGCCCCAAAATACAGATAACAATACCAATTTTTCAAAAGAAAAATATTCTTTAAATCCACTGTATATTGATAAAGTTCCCCCCCTGTTTCCGGTAAATTTTTTAACCAAATTTATATTTTGTACCGTTTTTTTATTAAACGGATTAATTTCATAAGCCCGTTCCCAGTAAAGCCGGGCTTTACCCGGTTTATTAAGATGCCAGTAACTATTTCCAAGATTGTACAAAATTCCTTCATAAATTTTATACTTTAATATAGTATTATATTTTTGAACGGCCAGCTCAAATTCATTTTCTTTATAAAATTCATTAGCGGTTTTAAAAATTTTTTGTTCACTTAACTGATAGTCTATATCTTCTCTTACATTTCCCCAACCGACAACCGGGGAAGTCCCTACCAGTACAATCAAGATCTTTATACTTTTCTTTATTATTTTTTTAATTTTATTTAAATCCCGGGCTGCGGATCTTTTATTTCCCCTATAATCAGGAGAATATATAATTTTACGTGACCGGGCAACAATACTTTCACCTTCCGGAGGAAGTTTATCCGGTTCGCCTGAAATATTTTCAATAATTTTATAAACTTCCATTATTTGATTTTTATTTAATTTATCTTTAGCCTCTTTAAATTTTTTATTTATTTCTCTTTTTTTCCTTAGCTTAGGATACGCTGGTTTAAAAATATATTTATTTGAAAATTTGTATAAAAGGGCCAGAATCCAGATATAAATAGGAATACCGGCGAGAACTCTGAAAATTTTTCTATCATAAATTGGCTCCCGGAAAGGCCGACCCATATTTAGGGTGATATCTGATATACCGCCGTTTACCATTGGGTATTTATCCTCGCTAAAACGATTAATTTTAGATTCCGCGACTTCACGGGTAGCTGCTTCAACCTTAAATGATACGGGCTGGCTTCTCTTTGTAATATATTTTTTAGTATAGGGGTTAAAATAATTAAATATTACCGGGGGAACTCTAAGAACGCCTGAAGAAACCGGGACTAAAGTTGTTTTGAAAGTTCTTTTGCTATAAACGTTATTTGCTTTATTTTTAATATCAAAATCCGAGTCTGTTCCCATAACTTTAAAATCTGGTAAATGGGGTAAATCCGGACTTTTTATAAGCCGGAGATCTCCACGACCTTTTATTTTTTTAATTAAAGTAACCGCCTCTCCTTTTGAAATTGGTCCCTCTTTATCGGTCTGAACTTTAAAAGTAAAATCCCCCACCCCGCCGGAAAAATCAGCGGGTCTGTTTTTTGCGGGTAACGGTTTTACTTCAAGAAGCAGAGCACCGGTTTCTAATTTTAATTCCTCATCTGTTGTAAATTGAAATACCCCGGACACCCCGTCTACCCCTTCTACAATTAACTTTATCTGGGCTGGCTCTATTTTAAATCTACCAGATCTCATTGGAAAAAAACCAAATTTTCTTTCGGTTAAAATATAAGTCTGTCCCCCGGGGCCGGTGGTCTTTTCTTTTTTTCTATCCAGATCCACTCTCATAAAATCAGAATAATCAGGAAGCCTAAGGCGAGGGGTATCCTCAACTGGCCGGCCCCTAAAAAACCTAAAAGTATAGGTTAATTGTTCGCCGGCGTAAATACTTTTTTTATCCAATTCCTGTTCAACTATAAAATCTTCTATTTCTATTTCTTTAGGGTAGGTTTTTATGCTGTATATCCGTCTTTGACTGTGTAAAAACTCCAGCGGATACAATATTAAAATAAAAAAAAATATGATCTTTACCATAATTTATCCAGTCCGTAAAAATCGGAAATATCAAAATGCATCTCTCTTTTTATTTCCTGTTCTTCATGTTCAATCAGATTTAAAATTTGTTCGGCTAACTGCTCATCTTCGGTTTCCGGCTCCCGATCCAACTCTCCTTCGTCTTCTTCAGGCTCGGCGCCGTCTTGTTTTTCTTGTTCACTTCCTTTCTTTTCCTGTAAAGCAACCAGTAGATTATGGCGAGCATCTTCGTCTTCTGAATCCACAATAAGAGCTTTTATCCAATATTCTACGGCTTCTGATTTTTTCTCCCGTTCATACTCAGTATTACCCAGATTATAAAGGGTTTTCTGGTTAATTCTAGAGTCTCCTATAGAAATAGCACTGTTGTAGTATTCAGCTGCTTTTTCATAATTGCCCCTTTTAAAAAAAACATTCCCTAAATTATATAATACCTCTGGACCCTCTTTTTTTTCTTTTGCTCTCTTATAAATAACTGCCGCGCTACTGTAATATTTATTGTAGTATAGTCTATTACCCTCCTGTATGAGTTTTTCCACCGAACACTCTGCCTGCAAAATCATTGATAAAAATATTATGACCGTTCCTAATAACTTTTTCATATTAATTTACCCCGGGTTCCTACCATAAAATCAATTAATAATACCAGCAATGCTAAAAAAAGAGGTAGCTGATAGCGAAGTTTAAGATTCTGCAAACTATCTCTTTTGATATCATCTACAGTCTGAATATTTACGGCCCCGGCAATTTCAGTTATATCATCTAATTTTTTTGAATACCCTATATATTCCCCGCCGGTTTTCTCGGCTAAATTTTCAAGCAATTCCTCATCTAATTTAGATACCACAATATCTCCGGAAGGGCCTCTTTTATAGGAGGTAATTTTACCATTTTCATAAAAAGGGATTCTAGCTCCTTCCGAGGTGCCTATTCCATAGGTAATTACCTTTATATTCTCTCTATTTAATTGCTTTATCCTTTTTTTATAGTCCCCCTGAAGTTCTTCGCCATCGGTTATAAGTACTATATATCTTTGAACAACATGTTTTGAAGTCGGGAAAGATTCTATAGCGAGATTTAAAGCTTCTTCTATATTGGTTCCGGGGAGAAGTACCATATCATCCCAGGCATCTTCTACAAAAGATTCTACCGCATTAAGATCAAAAGTTACCGGACAATGATTAAAAGCCGATCCGGCAAAAAATATAAGGCCAATTCTGCACTGAGCTAGTTCCTGGATAATAAAATTAATTTTTTTCTGTGCGGCATCTATTCGGGAAGGAGCTATGTCTTCAGCCCTCATACTTGAAGATATATCGGTAGCTATTATTACATCCCCGGCAGGTTTTTGGACTTCACCCTCGTATATAATACCCCATCGCGGGCCGGCGGCGGATATAATCAACACTATCAGGCCGAGAAACAGTAAAATTAACTTTAATATAATTTTAGTTGAAGAATATTTTACAATTCCTTCAACTTTGACCATATATTTAAAATCGAAAATCCTTTTTAATGCTCGATAAAACAACCCCAAACCGATGAAAAAAAGTACCGGTAAAAAAATGAGAACAATAGGGTTTTCCCACTTCATCGAATCAGCCCCCAATTTAAAAATCTTAAAATTATTTCCGCCACCATAAACAGTAAGGCGGCTAATATAAAATTAAAATATAATTCATTATACTGGTAATGTCCCCTATGGGGGACATCTCTTGTTTCTAATTTTTCAATCTCCTCATAAATTTCATTAAATTTCATTAAAGACGTGGCTCTAAAATATTTTCCACCGGTCTTTTCAGCGATCCGGGTTAAAGTTTCTTCATCCAGTTCATCGGGGATGGTGACTAACCTGGTTTTAAACTGATCTTCGGGATGCTCTACAGGTACTCTCGCAGGGCCCGGACGGCCACAACCTATAGTGTAGATTTTTATTCCCATCCCCCGGGCCGCGCGGGCGGCAGTCAGGGGAGCAATAGTTCCGGCATTATTAGCTCCATCGGAGAGCAGCACCATTACCTGTTCCGGAGCATCGGCTTTTTCAAGATATTTCAGTCCCAGAGAAATTCCGCTGCCTATAGCCGTTCCCGGTATTTTTACCATGCCAGGTTCTATATATTCGGTCAGCCGGATTAGAGATTTTGTATCAGTAGTAAGAGGGGCATGCAACAGGGGCTTCCCGGAAAAAACCACCAATCCTATTCTATCCATGGCCCTGGACTTAATAAATTCTCTACTTCCTATCAAAGCGGCCTCCATCCGGTTTCGGGGTTCAAAATCTATGGCTCTCATACTGGTAGAAACATCCAAAACCATCATAATATCCACCGCCGGGTTAACCGGTGATTTCTCTTCAATTTCTCCTTTAGGCCGGGCTAGGGCCAGAATAATGAGCGTGAATACAATTCCTCTTAAAACAAAAAAAATATATTTTCTTAGTACACTACTTTTAATATTTGCTTTTAAAAACCCGGCTAACGAATATTCTATTGTTCCCGGACGTTGTTTAAATTTCCAATAAAAAATTAATACCACCGGAATAATTAAAACTAAAAATAAAGGGTTCTCAAATTTCATCAGATATAAGAGTAAAAGCCTCTTCCCAAATTTTTTCCATATATCTAGGCTTTCTTCCCTGGGGAGAAAACTTAATTTTATCGCATTTTATTAAAAGTTTAGTCACTCTATTTAAATTTTTCCGGTTAAAAATAATTTTTAATTTATTATCTAACTCCAAACCGGTTAAATTCAGAGCGTTTATCTTGTATTGTTTCTCTATATAATATCTCATATAATAGGAAATCTTTTCATAGTACTCTTTATATTTTTTCTGGCCGGGCAGATTTTGTTTTTTTAGTTCTTTGAGTCGTTTTAAGGTTATTTCTCTGATAGATAAAGTTTTTGAATCTGCTTTTTGGGGGATTTTGTTTTTAAGAACAATATAAACAATAACAGCAGTCAGTATAATCAAAAACGCCGTAAATAACCACTGTATAAAATTTATTTCAACTACTGTTTTTATCGGACGGATATCTTCATTTTTAAGTTCTTTTTCCTCCACATTTACTACCAGCGTAGAAAGTTCTGCTCGTTTTATTATCTCACCGTCTAAATAATATAATGTTACCGGTATTTTAACTTCCCCAAGAGCATAGACCCCCAGAGTTACTGCCAGTCGGTCTTCTTTTAGCTCCTTATTGAATATATGTATGTCTTCGGATTCAATTTTTACTTCTTTAACATTATAATGACGGTATTCTTCTAAAAAAATTTCTACTTCGGTTTTCATACCCAAACCGGTAGTAATTCTTTCACCGGACTGAGAAAATATTAATCTAAGGGGGGAGGTTAGTAATATAAATAAGCAGAGTGCTATAATTTTCATCGTTTTTTAAACCGCCGTTTAAAATATGAGAAAAGATCCTTAAAATAGGGGCGGTTAGTAAAAAGCTCTACGTAATCCAGCTTCATTTTCTTAAAATTTTTCGAGCGACGTCGGTTTAATTTCCTAAGTTTTTCCCTGACCTGTTTAACTTTATTTTTGGGAAGAAAAAACGACTTTCCACTTTCGCTGTCTTTAAAAATTATATCATATTGTAACCGGGGGAACTCCTCATGATTTTCCCAGGGATCTGTTATTACCACCGGGATAACATCATGTTTTTTAGAAAGTATTTTAAGAGGCTTTTCATAACCCGGTTCTAAAAAATCACTAACAACAAAGATAACCGCTCTTTTTTTTGTCATATTGTAAGCATATTTAAGAGCTTTGCCCAGATCGGTTCCTTTACCTTTTACCCGGTAGGCAAGTACTTCCCGGATAAGTTTAAGAATCTGATGTCTGTCTTTACGGGGTTTCACATATTCCTCTATAACATCCGAAAAAATCAGCATTCCTACACGATCATTATTAACTATGGCCGACCAGGCTAAAAGAGCGGTGATCTGGGCAGCCATCTCTTTTTTTGTTTTCTGGCTCCCAAAATTTAAGGATGGACTTAAATCCAGTAAAATTAAAAGGGTGAGTTCACGTTCTTCTACAAATTTTTGAATATAAGGCTTTCCATACCTGGCGGTTACTTTCCAGTCAATATTTCTTATATCATCTCCGGGTACGTATTCTCGGACTTCTTCAAACTCAATCCCGGTCCCTTTAAATACGCTTCTGTATTCACCGGCAAATACATTTTCAACCGACTTTTTAACTTTAAAAAATATTTTTAGTATATTTTTAAATAAATCTGTTTCTTCTTTTTCCATAAATTTTCAGATTATTTAAATCCGGTAAAAGTACGGTGTTCCGGCGTCAAGGTATTTCTATATGCTCAAATATCTGCTCTATTATATCTTCTGAGGTCAGTTCTTCTGCTTCCGCTTCATAACTTAGAATAACCCGGTGCCTTAATACATCGTAGCCAATTTTCTTAATATCTTCCGGTATAACATATCCTCTTTTATTTATAAAAGCAAGAGCTCTGGCCGCCTCAATCAAGTATATACTGGCCCGAGGACTGGCACCGTACTCAATAAGATGATCTAAATTTTTCAGACCGCTGCTTTCAGGTTCTCTAGTAGCAAAAACAAGATTAATAACATAATCTTTTATCCGCTCATCCACATATATTAACTTCACAACATCCTGCGCTTTTTTCAATTCCCTGTAATTAGTTATCTTTTCGGGTTCTTCAATACCATTTACGGCAACCCGGTTTAAAATTTCCTTTTCCTCATTTTTAGATGTATAATCCACCTTAACTTTAAGCATAAACCTATCCACCTGAGCTTCGGGTAATGGATATGTGCCTTCCTGTTCAATAGGATTTTGAGTGGCCAGAACTAAAAAAGGGGAGGGTAAATTATGGGTGGTTTTTCCTATGGTAACCTGGTTTTCCTGCATCGCCTCTAATAGAGCGCTCTGCACTTTAGCTGGAGCTCTATTTATCTCATCCGCTAGTACAATCTGGGAAAATATAGGGCCCAGTTTAGGAGTAAACTCCGCATTTTTGGGATTATATATTAACGTTCCTATAAGGTCGGCCGGCAACAGATCCGGAGTAAATTGTATTCTTTTAAAATTTAAATCAAGTATCTTTGATAAAGTACTTACCGAAAGTGTTTTTGCAAGTCCGGGAACTCCTTCAAGCAAAAGATGTCTCTGACACAAAAGACCTATTAACATCCGGTCTATCAGAGCTTTTTGGCCGACAATAACTTTTCCCATCTGACCAACCAGTTCAGATACAAATTTACTCTCTTGTTTAATTTTTTCTTCTATCTGTTCTAATTCCATGAGTATCCTCCTTAAAGAGTGAATTTTAAATAACTCTATGTTTACAATTTAAAAATAGAAATAATTACAATAAATAAAAGAAGTGAATTTAAAGGTCAATCAAGTATTGCATCGCCCATCCCATCGGGTTCGTCCTGTTCTTCCTGGCCGTCGGGCTTATGATGTATTTTATTAATTATTTTTTTAACTACAACAAAATATACTACCAGCGGTACTATCAAGAAAATCCCCAGAAAAGCCCACCAGGACATTGCCGCTTCCGGCCCCCCGGTAATTAACTGGGTCGTAAATCTATCAAGATTAAAAATAATAATTATAAAAGAACTATATATTAAACTGAAATTAGTCCTTGGGTCACTGGCTTTTACCAGTTCAAAACCCTCGGTCCGGGGGGCAAGTAAAGGCCACAGAAGCGAACCGCCTATATGCCCGGTCATATCTTCGGTTATATGGGTGGCAAAGCCTATAAAAGCAACTAAAGGGTACATCCACCATAAATACAGCCCCATAATATAGGTAATTATTCCCACGGGTATGGATATTAAAATCCCCAAAACATATGAATGGCTCCAGGTTCTATGCCAGGGCAACCAGTTAAAGTATATGTTCCCATCGGTCTCTTTTTCCAGACCAAACATTGTACTTGAAAGTATATCTATGGTAGATGGTTGTACTCTGGTTTTTTTCTTTTCTCCCCCTTTAATTTTCTTTCTTAAAAATCTTATAGACCGGTTTAACCAATCCACCTCGTCCGAACGCGGTTTTAAGGTATGGTTTAATTTAGCTCTTCCCACCCTATTTTTTTCAGGAGCGGTTCCCTCAAACGGAATCTGAGACGTGCTGACAATTTCATTTATCTGAACTACCACTTCATCCTTTTCAAAGAAAATACAATACTGCCTCCATCTGTTTCCACCCAGCTGTATAGGGAAATACTGTATCCGTACTTCTTTTCCGGTACGGGCTGCTTCATCTACAGCATTGGCAAATGCCTGAGCCATCTTCTGGGGATCAGGATTGCGGGGATCAGGATCAATTTCATATTCGGGATCCTGAAAAAACTGACCAAATTTAAAATCAAGGGTATCGGGCATAATACCGTACATACCGGCGAGAACTAAAATAAAACTGGAAGAAGCTCCCTGTACATCTAAACGGGAAGAGACCGACATTCTAACCACCTGGGGTATAAAAGTGGATACTGCAACTCCGGAGACAAAATGGGTAAGACCTTTCATTGGATTAAATCAACCCGAATACTCTGGCCACCGCATCACCGTAACCGGCCATATTCAAAGCTATTGGAACTAAAAGAACTGCCATACAGTGACTGCGCCGGCAACCGTAAAAAACCGGAATTAAACCTATGCTAGTTGTTATAAGGGATATGCCTATCCCCAGCCACCCCCCACCAACAAAAAATATTATTGAAAATACAACGACCAGACCCACAATATAAATTAGCCTTAAATTTAACTTAGGCAATATTTTAACCATCCAGTTTACAATATATATAAGAAGTATAAAAGCCAGCGAACCGCTAAAAAGTATAGAGCTAATCATTACAAAAAAATCGCCTTTTTCAGCAGTAAATATGGGCCTTAAAATAAATGTTAACCCTCCCCGTCCGGTTCCAAATGGGGTAAGTTCGGTAAGAATAAATAAAAGTAAAAAAGCTCCGACATAGTATAAAAGTTTTATCATACCACCGGCTATCAGAAAAATTCTTTCCTGTCTGTAGTACATTTCTGGAGTATGCAGATGTTTATGTTCCTTTTCATTAATGGGATCTGTAAATTCCGCACGTTCTATATTTCGATGGTTGGTGACATGTCCGGCCCACATCGCTCCTATACCGGCAGTTACCGCCGGAAGATAAGCGGCCATCATCCCCCCTACAAAACCGGGTAATAAACCATATCCAAAATCTTCCCAGCCTGCACTAATATAATCATTATCATACTGTTTGGGTGGCTGGTAATTGGATATCAGGGCCTGTATTATAGAAGGTATGGCAAAAAAACCTATAAACACCGGCATTATATTCTGAAAACTGGATTCCACCGGTAAAATTGGTTTGGTAAGAAAAATAAGGCCGAATATAGCGGCCAAGGTAAAGGTGGCCAGTCCGGCAAAACAGTTTCTCCAGGCCTCTTTAAACTTCTGCCAGGGAGTATCTCCCCGGCCCGCTCCTTTGGGCCACTCGCTCATCAAATAATGAATTATGACCAACCCCAGCACCCAGTGCAGGTGAGGGCCGGTAACTCTTGCTATATATGGCCACATATACCAAAAATAAGGATATAGAAGAGCTAAAAAAACTACTCCGACAAGCGTTCCCAACCCGGTTAAAAGACTGGCATCTTTTCCCCTACCCCGGGTAACCATATCGGTAGAAGGAAGCATAGATGCTCCTGCGGATTCATCAGCAGTATTAAAAAAAGTCATGGGTACAGTATTTATAAAAGCAAAAGCAACCACCAGAGACATAAAAAAAGGAGCCAGAGCATAGTAAGGAATAATTCCCCTTATACTTAACCAGGCAATCATGGCGATGCCTGCTACATTGTATATGTGGAGAGCGGGAATCGAACAAAAAAGCGCGCCCAGCAGGGTTCCCAAAATCACATATCCTATAATTACCGGGCCGACTTCCATTATTGTATATTAAATTCAGAGGCTTCCAGCAGGTTCAGTTGTATATCCCCGTCAACCTCTGTAACCTTTACAGGCGCTTTTATTTTCTCCTGTCCCGAATCTAAATCGGAAAAATCTTCAATTTGTTCCCGCTGATCATAAGACACAAACATTGGAAACTCGGAATCAGAAAGCTCCAAATACGCTCCCTCTATCCCTAAACTTACCCGTTTCACGTCAGCCAGAACTATATATTTTTTGCCCTCATCAAGCAAAGAAATTTCCGACGACGGGATTTCATCTAAAGAATCGACATCTACTTTTTCTACTATTGTCACGGCTGTCTCATCCAAAAGCTGTATATTCTCCGGACGTCCGGACGGATCTACCAGATCAATCTGGGGGTCGCCGCGAAATTCGCCTGCCCTAACTTTCATTCTGAACGGGGCGCCTTCCTGGGTAATAGCCTGTTTAATTTTATCCGGAAGAGCTTTAAACTGACCGTCAAAAAGAACCATTTCTATACTACCAGAACCGTCATTAAAAGCTATTCTATGTAGAATCAAACCCTCCCGAGGCGAATCTTTGCTATAGTATTCCACATCGGCTTCCACCCAGTAAATTTCCCCTTTATCAGCGGGAGTTATACTGATTATCGGCTGTTCTTTTATCTCATAGTTTTCCACCAAACGCATACGGTCGGGGATAGATAAAAACATGGACACTCCCCAGGTCTGAGAAACATTAAGGGTACCTATAACATTAACAACATCTCTTAAGTCAGGCATGTCATCCCCGTGATATCTACGAAAATTATCCAGGTCATTTACTGCCCTGGCGTTTATCTGGCCGGTTCCGTCATCTATTGTCATACTAAAACTGTTTCTGTCCTCCTGATACTCCACCTCCCTGACTTCACCTTCAATTTCAACCAGGGCGTTATTCATAGTTTCGGTAATATTGCCAATATTAACCCTGGGGGGCTTTTTCATATAGGCTGCCACCCATAAAAGTATCAGTCCTACAATAGAACATATAATGGCAAGTTTTTTAATAAGATTTATGGATATGCGTTTTTCGATCCTGGATCCGCATCTTACGCAGGTAGCTCCACTCCCGACATAGTACCCGCAAACAGGACAGTTACTTATTCCTTCAGAAGAATTTTCGGGATTTTGTTCTTTTATTTGTGTGTTTTTTTTAGACATTTTTTTTATTATACTAAATTAATTTTATAAATCAATTTTAATATCAAAGGGCTTCTTCTATAGTTTCTTCCACAGCAGTAGACAGCCGCTGTACAATTAAATCCACCCGGCGGTTCATAGCTCTTTGTTCGGCTGTACGGTTAGCAGCCACCAGGTGTCTCTGAATAACTTCTTGCATCTCTCTTTGGAGACTCAACTGCCGATGCCGTATTTTTCTTATTACCATCTCTTCTTCTTCGGGAGTGCCGGCTTCAACAATTTCTTCGGAAAATTCGTGGGGGACATCTTTTACTCTCTGTTTATACCTGCTAATTTCCTCATTAAACTCTGTCTCTACCGCAGGATGGTATTTACTGTATCCTCCCGCCGATAGACGGCCCGGAGGAAAATCCAGCTGTTCGGTAAGAAATCTAGTTATATTAGTAGCCCGGGTGGCCGAAAGTTCCCAGTTAGAGGCAAACTCCGCCGTTCTTATAGGAACACTGTCAGTATGCCCTTCCACTCTGATATCATTGGGGATATCTATTATCTCTTCGGAAATATCGGCCAGAATATCTTTTGCCTCTTCGTATATATCAGCTTTGCCGGAATCAAACATAAGTTTTTCACTTAGACTTATTACCAACCCCCGGGTATCTATTTCCAGAACTATGACTTCTTCAAGCTGGTTTTGATCAGCGTAGGTTTCCAATCTTCTTTTTACCTGAAGTAACTGCATCTCGTTTAGAGTAGCAGCCAGGGCAAACATCATGACAAAAAATATTAAAAGCTGGGTTACTAAATCAGAGTACGTGGTCATCCAGGGCGGGGACCCTTTACCTATCTCTATATCTTCATCCTCACCTTCTAAGAGAATATCATTTTCTTCATATTCGGCCATTATTTTTTCTTCTTGGATTTATACTTAAATTTTTTCTTTTTAGTCCTTTTATTGGTTCTTTTTGATTTTTTCTGTTTAGTTTTCTTACCCTTTTTATTTTTTTTCTTATCTTTCTTACCGGTATTTTCTTTGTCCGTCGACCGGGGTAAATACGCCCTGAGTTTAGATACCGCAATAGAAGGTATTTCACCCGCCTGTAATGAAAGAACCCCCCTTAAAATAACTTTTTTAATAAAAATTTCATCTTCCGACCGTCTTTTTAACTTACCGGCTATAGGCAAAAACAACAAATATGCAACCAGGGCTCCGTAAAACGTGGTAAGTAAAGCCACGGCCATTCCCGAAGCTATCTGAGCCTGATCCCTGAGATCGGCAAGCATCAATATCAACCCCATTATAGTACCTATCATCCCAAAAGCAGGAGAATAAGTTCCTAGAGTCACAAAAATTTCCTGCCCGACCTTATGGCGTTCCCGGGTAAAAGCCAGCTCGGTCTCAAGTTCCTCCTTAATGAGCTCGTAGCTCTGACCGTCAACAACCATCTTCACACCGCTTTTTAAAAACTCGTTGTCCATACTTTTTATATCATTCTGAAGAGATAGAACACCTTTTTTAGAAGCTTTTACTATTAAGGCCCGGATGGTATCAATATATTTCTGGGGATCTTCCTGCTCCTCGGTAAAAACCTTTTTCACTATTTTAAAAGCTTTTAAAACCTGTTTAAGGGGATAAGTAACCATAAGAGCGGCAAAAGTTCCTCCGAAAGTTATTAGAGCCGAAGGTAAATCTATAAAACCCATTAGACCGCCCGCTCCACCTCGTTGAAAAACAGACATAACTACAAGGATTATCCCCCCGGACAATCCTATTATAGTGGTTAAATCCATAGAATTATTCTTCTTCTTTTAAATTGGAAAGTTCTTTCCAGGCTTCTGCGTTGATATTTTTACGGTACTCTTTAACTTTTTCTACAATTTCTTCAATTTTTTCTTTAACCATTAACCGGTTTCCGCTGGTAAGAGAGATATGAGTATCCGGATGGGCGGTAATTGTCTCTATTAATTCGGCATTTAAAACTATCCGGGTACCGTTCATTTTTGTCACAGTTATCATAATTATAAAACTAAAATATCTTTAGATGAATTTTTCTTAAATTTATCAGTAATTTTTTTAAAGAAAGATTTCCGCTCTTCCTGAAGTTCACGTAAAAGACGGGCCTGGTTTTTCTCCAGTTCCTGTCTTTTCTTCTTCTCCTGTTCAGCTATTTGGGATAGCTGTTTCTGGTCTCTTAACATTATATCAAATTTTTTCTTTAAATTATCTCTTTCCTTAATAACTTTCTGAGTTTTATCTATGAAATTCTTGATTTTTTTCTCCCGATCATCCCATTTTTTCTGCCAATCCTGTTCCATTTTTTTCTTATCGGCTTTTGAAATCCGGTCGGAATTTTGTTTAGACATTTCCTCTAATCCTATTTCTAACTGAGCTTTAAGTTCCCGAATTCTGTCTTTTAAAGTGTTATTTTTCTGTTTAAGATTATTAACTGTAGTTTTATTCTGAGAATTCGAAACAGATTTTTCTTTTAGTTCCTTTAACTGTTTGTTTTTAAGCTCTATATCTTTTATAGCTTCTTCAAGTTCTCCTTTCAACTCGTTTATCATATTTACTTTTTGTTCCTGCTTTGCCAGAATTTTTTTGTTTTTTTCAAGTTTTTGGTTTAACTTTTTATTTTCCTGTTTTAAATTTTCCAGCTCCTGTTCATCCTCTTCAGAAGGTGTCCGGGAAAGATTTTCCTGTAAATTTTCTATCTTTAAAGTTTTCTCTTCCAACTCATTCTTTAAGTTTTCAATAACCTTACTTTTTTGGGTCAAATTTTCCTCAAGGTTTTCCTGCGCTTCAAGTTCTACGTTTAAATTTTCCACTCTGTTGGATAATTTTGCTATCCGTTCTTCTTTCTTTTTCAGTTCGTCATTATCAGGCCTGCTGGAAAGATTTTCCTGTAAATTTTCTATCTTTAAAGTTTTCTCTTCCAACTCATTCTTTAAGTTTTCAATAACCTTACTTTTTTGGGTCAAATTTCCCTCAAGGTTTTCCCGCTCTTCAAGTTCTATGTTTAAATTTTCCACTCTGTTGGATAAGTTTGCTATCCGTTCTTCTTTCTTTTTCAGTTCGTCATTATCAGGCTGGGAGGCGATTTTTTCTTCCAAGTTTTTGATTTTTTGTTCTTTTTTTTCAAGTTCTTCTTTTTCAGGATTATGTATTAATTTCTTTTCTAAATTTTTAATACGGTCTTTCTGATTTCCTATAATTTTTTCTTTATCAACTACATCGGTTTTTAAAGTTTCTATCTTTTCTGCTTTAGCCGTAATTTCATCTTTTAAATTATTGGCTTCACTCTGGTCTATTTTATACCTCATTTCTGAGGTTAAATCCTTTATTTTAGAATCTTTTTTTTCAATCTCTTTTAAAATCTGGTTGATCTCTTCTTGATGAGAGGCCTCTTTTTGGGAAAGTCGCTGTTCTAATTTTTCTATACGCTCTTCTTTATCTTTTAAATCGTTTTTTACCCTTTTAAATTTTTCTGTTATATCTGACAGTTCTCTTTCCCGATTTTCTGATATTTGGTTGTTTTTATGGAAATTCTCAACATATTCCTCGGTCTTTTGTTTGAACCGGTTAAAATTATATTTTAAATTATCCAGTTCCTTGTTTTTATATTCAAGCTCTCTGTTTAATTTATTATTTTCTTCCTCTAATTGTTCCAGCTCTAATCTAAAATCCTTTTTTCTTTCTTCGTATTTATCAGCTGAATCCCATTTTTCCTCCACCTTGTGCAACAGATCCTGATAATTATTTTTAAGCCGGTCTATTTCATTTCTAAGCTTATCTTCTCGCTTTTCAAGTTCAAATTTAATAACCTTGTTTTCTTCTATCTTTTTATCATATTTATTTTTCCACATTTCTATTTCCTCCCTAGCGGTTTTAAGCTCTTCCCGAGCTGACGCAAATTTAGCTCTGTGTTCTAAGAGCTTGCTTTCCTGAGTTTCTAATTTTTGATTAAGTTCAACAATCTTGTTTCTGGCATTATTTAAATTCTGTTTAAGTATATTTTTTTGTTTATATATATGACTTTTGAGATCTTTTATTTCGGATTTATAATCTTCTATTTTTTGGGCGTGTCTTTTTTCCTGTTCATTTAATTTTAATTTTAATTCCTCTTTTTCAGAGGTTCTTTGTCTTTTAATATCTCTTACCCGGCTTTGAAGACTTGAAATTTCATCTTTTAACTCTTCTTCTTTTTCCTGATAATTAAGACGGAGTTCCTCCTTCTGTTTATCCCATTCCTCTTTAAGCCACCGGGTATTTCTTTTATAATCTTCGAATTCTCTTTTTAAACTCCGTATTCTTTGATCCTTACGGTTTCTTAATTCTCTTACAGTATTCCGGGATTCTTCAAGCTGGTTATTAAGTAACTCTAATTGCCGGTTATAATCCTCTTCGTTTTTATTAAGTTTTTCCCGTTCTTCGCGTCTTATTTCTCTAATTTTACTCTCTATTTCAAAAGCTGCGTCTTCTTTTTCCTTAATTACACCGGACAATTTTTCCTTCATCTCTTTATTTGTACGGTTTAGATTATGATTTTCATCGTCAAATTCCTGTAAATCTGTTTTTAACTGTTCATTTTTCTTTTTAAGATTACGGTTCTGCCTTATATTATTTTCCAGTTCTTCTTCTAAATTTTCAATCTTTTGGGCTGTTTTACGGTGTATTTTTTCTTTCTCTTCTTTTAGAGTTTCCACTTTATTTTTCTGAGTTTCATAACTTTGTCTTAAACTGTTCATTTTTTCTTCATATTCATCTTCTATTTTGGTTTTTATTTTTTCATAATTTACTTTTTTTGTTTTTATATTTTCTAACGCTCGGCTGTGAAGTTCTTCTTTAGCGGAAATCTGCTGTTCATATTTTTGCTGAATATTCTTAAACTTTTCTGCCAAATTAGCCTTGCTGTTCTCTAAATCTTTAATTTGGGATTGGTAATCTTTAATTTTATTACTATATTCTCGTTCCAAAGTTCTAATTTTATCTTCATTCTGTTCATTAATATTTCTTATTTTTTCAGTCCAACGGCGGTGGTGAGTATTTAATTTAGATTCTAGATTATTAATTTTTTCATTATAAACGTCCCGCTGAGATTCATATTTACTCTGTTTGGACTTTATCTGATCAGTGAGTCTATTTATCTTGTTTTTATATCTTCTATCTAATAAATCCTTTTCTTTATTTAAACTGTTAATCTTATTTGTGTACTCTACCTTTTCCTGTTCGTACTTTTGTTTAATATTTTCATACTTATGTATAGCATCTTCTTTATTTTGAACTTCTCGGGTGAGTTTTTCCTTGTAATTATATTTAAGTTTGCTTATCTTCTGCTGAAATTCAGAGACCGCTTTTTCCTTCTCGTTTATATTGTCCCTTAATCTTTCTTCCCACAGTTCGCTTTTATTATTAAATTTCTGCTGAATTTTCCACAGTTCTCTATTAGTTTCGTCGTTGTTTTTTTGAAGTTCATAAATCTTATTTTTTAAATTATGCCGAACTTCTTTAAGCCTGTTTTGATAGTCAAGTTTTAAATTATCTCTTAAATTTTCACTTCTTTGAAGTTTTTTACTCCATTCTGTTCTCTTCTCTATAAGTTTCTTTTCCATCTCCCGCAGTTGCTCCCGGAGTTGTTGTTTCTCTTCACGGGTCTGGTCAAATTTTTTATTTAACGCCGTACTCTGTAAAACTTCCTTTAATGACTGTTCAACTTTAACGGCATTTTTTTCTTCTTCTTTATATTTTATTCTTTCTTCGTAAGCTCTTTTTTTTGCTTTTTCAAGCTCCTCTTTTAATTCCTTAACTTGTTCCTGAACCTGGTTTTGAGCTTCCCTGTATGCCTCCTGACGGATCTGATTCTGGGTTTTTTCTTTAGCTATCTTAGCTTTATTTTCTTTACGTATCTTTTCTAAAGTTTCCTGCCATTTTTTTCTTTCTTCGGCAAGTTCCTGCTCTCTTTTTTTATATTCTTCCTCCAGACTCTTTTTAAGATTAGCCAATTCTCTCTGTCTATGGCGAGTCTGTTCTTTTTCTTTCTTGAGAAATTTTTCCTGAAGTTCTAAATTTTCTTCCTCAGTTTCTTTAAGACGGTTCATTAATTCTTCTCTTTCTTTTACCATCCGACCTTCTATATCTTGAATTTTATTTTTGGCTTCTTCGGCTTTTTGAGACTTTTGTTTTTTCTGTTTATCTTTTTCAGACGGGGGTCCCGGCGGGAGGGTCGGACCCTGGCCGAAATTGCTGGAGCTGGAGCTGCTATTTTTACCGGGGCCGGGTACCGGAGGAGTTCCCGGCGTCGGATCAGGTAAATTAGGAAATTTTGAGTTTTTGTTTTTCATAAGATTATCAAGTACTAATGTAAAATTTGATTTTTTTCAAGTTTTAAATTTTATTTTACAGTTTTATATTATTATATCCTTATTTTTCTATTGCCATTTTCATTGTATTTATATTCTTAATGAACTTCTACCCATTCTTTTAATTCCTGATTATCCGGATTTAACTGCAGGGATTTTTTATAAGAAGCTTTAGCTTTACTTTCCTCCCCCATAGCTAAATAACAGGAGCCCATATATTGATGGGTCTGCCATATATCAGGGTTGTACTGTAAAGATTGCTGGAATTGCTGCACGGCCTGGCTGTAATTTTCGTTCTTATAGGCTTCCAGACCCTTTTCATAAAACTTAAAAGCTATTTCATCGTTATTGGTCTCTTCTTTTGGCGGACTTTCCATATTTTCTTTTTCTTCAATTGCTTCTTTGGCCGCATTTATTATGTTCTCAAGAACGGACTCTTTCTCTTCTTCTCCAAGTTCTTCTTCCCAAAGCTCCGCAGTTCCTTCCCCTGTTACACCCGTTATAGTACCGTCCGCTTCCAATTCTTTTATTTTGGCTACAATACCACGCTGACTGTTTTTTATCTGCTCTCCAGTCACATTACGACCGTATTCAATCTCTTCTTTTAATAAAGCTGCCGCTCCTTCACTCATGTTTTCCATAAACCTCTCCCTGAACTCTTCAGAAGTATTTTTAAGGGCAACTCCCAGATCTTTGGTTTCTACTTCCTGGATAATCATCTGTATAGCCGCATCATCCAGATTCATTATATCTTCAAAACTAAAAATTTGACTTTCAACTTTCTGAGAAAATTCAGGATCTTCTCTGGAAATAGACTCAAGTATCTGATCTCTCTCAGTTTCGCCCATCACCTCCAGCATACCTACCAGCTTGTCCGCTCCACCGGACACATATTCTATCTTTTGGCTTAAAAATTCATCCACGTGCTCCATAATCTCTTTTGAAGTGCATTGCATACTCACTATCTTTTTAGCAATTTCCGCTTTATTCTCTTCCGGTAAAGCGGCTAACACTTTTGCCGCTTTCGGCGCATCTAAATAATCTATTAACAGTGCCGCCACAGACGGCTTTTCAAAATTCAAAAGATAGGCCAGTTTTTTTAAATCTTTATTCTCCAAAAACTTTAAAGGTTTATAGGTCATTTTTTCAAACTCCTCCTCTTCGGTCTCTTCTTGTGTTTCCCCTTCTATATATTCTCCGTCTTCAATTTCTTCTTCCGGTTTTTCTTCATCAAATTCTTCCTCCAGTTCTTCTTCCATTTCCATTTCAGTTTCCCCGGCCCCCATACCGGCACCTATGCCGCCACCGCCGGCCGTGGCACCGGTAAATTCTGTTTCGGATTTCATCTTTTTTAAATCTTTTAAAGTCTGAAGAGTAGCAAAAAGAAATTTACGGAGAGGACCGAACAGAAAAAGGCCAATTATACCCAAGGTAATTAAGCCCAGGACGATTACATAAAAATAAGGATTAAATAAAAACCCTACAAAATCAATAGTTCTCCCGGCAAAATCCACCCGCTGAATAGTAAGCCTGTCTCCCCGGGCCGGATTTATATCAAGAACATCGGTTAGTACATTTTCAATAGTTAGTACGGTTTCATCAGGTATTCCCCGGTCCAGTATTAAACTGACCTGAATACTAGCCAGAAATTCAGAAGGCAGAGTAATTACATCTTCTATTCTTTTTGCCCCGCCGGTACCTCTTTCGGCATCCTGATCTTCGGGCTGTTCCTCTAACTGTTGTCTTCTTAACGGAACTCCGGGAAGGTACTCTTCTACTTCAGGGGAGTACGGCTGATCTTCTTCTCTTTCTTCGGACCACTGCTCGGTCTGAGTTCTGGATTTTTCCAGATCGGCCAGCTCAACGCTGACAATGACCGATGATTTTCCCTCCCCTACAATTCTTTCCACTATACCGCTTAAATGGGTTTCCAGGCGCTGTTCAGTTTCCATCTTCTGATTTATCAGGGTAGTATAATCAGAGAATTCAGCTTGGCCCATAAAAAGGGGTACTGCCAACAGTACTGCCAGTTTTTTTAGTATATTTTTCATTCCATTAAATCCTCTATTTCAAATTCTTCACTGTCTCTATCCACCGGCCGGCGAACCTGATTAATAAAATTCCTCAGATCATCATCGGCCGGATTAAGCTGCAGAGATCTTTCCCAGGCCTCCACAGCTCTCTCTTCGTTGCCTATAGAGTAAAAAGACGAGCCAATTCTTTTGTACGCCTGGGCGTTTTCGGGCTCAATAACCAGCACTTCCTGGTATTCTTCAATGGCCTGGGCATAATCCTCGTTGTAAAAATGCTGAAGTCCCTTATGTAATTTGTACTCGGCCAGGGACATTCCCGAAACAACTCTTATCCGGGGATCTGCTAAATTTTCCTTTTCCCCTATCCATCTTAAAAGCTCTTTAGCCTGTTCATCAGTGGGATCTTCAGTAATTATGTGATTTAAAGCCAGTACTATGATATCAACATTATCATTTTCTATGTACTCCCTTATACCTCTTCTTAAAAGAGAACCCGATCGGGTATCCTCCACTTTACGGGGAATCCATTCTGCTATATCGGATAAAATATCCCTTTTTCTGGATACTTCACGGTCAAAAGGATTTAAACTGTAAGCTTTTTCAAAACTTTTCAAGGCATCGTCATAAAGACCTTCCCGGTAAGCCACATCACCTTCCGTTTTATATTCCCGGGCGGACCTTTCCTTTATTTCCTTAACAGAACGTCCGAAACTTATAGTGGCCGATAGCCTGTGCGAGCCACCTAAATCATGGGCCGCATAGGCATAATCCACTCCGTAATCATCATATTCAATTCCAAAACCCAGGTTTAATTCCTGGGGATCTATACCCATCCTGAGAGCCAGATAATCCAGAGCCCAGAACTCCATCCCTATATTGTAAGGAAGTCCGCTATCCCAGCCTATGGCAGTACTTATATCCGCACCCAGGGACAACCGGTCCCTTAATAACTTGTAATTCACTCCCAAACGGGCCATTATGGGTAATTCATCGGAAGTATTGTAGGATTCGGAAAGTAAATTCTGCATATTCAATCCCACTCTTAAATCCTCTATGGGGGTATATATTCCCCCAATATCTAAAATATAACTGCCGCTTTTATGATTATCAAGGGTATGGCTCATTTTTTTAAAGGTTCCTCCAACTGCCAGCTCTTCTAAAATTCTCTGGCCGTAAGATAAACCGTAAGCACTCTGAATATCCTCAAATGTATGGGTAACTCTATTTTTGGCATCTCTTCCTTCAAATCCTCCCATAAAAAGCCGAGTTCCCGAAAACCCGAAAGTTCCCCCGAACTCGGTGGGCTGAACATAACTTACAAAATCATATACCGACCCTCCCCATAAAACTGAATGAAGAGCAGTTAATTCACTCCGGTGAAGGTCAGCCAGTCCGGCTGGATTCCAGTAAGTAGCCGAAGCATCGTCGGCCAGGGCAACAAAAGCTTTTCCCATGCCCAGAGACCGGGCTCCCGCTCCCCAGGACATAAAAGCACCGGGCATACCCCCACGACCGCTCTTACGAGCCCAGTTTAAAGTAAACTGGCCCAGCGAAATTATATAAGCCAGAACAATTAATACCAAGACTGATTTTTTTATCAATTTATATATCATATCATTTGTACAAAAAAAATACCGATTTACCTTTATAAACATGATAAAGGCAAATCGGCAATTCCAATACATCAACCTGTATTGACTTCCAATTCAACCTACTGGCAATTCAGCCTTCCTTAACTTTACCAGGAACTGTAATTTTGCGTTACGACGGTTACCCACCGGTTGCCTTTATCAGTAGTTTTTCAATATTCTATTTTCTTTTCCTATTAAATTAATAACACGAAATCCGGTTTTTTTCAAGGAATTCATTAATGTACCGGTAACTTTCCGTTATTTAATTATCAAATTCAGTTCTTTTATTTTTAGTTCTTTCCATCCAGTTTCTAATTCTCTTATAATTACTATCTAAAGAATATACCTTATTGAACTCCAGCCAGGCCTTACGGTACTGTTCATCCTTAAAAAATTTTTTGCCTTTTCTGTACATCTGTTCTATTAATACCGGTTCACCGAATTTAAAATTTAAATCCACCCGATGAGAAATTCCCAGTTCCCCAAAAGGTGCCAGAGCGTAATCTAGTTCTAAATCCCCCCATCTAACACCTCCCCCAAAACGAAAAGTTTCATCTATATCCGACCGGCTATTCCAGCCGCCCCTAAAATAAAGAGATTGCCACAAGTCAAACTCCACCCCCCCACCGTATCTTAACTGGTCATTTATATAAATAACGTCGGCGGCTATAAGGGTAAATTTATTCAGTCTTAATCCCAGACCCGTAAAAAATGAAACAGGCATAGAAGGAACTTCTTCAACCAGCCTCCCGCTCACCCCGGCGTTTTTAACCCCCCCCGAAAGCCACAATCCTTCAACAGGTTCTACTATAACTCCCCCGTCAAGTCCCACGGCAAAAACACTGTCTTCATGGAGTTGTTCAAATATTCCCTTTAAAGTTAATCCACCGGACAGGTACCGGGTAATCCTCTGGGCCTGGGTGTAAGATATATAGTAGTCCCTGGCCGACAATGTCCCGGAAGGTTCCCCATACCAGTCATACCCTTCTATCTGCTCCACTGAAAGAATGGATATATTAATCCCCCCGGCGGCCATATTCTCCATAGGAAAAGCGAACCCTATTCTCTGCTGGTTTACATCTTGAAAATACTGATTGTGCATAGCCGAAACAGAGTATCTTTCCACATATCCCAGCCCGGCAGGGTTCCACCAGTAGGCATTGGGGCCATGAGAAACCGCCGTGCCCACCCCCATTCCTATTTCCCTGGCCCCCACGGGCAAATTAAGAAAATCAAAGGCCGTACTCCCCGGGCCGCTTCCCCAAAGAGAGGGAATTGCTATAACAGATATATAAAGAAAAATTATGTATGATTTTTTTAGTATTTTAATCGTCATCTTATTATCATCAGTTTACCGGTTTTCCGGTTCCCGCCGCTTTTTATATGATAGATATAAGTCCCGCTGGCCACAGTCGCTCCCCGGGTATTTTCCACCGGATACCAGTTGTAAATTCCCGGCTGGGGCGCCTGGGCGTCAGAATGTTTCAGCGTTTTAACCACCCGCCCGGAAAGAGTGTATATTTCAATTTCGCATTCTGCAGGCAGATATCTGAAAGTAATACCGTCCCGGGGGGCGCCAGTTGGCCTCTCGGACGGTTTATAGGGAACCGGATAGGGATGAGAGTCCTCCATATCGTAATTTCTTCCCCCCATTACCGTGTATACACTAAAATTTTTAAGAGGTGCGCTTACCCTGTTTTCTTTGATATTTACCTTCGATGAGATCGGAACCCATTTTTTAGAATTTTCGTCAAGGTAGTAAACTTTAAGAGTACTTTCCTTTACCGGGGGATTTAAACCGCTCCTTAAATATTTATCCTCGTAAAGTAAATCAGTATAGTCAAAAGTTATGGTTCCCAGATCTTCAAAAATTTGGTTTTGAGCTATCCCTTCAGTGGATCTGAAAATTACTTCAGTTGTAAATTCCTCAAACGGATAGTGAAACTTATCCCCCCAGGTCGCCTCAGCGTTATTTGCCGATATTACTTCCGAAACAGAGGCCAGCTGAGGTTCATTCTGGGGAATTTCTTCGGTGAACTCTATACGGCCGGAAGAGGGAAACTGGCCCGGTTCAACGGTTACTCTTATTCTTCCCGATGGACTGACAAGGTGATTTCTGTCTTCGTTTTCCACGATAGTCCGGAAACTCCATTTAAAATCTTCATGCATGTTTATCCTGAAAAGGGAAATAATATTTTCAGAAGATACCTTTACCCTTATTTTAGAGTTGCCCGGCAGTGACCGGGCGGGAGTAAAAGTTATTGAAGACATGACCACACCCTGCTCGGTTTCCCGGGGCTGGGCGTAATTTCCGGCCTGAACCGAACTGAAGTGAATTTCCCGGTTAACTTCATTTCCTTCGGAATCGTTAACCTGAATAACCCTTAGGGCGTCCGAAATTCCTTCGGGAAGTATAAACTGGTCAATATAAATTTCTATCCGGGCGGTGGTATTGTCCTTATTTTTATCCAGTATATGTTCAAGATCCTCAGGAAACACGGATACAATTCCGGGTCCTTCCTCTTCCTCGTCAATATCTATAAAAATATCAAAATTTTCTTCCGGATCCACCTTATTCCCCGACAGATCTCTTATTGTCCGGCTGCTGACATCAAGATAGAGCTTGTCATCATCCGCTTCCTCCCGCAAACTCCATATTATATTATGTTCTTCTTCGGGTATCCCTATATAAACACCCTTAGAATTCATCTCGCCGGTCTCTATAGTATAAATCTCGCCGGTAAACTCCCGTTTATTTTCGGTGGACGCATATATCGAAAGACCGTCCAGTTCTATGGTGGTGGAGGAAAGTTCCGGGGAAGTCCATACATCCATGTACTGGTTAAATTCAAGGAAAAGACGAATATCTCCCCCTATAATTTTATAGGTCGCCTCTTCCAACTGCGGTGAGGTCTCATCCCGGTGCCAGTTAATATCCTGTCTGAATAAAGCGGTGGCCCTTTTTATTGAGTAATTGCCGTGGGTATCTGCGGTGGCCGAAGATAAGATCCGAAGAAACGGTTCGCCTCCGGGGGGTTCCCCGGCGGCCCGGAAAGCGGCGTCCCACCGGGAAATTTTTTGGCGAAGATGTTTAGGTATAATAATTTCAACAGCCGAACCGGGGGGACCCACAGTACTGTAATCGAATCCTACAAGAGAAACAGGATTCTCTAATGAGGTCGAACTTTTATATAATTCAATCTTTGTAATATCAGTTTTTTCTTTATCTAATTCAGGATGAGGCTCGTTCTCAAAACTTTCTCTTTTGAACTTTAAGTTCAATATAGATTCATCGTGTTCATAATAAGTACCGGTTATATCTAAAATTGGTCGGGAATTATTTATTAAAAATTCTTTGCTGGTTAATTTATAATCTATTCCGGGTATCCCGGACGAACCGTCATTTACGATTACCCTTAATTTTGTCTGTTCATTATAGGCCCCTTCTTCATCCTGTTGAGAAAGCCAGTTAAAAGTTACCGTGTTAGTACCGTATTCGGTAACGATATTTTTTATTTGATACTCTTCTTCCGGAGTAAATTCCACGTTCTCTTTCCCTTCAGTTACCGCCCCGGTAGAAGGTAAAGTTGCTTTTTGCCAGGGAGCATCCGGAGCAGTAGAATACTCCACTTTAAACCTTACTTCGTAGTTAGATTCAGCCCCTACATCCACCTTTACTATTACTTCACCGGAACCGTCTCTTTTCTTATTCGGGGTTTTTGAAAAAACAGCAGACGGAGGGTCCCGGGTCAAAGCTGTAGTGGTGGCTGTTCGGCTTTCATACCCAAACTCATCATAAGCCCACAGACAACCCCAGTACCTGGTATCTCTTTGATGTTTCAGAGTTGTCGTTGATTGAGTATCTATATTTTTAAATTCTATAACCTCCGCTGTAGAAGTATCTCTGTATATTACATACTCATAACCTGAACTGGAATACCATAATTCATACCGGTCAAAATTCGCTTCTACTGCCTTATCCCACGACCAGTCCATACTTGTTTCAATGGGATTTTCTATTTGTACATTACCTAAAACCGGGGAACTAATATCTACCGTAAAATCTGTATTATAACTAGCAGAAGTTTCATCTTTATGATCAGTAAACTTAAGCTGAACAGCGGTAATACTATAATCCTCACCGGCGGCCGGTTCTAAATCTTCTTTTGCATTCCAGACAAAAGTATAGGTGGAAAACTCATTGTTAAAATTTAATTCCGGGCTGAACTTTTTATCTTTATAGGATGGAGCCATAATATAATTTTCTCCGGCGCCCAGCCAGAACTGGTTTCCATCCGGAACATAGGTGGAAATTTCCACGTCGTGATCTTTTCCTTCAAACTCAATATCTACCAGTCCGGAACCATCCCTTCTCTGAGCCGCCGAAAGAATATTTACTTTGGGCGGATGATTGGTCTTTTTTACAGCTTTATATGAATAACTATAATTTCCAAAATTATCGTACCCGAAAATAGAAAAATGGTAGGTGGTATCCGGGGTAAGACCCGAAACGGTCACCGAAGACCTGCCCCCGTAATAAACAAAATCCAGAAATCCATACCCGGGATTATCTTTTGTAATACAGCCGTCGTAAAATTCCGGTTGATGATAGGGAGCTTCACCCGGCGAGGGATCCTCCAGCCAGAATATCTTGTACTCTCGAAAATTAGTATCCACGGCGGTATGAGTGCTTAAATCAAACTCTATACTCTGCCGGTCATAATTTTTTGTTGGCTCCGGGGGGCCGGGTTTTTGGGGATTTTTATTGTCCACCGTAAATGTGGAAGATACAACCGTGGTGGATGCACCGTGAATATCAAAAATAGTATATTTTATCCTGATATCCCCCTCAAAATTTTGGGGAAGATGCTGACCGGTTATCCAGGTGAAGGTACTCATCTCAAAATCCGATGTAGCCGGGTAGTAATGGTAATCGCTTTTTGAGTGGTCCCAGACTCCTTTTAAATTTTCATCCTCATCGGCTACCGGATGCCATTGGCCGGCCGGCGAAGTGGAGTATTTAAATCCGGTGAGGTAGCAATCGTTAAATTCCAGATCCAACAATTCAAAATGGATATCCAGGTGGTACCTGTTATCCGCAATATATTCTAAAGGTTCATCTTCAAAGACAAAGTTTTTATCCCTCTGCTGAGCCCCGCTCCACATTCCTTCGGGCGGGGTATTTACTATCTGGCTGTCCGACCAGCCGCCTCGATTTTTAGCCGTATTTACAGCCTGAACCTGCCAGTAAAAAGTTCTTGAGGGTATATTGAGATAGACATAGGTGGACCGTCCAATATTCCCCCAGAACCCCCCCGACCTGTCGGTAGTTCCCATGGCCCCGGATATTACTGTCCAGGGTCCAAATTCTGATAAAGAACTTATCCGGATATTATAAGCAAGCTGACTTTCGCTAGTTTGGTAATCGTCGCCGGGACCCCACTCAAGTTTTAGATGCCCCTCCTGAAAATCATAGGCCCCGTTAAACTCTCCTGAAGGGGGGGAAGGGGGTTCGTTTACCGGCCCGTCATTATTTACAAAAAATATATCGCTGTCTTCACGCAGGCCCCAGGTCATATCCAATCTGCTGTCATTTGTAAAATCATAAAGAATGGTAGACCGGGCCTCTTCATTATTATTAAAACTGTGGCCAAACATTTCAAACGTATCCTGACCCTCGACATATTTATACAGACGGTTATAATTATCTGAGTTTCCCGAAAAGTAGTCCATCATACCGTCTCCGGTAATATCCCCGGAGGAAACAGAATAACTGCTGTCCGTCTCCCAGGTTTCCCCGACCAACTCGAATTTACCGGATCCGTCGTTTATATAGTAAACATCCGGTTCATTCTGTTCGTTTACCGCCACAAAATCCCATATCCCGTTTCCGTTGATATCGGTAACCGCCACTCCCCGGGTGTTGTCAGGCTGCTCACCGGTTATATCCTTTAAACTAAAATTACCTTCGCCGTCGTTTATAAAAATCCTGTTGGGCTCCCCGTCAGTACCCCCGTAATTCCCAGCTATAATATCCAGGTAGGAGTTCCCGTTGACATCGGCAAGGACCACCGAAAGAGTATTGTCAGCTGTTGGAACATCAGGCAACTCCTGCGGAGCACCGAATTTTCCTGTGCCGTCATTAAAAAATATCCGGTTTTCTGAATTGTAAAGAGCCTCTACAAAATCCATGTGCCCGTTACGGTTTATATCCCCTACCGCTATGGCCCGGCTGGCCGTGTTGTGTCTTCCCAGCTCCCGGTCAAACTCGAAATTACCGTCACCGTCGTTCATATAAATTGCAATATCCCCGTAAGGGGTGACAGTCTCATTTATTATTATAAGGTCCAAATATCCGTTGTTATTTAGATCAACCAGGGCTACCACGCGGGAATGAGTATCCTCAATGCTCTGGCTTAAACTGAACGAACCGGTCTGATCGTTAATATAGATATCCACCGTTCCTCTGTCGTGTCGGGCCAGTACTAGGTCTGTATAATCGTTGCCGTTTATATCCCCCGCGGCATGGCCTTTGTTAGAACCCTCGCTCTCGTATTCAAAAATTTTTCGGCGTATAAAATGGTTCATTTCAAAAAATGCCGGAACAGAATAAGGGGAGACTTTATCCGCTTCATCCCAGGTTCTCACCGCCCAATAGTAGGTGGCGCTGGATTTTAGTTCCTCCTCTCCTCCGCCGGGAAGGCCGTAAGAGGTATAGGTATGGGTGGATTCCACCTTGGAGCTGTCCCAGCTATTCCCGGTACCCGTTTCCACATCCCCCAAATCTGTGGAGACAATTACCTGCCAGGCGCTCTGTTGGACCCCGGGATCGGGAATCCAGCTAAACTCAGGACGGGGTTCCTCTACACCACCAGGATTTCCCGGCTCAATCCAACCCTCAGTCCTCAGATCGTCAGGAGCTTCTACGGCCAGGGAAATCCCCGAAACCCATAATAACAAAACCGGAATTAATATTAACTTCTTTTTTATTTTTATTGTTAAATTCACCTGATTATCCAAAATATAATCTCTTTTTTCTCTTAACCTAGATATTATGTCAAATACGCCAAATATATTCAACCGGCCGGATTATGGGAAGATTCTTTGGGTCTTAATTTACCTTATTATGGCTATCCGCCGGGTCTTTTCCACCGTTCCTTCGTCGGATTTTACCACTATTCGGGCCAGGTACCCACCTTTAGCCACGTCCTGACCCCGCTCGTTTACGGCGTACCAGGGGAAACTGTTGTGTCCCTGCCGACCGCCGTTCTCCCCGGCGTCAAATTCCCAGTATTTAACCAGATACCCCATCATATCGTACAGATATACTTCAACATTGGCGTCCTGATTAAGAATGTAGGTTATCTTAGTCTTCTCGGCGCCCAAATCAAACCGGGCGGGATTGGGATAGTTGGATACCTCGCTTACAACCTCATCGGGCATTCCGGTAACCGCAGGTTCGGAAATTTCCGACCACGGTCCCCAGTTTCCGGCGTTATCCCGGGCCCTTACCCGGTAGTAATAGAAATGGCCGGGATCTTTTTCTTCAATGAAATAACTGTTATTATCCGAAGAAACATAAGCTACTGTCTGCCAGTCAGGTGAAGTATCTCTTCTTTCCTGAACTTCATACCGGGCGACCCCGCTTTCCGTTTCCGAAGCATCGTCCTGGGCGTCATCCCAGCTTACGTTATAAGAGACCATGGGTTTATCCTGTCTTTGCTGATCGGGAACGGGTTTACCGGGTTCGGTCGGCGGATTCAGATCCACTCTGAAACTAGCTTCCCCGTGCCCCGGCGACCAGACCACGTTGCCTTCGTCATCCTGGGATGCTGTTCTTACACGGAAAGTATAAATTTCACCGTGTCTTAAAGATAATCCGTGTAAAGTAGCTTCGGCCGAAGACCATCCCTCGGAATCGGACGTTTTACCCAGGTCTCTAAATTCGGCACCGGCGGCAGAATAAAGATTATGGGTAATACCTTCTTCAGAAGTGGTATGAGATCTCCAGTTGGCACGGACCGTAGTGGGAGAATTTATCCACTCTTCCACGTCTACCTCCGGTATAGTGGGAGCATACTCGTTTCTTATGAGCATGGCCGCCACTTCAAAAAACGGTTCCTTTTTCTCTCCGGTAATTATTCTCTGCTGGGGAGTTATATTTAAATTTGTGGTTATATCCGACTCCAGTCGGAGACCGATTAATCCGTTCACCCGAGCGGCGTGAGCAACATCAAAAGTCAGGTAATAGATCTGATACTGAGCGGTTATCACATTACCAGTAGTTAAATCTATCCTGGCCGCGCCGGCTTCAAAAATGTCATCGCCGGAAGTTACAAGCATATCTTTAACCGGGTCGAACTCCCCGTCTCCGGTGGTATCCCGGTACATCTTTATAATGTCTATACCGGTATCGTCAAGATCGCCGGTTTTTAAAAACCGAAGATAATTCAAAGTGGGTCCACCATCGGCGCCGGCTGCGGTTTGGGTCGCCACCCGGACTCTGAATTCAGCCATGGTTACATCCCTCTCATTCTGTCTGGCCCCCGCCGGAGAAACATCCACCGGCTCAAAATCAATTTTAATCGGATCTATAAAGGCTTCTTCGCTTTCTACAGGGTAAATCTCAGGTTGTTCGGCAATCTCATTGTTACCGCTGATTGAGAATATTCCGGGAGAAGTAATCCGGGAGCCGGGGGCATGCTCCGGTTCAGCTTCCACTGCAATATCGTAAACAATAAAGTACCGTCTTGCCCGCGAACCTATAGTCTGTATGTGTTCTTTAGGGAAGGTTATATTCACATCTCTTCCTTCAGAAAAAACTTCTGTGGAAAGAGTTATCAACCGGTCCGCTCCGGGTTCAAAAATACCGTTATTGTTGGAGTCATAGTATATCTTAACCGCTTTAATATCATCTATTATGCTTTCACCGGTAAGTTCTATTCTAACCCCGTACCAGTCGGCTTCGGCAGAAGGTATATAGGGATCCGGATTTCTGGTGGTAAGAGTGAACTGGTCCATAAGGACATCGCCCTCTCCCTGGACAACCCGGGCAGGGGTCGGAGGACGTCCGTCCGCATCCCTTTCGGGAGTTAACCGTATAATATCTTCAAATTCGGTTATTTGGGCCAGCGAAGTAGTGAAATCACCCTCATCAAATTCTATCCAGTCATTATTAATTCCCGGTTGGGACATATTCTCATCCACCGTAGATTCCCATAGCTGTTCCTGATATTCAACCACATCTCCTATCTGATAAGCCTCTTCTTCCTCTTCCGGTTCGCTCCACCGGGAATAATTTCTCCATCTCACTTCATCCCAGTCCCCAACATACCTAAAGTCATCGGTATTGAAACGTATTCCAACCTCTCTTCCCACGCGGGCCTGGTTGGACATTTCAAGGACAATAAAATATCTTTGAGGATTGGTATCTATTGTCTGATAATTCTCTTCCCTGAAATTGAGTTCGCAAACCCCGTCCACAAAAATATTCATGGCGTCGCTTACAAGTTCGGCGGTTTCCGGGTCAAAGACTCCTTCATCCTGGGTATCTTTGTAAATTCTGGCGCTGGAAATATCCGGGTCGGCGGCGTCTCCCTCTAAATGTATATCCATCCCGGTCCATATAGATGCATGGGCATCGGTCTCCAGCACAATTGTACCGGCCAGAAGTCTGCCGTAAGGATTGTCTTCAATTTCTTCGTATTCAATTTCTCCTTCCTCATAAAGGTCCCTTAAATGCTGAAAATACCGTACACTGTCTCCCTGAACTACTCTGAGCATTTCCCGGTCATCGGGAGTTACTATCATGGTATCCTCTGTGGGATCAATCTGAATATGTCTGGTCTCAAATTCTATATCATCCACGGCATGAGGATAAGCTACCGTGAAGTATCCCCGGTCTCCGATTCTTAACCCCACTTCACTGTTATTGTCAGCGTCAGCGGAAATATCGGCTACTATAAACCAGAAGTTTTCCTCATCTGACCTAATAATCTGACTTCCATATTGGTCGGTAAAATTCAGATTGACAAATCCGTCCCGAACTTCGCCTTCGGCCACCAGTTCATCCACATCCGGAGTGAACGGAGGTTCTTCCCCGGGGTCATGGGGGGACTCGTTCCGGTAAACAGCAACCCGGGAAAAATCGCTGTCTCTGGAATAATCGTTGCCCACTCTACGCAATCTCAATCCCTCCCAATCCACGTGGTAACCGTCAACTTCCATATCCAGTGTGGCCATGTGAACATCTCTTGTCCCCTGAAATTCACGGACCGGAGCTTTGTCTGCAGGATCCACAGTTACTAAACTGGGCGAAGCTATTATAGTGGAAACCTGAGTGATATAAGGCAGATTTTCGTCGCTCATAGTATTGGGAGAAGATATGGAAAAATTAGCCTGTTCATTAATAGACAGCTGAATAGTTCTATCAGGTACAGCGTGACGATCCAGGTCCAGGGAAATGATAAATGATTTGGGCAGAGGCTCAAAGCTGCCGTCAGGTTCGCCTAACATCTGGGCTTTATCTTCAGGTATCCTAATCCGGCATACTCCTTCGGTAAACCTGTTCCCGGTAGATATTCTTACATCACCGGTATTAATCCGGCCGGTCAGATCTTTATCCCACCACAGGGTGACGTTTTCTATGTCCTCATCGGAGGCGGTACCCTCCTGGAAAAGTACCAGGGCGGGTTCATTTTCTGCTTCGTTATCCATCCAGTGAGCATAAGAAATTTTTGTTTCAAAATTAAGCCGTAAAGTGGGCATATCAGTTCTGTTCTGGATAAAAAGCCCGTCCTGTACCCCGGTATCCGGATCGGTAATCTGGTAAGAAATATCCGTGGGCTCGACAGTAACGGTATCCGGATAGGGATTCACTATTTTTTCAGAAACATCAATTGGAATCTGAGCATCTGAAACCTGATTGGGATCCGTCACAGTAAAATAATCCGTATCGGCTATTCTTATACCCAGTGATTCATCTTCCGGAGCGTAAGGATTAAGATCTATAGTCACCAGATAACGCCTTGGATAACCTGGAGTTCCACTGTCTCTTATATCCTGGTGGTTGTCTTCGTCAAATTCCATAAAAGTTGTCGAAGAACTGAATACGTCGGCTCCCTCTGATATAAGCCTATCTGCCAGTCCCGTGGGACTATTGGTAGTGGTATTAACCACCGGCTGGCCGGCAGCGTCCGTAGAACCGGATACCCACCACCAGACCTTGACTGCGTCAACCCATTCATCGGTAAGGGACCCGGTCTTATCCACCCGGAGACCGGTCCATATTACTGAGTTTGCATCCGAACGTAAATCCAGTATTGAATATGCAGCGTTCCGGGCACCCTGTCTTATATTGCCCATTGTAGAATCTCTGGCTATAAGCAAAGTATCTTCGGTGGGCTGAATCTCAGGCTGGGGTGTATCTTCATCCGCAGGCATAGGAGCGGGAAAGGTATCTTCTTCACCGGGATCCTGAACCCCGTCTCTGTTTTTATCGTTAAAATCCAGAACTCTGTTTTCTCCTTCATCGTCCCTGGCTATAACTCTGTCGGGAGAATCAATCCTTATACCCACTTCTGCTCCCGGAGTGGCCGCAGGGTCAAAATCTAGAGCCACAAAATAGGTCTGGGTAGACTCTCTTATGGTCTGGGGCCGTTTTTCAAATTCTCCGTCCACGTAGTGCCCTATATCAATCATAGCCACTCCTTCTATTTCGGCACCGAACCTATCGTGACCGGAACTAATAATTTCATCGGCTAAGGGTTTAAAATCCTTATCTCCCGTCGCGTCCCGGAAAATTTTTATAGCCCGGATATCGTCATCACTAACTCCGTCTCCACGCAGGGTAACTCTTAACTCAGTCCAGTCAATAGTATACCTGGTGGTAACCATATCGAAGGCCATAAAACCTACATCTTCTTCAGCCTGTCTTACCGTATCGGTATCTTTTATAAGAGACCAGGACGGCATAACAATATCTCCGGGCGCAATTCTCACCGTAACTGTGGGAGTATTAATATCAAAGTTATTGTCAGCTACTTCGGTACCTCTCCATCTTCCGGAGGCTGAAAAATATCTTTTTTCCCAGTGCAGGTTCAGGTAGTTATCCGGTTCGGCGTCATAGGCCATATCCACGGTTATAAAATAGTGTCTGGCACTTTGACCTATATATTGGGGATGACCGGTATTTTCCTCCAGATCCAGTATGGCAAACCCGTTCTGAAAAGTTCCCGAAGAGAGCAAAGTTTCCGGAGACGAACCATCAAGATTATTGGGGTCGTCCGGTTCCGGCGGAGTAAATGCTCCGTCACCGTCATCCAGCCATATTCTGACAGCTATTACATCTTCATCGGGAACCGTACCTTCCAGATCCACCCTCATTTCCGACCATTCGGCAGTTCCGGTGGTGGTAAAAATATCCAGCCGGTCCATTAAAGCGTTTGTATGATCCTGGAAAAGATCGTCAACGGTCATTCTTTCCCCGGTCATTGCGTCCGTGTAGGGCCGTACTATGGCCCCGGTCACGGTAAGCTCATCGGATTCGCCGTATATTGTATCGTCTTCTGAATCGGTCATCTGTATAACTATGGGCTCAACCCCCACCGCTTCGTCGGTAACTACATCGGCTCTTATTTCAGCGGTCAGTTCGCCGGGCTCCCAGAATTCGTGCCCCACCGAATTTGCAAAATCATAAGTTTCCGTCTGGCTTCCGTCTATCGTAAATATAGGACGTCTCTCCTCGGGATAACCGGGCGCTACTATATTAAAGGTAGCCTTTCCCACATAGTAATGCCAGGTATCCGTTGAACCATAAGGTTTATTGGGATCCGGATGTCCGGATGCATGGTTCCCGTAGGTATCCTTCGCGGTTATGTCCACTCCTTTATTCCGGTACACTGTAGCGTAATTGTTATCATGTAAATCCAGTTCAAACTCCACCGGATCGGCCGGATATACGTTTACAACCTGGCTGGCCTCTTCCCAGCCCCGGTAAGGATCTTCGGATACCGTGACCTTATTTTTGCCCGCCACACGCGAGGTATAGTAAAATGAGGAAGAATGACTTCCCCCGGGAATTGAAATAACGCTAACGCCCCAGTTTTCACCGCCATCAGTGGAAAAATTCGCGCCCGGATCTTCGATTCCGGGTGGACCCGTGGCATCCAGACTCAGATCCACCGATTCTTCCACACGGGAATAGTTGCCGTATTTATCCCTGGCCTGAACGGTGATTCTATAATCTTCCGGATTGTACTGAGTGTAATCGGAATACTCCGGAGATACTATTATATTCCGGGTGGAAGTAATTATCTCCAGCTGGGTTATTTCTCCTCCTACCACTTCAACTTCCTGACGGCCCCAGTTCCAACCTCCGGCAGCCCTTTCGGCTTCTATTTCCCAGGTACCCGATCTGTATGCTTTCATATAGTAAGACACTCTGGACGTTCCGGTAGTCATCACCACCCTGTTATCAGGGTAAATATCCACCCAGTTAGTAGAAGATTTGGAAAACTCATATATATCCGATGAAGTTGAATCGCCGGTTTCCGCGTCTTTAAAATAGAGGTTAATTTCTTCGTTGTAATCCACTTCCGACCAGTTTCCGTACTGATCCCTGGCCTCTATGTCAATTCGCCAGCTGGTGGCCCCGGCAACCAGAGGATGTTCGGAAGTGTAAGGTTCGGATACATATACCAAACGGTCTGGATCGGCGGGATCTACCTGCTGAACCTGCTGGGCGCTTCCCCAGTTCACCGGCGCGCCTTTGTATTCAGACGGTCCACTAACATCCACCCTGGGATTACCCCGGACATGATCCAGATAATTAAACTCAGCCTGGTAGGGCAGCAGAGATTTTTCAGAATCCGTTGAAATATATAACTTTGGTCTGGAGGGTTCCCAGTCATCCACGTAGCTGAACGTTCCCATATTGGTTTCAAAACCGCACCATGAGGAATCCGAATCCAGGGTCAATTCCACGGTTTCGGTAACCGGTTTGACATTTCCGTAATCATCGTAAAGGCGGATTCTCATCTGAGGGGAATAGTTTCCGGCCCGCATCTCCATGGACCCGGTATCAAAATTTATAGACATTATATCGTCGGGATCAACCCGGACATCATATACACCGTCACCGGTCGGGGGGTGGGGATCCCCGGTTCCTCCCAGATTGGCATCGGCGGTTATTGTATGGGAAGCCATAGTTACTTCGTCCCAGGAAGCTTTTTCCTCATAATAATATATTTCCCTCACGTACTCCCCGCTGGGTATTAAAATATCCTGCAGACCGTTATTATTATTGTCCGTCAAAGGTAAATTATTTTCATCGTAAAACCGGTGCCTGGGACTAACATTCGAACCCACATCCCACGGTGACCCGGAATCAGTATATATATTAATTCTGGTATCCCCGGTCACCGCATCGTTGCCATACTGATCTTTTCTAAATAATACGTAAGGTATATCCACATCCGGCGAATCCCCGGCCGTAAACTGCGGATTTCCCTCTTCAAATATCAAATAATCGGCAACTCCTCCAATAGAGGTTATCCATGCCGACTGTCCGCTTATGGGTTTTGTGGAAGCTGATACGTCTATTATGGCCTCGTCGCCGGCGTACTGGGAGACGGTATAACTTATCCCTCTAACCATACCCGAAGAATCAACCACCGAGGTCTGGGGGGTTATTACACTGCCTTCATTTTTATTGCCGATATCTAAGGTCTCAGTAAAAGAGATATTATAAGTGGAAATTTCAACTTCCAGTCCCTCAGCCCCTTCTATGGTGGTATTGTAATAATTATCGGTGGCGAAAGCCCTAATTTCTCTTGTATCGCCAGCCGGAATATCCACCGGATCCATGGGGAATACCGTAAACCGGCTCACCGATCCGGGCGATATTTCTATACCGGTCTGTTCGCCGTAAATACCGTTGAATTCGTAAAAACTGTCCTCCACCCGTACGGTCCGGTCGCCGGCCCGTCTTAAAGTTACACCGGCGTCCCAGGTTCTTACTCCTTCATCTTCCACAGTAAAAGTGTAGTTACCGGGTAAACCGGAGCCGGGAGCTTCCGTGGTTCCGGGCCAGTCGGCGTCCTCATCGGCGGAAAATACTACCTCGCCCTGATAGGCCCGGTCTTCGGGCACTGTACCGCCGTCGGCTACATTTCCAAACTGGTCCCTGGCGGTGACCGTAACATCGCTGGCTGACCCGGCGGAAGTATCCTGGATGCCGGTAACATCCAGATAATCGGTATAATCCGGGTCCAAGGGCTGATGGGAGGAAGTAGCCCTTATTATACCGTAACCGTCTACAGCATCCGCATATATCCGGTTTGATTCCAGGACCGTCTTTAAAGTTATATCCGGAAAAGTTCTGTCTCCGCCGGTCAGCACCCGGGCAGAAGGTAAATCAGCCTGGGGATCTTTAGAAGATAGTCCTACTTCCGGACCGGTGGAAACCAGGTTCCAGTAATCATCCACTGCCCGGACGGTAATATCAAATCCCTCTCCGGCTCGCTGTATATCGGGAGTTCCGGCGATACCGTCATCGGAACCGGGTTCGGGAAATTCATCGGGAAGTACTACCTGCAGCCGGCTAAACTGGTTGGGATAAACCTCTATTTCGGGGGTATATCCAACTTCAAGCTTTTCGGCAGTATCGGTCAGTTCCACCGTCCAACCGCCGTCTGGCGTGGTCCCGGCGTTACGGGCGGTTCTAAAGGTAATATCAATATTCCTTTCACCATCTGAAAGCGTACTGGGAGCCGGAGTTATACCGTAGGGATCATCCACTGTGGCGTGCACCTGGGCGGTGGACCGGGCTACATTCCACCAGTCATCACAGGCCTGTAAATAAGCTATGACAGGTTCACCGGCGATTTGAGAATCGGGATCGCCCGAAAAACCGGTAGCCGAATTTCCAACATCAGCTTCAAGTCCGGGTACAAGGACCCTTAACTGAGTGGCCTCGTTGGCCACTACATCTACCGGCTGGGACTCATCTGACTCATAGGGGGGGAGTTTTCCGGAGTCATCCTCCACAGTTAGGGTAGTCTCTCCCTCCCTGGCGGTGACCAGGGTGAGAAAAGCTTCGGCGGTACCATTTTCAAGATGGACACTTTGAGCGGTGTATCCATAGGAGTCACTATGGGGATCACTAGAATCAAGCTCCACTACCGGACTTGTGGTAGTAACCACATTCCAGTGTCTGTCGGTTAAATTTATAGTAACCGGAAATACCTGACCGGCTACCTGAGTTTCCGGAGAACCTTCTCTTCCGTCTTCGGAACCTGGTAAACCCGTAACTCCTTCTGGCAATACCTGGAGCCGGTCAGGATCTCCAACCTGGACTGGGACCGGATCGGATGTATCTTCATCCAGAGCACCGGTGGAGGCAGTATCTTCGGCAGTAACCGTAAATCCCGTATCATTGGCGGTTTTAAATATTACTGTAAAATCAGTAGTTCCGCCGGTCAGGATCTTCTGGTTTTCTATAACTTTGCCGTATTGATCAGTTACGGTAACTAAGACTTCAGGAGCGGCGCCGGTAACGTGGTTCCACCAGGTATCCACTGCCTCCACGGTTACTTCAAACTCCTCCCCGGCGGTCTGGGGAGCGGGTTCGTCGGTACGCCCTTCAGATCCGGTATTACCGGGTTGAGGTTCGACCCCGGGAACCAGTACTCTCAATCGCTGGGCGACATTGGGATCAACGGTTACCTCTGATGAAGTATAATTGACCAGGTCCGAATGTTCAGCAGTGACCATAGAAATTCCCGCGGTATATAAAGTTATAGGTACCTGCGCCGTACCACCTTCAACATTTACCGGACCGGGATCAACATCGTAAAGATCGCTGGTATATACCTCCACTTCTTCGGTTACATCGGTAATATTCCAGAACCGGTCGGTAATACTAACCGTGGAATAAAAGACCTGGCCGGCTACCTGGTCATCCGGATCTATACCGGAAACTTTTCCGTAAGGTTCCTGAGAATTCTTAACCTCCGGTTCGTCGGCATTACCGGGCAGTGCTTCTTCACCTTCTAAAAGAACCTGCAGTCTGGCCGGAGAGGCGGCATCAACCTGTACTACAGAAGAAGTGGACGAACTGTAATATCCTCCGGTATCCACCGCGGTAACCGTCCAAGTAGACGCGGCAACCAGGGGCATATCAAAATCCCTGTAACCGTCCGAGGTGAGAGACCGGGCCGTTGGCCTTTTGGCGAAAGGATCCTCCGGATACACTCTTACCGTGGGATTGGGATCAATATCTTCGCCTTCAACAACATTCCATACAGAATCGGTCAGGTACACCCTGACAGTAAAATCTTCACCGGCGGTCTGGGGATCAATTTCTCCGCCGTCGTGACCCACACCGGGAACGTTTTCCTGGTAGGGGTGTATCAGAGCCTGCAATCTTTCCGGGGGCCCTGCTTTAACCGGAACTTCCCGGGATATATCCCCGGTAAGATCAGTCCCGTCATCGGTAGATACATACACTGTCCAGCCCGAATAATCCTTGGTAATTAAAGTAAGACCGTCCTCATCGGACCCAAAAACATATCTGCCGTCAAACAAAGCGGCCCGGTCAGGGTCGTAACCGGCGGCATTTTCATCATCGGACCAGATACGGATAATATTGTCGGCATCGTAGTCCCTATTCCACCATTCATCCACCGCCATCACTTCAACTTCAAATGATTCTCCGGCGGTCTGAATTTCCGGCTCCCCGGTCCGGCCGTACGGAGCTTCGGAAACGGGAGAATTTTCCCAGCCCCCGGGCTGATGTTCAACTCCGGGAACTAAGACAATAAGTTTTGTGGTTGTAGAAGCGGTAACTTTCACCGGTTCTGTAGTATAAGAATCCAATTCCCCGTCAGCATGGATAGCCCTGACCCAGGATGTTGCCGCTCTTTTTAGGGTAATTTCAAAACTATCATATCCGTCAATTAGATATTTTTCAGCCGGTTCTATATCGTGGGAGTCATACGTTTCTATATCCACCAGGGGCTCATAATCCGAATTGATATTCCAGTGATTGTCCACCGCATATACATCCACTTCAAACGGCGCGCCGGCAACCTGTTCTTGGACTTTTCCTACCTTTCCCGTATCCGTACCCGGTTCATAGGTTTCCCCGGGTAAAATAACCAAGAGTTTTTGTGCAGAATCGGGATCAACCGGAATTCTTGCCGATTGAGAGGATAAAAGAATATCTTCGGTATCTTCCGCCCTTATCCACCATTCTGTATTGGCCGTCTCAAAAGTGACTGTGAAAGTAGACTTACCGCCCATTAAATATCTATCTTCTATAACAGTTGTATTTGGATCTTCGGTTATTAAACTAACCGTGCCTTGAGCTTCTTCATCTAAATTCCAATGTTCGTCGACCGCCCGTACAATGGCAGTAAAACTCTGTCCGGCAGTCTGCTCTTCGGGCTCACCTATAATCCCATATTCTGTGCCGGGTAAATATTCCTGTCCGGGAACTTCAACCGAAAGTTTTACCGCCCCGGCCGGGCCGGTGTAAACTGTGGAAGTACTGCTGTAAAGATTATAGTCCGTATTCCATTCATTAGCAGAAACTTTATTGTACTGATTGGCAGTCTTTAATACCATGGTAAATTCCGTCGTTCCTCCTATAAGCGTTCCGGTTGAGGGAAGAACGGCGTTATCATCGGTGGAAGTTATCCTGACCGCCGCCGTAGTATCGGTAATATTAAAGTCCGAGTCCACCGAATAAACATCAAAAGTAAACTCTTCTCCCGCAGTCTGGGTATCGGGCTGACCTTCTTTCCCAGTGGGATAATTCCTAGACGGGGTATGCTCTTCTCCCGGAAGAACAGTCATCAACGCGTAAGGTTCGCCGGCCTCGGTATATATTCCTGAATGAGTTTCTCCGGTAAGCAGCTCGGGATAAATATCCTCCACGGTAAGATAAGAAGTAGTATGGGCCCGGGCCAGGGTGACATCGAAGAAAGCCCGGCCGTTGGTGAGCTCTTCAGCGGGGGGATCTATATAATCAGCTTCTAAATAATCGCTGGTAAGTTCCACTATTGTATCATCTTCTACGTCCGGAGTTAAGTTCCAGAATTCATCCACTCCCCTCACTTCCACTTCAAAAGAGATCCCGGCGGTCTGCATCCTGACTTCCCCGCCGCGACCGGCTTCCGCGACATTGCCCCCGTCCTCGTATTCATCGGGAGCGAGTATCTGAAGTTTGACCGGAGTATTGGGCCGGGTAAATATACCCCGGGGTGTAGTATAATTTTCTATTCCGGAGGCCACCGCATCTATAGTCCAGGTGGAGTGGGCCCGCCTAAAATCTATGTTAAACGTGGTCGCTCCTCCGGTAAGAGACCGGGTGGGCGGATGGGTATCGTGGGGATCCTGGGTATTTATACTGACCGAAGGTTCGGCGGTGGTCTGGTTCCAGAATTCGTCAGTAGCGTAAACGTCTATTTCAAAAGGTTCTCCGGCAACCTGGACTTCCGGTAACCCGGTCTTACCCTCAGAAGAACCTTCCACATAATCTTCGCCGGGTAACACAATAATTAATTTTTCCGTACCTGCCGATTCAACATACACCAGCTGAGAAGTGTGGGATTCAAAAGCCTGGCCGTCAACGGTAGACACCTTTACCCGCCAGGAATCATTGGCTGTTCTAAACTCATGACTTATTTCAGTCTCTCCCACAAAACTAAACTCTTCACTTGAATCATGGGGATCGGTAGAAGTTAGTTCCGCGGTAACTCCGGCCTGGGTAATGTTCCAGAAATCATCAACTGTTCTTACGGTAATATTAAGAGGCTGACCGGCCACCTGACCTTCAGGAATCCCCGTACGGCCCGAAAGGCTTCCGGGATCCCCCCCTTCACCGGGCAGAAGAACCTGCAATTTTTCCGGATCGGCAGACTCAACCGGTATATAGGAAGAAATATTCGGCAGTATATTATCACCCTCGGATGTGGAAACCTTCACCTGCCAGGGGGCGTTTTCGGCGTCTTTTAAGATAATCTGAAAATCCTGTGTACCGTTAGTAAGGCCCTTTTCTGTTTCCGGAGACTCAAAATATTCATCTGTGGCCTCTATTTCTACTCCGGGATTGGCCGAAGGTTGTAGGTTCCAGAACTCATCCACCGCTGCTACATTAACCGTAAAACCGGAACCTGCCACTGCTTCCTGAACCTGTCCTGTCTTACCGGATACCGAACCCGGGGTTACACTTTCACCGGGTACCAGAGCCTGGAGTCTTTCAACTTCAGCGGGTTCCACAGAAATTTCAGATGATACATAATCATCCCAGCCGGCGGCCTGGGCGGCAACCGTCCAGGTAGCCTGAGAGTAATTTTGCCACTGGGTATTGTCCTTCCATGCAGTCTTTAAAATAATGCCGTAATCCCGGGTGCCGGTAACCATTCGTGATCGCGGCGAGGATTCGCCGGGCTCGCCGTGAGGATCATTTGCGGCAACGCTTACTTCTGCGCTGGAAGAATATTTTATATTCCAGTATTCATCGGTTAAATTTACGGTCACATCAAAATCTGCGCCGGCGGTTATTTCCTCTGTTTCTCCATCTTTGCCGGTTCCCGGACCGGGAACTCTTTCCTGACCCGGAGTAAGTACCTGAAGCCGGTTTCCGGCGCCCGGGTCAACGGTAACACCCACTGAATCGGTATCCAGATCTCCGTCAACATTCACCACGGTTACAGTCTGAACCTCTGCCCGGTACATGGTAAAGAATCCCTCCCCGTGTCCGTCAACTAAGGGCATACTGGAAGATTTCGTACCGTAGGGATCAGTTATCTCAAAATCCACCCAGGGTTCAGCGTCTGTAGTTACATTCCAGTAATCGTCGGTAACGTAGATATCTGCGGTAAATTCCTCTCCGGCAACCTGGACTTCGGGCTCCTTCTCCGGGTTCTTTCCGGTATCCGTACCCGGAAAGGTCTCTTCCCCGGGAAGGACAAGCTGCAATTTTGAAGGAGTATCAGGTTCAACAGTAGCCGGATTATTCTGGGAGTGACCGGCAGGGAAATTATCATAACCGTCAGCGGCCGCCTCAACGTGCCAAGTATCTGCGGTCACCATAGTTACCAGAATATCTTCAGTTCCGGTTATTTCCAGACTTCCCGGATTATCAGCGTTGGGATCGGTAGTTGTAACATTTACCGTTCCCGTGGCCTGAGGCACTATATTCCAGTATTCGTCACATATATTTACCGTAGTGTAGAACGCGTCCCCGGCAATCTGGTTTTCAGGCATAGCCACCGTCTTACCGGAATCCGTACCCGGATCGGTCTCTTCTCCGGGAAGGACAACCTGAATCTGTTCGGCAGTGGTGGGTTCCACGTTTATATTGGCCTGTTCGCCGTACACCGAGGGAGTGGCCGTATCATATACCAGCAAAAATTTGCGGGAGGACGGATCAATCGAAGCGGTCCGGAATCTGACAAGGTTGGTCAGAGTTATTATTCCTTCGTCTTCCTCGGGTACGAAGGTATAGGTAGCAACTTCCACGTCGTTCCCTTCTATTCTAAAATCCGATTCAGACCATTCTTCCTCATCACGTTCGGCGATCTGGTCCGGATCTTTAGTTCTGAACCTTACCGTCCCGTTGTAAGTAAGAGCAGTCTGCCCATCTCTGTCTAAGGCCTCTACGGTTATATGCTGGCGAGCGCCGGCCTCGACGGGATCGGAAATACCGGTCACCCTAAACTCTTCCGCGGGAAGAACAACCACAAAATCGGAGACATCCGGGGCGGTTTGAACATTACCGGCCATATCTATACCCCTGCTGCTCATCCTGTACTCCCGGCCGGTGACCCACATCTCAGAGGGAAAAGAATATGACCAGGTGCCTTCCTGCTCCCCAGATGGATAATTATGAGCATCCATCCATAGTTCGGAACTGTCCGTCCATGTAGAACCATTCCAGTAGTAACTGTCCCCTTCCTGGGGATAATCATCTATTCTGAGGGAAAATTCAACCTTATCTACCAGTCCCGGCGGCGTATCGGCCACTTCCCCGGAAAGCAATGTCAGGGCGTCCCGGTCTTCGGTAGCTTCGTCAGCCGGGCGGATATTTTCTGAAACCGGCGGAGTTTCGTCGTAAATCATTTCCACAGGACCCATCCACCCGGAAAGGTTGCCCACATTATCCTCAGCCCGGGTGTAAAACTCATACACCCGGTTATCGTCCCAGGAAAGGTTGGCGTTAACATAACTCCAATTTGTGGTACCGGGTTCAATCCCGGTATCCAACGGCACCGGGTCTTCAGCCTGAAAACCCACTCCGTCAAACCAGTTTCCGGTGGCGCTGTCAAATATACTCAGTTCAACTTTCTCAACTTCGCTGGTTTCATCATGAGCAGTACCGTATATAGTCTGTCCGTAAGAGTTGTAGTGGTTGCCGTCTTCCGGTTCGGTCACTGTTGAAAGCGGCGGCGTGTCGTCAAATAAAAACTCAATTTCAGCCACCTGGGACTGAATATTTTCAGGAGTTGCCGAATCTTCGGCATAAACTTCCAGACGATAAGTATTTCCCGATTCCCAGTCAAGATTGGTATCTATTCCCAGTCCTTCAGCATTCCACTCTATATCCGGCCCCTGGGATAGAAAATTGGTACTCCACCAGTTATCCGGACTTTCAGCCCAGTCTTCAAGGGCCCAGTAGTAAGTAGTTGAAGCGGTAATATCAGAAATACGTACTCTAACTCTTCTCACATCGCTTAACCCGTCGCTGGCCGTTCCGTGTATATCGGCGCCGGCAAGCTCAGGCAGAGTCTGGGCATCGGCCGGGTTTACAATTTCAGAATCGGGTTCGGTCATATCTATGGTAAACCGATGATGGTTCCGGTCCCCTTCCGCACCCACTATTTCCTCATTACGGGGAATGGCCTCGTCATAGGAACGGCTTTTAATAATATAGTCGCAGGAAGTGTCAAAATTTACTTTGTCGTACCACCAGTAAGTGGCATTTTCAGACAGGTCCACCGTTAACCAGTTGGCATCCTCGCCCCAGCCGTCACCCTGCCAGTAAACGTTACCCAGAGTTTTAAATACTGATATCTCAACTTTGCTTATACCGTATTTATTATAAGCCGTGCCATCAACCCTGGAAAGCTCGCTTAAATTATCGTAATTGGTTTCCTTGTGAACCGGACTTTCAATATAGGATTCAGGAAGAGTCCGGTCAATTATAAATTCATGATGGTTGTAATCACCCGGTTCCCCTTCCTCCTGGATATTAGCGGCCTCATCATAGGCCCGGGCTATTACAGTATATTCTTCATCATCGGTCCATACTTCAGTTGAAAGTTCCAATGCCCAGGTATTATCCGGGTTAATATCGGTGACCGTAAACGAGCTGACAACTCCTGCCCACTGCATATTGGACTGCAGATAATTATCTCCATGCTTTACGGTAACCATAACCTTACTTACTCCCGAAGGATAGTCCCCGGGATCCAGGGCGGTTCCGGTTACTTCATCTAATGAATGATATATATCCAGGTGTTGGGGTTTTGTTATAGCGCTTTCCGGGTCGGTCCGGTCAATTCTGAACGATACGAAATTATAGGGAGTGGGAGTAATATTTCCGATATCATCGTACCCCCTGGCCCATACTGTGTAGTGATTATCCTCGCTCCAGTTCCAGTCATCCTCAAAATACCAGTTTTCCGGATCGCCGGAAATACCGGTCCAGGCGGAATTTACCGACCAGGAAGAACCTGTCCAGTAATACCCGTCCCTGGTCCTCTGGATACTTATTTCAACCGTTTCAACCGTACCGTATGGATCAGACGCGGTACCTTCGATACTACCCGGGACCTGAAGGTCGGCATTATCGGCCGGCCGGGTAATTTCAACTTCCGGCCCGGTAATATCCCATGTAAAGGCCATCGTAGAAAAATCAGTTTCCCAGTTGGGAACTTTATCCACGGCCCGGGAATTTACTAAATACTCTACGCCGGTGGTTAATTCCGACGAGGGTAGACCGGTATATTCCCAATCCTGATCTCCGGGCCGTTCTATCCAGTGGTTATTTGGACTGAACGAAGAACCTGTCCAGGTATATCCGTCGGTTTCCCTGGTTATCCTTAAATAGAGATTCTCCAGACCGGCCATAGCATCGTAAGCGGTGCCGCTTATCCCGTCAAAAGATCTGAGTCGGTCACTGTCTTCGGGCACTTCCACAACAGATTCCGGAGGAGTGGCGTCGAAAGTAAAAGTTCGGGTGGAGGACTCTTCACCCCAATTATCCACGGTATCTACACCCCGTGCCTGTACACGGTATTTAGCATCCCCGTTATTTTCCCAGTGAGACTGGGAAATACTATCGTAAATCCAGCCGTCCTGCTCAATAATATCTACGGAAACCCAGGTTTTCTCAGAACTGCCGAAACCGGCTCCGTCCCAGTAAACATCATTGGTTATATCTCGGATATAAAGCCGGACGTTTTCAACTCCAGCCGGTTCGTCTATCACCGTTCCATTAATATTTTCAATTTCATTTAACAGGTCATCCTCAACCGGAAATTCCACCGTAGTAACCGGCCCCTGATCATCAAAAGTAAAAGTTACCGTGGAATAGTTAATATCCATATTGTCCGCGGCGTCGTAACTCCGGGCTGTAATTTCATAGGTATCCGCGTGGGACAGGGAAGGCCGGGAAAAACTCCACAATTCTGCGGAAGTGGTGGATACTTCTATCCAGTTTCTTTCATTTACCCAACTTCCGTCATCAAAATACCTGTCTGTATCCGTATTCTTTAAATATATTTCAACACTGTCAATGAAAGTATGTTCGTCAACCGCGGTCCCCGTAAACGAAGATAAGGCTGCGGAATATATTTCTTCGTCTGCGGGCCAGTTAATTTCGGTAATCGGGGCAACCTCATCATAAGTAAAAGTTATTCCGGACCCGTAGTCTTCAATATTCGCAGCCCGGTCCCGGGCCCGGGACTGGACCCGGTATTCCATTCCGCTGGTCATTGAAGTTGAAGTTAAAGAAGTATACTCCCAGGGCTCCTCTAAATCTTCTCCCGGAGGATTGGAAAGGTCGGTCTCCATCCAGGCGGGAATACCCATTACCCATCCGTCGTCGCTGCCGTGCCAGAAATACTCGTCGTCGGCGCCGGGATCCCGGGTAATAAGAAGGTCAATTTTTTCAACCCCGCTGAAATCGTCAAAGGAATTCCCGGCTATAAGGTCTATGGCATTTATGTAATCCCCGGATTCGGGCAATTCAACCACGGATTCCGGTTCGGTTATATCGTATCTGAAGAGGTTCCCTTCATAATCCTCTTTCTGTTCAATATTCCCGGCTTCATCGTAGATTATAGCCCGGATAAAATACCGGTGCCCATCGGTCCAGGTATTTGAGGATACATCCAAATAACTCCAGGCCGGACCGGTATAATTGGCGGAGAGCCAGACTTCATTCTCTACCCAGCCCGAGCCGTTCCAGTAAGTCATCGGTTCCGTATCATTATCCCGGATAGTTATCTCCACTTCGGATACCGGCGCTGGAGAACCAACGGCCGTACCTTCTATTTCATTAAGATCGTTCAGCCAAGCGGTATGCTCCGGAGAAGTTATTGCCGATTCTCCGGGAATTTCATCAAAAGTAAACCCGGTTTTGCCGGCGTCTCCCTCTTCTTCGTTACCCGCTTTGTCGGTGGCCCGGGGAATTATTTCATATTCATGGGCATGGATCCAGTCAATACCGGATAATGCGGCGTCATAACTCCAGGAGGTAGTTCCCTCTGCCGTCACGTATTCTATTTCCCCGTCAATATCTTCCCAGGAAGTACCGGTCCAGTATTTATTATCGGTGGTATTTACAATCTGTATCTCTACAAAATCAACCCCGGCGTTAAAAAGATACTCGGCGGCGGGTTCGTCTTTAGCAGTACCCGAAATAACATCAAGTTCGTTTACATACTCGCTATCGGGTAATGTTGCCTTGGATTTGGGCGGGGTACGGTCATAAAAGAAATTTGAAGGATCCCCCTCTTCTTCATTTCCGGCCCAGTCTTTTGCCCTGACCCTGGCGGTAAACTGATGACCGCTCTTATCCGCAAAATCCGCATCGGATATACCCTCATAAATCCAGTCCGTATCGTAACTGGCCGCTTCCCAGGATGATTCTCCGGTCTGCCAGCCAAGAGCCGGACCGTGCCAGTATTCGGCCGGATCCGCGGTTTGGTCTTTAATATTTACCCGTACTTCCGAAACTCCGGAACCCACATCGGAAGCGGGCCCGGTAATTTGGGGCACCTCCCGTTCGAACGCGGCGGTAGCCGGATATCCGACCGATGACTCGGGCGGTTCCTTATCCAGGAGAAAATCAACCGTCATCCTTTCTTCTTCAGGTTCCACGTTCCCGGCTTTATCCAGAGCCCGGGCCCGGGCCTGGTACCAGACTGTCAGCCAGCCGGCAGCGGTGGATTTCCATACCGACCAGTCCGTGGTCGTAGAAGACGCCGGGAGCCATACCTCTTCGCCGGTCTCCTCCCAGGCGGATCCGGTCCAATATTTATTATCTTCTCTCATCATAGATACTTCCACTCCCCAAACTCCACCCGGAGAAGCATCCGACGCGGTCCCTATTATCGAAGGATCAACATTGGTAAAACCCTCATTGTCTATAACCTGGTGACCGGCGGTAGAAACATACACAATATCAGATTGCGGAGGAGTATCATCATAAGTGAAGGTTATCCCGGCCTCCATTTCCTCTACATTTCTTGTAGCTGGGTCACCGGCCATATTCGTAGCCCGATCATAGGCCCTGGATTCTACGGTATAATCTATCCCGTCCGTCCAGGCAGCAGTGGAGACACCGAATGACCAGGTTGCAGGGGGATTAAAAACTATATTGTCAGTATCCTCCCAGGCCAGTTCCGGTAGGGTAAAATCCTGTTCCGCGGCGGAATAATAATATTCGTCGGAGTCTCTTCTTATTCTCAACCTTATTTCATCCACTCCGGCATAGTTGTCGTATCCCGTACCCTGAATTACACTAAACTGAGGACTTACATAATCCCCGTCTCCGGGTGACGTAACCGCGGATTCGGGCGCTTGATCATCGTAGGAAAAATAGATGTCCGCCGGAGAAGTCTCAACATTACCGGCTACATCAACAGCTCGCGAACGCAGTCGATAGTCAGAATTATTGGTCCATACCGCCGTGGGATAATCTATTGTGTAGTACCAGCTGATATCCCCGGTAGCGATTATCCAGGTTTCTTCGTTTACCCATTCATTGTTATTCCAATAAAAAAGATTTTGCGTATCCGTCCGGTCTATCAGCTGGATATCCACTCTGTCAACTCCCGAAAAATTAAATTCCTGGGGTTCATCCTGGGCGTTGCCGGTAAGTTCGGGGATCTGGTTAAACGTATCCCCGTCAGTTTTTACGGGGTTGGTAATTGAAGATTCGGGCGGCGTGGAGTCAACGTAAAATGTTGTCGTAGAATATAAAGTTTCTGTATTACCGAGTTTATCGATTCCCATAACATTTAATCTGTACTGATGTCCGGTGGTCCAGTTTTCCGGATTGATTGTGTAGGTCCACTGACTAGTACCCGACGCTATAACCCACTCTTCATTTTCCAACCAATCGGCGCCGGCCCAATAGTTCTGATCGTTAACATCATAGATTCTCAATTTAACTTTATCTAAACCGGCTTTTACCAGACCTTCTTCATCGGGTAAATCCTTACTGATTCCGGAAAGTATTTCCAATCCTGAAGCGGTGTAGTAAATATCATCATCCGGAATTTCAGACGCTGATTCCGGAGCATCGCTGTCATAGTAAAATGTAGAAGTGGCAAAATCAACCACAACATTACCGGCATAATCGGCTCCGCCGGGAACAATTTTATAAGCGTAACCGCTTTCAAGATCGTCAGAAAAACCCGTATAAGTCCAGTCCGGAAGAGTATCTGTCGAAATACTTACGCTGGTTTCGCTGTCTACAAAAGCTATACCGTTCCAGTACCTATCATCACCAAACGGATCTACCTGAATTAACCTTATATTTATATCCGCTACCCCCGAAAAATCATCAATAGCGGTGCCGGCAATTTCATGCACTTCATTTTTGAAAACCTCATCAGCTGGTTCTGTAGCTTCTATTTCCGGCGGTTCGGTATCTATGCTGAAGTCAACATAATGGGAGGTTTCTACGTTGGGCTGGGGATATATTGTATTATCTGTAGCTTTCACGTGCACCCGGTAATAGTGCCCCGATATCCAGGTGGGAGCCTCGTAAGACCACTCCGCAGATAAATCTGTGGAGGTAGAAGATGTGGGCAACCATACTGTATCCTGGGAATCAAAAGATTCACCATCATAGAACCTACCCGCGCTTAGATTTTCTATAGCTATTTCAACCTTTTTCACCCCGCTGGCATCATCTAAGGCCGTTCCTTCAATTAGATCTAGCCGGTTATCCGTATCATTGTAAGACGCACCGTCTGTAGGCCGGGTAAAATAAGAATCCGGCGGAACATTGTCTATTGTAAAGTCCACCGCCCGATCTCCTACTCCGGTCTCCTCATTATAGGGCTCGGCACCGTCCCTGGACCGGGAGACAACCCGGTATTCGGTGGCACTTTCCCATTCAAACGGCACGGCCCAGCTCCATCCTCCATCTGAATAGGAAACGTCAAACCAAACCCTATCCGGAGAATTAAATTCTGAACCCCCGAACCAGTCCCCGCCGGGAGGTTCTTCCTGTACAGCTATTTCAACATTAAACACGCCCGCAGGATGAACGCCGCTGGCTTCATCCGAAGCTGTTCCGTAAATAGACGGTAATTCGCTGTACCCCGCGCCCATTACCGGATAAGTGGTATAAGATACGGGGGGGATATTGTCAAAATAGAATATTCTTCCCGAACCTTCAGAAACCGGTTCCTCTATATTAGAACTAAATTCCGTATTATCAAAAACTCTGGTTCTTATTTCGTATCTGTTTCCAGATGTCCAGGCAGAGGTGGAAGTAGTCCAGTCATAACTCACCGTAACATCCGGGTTAGCGGGCATAGCTCCGTCAGTTTCATTCCAGGCCACAACTCCGGGCGCCGACCAGGTAGAACTCCCTGAATTCCAGTATCTGTCTTCTTCATCCCCGGTCCGGCCACGGATGGCCACATTTACTTCTTTAACCCCGGTGGTCAGATCCCAGGCGGTTCCTTCTATACGGTCCATATCGGAAGAAAAATGGGCCGAAGGAGGATATTCCAATTCGGACTGTGGAGGAACATCATCGAAAATAAAAGAAACCGTAGAAAAATCGACTTTTACATTTGCTTCCGGATAGCTCACAGTATCGTAAGCCCGGCTGTTAACAACATACTCTACATCAGGATCCCAGGCGCCGGGATTTATTTCAAGGTACCAGGAAGTTGTTCCCTGGGCAACATTCCAGTGTTCTGAACCCCATGATTCCGGAGCGGTCAGATATCTATCGTCATCCAGTCGCTTTATTCTAACTTCCACTTTATCAACTCCCGCAGGATAATCACCGCTTAGTTCATCGGAAGCGGTACCCGAAATTTCATCCAGATAATTATAAGAAGCTTCATCCACCGGTTCATCAACTTCTGAAACCGGAGAAACATCGTCAAAATAGAAGTTTGCAGTATTTAAAGTGGTCGTGGATTCTACATTTCCGGCCCAATCGGTTGCCCAGACAGTAACCTGATAATATGTCCCGCTGTCCCAGGCCCGGTTATCATCTATCCGGTCTTCGGTAAAACTCCATTCACCGGTCTCTTCATCGTAATCCGCCGGACGGTCAGACTGAACAGACCCCCACCTGTCCGTAGGGCCGGCCCAGTATTCTTTGGTATCTATATTCTGTATCTGAACTCTCACATTTTCCACGCCCGAAGGATTGCCCTCTTCGTCCTGGTCTATCGCCGTACCCAATATCTCGGTGAGCGAGGAATAGTACTCTTCATCAACCGGTTGGGTTACTCTGCTTTCAGGGTCGGAATAATCGGTCCTGAACCGGTTTTCAGCGCTTACCGGGGATTCGTTGCCGGCATCATCCACCGCTCGGGCCGAAAGTATATATTCCACGCAGTCAGCCCAGGCAAAAGAACCTGTACCCTGCCAGGACCATGAGGAATAATATATACCGCCATCCTCCCATTCGCCGGTTAGGGAAGTACCGTTCCAAATTTCCCCGGAATCCGGAGCCGTCTCAAGCCACTGCCCCTGGGTTTCGCTCCAGAACAGTCCATCCTCCCGTTCTATTCTAAGATAGGTTTCTTTAACCGTACCCGGTAAAGCGTCCGTTGAACGGATAACTACCTGGGGAGCAAAATTAAGGTCATCTCCGTCAGCCGGAAAGACAACTTCCGCGCCCGGCGTATCGGTGTCGTATATAAAGACCGAAGAGGAGATACTCAAAGCGTAATTTCCGGCATTATCGTAAACTTCAGACCAGACGGCGTATTGTTCTCCGTCCTCCCAGGGAATGGGGGAATCGGGAACATCATAAGTCCACTCACCGTCCGCATACACAGTATCCAACCACTGCGTCTCATATACGGCCGGATCCACCCAGTTATCCCCGTTATATTCATATCCGTCGGAATACCTTATTATCCGGGTACGCACATAATCCACTCCAGAACCTTCCCAGGGAGCACCGGGATCTTCGGCCGTCCCACTCAAAGCAGAAGGATTTCCTTCCGGGTAATAGGTATCGTTTTCAGGGACGGTTACCTCTGTCTGGGGTGGGGTAATATCGTATTGAAACAGCTCAAAATCAGATTCCCTCACGTTCCCGGCCCAGTCAGCAGCTTCGGCGGTTATTCTGTACCGATGACCGTCGGTCCAGGTCAGAGTGGGCTGGGAAACTTCGTAGGACCAGCCGGTAGAAGAAATATCAAAGAATATATCTTCAGACTGCCAGTTTTCTCCGTCAAAGAAATCTCCGGTATTCATATCTTCTATTTTAATCTTGACTCGGGAAACTCCGGCATTTTCATAGGGAGCTAGGGGTTCATCTTCTGCAAATCCGGTTATATTAGAAGGTGCGGTATTTGTACTTCCCACCGGACTTTCCACGGCCAATTGGGGAGCATCCTCATCGTAAAGAAAAATATTTTCTTCAATATCCGTCTGTATATTTCCCGTCCGATCGGTAATTACCGGAGTTAACTTGTACTCTCGGCCCGAATCCATAGGAGCGTTAAAATTATAGGTCCAGGAAGATACAAATACTTCCGGATAAACCATTGCCGGGGAAGTTGACCAGGCGGTACCGGTCCAGTACTCTTCTTCACCCCAGTCCGGACCGGAAAGGGCCTCTATTTCCAGCTCCAGGGGATAATTATCCCAGTCGTCGTACTCGGAACTCCAGTCGTCCCAGGCTGTTCCTTCTATTACATCTACAGAATTTTCCGGTGAACCATCTGCAGGATATGTAACTCTGCTGACCGGGGGAACAGTATCAAAAACAACTTCAAAAGTGTACGGCTCGGTCTCTTCGTTTGGAGGAGTGGCTTTATCCGCGGTAACTCTCGATTTAAATCTGTATTTATTGCCGGATATAAAATCGGGAACAAGATAGTTTGAATCCCAGGAGTGAACCTCACCGCCGGCAGTTTCTGCGCCGGAGGTTAGCTGCCAGGACTCAGGTTCCGATCCCCAGTCACCTCCACCAATATAATACTGGTTCTCTTCGGCGGTAATATTTTGGATAAGGTTTTCCACCGCATCAGACGGAATTCCGCTGATATCATCATAGGCAGTACCTCCTACAACTTCAATTTCGGTTACATATTCCTCAGCAGGGTCGGGCTGAGAAAAATAGGATTCCGGTTTACTCTCATCAATTAGTATATTTATTTCTTTTACAGTTGAAGTGGAACCGGCTTTATCCAAGGCTTTTGTTCTTATTGCGTAAGATACGTCGTTGGACCAACCGGGCACATCCTCGTAATACCAGTCGGTTGTCCCTTCAACCAGAGTCCATCTTCGGGTAGTAAACCAGGACCCGTCCCAGAAATTTTCAGTATCCAGATTTTCTATTTGAAGCCAGACCCTGTCAAGCTCAAAATCGTCTACCGCCGTGCCCGATATCTGAATCAGATCGCTGGGATAAGAGTTGTCAAGTGGATTTGTCACCGTAACCGTAGGAGCAACTATATCATAGGTAAATGAAATTTCATCACCGGTGAACTCGTTAAACATACCTACTCCATCGTTGACATCATCCCACACCCGAGGAGTTACCCGGTATACTTTACCATGTTCCCATTGAGGTATATTTTCAAACTCCCAAATTCCGTTTGAATACGTTGTCGTTGACCACACCGTTTCGGTTTTCCACTCTTCATCCAGAGGATGCCAATAATTAGGAGGAGACTCACTATCTCTTAGAGTTACCTTTACCTCCCCCACTCCGGCCAAATCATCAAAAGCTTCTCCCATAACCTGAGAAACTTCTCTTCGATAACCTTCAGCTTCCGGATATGTCACCTGAGCAAAAGGATTCTCTAAATCTATTATGAACTCCTTGTTTGTAGCGGCTTTTGAATCCCAGTCCTGTTCATATTCAGTCATCAAATCGCTCCAGCCCCGGGATGTAACCACATATTCTTCCCCGTTTTCAAATGCAACGGTGGAAACCGTAAGAGACCAGCTGTCTCCGTCAGGATCCCGGCCGTCTATTTCATTCCACTGAATTTCTTCGGGAGGATACCATTGCCTTTCTGCTTGATTCCACCAGGAATAATCGGAATACCGCTGAATCCTGACATCAACTCTGTTGGCATATATGGAATCTCCTTCAATTGACCGTAATCCGGCGCTTTCAAGATTATAATAACTGCCGGCCACTGGATCTGAAATACTGGTAATGGGTAAATCTCCCTGAAACCAGAAATCCGCGGTGGCGGCATTGGCGGTTTGCTGAACATTACCTGCTCTATCTAAGGCAGCAGCATAGAAAATATGTCTGTGATTTTCTGTAGGATCAATCCAATTCACATCTTCAAGAGACCATTCCCAATCTTCACCGCCCTGAGCATCAATCCAGGCCCGGGATCCCACCCAGTTACCATCGCCGTCCCACCACTGGTCGGTCATGTCATTATAAAGGGAGACCTTTATACCTTCAACTTTCCCGGGTAAGGTATCTGTGGCCGTTCCTTTAAAATATGAAGGCAGAGTTTCGGAAGTATATTCCGGAGTTCCTTCTTCAGGAACGGTTATGGTTGCCGTGGGCCGGGAAATATCAAATATAAACGTTGATACCGTCAGTTCGTAATTTGAGGCCTCATCCCAGGCCCTGGCTTCAATTTTATACAGTTCCCCGTCTTCCCACTCGGGCAGGGCTTCTGTCATCAGCCATTTGGTCGTTCCTTCCGTCTCCAGCCAGTTTTCTGAAGATTCCTCCCATGTTTCTCCGGTATAATACTGACCGGAGAGAGATATTCTCAAATCAACGTAATCCATACCCGCAAAAGTATCTTGGGCTGTACCCCCTATACGGTTCAGTTCATTATAATGCCCAAAATGAACGGGAGTGGAAATAACTACTTCCGGGGGTTCAACGTCATACATAAAAGTAGATTTTAAAACTGTCCAGTCATCCTGACCAGCTTCATAGTTTCCGGCTTCATCCAGAGCCTTGGTAAAAATATAAAATTTCATCTCGCTGTCCGCGTAAAAATCCCCTAGAACTTCAGCCTCTATGTAATAATCAAATTCTCCATAATCAGTCTCGCCGATCTGCTCTTCGGTAATTACTGTAGTACGAATTCTTTCTGCTCCCCATCTGTCTCCCCGCCAGTATTCCCAATTACCGGCACCATCGTCTTTTCTTAACTGTATTGCTACCTCACTTACTCTGGATCCGTAATTTGGATCCCTGAAAGAACCCGTAAAAGTAGCAATCATTATATTATACGATTCTCCCCTGACCGGATAAACCATATCACTGTAAGGCGGAGTTATATCGTACCTGAACTCGGAATTGTAATTTTGGCTATTTAAAATATCGGTTTCCTCAACCTGCTCTTTATTAGGCTCCGATTTTACATCATCATAAGCCCTGACCCATATATTATTTACCAGTCCATCTCTCAAATTCACCCCGGTATAGGTCCAGGAAGAAGGATGCAATTCAGCTTCCACCCAGTTAATATCTTCCGTGGTCCATCCCTGTTCTGTCCAGTAGTCCTCCTCATCCATCTGTATAACAAGTTCAACTTTGCTTACATCGGAATACTCATCAACTGCTGTTCCGTAAATAGTGAAAGTATGAGTGGAGTCGTTTATCTGTTCGAATTCTCCCTCCATGGGGTACTCTACAAAAGATTCCGGAGTAGTGATATCGTAGATAAATGAAATACCGTTTTTTTCAGCGGTGCTTTCCTGATTGCCGGCCAGGTCGGTCATTTTGGAAGTTACCCAATATTCCGAGCCGGCCGCTCCCCAATCTACATTGGAAGAATTCCAGCTCCAGGAAGTAGTTCCTTCAACCAGGATCCAGTTTTCCTCTGCCAAGTCAAAATCAGTGGTTTCTGTATTATAATAATATTCACCGTTAAATATGGAAATACCCACAAAATCCACTCCCTGGTCGTCGTAAGCAGACCCCTGGATTAAATCCATCTCATTGTAGTTCTGGCCTCCTCCTTCAGGATAGGTTACCGCCGAAACTCCCACTTGGGTATCGTAAACTATTCTATTCTTCAGAGGAGATTCAATATTTTGAGCTTCATCGTGAGCCCGGGTATATATCCAGTGTTCCTCCCCGTCATTCCACTCGGCGGCGGTGGCGTCCCAAACCCATTGTTCGCTGGGAGAATCAAACGCTTCTCCTAACGGAGCCGCGGGATTCCAGATATAAGTTTCGCTTTCCTCCCAATTACCCTCACCGCTATGATTCCAGAAATAAGTAGTTCCTTCATCAATATATTTTAATGCTATATCAACTTCGGTTATGGCTGAAATTTCTCCCGCATCCACCGCGGTACCTTCTATGGTGGGCTTCTCGTTTACATATTCCCCGTCCGGACTGCTTATTCCGGTCTCCGGGGGGGCATTATCCACCCAGAAATCAATAGAACTTTCCACTGTCTCGGTAGAACCCAGAGAATCAAAAGACCTGGTCCACAGACGGTATCTTGCCGCCTGGGATTCTTCTTCCAGTCTCCACAGAGCAGGTACCCCGCCGGTCCACTCTTCGGTTCCATCCCGGGGACGCCAGTTTTCTTCGGCCACCCAGGAGCCTCCCCCTTCCCAGTATAGATCTTCATAGGCTTCGTCACCCTCCATATACCGGAGTTTTATTTGAGCTCCGGTAACTTCGGCCGGAGAGTATGCCAAAGCGGTTCCCGAAATATCGGTTAAAGGTTGAGTATGTAAACCAACATAGGGCATAGTTGATGCGGACACCGGTCGGGTAGCCACAGTTATTCCGTCCTGCCAACCGTAGATATCCGGATCGTTTATATCGTATACCTGGACATCATGTTCTCCCGGAGTCATCATCTTAACTTCAAATTCTGATTCTCCTTCGTCTTCAAGTACAAAATTATACGGTTCCGGACTTACCTGTATATCGGAAGTGGGAGCGTTAAAAGATACCGTGGAGGTATAATTCTCAAAAATATTACCGAACTGATCAACGGCCTGGACCAGGACCCCGGAAGTTTCATAATCAACCCTCTGGGGATCGGCTATCCCGGATAGGGATAAGCTGTCTAAAGAGGCGGGTTCAACAGATATCGGATATTGATGACCTTCAATAGTTTCATCATAAGGATCGCTCTGAAAAGCTCGCAGAGAAAAATTATCGCCGGATTCTCGGAATTCAACGGTAAAAAGGTTCAGGCCCCTCTCGGTGGAAGTGGAGTAAGTAAACGTTCCCGGAGCCACGGTCCAATCAGTGTTGTCAGAAGTAAATGTTACGGTATTAGAATAATTGATATCCCGGTTGCCGTATTCATCCCGGGCTATCACGTAAAAAGCGTCTTCCTCACCCGCTGCCAGCGTGGCTTGAATACCGGTGACCCTGAACTGACTGGTTTCCGCGGGGTTGACTTTTATACCCGGCTGACGGCCGTCTATTTCCGGCGAGGGATGATCAATATGCCTGACTTCCACGTACCACGGATCGTTAATATATCCTTCCGTGGTCCAGGAAGACCTGTTAAGGGTTACCCCATCCGTAAATGTCCGTTCTCCTTCCACCAGATTCTGACCGGCAGTGGGCAGGGAATAGTAACCTACCGGATTATTGGTGAAAAACTGAACCGGGTCGGAGCTGCCGGTATCCAGATTGCCGAATTCATCGACGGCTCTTACCGTAATATCATAATCCGCACCGGCATCTATATCCGTGGACATTGAAACTTCGTAATTCACCCGCTCGCCGGCAATTACTTCAATCTGGTCTTCTCCCATCCAGGGAGTGTAGTCTGTATCCTTTATCCTCACCACCCGATTTTCGGCGGCGGTAATCAGTCGCACGGTGGTGGTATCATAGTCTGCTTCAAAGACGTGCAGTCCGTTATCGGCCAGGGTTCCGGTGGAGAAAGTATAATCAGCGGGAAGGATAACTCCCTCATGCTCGTCGTCGGTATCGAAAGTAACTGTTCCTGTATAGTCGGTCTTTCTGTTGTTAAACTCATCCCTGGCCTCCACAACTATGCCCGTGGAAGTTCCCGCCCGATAGGGGTCGGGCAGGCCGGTAAGAACAAAATTATCTATCCCCGCCGGATCAACAGCTATGGTCATATCGCCATACCATTCGCCGGGGTTGGCCGTATCCCTGGCCCTGACTGTCCAACCTTCTTCGGCGGTAGTCCTTAAAACCATCTCCTCGGTAAATGTCCGATCGCCGTTATCTTCTCCTTCACCGGTTGTGAAAGTGTGGGTGGAAGGCAAAGTAGCCTGGGTATCTTCATCGCTGATAAAGGCGAACTCAACAGTCCCTTCATAGTCAAGAACCAGGTTGCCCCACTCGCCCCACTGACCGTCGTAAATTCTTACCCGGGGGCTTAACTCATCTCCGGCGGTCTCTGTCTGGGAACCTTCATAAAGATCAAGACGAACCTTCTCTATAGAAGCGTTTTCAACTGTAACAGTATTTGAATCCGAAGCAGGACCTTCCGGATCCACGGCGCTGACAGTCACCTGCCAGTCCCCCGATTTTTTCAGGTTTAATCCGGCCGGAAACTCAGCCAGTCCTTCATCATTAAGGGTAAAAGTATAATTATCTGGTAATTTTGCTTCCTCCGAATCCTCGGTGGTATAAAAGGTTATTTCTCCGGTATAACCCAGGGCCACGGTCCCGTCTTCGTTTAGGGCTCTTACCTGGATATCCATATCATCGCCGGCTACGGTGAACTGTCCGTCAAGATCCGTCCCATCTATTAATTCAAGAGAAAGATGGGTAACCGGTTTTACATACCTGAACCGACTTGAAGAAGGATCTGATTCCTGTAATCCCACATTATCCACCGCCCGGGCATATACATTGTAGTACCGGTCATCCTCCCACTGAATAGTTGAAGTGTCCAACTCAAAAAATTCTCCGCTTTGAGTGGTCGGATTATATGTCTGTACTTCTGTCCAGGTAGAACCGGAGGCATCCCACCAGTAGTAAGGGCTAAAATCCTGTCTTATGGCCATATCCACGGTATCCAGGCCGGACAAATCATCCGCTCCCGTGCTTCTTACAACATCCATCGATTCGTACATCGCTCCGTCCACCGGAGTATTAAGATAGGAATAGGGTTCGCTGTCATCGTAGATAAAAGTGACCGACGGCGTAGAAATCTGAACGTTGCCCGCCTCATCTTTAACGTAAGTTTTTACCTCATACGCCCCGGCGTCAGCCCAGGCTCCCGAAAGGGTGGTATAGGTCCAGGAAGAGGTGAACATCTGAGTTTCTACCCGAACCTCAGCGGTGGTCCAGGAACTTCCGGTCCAATTATAAGATCCCGAAGAGATTTGAAGTTTTACAAAATCGACCCCGGAGTATCCGTCATGCATTTCTCCTCTTATTTCTTCCGGTTCACCGCTGGTGTAGTACTCCCCTTCATCCGGATAGTTTATAGTACTTGTCGGGGGAACCACATCATAGTGATATACGGACTTTATTTCCCAGGGTTCGATGTTCCCGGCATTGTCCCTGGCCCGGGAGTATATATAGTAAGTTTCCTCGTTATTTTCATAAAAAATTCCTATATCAGTTTCAGAGATACCGTATTCCCAGCTTCCCGCTCCATAATCCGCGTACATGGATATATCACCGCCCCAGACTTCTCCGTCCCAGTAATTTCCGTCGGAACTTCTTTGGATTTTTATTCTGACATCGCTTACTCCGCTGTTGGGGGAAGGATAATCCTCCGCTGCACCGGTTAGAGGTTCCACCATATCATTATGACTGGCTTCATTTTTGGGATAATCTACCCAAGCCGTGGGAGTGGATTCGTCGTATCTGAAAGACAGCAGCGATCCCTGGTTGGCTTCTATATGCTGGGATACATCAGAATCGTACACTTCTTTGTTACCGGCCTCGTCCTTCACTCTCATCCACACCTGGTGCATCCGGCCGTTCTCCCAGTCTATCTGGGGCAGATTCCAGTTTTCATAATTATCCGCTGTCTGGCCGTCTATCCATTTCATATCTTCAAAATCTGTGCTCCAAGCTGTTCCGTCCCACCAGGCGCCCGGATCCCGTCGTAGAGCAACCTGAACCAGTTCCACTTCGTTTGTATCATAGGCCGTTCCCTCGATACCTTCAAATGACCAGTTCACCGCATCACCATCGTATACGGAAGTAACGGTGGCTGTCGGGGCCAGGGTATCGTAAATAAATATAACTTCAGTTAAATCCCCGGCATCTTCTACGTTTCCGGCCGTATCCTCGGCCCGGGAGGTAAGTTGATACTGGGTATTTTCATCAAAAGGTTCTCCGGGAATACTAAAATTCCAGCTCACTGCCGAATCACCCCAGTTTCCGGACGCTCCTTCAAGCCACTCTTCCCCGCCCCATCCGCTGCCGGTCCAGTACTGACCGTCCTTCTCTATTCTAACATCAATCTTATCCACTCCGAATTCGTTAAAAGCCGTACCAGAAATTACCTCGAGTTCGTTTCTTACCTCTCCCTCAGCGGGTACGTCAATATCCGACACCGGAGTATCTGTATCGTAAGTAACCGCTATCTCGTAAACCGGTTCTTCCACATTAGCTGCGTCATCTACCGACCGGGTACGGATTTTGTGTTCTTTCTGGTTCTGCCAGGCTACGTTCTCGGCGTTAAAATACCAGTCCACTACCGGAGAAATTCCGAACCCATCGCCGGTGGCTTCTGTGGTATCGTTCCAGTAAGAAGCTGTTGTTGTGGACTGGATACTCTGGTTCCAGTAATATGTGGTTCCTTCATCTATATAACTTATCTGTATCTGGACATTAGTTATATTTGAAAATTCTCCCGGGTCTTTTGCCGTTCCTTCTATTAAATCTATGGAAGAATAATTTTCTCCGTGGCTGTGGGAGGTAATTTCCGATTCGGGCAGACCCCGGTCGGTGTAAAACCGGTAAGGGCCTCTGACCGTTTCGGTTCCCTTAAGCGAATCATAGGCCCGAAAGTAAAACCTGTAAATCGCATTGCCGTCTACATCCAGGTTATCCCAGGAAGGTAAATCTTCGCTGTAGAATACCTGTTCCTGACTGTTGTAATCCAGTTCTCTCCATCTTTCGGCTCCCCAGGAAATTCCTCCCCTCCAGTACTGACCTTCTCTGTCTCCTCCCGATTCACAGTAAAGACGCATCTCCACTTTAGTTACTTCAGCATAATCTTCGTGGTGGGGCACCGCTGTTCCCGAGGTCGAATCCAGGGACCAGGAACGGTAGCCGTCGTAAGGCATATCCACCGAAGTATCCGGGGGTAAAAGTACTCTGACATTTACCGATTCCCCGGTTTTTGTAGCATCATTATCATCGGTTACCGTAATCTTCCAACCTTCAGCGGTGTTAGAAGAGTTAAATACCGCTCCGCCGGGCCAGGTCTTTACCCCGTCGTCATCTTCAGTGTAATTGGAAGGTCCGGGTAAATCAGCAAGAATATCTTCAGAAGCAAAAGTTACAGTTGATACATAATTTTCTACTACATTGTCAAACTCATCCTGGGCTTCCACGGTTATATCCACCGGTCGGTTTATACTCACGGCATTATCTTCTGAAAGTCCGCCCAATTTTACCCCGAATTGTTCCAATTCTCCGGCATCAACTGTTATTCCGGTCCGGGTACCGGAAGAAAGTCCGCCGGCATAGGCCCACAGCTCCTGGTTCACTCCCGCGGAGCGGTATATCGCGGTATAGTTTTCACTGCCCTCGGTAAGGGTAAGCTCCACAGGTACAGCAAATCCATCCACCGTGGCCGTATCATCCGTTCCGCCGGTATGGAAGGTAACTTCTCCGGACCAGTCATATACAATATTGTTAAACTCGTCCCTGACTGATACTCCGGCGGTGTTCGGACTTCCGGCATCCACCTGTCCCGGATAATCTACGGTCAATTTTTCAGCAACAGCAGCCTCTACCATTATTCCTTCCTGAGATCCAAGGTTATTGTTGCCGTCTTCTACAGTTACTTCAAATCTTTGGGTTAACGGGTCGCTGGCCTCTTTAAGGGTAACCCAGTTGGTGAATTCCTGGTAACCGTCAGATATTTCTCCGGGTCCCAGAGATTCAAAATTCTCGTTATCGCTGTCAAATACCACTGTTCCGGTATAATCTGTCTGCAAGTTACCGAATTCATCCACCGCTTCTACAGTTATATTCTGAACCACTCCTGCAGTTATTTGAGTGGTCATACTAACTTCAAAAGCTTCCACTGCGGACGGCTCCACAGTCACCGTCCGGGTTCCCATCCACACTCCAAAGGCCGTCTCTTCCACTCTCACGTATCGACTTCCCGAAGTAATCAGCCGCACGGTATCCGTCACCGTTAATCCTTCAAAATTATGGACTCCCGAATCTTCCGGTTCAAAGGTGTAATCATCCGGAAAATTGACTTCTTCATGGACATCATCTGTATCAAAAGATATGGTTCCCTGGTAATCGGTTTTGGTGTTCTCAAATTCGTCCCTGGCTTCTACCGTTATCCCCGATTCAGCTCCGGCTTCAAAAGGATCGGGCAGACCGGTTAAGATAAAATGATCTATCCCAGCCGGATTTACAATAACGTACTGATCATTTTCTATACTTGTACCCACTATCCGGGCATTAACCTGCCAGCCGGTATCCTGGTTCTTTTCTTTTAACTCCAGCTGATCGGTGAACTCATGTTCTCCGCCTTCTATACCATCGAAATTATAATTTCCGGGCATGTCTGTCTCATAGGGATAATTTTCACTTTCAAAAGTTACCTCCCCGTCAAAATCTTCCACCGGGTTACCCCAGTCACCCCACTGTCCGTCAAATATTTCCACTACCGGTGATTGTATTTCTCCGGCCACCTGATAGGCGGGTACCCCGGTAAGCTGGATTTTCTGAGCGGGAGCCCATTTTACGTCAATATTCTGTACTTTAAAAAGATCTTCGTCATCGCTGTCTTCAGCTCTTACCCAGGAAGAAGCATCCCGGTAGACAAAGTTTAAAGCAGTTGAAGATACATTGCCTTCAAATATCCTGCTTCCTTCATCCGCGGTTGTAAATGTATAGCTTGTTGGAGCGGTATCGTATTCTTCATGGGCCACGCTGAATTCCACCGTTCCCTGGTACCATTTTGCCGGATTTCCATCTTCATTTAAAGCTGTCAGTTTAAACGGTACTGTCGAACCGGCGGTAACTTCCCCGTCCAGTTCAGTACCGTCGGGACGGACAAATTCAAAATCGACCGCAGGCTTGTAGTAGGTAAAGACTGACTGGGATTCATTGGTAATATTAGTTTCGGTTATTCCCACATTATCTGTGGCACGCAAACGGATACGATAATCCGAATCATCCTGCCAGGGGACTCCGGAAGAATCAAAACGCCATTTTCCTCCAGAAAACACCATGGTGGAAAATACGGTTCCCGACACCCAGTCCCCGGTCTGAGTATCCCAGTGACGCAAATCACCAAAATTCTCTCTGATTGCCACCTCAACTTCATCCACTCCGCTGGTAGCATCTAAAGCCGTTCCGGTTATCTCATCCATCATCTCATACCCCTGGCCATCAACGGGCATCTCCACAAAACTTTCCGGTTCGGAAATATCGTACTGAAAACGTTTTGTAACGGGAGTCTCTCCTACGTTACCCGCCACATCCAGGGCCCGGGAGGTTATCTCATAAAGTACATCGTCTTCCCAGACAGGCACGTCGGTATAAGTCCAGGAGGAAGTATGGAGCTGAGCATTAATTGCAGAATACTGTTCTTCTTCGGTCCAGACGCTCCCGGTCCAATAGTTGTTTCCGGAAGAAATTTTTACCTCAACCTTATCAATTCCCGAATACCCGTCATATTGCCCCCCGTGTATTAAAGTGTCAACCTCATCACCGGCGGTATAATATTCTTCTTCGGTTTCTGTTTCGGGCAGTTCTACGGTACTTGTCGGGGGAACCACATCGTAATAAAAAGTGGTCTTTGCCGTTAAGTCTTCGATATTTCCGGCGTAATCCTCAGCATAAGTATAAATAAAATATTCTTCTTCGGGATTTTCGTAAAAAACCGAACGAGCCTCTGGAGAAATATAAAATTCCCAGTCAGGATCAAAAAAGTCAACTGTCATAGTCCGTTCACCACCCCAGTATGTACCTCTCCACCACTGGTCATCGCTGGCACGCTGGAGCAGTATTCTCACTCTTGAGACGCCGGAACCCGGCAGCGGATCAAAGGCCTGGCCTGTTACAGTTCCGTATTGAATGTTATAATATTTATTATTTTCAGGAAAATCTACCAGGGAGTCCGGCGGGGTTTCATCGTAAGTAAATCTGACATAATAATCCTGAATGTTTTCTATAGTAGAATCAGATTCGGTATCATAAACTGTCCTGTTCTCGGCTTTATCGGTTACCCTCATCCATATATGATGGGGGATGCCGTCTAGCCAATTTATCCCGCCAACCTTCCAGGTTTCATAAGTATCGGCAGTAGTTGATTCTGCAGGAATCCATATTATTTCATCTCCCTGCCATGATTCAGTTGCTGGGTTCCAGTACTCATCTTCCGCTTCAACCACAACCTCTACCGAATAAATACCGGAAGGTTCACCCGAAGCTTCTCCTTCTATATCCACAAGTGTATTGGGATTATAATACTGCCCGGATTCAATATTCGTTATTTCTGCACTAGGGAAGGCTGTATCGTTATAAAAAGTCACAGCCGGCGCCGTATAGGTATTTCCGGCGTCGTCACTTATCATGGCCAGGACTTCAAAAGGAGTACCATCATCATATTCGCCCAGCGCCGATGCCCCCGGCCCGGACTCGAAACTCCAATCCTCGACCGAGAAACTTGCTTCCACCCAGACTTCGTCCAACACCCAGTCCGTTCCACTCCAGTAGTATATTGGCGAATCCGACTTTCTTATTCTTAACTTTACTCCATCCACACTTATCCCGGAAAGATCATCCGCAGCGGTACCGGAAATATCGGTCATAGTGTTGTAGTACTCATCCGGTTCGGGAAACTCTATCAATCCTTCAGGGGGAACTGTATCCATCATGAAAAGATGCGCGGTAGGAACAGTCTGGGTATTTGCCGCGCTGTCATAAGCCCGGGTTTCTACTCTGTACTCCCGGTTATGTTCAAACGCAGTAGTTACGGTAACTTCGTACTGCCATGATTCTGTCCCTTCGGCGGAAAGCCAGTGGGAACCGGAATCCCAGCTTTCACCATCCCAGCTTTCCTGAGAACCTTCCCCGTAATCTCTGAATATCCTGACTTCAGTTCCTTCCACTCCCGCGAAGAACGATCCCGCGGTCGGCGGCGGATCTTCAGCAGTACCGGAAATTATTGACATTGTGGAATGATCGTATTTATACGGATAGGTAAACTTGGACTGGGGACGGGTAGTATCATAAATCATATCACTAAAATACCAAGAACCGTCATCAAAATTTCCGGCCAAATCCTGGCCCTCCAGTCTTAAGGTATACCTGTTACCGTCTATAAGTTCCCCGTCGAACTGATCCCAGGGTATAGTCTGGAATTCCAGATCTTCGCCCTGGGCTTCATTTAAGATGGCCGTATAGGTAGAACCTTCAACTTCCTCGTTCCAACCAGATTGGGCTTCAAAAACAACTCTTGTCGGTCCCACCTGCATTTTCTCATCAAGGGTAAGTCCAACATCCATAGAATTTATCGTAGCGGACGTAGAAGGACTCACATCGGAAAATCCGGGCGGGGTTAAATCCCAGGTGAATGTTACGGTAGAAAATTCCGTCTGCCAGTTTCCGGCCTTATCCAAGGCTCTTATTATCACCTGGTACTGTCCGTCATCAGGCGGTGAATCTTCATCGGCAAATGGATTTTCCACTTCTTCAGTCCAGTTGCCCGCGGAATAAAAAGCGGTCCACCAGTTGCCTTCGGAGCTCTGGCCGGTCCAGTCCTCCTGGGTCCAGTACCCGGTGGTCCCCTCTGATTTCCTGTAAGCCACTTCAACGTCTTCTATACCGGAGACCAGTTCCTGACCGGAACTATCATCCTGGGCGGTCCCTGTTATTTCCAGAAGTTCGTTATAATAACCCCCGTCTGAGGGTTGATCACCCCCGGTTACAGGAGGCCGGTTGTCATAAACGAATTCCGCGGTTTGAGTGGAAGTTTCTATATTGCCGGACCGGTCTTTACCTCTTACGGTTATACGATATTCATAACCTGAAGCCCAGGAAATGTCCGAATATGTCCAGGAAGAAGAGTATATAATGAGATCCTCATCATCTTCATCGGACAACGTCTCTTTGGAAATAGACCAGCCCCCCCCGTCCCAGTATCTGGTAGTACCGGGAGTCCGGCGGATCATTATATCAATATCGTACCATTCCCCGGGTGGCGTGTCCGCTCCCGTACCCATAATTTGAGGCAGAGCGTTGTAATACTCTTCATAGGGTTCGGTAATTCCGCTGGTGGGCGGTATAGTATCTATAATAAGTTCACTTAAACCCGAACTGCCGGTATTGGGCGACGGCTGAACATGATCCCTGGCCCTGGACCTTATAAAATACTGGCCGTCGTCTTCCCAGACCGCCGTGGGATAGTCAACGTCCCAGTACCATTCTTCGGAAAGAGAATCAAATGTTCCATCAATGGGTTGAACGGGAATCCAGTGTTCTCCGGCTCCCCAGTCCCCTCCCTGCTGATAATAATTATCTTCAGTATCCTGGATAGTTATATGCACCTCTCCTATTTTTCCCAGCTCGTAACCCCAGGCTTCCCCGGAAGGATCTTCGGCTATTCCCGATATCCGGGAAACACTCTGGTGATGCGCACCAGCGGCGGGCTCCTGGACACTGGCAGTCGGATCGGTCTGGTCAATAATAAAGTATCTTCCGGAGCCGGGGGACTCTTCGCCCGCGGGGCCAACACCCTTAGACCTTATGTTATACATAGTTCCGTCAATCCACACTGACTGGTCAACTGAAAGATACCAGGAATAAGGAGCTTCACCGGTCGGGGTATCCACCTGGTTCCAAACCTCGGTATCGGACCACTGTCCGGAATCATTGTCCCAGTATGTACCGTAAGTGGGGCCCGAAGATATGAGAACATATGTTTCGTTCTCATATGTATACTCATCCGCCTCACCGCTTATCTGGGAGGGCGACCTGTAATAGTTGGGGTTCAGCTCAGTTCCCGACGGCGTGTTGATTACGGTTGTCGGAAAAGGTGAACTGTAATACCAGGTATGAGACTTGGTCTCTTCTACATTTCCGGCTCTGTCCGTTGCCCGGAATTCTGTTTCATACTGCACACCTTCTGCAGTCGCCTGCCAGGAGACGCCGGAAGTGCTTATGCTCCAGCTTTCACCATCCGGTGTTATACCGTCGCTCCACTCCTGCTGGGGGCTTGAGCTCCACTCATCCTCCTGCCAGTCCCACATCATTCCCGTGAAATCTCCGCCGGCTGTCTGTCTTATCCTTATCTCAACATAATCCACCTCACCGGGAGGAGTGTCACTGGCGGTACCGTAAATCTCCGGCATCATCTCATACGTATTGTTATCCTCCGGCCTCTCCATAACTGTCTCGGGAGCTATGGTGTCATATATAAATGTCCTGGTGGAAAAGTCCACTTCCACGTTCGGCCCGGTAATTCCGTCAGAAGTAGTCCTGTCAATAGCCCGCGCATTAACGTTATAGGTAATGCCGTCCTCAAATGCTCCCTCAAGCGACGTGTACGTCCAGGAAGACCCCCACCACTCGGCCTCCTGCCAGGCCTGGCCGGGATCCATATGCTGCCAGGATGAACCGTCCCAGAAAATTTCCGTACCGGTCCCGGAGGATATTCTCACCTGAACCCGGTCCACTCCGGCGCTGTAGTACGGCTCGGCGGGAAGGTCCTCCGCGGTTCCCCATATCTTCTCCAGCGTCTTATCACTCTCGTAATCGCTGTCGGGCTTACTTATGGTGCTCTCAGGCGGGGTCTCGTCATATATGAAAGATACTGATTTTATATCTTCCACGTTTCCAGCGTGGTCGCTGTGCCATGCATAAATATGGTAAAGGTAGCCCTCCTGCCAGTTAGGCATAGTATCATAGACCCACTCCTCTCCCGCGGGCGGGTAAAGAGTGCTTTCTGTGGTAACCCAGTCCGGAGTGTCCCAGTAATAGGTGGCCGGGTCCCCGGGGCGCTGATGCGTAATCTGAAGCCTTAGCTGAGCCAATCCGGAATCAAACCCTGCCGGGTAATCCATAGCCGTACCTGATACAAGAAAGGGCTCGTTCCTGTGCCCTCCATCCTCAGGATGGGTAAAAGAAGTCTCAGGAGGTGTGGAATCAAAAAGAAAGGTAATCGTGGAGTAATCTATCTCGTAGTTACCCCTGTTATCCCTTGCTCTTGACATTATCCGGTAATCGTTACCGGATATCCAGTTTATGCCTTCTCCGGCATAAGTCCATGAAGACTCATGCACTTCGGCCTCGTTTAAGAACTCATTCTCCTGCCACTCACCGGCGTCTTCATTCCAGAAAAACATGTTTGACACCCTCTGGATCTTTACCTTAACTTCAACAACTTCTTCATCATCCCAGTGCGTTCCTTCTATGGCCGGCGGGGTCAACTCGTTAATATAATCTCCGTCTTCAGGAAAGGTTACCGTTGATACCGGTCTGTCAGTTACAAATACATCTTCTTTAATTCCGTCTTTAGCGGGACTTTCAAAGTCATACACACGCAGGTAGTAAACCCCTCGCGTGGAAAATCTTATTCCCTCACCATCAATGGATCTAAACTCCCTGATTCCTTGGTCCTCTTCCTGAAAATCATATTCAAAGGGGATAAAATCAAAGTCAGACGCATCAGAATCAAACCTGACACTGCCGGTATAATCAGTAACTATATTTCCATATTCATCTATAGACTCCACTCTAGTCGAGTACCTTTCGCCGCTCGTCTGTATTGTTGAAGTTTCCACCCTGAAGCCGTCATGTTCTGCGGGAACAACCGTGATGGCAATCGTAGAACCTATCACATCAGGACCTTCCATGCTGTTTATATATATATCCTGGTCTCCAAGTGTTTTAAGGGTGAAAAGGTCCGGAAACTCCCGGCGCCCTCCATGTTCCTCTGTATACTCAAAAGTTTCCGGGTTAAATACGGCTTGTTCATCACTTGAAGCAAATTCAACTGTGCCAAGGTATGGAGGATTCTGGCAGCGGTTGCCAAATTCATCCCTAATCCACACCCGGAAAGTTTCCATTGTAGTACCTGCCGCGATCGGCGGCTCGGGTGAAATTCTGTCAACCGTAAAGTGGTCCGGTTCGGCATTAAAAACCCTTATCCCATCTATTGTTTCGGAAATACCCACGGGCTCCTGATCAACAATATTTGTAGCAGTTATCTCTCTTCCGGTGCCGGCTTCTGTAAACGCAACAACAGCCGTATATGTACTGATTCCGTTATTGGCAGCATAGAAATCAACAATGTCATGAGAGACATTTGTCATAAATCCGCCGGTACCGGAAAGCTTTATACCTTCATCATTATCATCAAGTGATTCAAAATTGACATCTCTGTTACCGTATGGATCCAATGCCTCTATAACAATATCGTTATATTCCCCCGCGGTTGCGTCGGTTGAAACCGAAAGCCGGAAATATGAAGCCGGTGCGGGCAAAATTTCAATTCCTTCCTGCAAGCCCTCTCTTTCACGCTCCTCATCTCTTACTCGGATCCAGTGCTCTCCGGCTGTCTTTAAGATAACCGATGTTTCAAACTCTACGTGAGCGTTATCTTCACCGGTAAAGGAGTAAGGAGATGCCGGAAGCTCTGCCTGGGTATCGGAAGATGTAAACTCCACTTCACCCGTGTACTCGTAAGTTCCGCTTGATAGTAAATTTAGAAATTCATCTACGGCTGATACGGTGATACTGGCAGCCTGACCTTCATAACCTGCAATCTGCGGCCCGGTATCAGTCACAACAAGGAAACTGTCAAGCATATCAGGTTCGACCACTAAGTTTTCATAGAAAGATTCAGAGCCCGGAACTGTCTGATCGCGCGCCGATACGTGCCACTTTTCAGTTTCATTCCCTTCTCCTATATTGGCCCGCCTGAAAATAAATCCTTCCGTAAATGTTACGACCCCGTAATCTGATTCCTGAAACTCGTAATCCTCGGGAAGGCCGTCTCCTCTTGAAATTAAAGGGTCGTTTGAAGCAAACCTTACAACACCCAGATAGTCATGTTTTATGTTTCCGTATCCTCCTTCCATATCCCCGAAATCATCCCTGGCCTCTATGGTTAACGTTCGGCTCTCACCAGCGCGGGTGTTTGCCCAGTTTTCCTGGAAAGTAAACCTTGACAGTGCAGACGGATACACATTCACGTACGCCCTTGTTGAGATAGGTTCCGCATATGTATCATCGTCATAAACCTCGAGATAAATATCACCGTCAGCTGTAGGATAAGGACCGGTATTTGCTGAAAAGAACCGCGTTGTCTCGGTTGAAACTTCTCCCGAAAAAGTCTTTATCCCGTCATCCTCTGCGGTAAAAGTATAACTTGAAGGAACAACCCCTGCGACCCCCGCAGGTCCACCCAGGTTAAAATATACGGTCCCCCTGTATCCCATAGCTGTGATTTCCTCAGTTATGTTGTATGCTTCCACCTGTATTGTAAGTTCCTCACCCGCCTGTACATCGGTGGTATCGGAATCCGAAAGGTCCATGCTTATTTTGAAAGTCTCGGCCGGAGCCACAAACCTGAAAGTATTTTGATTTTTTCCAGTTTCTTCTTCCGTTTCTATGTTAAGGGCCTTATCCACACCTCTTGAGATAACAGTATAATATTCTCCGCTCTCCCATATAACCCCGGGTAAATCATATTCCCACTCCCAGTGAAGCGGGCCTTCGCTTACAACATCGGTTTCAATCCAGTCATTGCCGCCCGAAGACCAGCTATCTCCGTTCCAGGTATAACCGTCACTATCTCTTACGATCATTAGTTCGACGTAATTCATACCTCTGGTTGGTATGTTCTCATAATTATCCTCAGCGGTCCCTCTTATCACATCAAGCGTATCATAGTCATTACCATGAATCGGCACCGTTATTTCGGTTTCCGGAGGAATAAAATCCGCAGCAAAAGACACAGTTGAAAAATCCGTTTCCCAGTTGCCTGCCGCATCCAGGGCCCTGATATTGGCTTCATAATCATCCTCAAGAGTCTCCCACTGGGGACTGTCTGAAAGCACCCAGCTTGTAGCATCAGGGGAGAGCTGGGTCTCGGCCCATACCGGATCAGTTGTCCATACGGACGGTGATGATGTATTATCCCACCAATACTCTGAGCCGCCGTCAATCTTTTTCAACCTTACGTAAACCGCTTCGACTTTCCCGGTTTTAACCATTTCACCCGGGATATCTTCCATGGCCCCGGTCTCATCATGTGCCGTTCCTTCAATGAAAGCATCTTCTGCTATCAGCCCGTCATTAAGCGGATATACAGCTTCTGATTCGGGAGGTGCCGGATCCCAGATAAACTCATTCCAATTCTCCTCATAATTTTCAACGTTTAAATATCTTGGGGAAGCGGGCCCTCTCTCATCCCGGGCCCTTGAAACTGCACGGTAAATACGACCCGGTGTAAAATCTGCCTCATCCGGCAGGTCGCCCGGATCCACGTGCCACTCAGAAAGAGGCTCCTCAACACTTATCCACTGCGGGGTCTCCGTCTCTGCCCAGCCAACCGAATCCCAGTAGAAACTCTGTCCGCCCTCCGTATACTTAAGAAGGGCTCTTACATCATATACACCTGCTCCGCCATCATAGGAGGCACCCTGCAGCTGGGGAGAGCTGCTCCAGAAGGAATCTTCATCCGGCACGGTCACACTTGATTCAGGCGGTATTGAATCATAAATAAAAGAGTAGGTATTTCCAGGGATGGATTCAGTATTTGTGGCTGTGTCAACAGCGTAGCTCCAAACCCTGTACTCCCAGTTGTCCACCCAGGACGGAATATCGGTAAACGTCCAAGAGGAGCTCCATACCTGTGCCCTGTTCCAGCTATCCTCATCCTCCTCCCAGTCCTCGATTTCCGCATTCCAGTACTGATCAAGCGCTCCACGCTGTATCCTTACATATACATCCCTGACCTGCTGGTTATCAGTAACCGTACCGTATATCATGTCTGTAATATCGTGATCGGAATCATTGTAATTGTGAAGCCCGTCGGGTTTTAAGACTTCAGACTCAGGCGGCTCATCATCAAAAATAAACCAGATGCTGCTCTGGGCCGGTCCTATGTTGCCAAGGTTATCTATTGCCCGGACAGTGATAGTTGAAGAATGGTCGTTTACCCAGCAGTCTGTAGTCAGGGAGATATTCCATTCTCCTAACTCATATTCAGTCTGAAGCCAGTTATCCTCAGCATCCCAGCTGTAGTCATCCTGAAGATAATTTGCGCCTCTCTTTACCTGTATCTCGACCTGTTCAACCTGTGAAAGCGCATCATTTGCCGTACCGGATATATCGTAACTTTCGGTAAAAAAATTAATTATCCTGCCTGTGGGAGGTGATGTTATAACCGAATCCGGACCTTCCCTGTCACAGATTATTTGAGGTCCTTCCACGGGCGGATCTTCCACGTTTCCCGCCCTGTCTGTGGCCCGGCTCAGCAGTTGATACTCAATACCGTGTTGAAACTCATTATTTAAATTTGATGCATCAAATGTCCAGGTCACAGTTGAGCCTCCCACAGCGGAGTCACAGACGCCCGAATGCCATCTGTTATCCGTGGTGGAAGAGAATTCTCCCGCATCCTCATCCCAGTAGTAAATGGTGCCGCCGTCCTCGTATCTAATCTGCACTTCAATTCCGTTCTGCGCGATTCCCGAATCTTTATCCATTGCCGTACCCGAGATAGTTAATATATCTTTAAAAGTACCCGGAGAAGGATAAAGGATTTCCGAAACCGGGTCAACTCTGTCTACCATGATAAGGGTTCCTCCGGTATGAGTTTCATTTATATCCCGCGCTCTGGAACGGATCCTGTAGTAATAGCCGTGAATCCAGTCTATTTCCCCTTCAGGGCCTGACTCCGAAACATCAAGCGACCAGTTCCAGTCCCCTTCAATACCGGACAAATCGGCATCCAGCCAGTAGACAGTTGACTGCCATTCATCATGAGTCCATCTCCAGTATTCGTCTTCCTGGTTCTCGTCATATACATCAAGTTCCTCGGGAACGGCAACTTTCTGGACTGATACCTGAACCTGGGCTGGAATATTTCCTGCTCCGAGCCCCGTTATTTCTTCTATCTCCGAAAGATAATCTCCATGCACCGGTGAATCGGGCCAGGTTAAAGGAAATCCGGTTTCAATTTCGAATGCGGTTCCTCTTCCGGCCGACTCCGAATAAGATTGTGTGCGCGCCCTGGAATATATACGGTATACCGCTTCCTGCTCATCAAAATTTATGCCGGAGACGTCAACCTCAAAATAATGCCGGTCTCCGGCAGGATAATCCGCACCGGCCCAGTGATAATATGACACTGTTCCGGAGACCTCTACCCATTCCTCTTCTGCCCAGTCCCAACGATAGTACACTTTTTCGCTTCCAGAAATTTCACCTCTTACAATACTCACATCAACGCCACTTAGGCTCTCTTCCGAAAGGTTCAACACCTCTCCCCTAACAAGTGATATATTCCCGTCAATTATTGTCCCGTCTCTTGGAAGAGTTATAAGGGAATAGGGTATGTTTTCATTGTATGTAAAGGTGATTTCCGGATGTGTTTCTTCAACATTTCCGGCGTCATCGGTAGCTCTTGATACTACCGTATATTCTTTTCCATGCGAGAGTTCAGGCAGTTCATAATGCCATCTTCTGAATGAATAGGCTGACATCCAGCTTCCCCAGGAGGCTTCAAGCCACTGCATTTGGGAATCCCACTGGTTTCCGCTTCCCGTGTAATACTCCTCATCCGTTTCATTGTATATATAAATTTCAACAACCCCGTGCCCGTCCATATCCTGCGGCGAATCAAAGGAATATCCTTCAACCATAGAAATAACGCCATACTGACCGTCATCGGGCGTGGTAATAAACGAAGAAGGAGATTCTATATCATAGTAGAACATATTTGTTGATCCGTAACTTACATTACCGGCCACATCTTCCGCCCGGGGAGTTACGGAATATACGTGTCCGTGCTCAAGGGGAGGAACCGGATACTCCCATATTCCAAGTGGCGGGCTCACTTCCGCCCATGTATCCTCCGAGGGGTCATTTACCCAGGACGTTCCCGTCCAGAAAGTCGTTCCCCGGGACAGGTCCTGTATTTTAAGTGATACGGAATCAACACCCGTCCCGTGTTCGTCATCGGCGGTCTCCCCCTGAAAATGTGTCAGTACATCATTATACCAGCCCCCATCTTCCGGAATAGAAACAATGTTGACATCGGGCGCTGTAGCATCAAACATAAATCCCCGGGCCGGACCTGGTTCCTCAATGTTTCCTACGATATCACTACCCCTGGTCCTAATCCTGTGTTCTCCCGAAAGCCAGGGGATACCGCTGTAAGACCAAGTCCCGTCATAAATTTCAAAATTAGCGAAGTCTTCACTTGAGACCCACTGTTCGCTGTGATCTGTCCACGAACCTCCCGTCCACCATCTGCCGGTATCGGTGTTTTCAATGCAGATTTCAATCCGGTCAATTCCATGAGGATCAGACCAAGTTCCTTCAACAACCATATCCGGATCGCTAATAATATCATCTTCCTCCGGAAAAACGACAGAAGTAACAGGCGGGGTTTCATCCCATGTGAAAAACACACTCTCCGGCTTGGATGTCCCATCGTCACTGCACTCAAGATTCATTGCGCGGTCCTGAGCTCTCACCTTAATCTCATAATAACCGTCATCAAATGTACCTTCAACAACATTATAATGCCATTCTTCCTGGTCAAAAGAAGTAACATCTATCCACTCAATTGAATTCTGCCATTCTGTGCCGTCATAGTAAAAATCATCTGACTGCCTCTGTATATATATCTGAACCATGGTAACTTCCCCTATGCCCGGTTCATCATTCACGGAACCGGAAATCACCGTTAGCTCGTTATAAATACCCTCATCCTCGGGGTTAAGCACTTCTGTTACAGGAACCTGAAAGTCCATCCGGAAAGTTCTGCCGGTGCCCGGAGTGGATATGTTTCCGGCAATATCGGTTGCCCTCACCCTAACATTATAACTGTGACCGTCTATCCAGTTTGCCGTTGATATGCTGTAGGACCAGTTGGACGGGTCTATCGCATTAACATCAAAAAACTGATCCTGACTCACCCAGTCGCTTCCATCCCAGAAAAGTTCCGAGTCCTGATCACGAATACGAAGCTCTATCTTTTCTGTCCCTTCTTCAGCAGTTCCGAATATCTGATTAAGGCGGTTATCAATCTCACCAGATCCATCATTGTAGTGGGCAAGGTGAACGGGTCTTGTTATAGAAACTTCCGGCGCCTCGGTATCATAAATAAAAGTCACTCCCGAGCCCGGCTGTTCTCTTCCGGCGTTTGTTCCGTGACCGTAAGTCCTTATGTAATAACTTGTGCCGTGCTGCAGCTCTCCAAGCGGCATACTGTATTCCCAGACCTCTTCACCGGTTGTATAGGCCGCCTCTATCCATTCCTCGGAAGTGGAAACAAACCCGGAACCGGCACGAAACCACCTCTCATCCGAAAGTCTTTTAAGGGACAGATACACTTTCTCTGCATCCGTGGTTACGGTACCGGTAGAATGAGTAAGTGTGTCATTATGACGTGATTTCCACGGGGCGCCTATGGCGGTCGCGGGGCTATCGCCAACTGTAAACCCGTCTTCTAATATATAAGTTCCGCCGTCAGGATTAACCACTGTTACATCACGCGGTCCCAAGTCCGCCCCGTATGTTATGCTCAAAGTTACCTGCAGCTCTCCAGAGCCAATGCGGGTGGTAGTAGACAAAGTCAGCCCCTCGCCACTGATTGTTACTGTTGAGCCTTCCTGAAAAGCGCCACCGTATATCCTCATATCCTGCTCAAGCGCTCCCCGGCCTCGTTCCGGATGATTAAGATGTGATATATAGGGTTTATCACTTACCGTAAAACCGTTCGTAACTGTTGTAACTCCTCCGTCCCGGTTAACCACCGTTATATCATAATCCTGCGCTCCGGCAGTGGAAAGAATGTTTATATAAGCCCTCAGCTGACTATCAGAGATATAACTTACAGATATTGTTTCTATGGTTGTTGTGCCGAAAGAAACCTCTCTGGATATATTTCCCGGCACATCGAAACCGCTTCCGTATATATTGATTTCCTCATCGTACATATCCTGGGAGAGCTGGGACGGCACTATTTCCGTCACATCCGGCGCCGGGTTAACCGTAAATATTCCCGTCTCGGTTTTTATCCCGCCGTCAGGATTAACAATTGTTATATCCCCTGTCTGAGCGGTACAGCCGTGAGGCACATTGACAGTTAATGTTATTTCCGAAGGGCTCTGATACTCTACGTTAGTTACTTCTATACCGTCACCGCCGTGAGAAAAGGAAATATCTTCCGGAGTTATACCATCCTGAAAATTGGATCCCTGAACAATAATTTCCCTCTGCTGGGCGCCCTGCCCCAGGCTGGAAGGAGAAAGCTGCGTAACTGACGGGGCTCTATTGATGGTAAAAGTATCAAAAACAATGCTGTAACCGTAATCCGGATCCTCCAATCTTATGGAACGTTCCGAGGGAGCTGTGGCGTCGGTTGAAATGCTTATGGTCACACTCATCTCGGTCGAACTTCCCGAAGCTCCCGCGGGATTTGGGGAAATCCCGTCTCCGCCAAACAGTGCCTCCATCCCTGTTTGAAAACCCGTACCGTGTATCTCAATTATCCTGTTTTGGGCTCCCTGGCCCGCTGCATCCGGAGAGGCGTAGTGAAACCTGGGCCGGGGTGTTATCTGAAAACCATCTTCATCGACATCGGCTCCCTGATCTGGGTTTTCCACTCTCACATTCCGGAATCCCGGGTCAGCTTCAGCATTTATACTAACCCGGACCTGGATGGAATCCTCGCTTATACGGTTAACCTCGTGTTTGGTAATTCCGCTTGAGGGCTCAAAAGTTACGTTCCCGTATCCGATTCCTTCCTGAAAATTAAGCCCGCTTATATTCAGAGTTATATTTGAAGCATTTTGCCCAAGTCTGTTGGGAGAAATGGCCTGAATAACGGGAGCAAGCGTTACCTCAAAAACAGGCTCGTCGCTCACGGCCCGGCCCCCGTCGGGATTTATGACCACAAGATACCTGGGACCAATCTCCGCTTCGGGGTCAACATCAACATTACTGAATGTTATTACATCTCCGTCTCCGCTTATATCACCGATGGAAATCTGGTTATCTTCCGTATCTCCGAGTGAACTAAGCGAAAAATATGCTTCAAGGCCGCTCTGGAACCCCTCGCCCGTCACTTCTATAATCTGGTCAAGTGCTCCGGCACCAAGGGCATCAGGGTCGCATTCATAGATTTCCGGTTTAAGCCCTACCGTAAAAGCACCTTCTATGGTATCCATTCCCATGTCCGGGTTTCTTACAGTAACATCCCTGGCCGTATCGGTTGAGGCGTTGTGGGCAATATCTATCACAACAGTCATAGACGATCCGTCTACGGCAACAAAAGGAACATCCGTAACGTCTATGCGGGTACCTGAAAACCACACATCATCATGGGTAAGCGCATCACTGAAATAAGCTCCCTTAATATCCACCTCCACCCCTTGGCTGCCCTGGCCTCTTGTGGTGGGACTTATAGAATCAACCCTCGGGCCGAGATTAACTGAAAAAACATCTTCGCCAACGCCTACTCCGAAATCAGGATTAACAATAGTAACATCTCTGGCAACCGGAGATGCGTTTCCGTCAATATCCACCGTTACCCTGAGTTCCTGATCGCTTTCAACGATAACATTCTTTACAGAAATGCCGCTTCCAAAATCAATATCCTCTTCTCCTATGCTTTGAAGGAAATATTCCCCTGTTAATACAATCTCCACATCTTCGGATCCCTGCCCGTAATTATCAGGCGATGCCGATGTTATTGCAGGTTTCGGTGTGATGGTCAAAAATTCGGGGTCACTCTGAGTGGAGGTTCCCTCGTCGGGATTTGTAACCGTAACAGATGCCGCACCAAGCGCGGCATCGGGTGACACATTTACTGTCACATCAATACGGGATGAACTTATAAAATCTACATCAGTTACAGCCACATCACCGTCATCTTCATTTATAATTATATCTGCTCCTTCCTGAAAATTTTCCCCTCCAAGTTCCAGCGTTACGCTCTGGGCTCCCTGCCCGAGTTCGTAAGATTCGGCCGGCCAGGAGGCTCCCGTATTACAGGTCTCAAGCAGAGGAGGTTTATTAATAGTAAGCAGGGGATCTTCGGTAACATATTCCCCTCCGTCGGGGTTTAGCAACCGCAGATACCTGTCCGGATTTCCCCCGGGACTCCAGTCGGCTTCAGGCGAAACCGTAATCTCTATATCCAGAGTCCTGCTGTCTGTATAAGTAATGGTAGTTACTGTTATACCCGGGTCTTCCGGGGACCCGGCGCTGTAAGTTGAAAAATATACTTCACAACCCTCCTGGTAAGAACCCCACTCGGGCGCACGTATTCTTATTTCCCTGTCTGTTGCTCCTCTTGCCACATTATCAGGGGATATCCATTCAATTTCAGGATTTCTCCTTATTTCAATACCGTCTTCAAGAATATCCCATCCGAAATCGGGGTTTTCTATTCTCACGTCATACGTATCCACATCCAGTTCTTCTCCTACATCAAGAAGAACAGTAAAAGATGAAGATCCATAATCATAATTGTAGCTGTGAAAATTATACTGACCCGAAGGAGGCCCCACAAGAGTCAGCACAGCTCCTTCTTTAAAACCGGGAGCCTGCACCACCATTTCTCTGTCATCGGCGCCACGGCCTATAAAATCGGGATCAAATTCCTGAAGTACGGGATGGGGATTAATCATAACTCCGTCTGTAATAACGTAGTTACCCTGGTCGGGATTTACGATTATCAGATCGCTGTATCCGGTGCTCATATATTCATCAACGGTTATATCGCATTGAATTTTTGCCGGGTCTACGGAAACATTGGACAGAGGAATCCATTCTTCGCCAAAATATATTCTTAATCCCGAAACAAAATTATCACCCGTAATCTCAACCGCCTGGCCGGAGGTCTGGGCGCGCTGGCCGAATTCAAACGGGACCGGCGAAACAATACTTATATTATCCGGCCGGGCACCTATTACAAAATATCCCGGATCGTCTCTTGAGGCTGTTCCTCCGCTTACGGGATTTCTAACTGTAACCTCCCTGTCACCCACCGGGCAATCGTGATAAACATTTACAAGTACGTCAATCCTGCTGGAAGACCTCCAGTTAACAGTTTCAACCTCTATATGCGGCACGTCAAAAAAGACATCACTGGCGCTTATCCCGGTCTCAAAACCCGAGCCCCTTATCCTCAGTGTTATCTCCCGGGCATTCTGCCCCAGCTGATTACTGGGGTTTGAACCCTCTACTGTCAGTTCATCGGGAGTAAGATAGGGAGGCTCAACTATACTCAGCACGCTCACGCCCGAGATAAATATCCCTCCATCGGGATTCTCCGCTACAATCCACCTGTCTCCGAGATCCGCTTCGGCATCCACATTGAAATTCACAAATTCCATCACATTCTGACTGAAACTGGTAAGCTCGCCGACATCTATTTTATCGTCAACAGGATACCCTGTCGAACTTTTTGAAAACCATATATCGATTCCCTCCTGAAAGTACGGGCCGTCTCCCACAACCACCAGAGTTGACCCCGTCACACCCTGCGCCCTAACTTCAGGCGTAATGTAGTTTATATCCGGAGAGTGGGTGACATTGAAAAAATTGTTCCTGGTTACATAACCTCCATCCGGATTGGTTACGGTTACGTCTCTTAAACCCGTGGAAGTATACTCATCAATATTTAAAAGAACTGTTAAAGTTTCAGGATTGTAATCTACAATTTCCACCGATATACCGGAACCGAAATCTATTTCGCACCCGTCCTGAAAATTACTGCCATGCAGTGTAACTTGATAATCTTCAGCTCCCTGACCGGCTTCCGCTGGATCAAGGGATTCTAATCCGGGGGCACCAACCACATCAATCGCATCTGGAAGGGGATCGCTCTCCCCCAGGTCCTGGTTTATAATTTTAAGATCTTTGGGGCCCAGTGGACAGCCGTCATGTATTCTTACGGTAGCGTAAAGTTTGGTTCCCTCCTCCTCCACAACGGCATCTACCAGTTCAATCTCGTCATCCTCAACTCCAAAATCTAGCTGAATACGGCTCTCCACAAAATTCTGTCCTTCAATCTCCAGTGTAGTTTCCGAATAAACTCCTAGCTGAAGCGGCGTGGGCCACTCTGGGTGCACAATCTGGTTAATCACCGGTCTCGGGTTTACCGTCATCGAACCGAACCAGACGTAATAACCCCCGTTATTAATATTTCTTACATGTATATCACGGGGGCCGGCAGGACAGTCGCCGGCTACATCAATAAGGGCTTCAATGCGGGTGGCGTAGGTTTCAACACCCTTTACTTCAATATCCGCCTCTTCGTCGAACCAGACCTCCACGTTTCCGGACTCAAATCCCGATCCCGTTATTCTCAGGGTTTCATCAGTGGCTCCCTGGCCTATTTCATCACGGGGCCTGGACCCCATGATATTGATCTCATTAAGTGTGAGCCGGGGCGCCACTTCAAAACCTATTGGTGGAGATATATCCTGTCTTGTATTTGTCTTTCCTCCATCCGGATGCCTGAGTTCAAGCTCCCAGTTGTCGGAAACCGGAGAAGCGGTAGATAGCACCGTAACATACAGCTCAAGAGTGTTTGCGCTTATACGGTTTTTATCCCTTATAATAACCCCGCCGTGCGGATCCGGGTGCTTAAGTTCGGCAATTACATCTTCTCCAATATAAGCTCCGTTTACTGTTATGGTAGACCACTGTTGAGAATCGAGAGGAACTCCTTGAGCCCGGCTTTTAGGATTAAAATCATATATCTGTGGGCGCCTGGTAATTGTAAACTCAGGACTGCGGCCGGGGGAGGAAATACCTCCGTCCGGATTTACCACCCTTACTCTTTCCGTTCCAATACCGGAATTTCGGGTTATCTCAACTGTTGCGGTTATGGTTCCCGGAGCGAGGTCGTAATTATAGTCATAAGCGAGCACACCTCCGTGTTCAAAATCAAGCGTCGCACCCGGCTGAAACCCGTGACCGTATACGCTGTAAGTGAAAGTCGAGGCGTTTTGACCGTAAGGCCCCTCGGTGCTTGCCTCGTATACCTGGGGAAGAAATCTGACGGGAACCTCCTGGGAAGCTCCTGCTCCGTCTATATTGACGCTTATATTTACCGTCCCTGTGATATTCGGGGCCTCAAAAAGAGTCCAGGAATTTTGCCAGACAGACGGCTCTGTTGACGGTATATTGTAGTCATCCCAACCCTCAAACCTTATTTCACTCGAAGCGTTTCGGTCTCTAAACATTCCCCCCCGGATCTGGAGCATTATCGGTTCATCCGGAGTGCTTCCCAGAGTCTCGGTTATTTCTTCTTCGGCGGCATCAAGCACGCTGTATATGTAAGGCCTGAATGTCAGATTATCACTCCAGTTAAGGTAAGAGTTATTATCTCCCCCGGTATTGTTGTAATAAAAAGCCACTGCACCGCCGTCGCCGGCACTGACTATCTCGTTTTCCACTTCCAGGACCAGCCGGTCTCCATGATCAATCTCCAGATTTGGATGGGTCTCGGACTCACCGTCAATTATATTGGCCTGCCATCTGTTATATGAACCCTCGCCGCCTGTCTCAGTTTCCGACATCGGGCTTTCTCTTATTATCCATTCATTTTTCCGGCTTCCATCGCCCCGCGGCTCAAAATATTCAGTAGAAAGCCAGTTCCTCCTCCATAAATAAATGTATGCGTTTGCCCTGTGCTGGGGCATTGCATCCTGGTCGTCGTCACTTCCGGCTATTCCAAAACATCCTCGGAAGGTCCAATTCGTTGCATTATATATGGTCTGTGCGCCATCCAGAGGCGGGGAGACAAAAACACCCATATTATAGTAATCCCCATCAGCTCCCACACTAAATCTATGCTCCTGCTCTTCACTTCCCTGCCCTATGGTCATAGGATAGGCTTCGCCACTTGCATATTCACGGTCATAATATATACGTCCCCGCGGACTGTTTGGCCTGGGGCCTCTTTCAAAACCGTAAACCCCTCCGCTTCGGGGATAAATCGTGTCCGTCTCTATGCCGTCAGCGAAAACCGAGCCGGCGGACAAAATAAGCACAAATATTATGTTTAACAGCGTTTTATACATCTTCATAATGCTATGACCACATATTTTCTTATGAAGTATAAAATCACGCCGTAATAAAGTATGCTTATATAAGAAACATAAGCAGCTTTATGCTCAAACCTGTAGACTATAAATGCCGCCGTCAGGCCCAACACTCCGGCGGCAATATACAGCATACTCAAACCCGTCAGTAACGGAACAACCATAAAAGCGCTAAAAATAACCGGGGGAACAATATGCCTGCTTAGCTTTTTTCTGTACCTTAAAATTCCTGCAAGTGTAAAACCTAAAAGAGCCGCTTGCCACAGAGGGCCGGGCAAAAGGTGGACCGCTTCCCTGTCTGCAAGCAATCCATATCCGGTAAAGAAAGAAAACATGTATGTAAGAGCAATAAACAGATCAGAAATTATAGGTATCCGTTCTATCTTAAGAGGCGGAAGCATTATAAAATAAAAAAGAAGAATAAATACGATAAGATAAAGCAGGCACCAGTAAGTGGTGTTGATAGCAGCAAATATTGCCATAAAAAGGAAAATTGACGCTATCAGCTTCTGCTCTCCGAAAGAGGCCCATTTTAAAGACCGGTCAGATCTTTTATTAATAATCCCTTTTACCGTGCAGATATGTAAATAGGCAAAAAAGACAGCCAGGGCAAGCATTACGGAAGCAAAGTAATCTATCGGATTCTGAAAGGCGTGGGGCAGCACATTTTCCATTCTCCAGATTCCCATAACAATCCCGGCAACCGTGAGTGCTGCATAATTTAAACCTTTTGACCAATTAATATTTTTAATCCAAACGCTAAAATTTTTCTTTCCAGCATATATTCTAAACCATATTAATAGAAAAATCGTTATCATAACCATAAGCAAAATTCCGGTTATCTGGGTATTGGTGTGTACTAAACCGGGTGTTCCCATAAGCTTATCGCCAAGCGAAGCCCCAATTAATTCCTCAGGAACATATCTGCTAAATATGGGAAATATTCTGTATATAGGCCCAACAGTAACAACGTGAAGGAAACCTAGTAGTACAACAAAACTGAACTGACTCATTATCCAGCCTGATACCGCTTTTAAAATACTTTGGGTTTTTATATATATGTAAGTTGCCACACCGATACAAAGAAAGAGAGCCTCTAACCGTTGTCCGATTGAGTGCCTTTCAAATTGGTAGAAAGGGTTAAAAATGTTTATGAGTGCTGGGAGTATTTCCGAAAATTCGGTTCCGTACTGTAAGGGATATCCTCCAACGGTAACATAATCCCATAAGGGGACAATCCAGCTCACAATCCAGAAAACAATAACTATTTTGGATATTTTGAGGATATTTTCCTTTGTGAGAAGATATATTATGCAGCAGACTATCAGATACATTTCAATGTGAGCAAGTGCGTATGCGTTAAATATCTTCAATATGGAAAAAAACTGAGGATAAGACGGATGGGTTTCGTGTCCTATTGTGTGGGTCCAGGCAAGCCCGTCACCAAAATTTCTCATCAGAATTACTACGGCAAAGAAAAGCAGCCACCAGGCGGTACCCGCCGGGTTATTTTCAACGGGTTCAATAATTTTTTCCTTTATGCAGTTAATCATTATCTCCAATCAAGTTTTCTCTCTTCTGCTTCCCGTATTCGTTCTATGCTTTCAATACGGCTATCCAGTGTTTCTCTGTAAACATCCCCACGTGAAGGCACATATTTGTAGCTTTCCCTGTATATCTCTTCTGCTTTTTCCAACTCGCCTTTTCTCCTGTAAACATCTCCCAGAAGAAGACTTATCCCCGGGTTATCCGGTGATATTTCAAGCGCATCATAAACAATACTCAAGGCCCTCTCATACTCCTCGGCACTCAGCATTGAATTAGCCAGGTACAGGTGGATAACTGCCGTTCTGTTACCTAATTCTTCATTTTTCAGGATTCCTTTAATGTATACTTTCTCCGCCTCATCATAGTTTTCTTTCCGGGCATGAAAAAACCCCAGGTAAATGTATCCCTTAAGAAAATCCGGATTTTCTTCAACAGTTCTCTTCAAGTTTTTTTCCGCATTTTCAGAGTCATCCAATTTCATGTGCGTATGCCCAAGCACGAAATAAGCAATAAATTTATCGGGGTTTCGGGATATTGCTTTTTCAAGTACGGAGAGCGCGTCATCATTACGATTAGCTCTGGCGTATGCATCACCAAGCATCACTTTGGAATAATAATTGCCGGGAATTGCCTCATTTAGTTGTTCGGCAAATTCAAGAAGCTGCTCAAATTCGGAATCCATCGACGCAGCCCTGCTTAACGTCTCCCTTGCTTCATCAGGATAGTTTAAAATGTAGTAAGAGTACGAAAGAAGATAAACAGGAACAGCGTTTTCCGGCTCATCATCCATCCATTCTTCCGCTAAATCTTTCAGCATATCGAAATCTTCTTTTTCATAAGCAGCAGATACTTTTTGCAGGAGATTTTCGTCAGCCAAACCGGAAGTGCTTAAAGCAAGGCATATAAAAACAATAAGGATAAAATATTTAATTATAATTGCGTAGTTTCGCACAGAAATTGTTTTTTTATAACTGTTCCTCATATAATTCCTCCGTACATAAGCTCACTTCTTAAAAATAAAAACATAACTGCCGAATAAACATAATAAGTTACAAAATACGGACCTTCGTCCCACTTTTTTTTAAGAAGCCAGTAAACACCAAGCACGGAACCCGCAATGGAAAAGTAATAAAGAGCGGTGATACCAAGAATTACAGGTACGCTAAAATAAGCCAGTACGGTAAGCATAATAATCATAGCGCGTGCCAATCTTTCGCCCATGATCGTCGGAATAGTTTTTATACCCTCAACCAAATCTCCTTCTCTGTCTTTGATATCTTTAATATTTATAGAAAACATGAAAACCACAAATATCATAATTGCCACGCGATGCGGAAATAATTTGGGCGTTTCATAGCCTGCTATTACACTGAATCCGGCAACCACAGCAATCAAAGCATTAAGAGCTATTACTAAAGTGTTTAGGGGGAAAAAACGTTTTAACCGAAAAGGCGGCATGGAATAAAAAACTGCTGATATATAGCAGCATAAAATAAGAATTAAAGGAACAAGCCCAGCCAGATAACTTAAAATAACAGAGACAAAGAAACAAAATAGCCCCCACTTTTTATAAATAGAAGCGCTTACCTTCCCTGTCAGTAACGGGCGATCCGGGTTAGAAACCCTGTCTCCATTAATATCATAAAAATCATTAAAAACGCAGGCAGCCTGGAAAGCAAATATTATACCTGAAAAAAGAAATATTATTCTCATTAAATATTCACTAAAACTTCCCTTAACGGCGGGATGCCAGCAGGCTATAAAAGCACCGCCTAAGACCAGTCCCGAATAATGAACCGAACGATACGGCCTCATATTTTTAATGAGCACTTTTAAGTGACTCATCTTAACAGTTCTCCTCTTTCTCTTGTCTCTTCAACCCTCCTTAACCCTCTCAAAGCGGCGTTTTTAACAGTTGGTTCTCCTTCATCCGCCGCTTCTGTCAAAGCTCTCTCAATCCTGACGGTATCCCCATCGTCAGGCGCCCCCGATATAAGCATCTCTGCAAGCGAATCAAGGGCAGCTACCCGAACCCGGGAACTTTCATGGTCTTTGGCTTTTTCAACCAGGATATCAAGCACTTCCTCTCCCCCGCTTCTTCCCAACGCTCTTATAGCAGCTGGTCTTGTGTTTTCATCTCCTTCAGCAACTGCCTCTACAAGGGCTTCCACGGCTTTTTTCTCACGGAACCCGCCCAGTGCCTGGGCCGTCATTATCCTGACCGCAGCGGACTGATCGGAATTTAAAGCATTCAGCAGCGCCGGCAGGGCGCTTCTGTCCCCGATCCGACCAAGTGAAACTGCAGCATGTAACCTTACTCCGGAAGAGTTGTCCTCAAGCAAAGCTATTAACTGCGGAAGGGATTCCCTGTCAAGTTCGTTGCCCAGGCGCTGCGCTTCCCTCATCCGGACAACCGGGTCGGTGCTGGATAAAAGAGTGTATTCCGCCCAAAGAACAGAATTAACAGTTATTGCGAATATTGCCGCAATAACCGTAACTTTAACTAACTTATTAATTTTTTTAATCATCTTTATTTTTTATTTTTCTTTCTCAACATGCAGATAAATACTTACGCCTGAAGGTTAAATTATAGTTGATTTATCTGAACCTTGAGAAATAGATTTGAACAGACGAGATATTTGGGGTGACTGGGTAAATATTATTCTAAAAAGACGGGAACCCTGAATCTGGGCTCGTCTAAGGTAGGTAGGTTTCCCTTAAAAGTTAAAACTGTGGTAATAAAAATCAGGGGGAACCCTAAAAAGAAAAAAGTGCTGTTAGTACCGGAATGGGATAACAACCTGAAAAATTCTTTCATTGAAGTGTTTGGGCTGTAAAATAGAGTAATCGCCGGAGAAGGAAACTCAAAATTGGGAACATGGTTTAAATTTGCTTCCACCGGGGTTAAAGGTCCGCGACGCCACCTGGTCGAACCGGCCGGGCTTAAAATATTGTAAATTTTTGAAAACGCGGTCTGTTCAAAGACAACTGCGGACTCTACCGGCCGGTTGTTTTTATCCCTGGATTCTACCCTCATAAAATGAGAGGTGTCGCCGCCGGGAATATTTAAAACCCGGGCCTGGAGCTTTTGCCCGCCGGATAATCCTCCGATCATTATGGAGGTCAGCGCGAATATTAAAGTTATTTTTTTTATCTTATTATTCATATTTTTTGTCTATACATCTATACACATCTATACATAAAAAAATCCGGTTTCACTGATAAGGTAAACCGGCTTTATGCTAACCTTGTCCTACCGGTAATCCAGCCCTCCGGATGTCCCGGAGCTGTGATTTTGCGAGCCGCCCGTTACCGAACGGTTGCCCTTATCAGCGGACTTTCCATATATTTCATACTTCAATCGTTCACTATAATTACTAACATCAGTTTTACAATTTGTCAAGGATAACCTACTTAAAATTAACTTAAAATTCTCACTCCGGTTCAATGCTTAAAATTATTTGGAAAAAATTACGGTAAATCTATACCCAGAAAAGAAGCCGCTGTTGCCGCATCCCTTTCCACCCGGGGATTGTCCGAATTGTAAGCTGCCCGGACTGCAGCTTTTACCTGTTCATTTACCTGGCCTATGGCACCTAAAGCCCTGAGACCGGTTCTTTGAATGTCGGTATCATTGGAAGTGGCCGCCTGTAAAGCTACGGGCAAACCCCGGTTATCCCCGAGCTGCCCCAGGGCGTGGGCGGCGGCTATCTTTACTTCCCGGTCCGGTTCCAGGTTTAATAAACTTTTTAACGGGGATAGGGCATCGGCTTCTCCCACTTCGCCTAAGGCACGGACTGAAAAAAGTCTTACGTCTTTATTTTCATCGTTTAATCTTTCTATTAGAGCACCTGTGGATTCTGAACTTCTAATACGGCCTAAAGACTGGGCGGCCACCCTACGAATTCGGGGTTCTTCGTTTTCAAGGGCTTCCGTCAATAAGGGCACCGCCTCACCGGCCCCTAAAACTCCCAGGACATTAATGGCAGAAACTTTAAGTCCCCTGTCCTCCTCTTTTCGGACAAAATCAATCAGATGTTCAACCGCGCTGCGGTCCCTTATGTAACCAAACGAAACTATGGCCGCCGCTTTAACGTTCCGGTTTTCATCTTGAAGGGCTTCTATTAAATACGGCAGGGCATCCCGGTCTCTTAAATTACCGAGAACTTCCGCAGCCCTGGCTCTCACGCTAAAATGAGGATCCCGGGTCAAAACCCGGCCGAGCCTTTCAACTATTTCCGTTCCGTCATATTCCGAAAGTCCGGAAACGGCCGTCCGCCGGCGGGACGGAACTGTGCTCTCTAAAAGTTCAAAATGCTCCTCCGGACCGGCAGAGTAGCCTTCGCCGGACGTCACTAATAGTATTAATCCTATAACTGGAACTAAAATTGTTATTTTTCTCATATTTCCTCCTAAAATTTAACTTTTTCTATTTAAAATTATGATAGCTTTTTTACGGTTTGTCAAATATTCTGCTCAATTATCTCCCAAAAGATCAATATTTTTCAGCATATCTTCAATTTCCCGGAAATTGTCTGATTTTTTAAGCCGGGTCTTAATCTTCTCTCCGGATTGCAATTTAAAAATAACTTCCTGCTTTTTGTTTGCCGAGATCCCGGATACTCCCGCCTTAGAAGCTAGAATCTTAAGTTTTATAATCTTTAAAAGATTTCTCAACGGACCGGGAATACTCCCGAACCGGTCATATAGCTCATCTGTTAATTCTTTTAAGGTTTCTTCTTCTTTAGTGCCCGCAAGCCGGCGGTAAAAAGAGAGCCTCAACCTGGCTGAGTCTATATAATCTTCGGGTATATACGCATTTAGGGGTAAAGAAATGTCCACCTCCAGAGGGGTCACATAATCCTCCCCTTTCATCCGGGCCACCTCCTCTTTTAGAATTTCGGAATAGTACTCAAATCCCACTTTCATAATATTGCCGTGCTGACGGGGTCCTAAAAGTTCTCCGGCACCCCGGAGTTCAAGATCTTTCAGGGACAGCTGAAACCCTCCACCCAGGTTTGAAAATGAAGAGAGCACGGACAGCCTTTTTGATACTTTGGGAGTGAGTTTTTTATATTCCGGATACATAAGATAACAGTAGCCTTTAATATCGCTTCTGCCCACCCGTCCTCTTAGCTGGTATATGTCGGCCAGGCCCAGTTCATCGGCCCGGTCTATTACCATGGTATTAGCATTAGGTATATCCAGCCCGTTTTCCACAATGGTGGTGGCCACCAGACAATCTATTTCCCCCTCTACGAATTTCTCCATTTTACCGTCTATCCGACCGGAACTCATCCGGCCATGGATATAATCTATTGTCAATCCTGGTAACTTCTCTTTTAATTCGCCGGCGACCTTTTTAATACTCCGGACCCGGGAATGGATGTAAAAACTCTGTCCTCCCCGAGCAACTTCTTTTTTTAAGGCTTCCTGTACGGTATACATATCCATTTCCATAACCATAGTTTTTACCCCTACCCTTCCCGGTGGGGGCGTATTTATAAGGGAAAACCCTTTAACTCTTCCCAGGGCCATGCCAAGGGTCCGGGGTATGGGAGTGGCGGTAGTGGTTAGAATATCCACATTTTCACTTTTAAATCTCAATTTTTCTTTCTGTTTTACCCCGAACTGCTGTTCTTCGTCTATAATAACCAGACCAAGTGAGGGAAATTTAAGGGCGTCGGATAAAAGTTTATGGGTTCCTATGACTATATCCACTTTTCCGCGATTGACATTTTTAATGATTTTTCTCTGGCGTTTTTTAGGCACTAGCCTGGACAACATCTCTATTATAACCGGCTGGTTTGAAAATCTATCCAAAAATGTATGAAAATGCTGTCGGGCTAAAACAGTGGTGGGGGCCAAAAAAGCCACCTGTTTTCCGTTTAAAACCGCCCGGTAGGCGGCTCTCATGGATACCTCGGTCTTTCCGAAACCCACGTCGCCGCAGACCAGCCGGTCCATGGCCTGCTCCGATTCCATATCCCCGATCACATCCTCCACGGCATCTTTCTGGTGAGGAGTCAAAGTATGGGGAAAAGCCCGGTTAAACTCTTTTTCCATCTTTGAAAAAGGCTCAAACGAAAACCCTTTATTCTGCCGTTTTTTGTACATCTTTATAAGTTTTTTGGCCAACTGTTTTACGGATTTTCTTATCCTGAAAACCTTCTTTTGCCAGGAATTGCCGGAGAGTGAATCCAGGCGGGTGGAAAACCGGCTGCCAACGTACTTTTGAACCATGTCGGCATTCTCCACCGCCACATACAGCTTTCCAGCACCCCTGTATTTTAACTTCAGAAAATCACTGGTTATTCCATCGTGCTTCATTTTTATTAATCCACTAAAAAGCCCTACCCCGAATTTTTTATGGACCACGTAATCCCCCCGGTTTAACCCTGATACTTTTTCCATTGGATGCTTGGGAACCGCCCGGGAAGAAGAAATTCTTCGGTGATAGGGGAAAATATCAGTTATGCAGACCACGGCTTTTTCACTATCCTTTACAATAAACCCCTTTTCCAGGGGAGAAATTTCTGACCGGGGGATAAACCCCAGGACCTGTTTAACTTTTTCGGAAAGTATCCTTAATTCTGAAGCGGTGTGGGCGGTCAGGGTTATATCATAACCTTCTTTTTTTAACGGACGTAAAATTTCATCCGGTGAAATATCGTACTGTCTGGAATATCTTACCGGCCGGATGTCAAACTCCATATCCGGTTTTTGCACCTCCGTTTTTATGATAAAAACAGGAGAAAAATTGTTTTCTTTTTCCTTTATTTTTGACAAAATTTCTTCATTAAATATAAAAACTGGGATATTTTTATCCATATATTCTGCTACGGTTGAACTGTCCGAGTCACCTCCGGCGGTTACGGGTATTATTTCGGTTTCCTCCACAGTTTTTAAGGTTCTCTGGGTGGTAACGTCAAAAACTTTAATTTCGTTTAACCGGTCGAATTCAAATACCAGCCGGACAGGATTGTCGTTCCCGGGAGGCCAGAAATCTATAACCTCGCCCCTTCTTGAAAAATCTCCGGGTTCGGCTACAATTTGCTCTCTTGAGTAAGAGGCTTTTTCCAAAACTTTAAGTATTTTTTCGTATGTACTATTAGTAGGCCGGAGTATTAACCCCTCGGCTTTAAATTCTTCCGGTGGTACAACTTTCTCAAAAAAAGAATCCAACGAAGCCACCACTACCATGGATTCTTCACGGGTAAGGGCTTTTAAAACTTCAACCTGTCGGGAAAGGTAATCCGAAGGATATGCCATTACTTTACGATCAGTGAAACTCTGGATATTGTTTTTTACCTTGTGTAACCGGTTATCTTTTTGGATCAGGCAAAGAATATTTCGGTCAACGGTTTTCGAAAAAGATCCGGCCAGGGAAGCAAAGGCAGGGGGAGTGGTCCCCCGGATTTTACATTCCTTATTTTTATGAAAAAACTTTAACAGTTTTTCCGGCGCCGTAGAACCGGTTCCCGGACCGGATCGGTACCATAAATCTATAATTTTTTTTTTATCTTTAGAATGCTTTTCGGGCAAGATACTTATCGGATTTAAAATGCAGTTTGCAGGTAAGCTTATCTTTATCTATCCAGGCTGAGGGATAGGAATCGGTAGCAGATTTTTCGCCTTTTTCAACCGGCTCCATTTCAAACCAAAACACCTTCTTAATTATCAGTTTGCCGGACCGGATAAACAGATAACCGGCGGAGAGAAGACTTCGTTTTATCGTGCAAGAGTATCCGGTCTCTTCCCTGACTTCTCTTCGGGCTCCCTGACCAAGAGTTTCAAAAACTTTGAGTTTGCCTTTGGGGAAGGTATATACCGTTCGGGGAGAATATTTGCCGGTCTTGATTACCAAAACTTTATTGTTTTTTACCGCTATTCCCCCGGCGGAAAATTCAAAACCGGGTTTCCCGGGAGAATCAATATCTTCTTTTTTAATCGTACACGTATTCATTTTCACTGTCCGGAGTTTTTCCCTCAAACCCCTCTTCTATGAACCGGGAGGGTATATGCCATCTGGTCTGGCCGTAGAGCATTCTCTGGGAAGCCGAGGTTAAATAGAGCCGTTCTTCGGCCCGGGTTATTCCCACGTAACACAATCTTCTTTCTTCTTCCATCTGGGCAGGGTCTTCAAGAGCGTCGTAGTGGGGAAAAAGTTCTTCCTCCATGCCGGTTAAAAATACCACCGGGAACTCCAATCCCTTGGCTAAATGTACGGTCATAAGGGTTATAAATTCCCGGTCGTAATCCCAGTTGTCCATATTGGTAACCAGAGAAATTTCGTTAAGAATTTCGGGAAGAGATTTTGATTTATTATCTTCCTCGGCAAAAGCAGTTACCAGCTCCTCCACGTTTTCAAGCCGGCTCCGGGCCTGAATATCTTTTTTACTCTTCTCTTCCAACATCTTATGATAGCCGGAAAGTTCTATTACATCCCTGGTCAGCCGGTCGGGAGATTTTTCCCGGGCTGAAACTTTCAGTTTCTTGAATAATTTTCTCAAGGGTTTTAACTTTTTTTCAGCCCTTAAAGAAATTTTATCGCTACCTTTCATCACCACTTCAAAAAGAGATTTCGACTCTCCGGCGGCAGCATCTTTAAGACGGCCCAGCGTTACCTTCCCTATTCCCCGGCGGGGAGTATTTATTATTCTCTCCATGCTTACATCGTCATCGGGGTTTACCAGTACTTTTATATAACCTAAAATATCTTTTATCTCCTTCCTCTCGTAAAATTTTACTCCCCCTATAATCCTGTAGTTCAATCTGGCCGAACGGAGGCTGTCTTCAAAAGATCTGGACTGGGCGTTTACCCGGTAGAAGACGGCTACATCGCTGGGAGAATACCCCTCTTCCCTGATTAACCTTCTTATCTCTTCTATTACCCCCCGGCTCTCTTCGCGGGCTGTAAAAAACTCCCTGTACCGAACGCTACGGCCTCCTTCTTTTTTAGTCCACAATTTCTTGCTTTTCCGAGACTCATTATGTTTTATTACATTGTGGGCCACATCCAGTATTTTTTGGGTGGAGCGGTAATTTTCTTCCAGTTTAAGGACCCGGGCGTTCTCAAAATGTTTTTCAAATTTAAGTATATTTTCTATATTGGCACCCCGGAAACTGTATATGCTCTGATCGTCGTCACCCACCACGCATATATTATTCTGGGGGGGAGAAAGCAGCCTGATAAATACATACTGGGCGTAATTGGTATCCTGGTACTCATCCACCATTATATACTTAAACCGCTGGCGATACTTATTCAGTATTTCCGGATTATTCTTTAAAAGCCTTACCGCCTCCACTAAAAGATCAGCGAAATCATAGCCCCCGTTGGACTGTAATATTTTTTGATATATTTCGTAAATCCGACTTATTTTATGCCTGGCCCCGTCCCCGGCGGCGGACGCGTTTATAGCGTAACTTTCCGGGTCCACCAGGTTGTTTTTGGCGTTGGATATTAAACTTCTCAGTTGGGAGGGTGGGAACTTTTTTCGGTCTATATCCAGTCTCTCGAGGGCTTCTTTTATAACCACGTTCTGATCTTTCTCGTCGTATATGGTAAAATCCTTCTCGCCGTCCTTGCGAAGAATTTTTGTAGCCAGAGAATGAAACGTGGATATCCATACGCTCATGCCCCGGGCTCCCACCAGTTTCTTTACCCTGCCTCTCATCTCCTCAGCGGCTTTATTGGTAAAGGTGACCGCTAATATTCTATAAGGCGGAACCCCTTTTTTCAAAAGACGGGCAATTCTGCGGATTATTACAAGGGTCTTGCCACTGCCCGCTCCGGCAAAAATCAACACCGGTCCTTCAGTAATACTTACCGCCTGTTTCTGTTTACTGTTCAATTCATTCATATATATCTTTTCCTTATATTTCTCGTTACCTGTTTATTATAAGTTAAATTCCGCTATCACTTCAAGATGTGGGGTATGTACGAACTGGTCTATACCGGTTATATCTGTTAACTCCCAGCCCAGTTTTTCTTTTAAATGGTAGATATCTTCCTCTAAATTTTTTAAACTGCAGCATATATAGATAACTTTTTCAGGGCCCCCGGTCTCTTTTTTCAACCTGTTTATATGATTAAACACTCTGTAGCTTATACCCCCCCGGGGCGGATCAAGTATAACCGTATGGTAAAATTTATCCGCAGAATCCAGAAACTGCCGGGCTTTGCTGTAAATAAACTTCAACTGACCCGGAGGCTGTATCCGGGCATGATTGTATCGGGCGTCCTCTATGCAGGAGCGAAAATTTTCCACCCCGGTTATCTCCCGGCCTGGACCGGAAATATAAAAAGGTATGCTACCCACCCCGGTATAAAGATCCAGTATATTTTTTACGTCACCCACACCTTTTTTTACGGTTTTATATATATTGCTTATCTGGTAGGAGTTGGGTTGAAAAAAAGAATAAGGCGATAAACTTATGCTGAAATCCTCGGAAGGGGAAATTTTCATATTTAGATATTTTTTTGAAGTTAATATCTCATAATCGTTCGATACTGCCGTATCCCCCCGGCTGTGCCTGTAGGAAATTACCGCAACCGCTGGGCAATTAAAATATTCAACCACTGTTTTTTTAAATTTATCTTTAACCTCATTAAATTTTTGAAGTTCGGAAGTATTTCCGTCCACTACCAGCATCACCAGCTTCTCTTTGGTAAATTTGCTCTCCTTCACTATAAGATACCTCAACAGCCCCCGGTTTTTCTCCCGGTTGTAATAAGATAGCCCGTACCCGGCGGCGAATTTACGGATATTCTCTAAAAAATCTCCTATCCATTTTGAAAACACGGGACATTCTTTTAAATCTACCACTTTGTTGTACTTTCCTTTAGGATGCAGCCCGAGATTACCTTTTTCAAACGAATACTCCATCTTATTTCTGAAACCGTAAATATTTAAAGAAGGAACTATCCGGGGATTTGAAACGCTGGTAATATGCTCTAATCTTTCTGTTTTTTTCTCCAGCTGACGGGAGTATTTCACATCCTGAAAACTGCACCCCCCGCATTCTTTAAAATGTTGGCATTTTGCCCTCACAGTTTAATTACCCCGTCCCCCTCTTTTACTCCGGTGCTCCGGGCCACCACCGGGCACTTGGCCCTTAAAAGATAAACTATATTTTTAAGGCGGGTATCGGTAAGTATCTCGTAATTGGCCTGCCCCTTGGCTATTATAAAATCTGATTCATCCATTATTTTTTTAAGCTCCGGCGGAAGGTTTCTATAATCAAGCCCTACTGTATTGGGAGCTTCCACTATTTCAAATTTTCTGTCCAGTCCGAAAAATTCAACATCCTCCGAGGTGACATCGTTTATAATGGGTGCGGAGTTGACAAATACAGTTATCTTAAGCCCGGGATTTAATTTTTTTAACTGTTCTAAAAAGATCCCGTCAAAACCTATCTCCCCGGCATTATCAGCCAAAAAGGTTGTACTATCGGCTCTTAAAATTTTACTTTTAAATTTTTTAATCTTTGAATCATCCAGATTTTTTTTCAACTCCTCTTTTATTAGGTCTTCCACGTTAAAATCTTCCAGAATACCGTAATCTATTATATTTCCGCAAAGAGCCAGATTTAGGGCTGTCCTGAACTGCGAGGGTGATTTTTGAACTATTTTTTCAAGACGGGGTATTAATTTTTTAACTTTCCGGTTTGATGCTCTTTTAAGCTCCCTGAAAGCATCTTTTTGATTGGTCTCTTCAATAACAGTTTTAAATACCCCGGTGGCCGTCTCCGGAGGAGTCTTATAAGGGTCAAGATCGCCTATTAGCCGGGCGGCCTGTTTTACCGCCTTTAACTGTATCTTAAAATCATCCGTCGATAATTTTGCGGCTTTAACCGCCTGTTTCATAAAACATGTAACGCAATCAATCTCCATATTCATATCTTAAAAATTAATCTCCTTTTCTTATTCTCTTATTCTTTTACTGAACCATTTCATCCGGCATAAGAGCAGCTTTATGGTTACCGGGGTCCAGCTCAAGCACTTTTTCAAATTTTTAGGCCGTTTCCCTCCGTTTCCCCTGATGGTAGTATATATATCCCAGATTAAAAGGGGTGGCAACATATCCGGGATACTGCTTTGGAATTTAACGGTAAGGTATATAACCCCCTTTAACTTATACTTTCCAAAATACGCTAAAAAGATAAAGCCTATACCTGATCCAATATCTCTGCCAAAGTTTTTACCATTTTAAAACCAGCCTTCGGTGGCTTTTTAAAGTATCAGTTTGATTTATAAGTTATATACATAGGTTGACCTCTTCTTAAAATGTCCAGCACTATCCCATCCGAAAGATCTACTTTATCAACCGCTTTTTCAAAATTTCCCACAGTTTCTATACTGTCTTTATTTATCTGCCTTATAACATCCCCCACCCGGAGACCTATTTCATATCCCTCTTTAGAGGGAGCTATCTCACTGACTACCACCCCTCCATTTACATCTATATCAAACTGTTCTCTGGCCATAGGCGTGATCTTAGAAACCGTAATCCCTTTCCATTTAGCTGTTATTTCCTCCACGGCTTCAGGCCTTTCAACCTGTTCATCGGGAAGACTGTCGGGCATTTCCCCCAGCTCTACATTGAGAGTTTCCCTGTTACCGTCCCTTATTACGGTTAATAAGACGTTTTCTCCAGGGTTCGCCGCACTTACCATATCCTGTAAAGTTCTTACATCCCCTATCGGAGTACCCTCAAATTCTACTATTACATCCCCCCGTTTCAGACCATCTTTATATGCCGCGGAATCTTTAAATACCCGATTAATTAAGACCCCCTCTTCGGCTTCCAGATCAAAATGTCTCTGAACTACCTCGTCAACTTCTCTTATCTCCACACCCAGCCAACCCCGGACCACTTTACCCTCTTGTATTAAAGCGTCTAAAATATCTTTGGCCCGGTTTATAGGAGAGGCGAATCCCACTCCGGAGAACACCCCCGTGGGGGCATATATGGCCGTATTTATTCCTATAGCCTGCCCATTCAAATTCACCAGGGGCCCGCCGGAATTTCCTCGGTTTATGGCCGCGTCAGTCTGAATCATATCCCTGTAAACCGTATTCTGTATAGTTATATCCTGACGGACCGCGCTTATTATCCCCGCAGTATAGGTCTGCTGGAGTCCAAAAGGACTACCGGCCGCTATAACCCAATCACCTATGTTCATATCGGCGGAATCCCCCATCTCCAGCACATCAAAATTGCGGGAAGATTTCATCTTAACTACCGCCAGATCGGTCCGGGGATCCGTCCCCACCACTTCGGCATCATACTGTTCTTCATCGTAGGTGGTAACTTTTATCTCTTCGGCGTCCTCTACAACGTGGGCGTTGGTAAGAACATACCCGTCAGGGGTAACTATAAACCCAGAACCCGTCCCCTCCTGACGATGTTCTCTCCGGCTATCTGGCTCTCTTCTTCCAGGGGGCTGACCAAAAAATTTTTCAAAAAAATCTTCAAATGGCTCTCCGAACCTGAACTCTCCAAATGGAGACCGTACCTCAAAAACATGAACCGCGGAAACATTTACTACCGCCGGCTTTATCTTTTCAACGGTATCCGCAAAAGACTGCTTGGGTATATAATTACGGGAGGGTGGTTCATTTACAGAATTATCTATAACCGGTTCACTCTTGGGCTCTTCAGTTGAAACTTCTTCACTGTTGTCCTGATAAAAATCTGAATAATATCCTAAAGTTATACCTCCAATTAAAATCACCATCAGGATAAAAAAGCTTTTTTTATTCATAATATTTCTCCATTTTTTTTCTTTTAACCTATAGTTAAATAATCCTTATTCTTTTATCTTTAGAGCCGGAATTTCAATAGCTCCTCCACGACGATTGCCCCCTAAAATCTCTCTTTGAGAATATCCGGAGGGTAAGATAACATCTAAAATATTAGTGTCCGACTCTTCCCGGCGGCCGGTTATGGTAACCGTGGACTTAGTATCTTCATAATCGACCCGTTGAATCTTACCATCTGCCCCGTTAGCAGCCATTAAAACAGGAATCACATGAAAATTTTCTAAAGAGGCGGGGACAAGTTCATCCGGGATAAAAATATTTATTTTATTTTCAAACGGACTCACGCTAACTTCCGGCTCGCCTATTTTATTAAACGACGTATTGTAAATAGACTTATGGTAGCCACTGACCGATATACAGTACTCCCAGGCGTCCTGCGAAGTCGTATAGGCATTACGATCCGGCAAAAGCTGCGTTCTTCCCGACCCCGGTATATTATTTATATCTATATATAAATCTACCACCGGATAACTGAATCCATAGGGAGCTTTATCCGGATTGTCCAGGGCGCCAAGCTCTACTCTTATAACTTTCTCATCTTCCCGGTTTTCAAACTGGATACCTCTAAAATCTAAATTTGCGGTTTTATCTTCTAATTTTTGGGGATATCTATAATTACCCGGTCCATAATTATCTCCTGCCGGATCGACAAACGAAGCCATAATATCACTATCCCCGAATTCGGGAGCCGTTTTGATATAGTAGCTTTTTTGGGGAAAAATTTGTTCATTATTAAAAAATTTAAAAAATATTCTCTCATTTGATTTCACCCCTAAATATCTAAAAGGCACTGAGAACTCAACATAATTATCTTTAAATTCCACATCGTAATATCTGGTTAAATGCTCCCATCTGTCAATTCCTCCGGCCCGATAAATATTAACTGACCCTGGCCGGTCCCGGCGCCATAACACTTCTATACATATCGGGAAATCTTGTATATTATCTAAAGTTATCTCTTTTTCACTACGGGCAACCAGCGCCGGAGATCCAGACCCTATAGTTCCCATAAAAACTCCAAGTTCCTTAACCGTACCGGTATCTATTTTAAACATATAATATATATTTTCCTCATCCATACCGGTATATATTTTTTCTACACCATTTACGGGACGGTCTAATTTAAAGGCTCCCGCCCATTCTTTTTTCTCTACCTCTCCGTTTATATTGACATCTACCATACTGGACATTTCTTTATCGGGTAAGGAGGGGTCTTTTTCAATAACCGGTAAAAAATAATTTCCCGGAGGAGACTGACCTATTTTACGGTAAATATTAAGTAAAGTATTTCTAAAAAAACGATCATATCTATTTTTATCAAGAGAATCATGAAGTAACCCTGACTCGATTTTTAATAATTTATTCTGAATTTTCCTAACTATATCCATCCTTCCCCGACCAGAATTTTGATAAATGTCTATAATTTGATAGGTATCCTCTAAAATTCTTTTTACATTTCCCAATCTACCCTCTAAATCAACTTTAACAGGAGTATATACGGATGTGCTTAATCGAACTTCTTTTCCAGCTGAATATTCTATAGTATTTTTAACATCTTCAAAACTTATAAAATTTAAAAGATCGGATTTTACAAAATACTCCAGCTGATCGAAACTAACAATAATTGATAACGGCGAAACTTCCCGGGGTAATCTCCCAGCTACTTTAATAACCGAAGTAGAGCTGTTGTTATTGTAAAAATAACTATCAGTAAAAATAACCTGGGGGGCAGTATTTAGATACTCCACCGGCGAGGTTGAAAGAACCGTAATCCATTTAACCGGTGTCGGCTTAATTAAATCGATGCTCGATTCATCAAGAAAACCTTGCCTGGGAATAAAACCGGAAGGAAAAGTATCTCTCCATCTGTTATAACTTATTAAACTTTCCATGAGGTGAGCCCGGCGGCGGCGGGGATTGAGAACGTTAAGATAAGAATCGCTTAATGAGGTTGTGGCTTCTTCAACATTATCTTTATTTAGTATTTCAAACAGTTCCTGTTCAAAATTCAATAATTTTTTTTCCATAAAATTTAAAACTGTATTTTTATCAGTGACCGTGGGCGAACTTTTTTTAACTATATCTTTCAGGGGTTCCTGCTCTAATAAAAATTGGTCAAAATAGTTTAAAACTTCTTCAACCTGATAACTGATTATAGTGCCGGTATTTAAATCAAGTCTGTATTCTCCGGTTAACTGTTCAATTTGGGATTCAGATAGTTTTTCAGGCGAAATAATTAAATGCTCTCCTATTTCTAACTGATCCTGCTTTAATCTTTTAATCTGTTCAATTACAGGCACTGAAATATTAATACTTATATAAAAGTTACTGTCATCTTTTTGTAAAATATGTAATGGTTTCTGCCAGTCTCCGAGAACTTTTCTATAAAATTCATCTTGATCTCCGGTATCCATATACTCTAGACTAGCCGTTAAAAAAACATCTTTCTCAGTTATTTCTTCGGTGATCTCCCACACTTTTTCTTCAAACTCTATTTTTTCGTGCGGCACAACCGTTACCCTGGGCCCGGCGCAGCCTGATACAAAAATAAATATAATAAAAATAATTGTTCTTTTAATAAATTTCATGATCCCCTTGTTTTGTAAGTTTTATATTAAATATTTTTTTTTGACCCGGATTAATATTTATAATTTTTTGCTCCTTTATATATCCGGGTTCCACCAAAGTAAGTAAATACTGTTTTTTTCTTTCCACGGAGACAATAGTGAACTCTCCCGGGGTTCTTCCTTTTAAATAACCATCTATAAAAACTTTTACTCCGGAAGGTTTTGAATTTACTTTAATCCGCCCCGGTTTAGACTCTTTATCGGAAATTTCAGAAGTTGCAATTGTTTCCTCATTCTTGTTAATAGTTTTAAAGCCCGGGATATAATCCCTGTTTACATAATTATACAAATTTATTCCCGCAGCGGAAAAGCCTAAAAAATTTATTATAAATATTATTATAAGAGAAAGTTTTTTCATTTTTACAGGTCTTCTATATCTTCCTGATCTACACTTAAAGATTGTAATTTATTTTTTAGGTTTTTCATATCTTTTTTCATATTGGTTAGTTCTGTTAAACTTTTATTTAATTTTTTCAGCTGTAAATGCTCCCGCTTTACCAGAGAAAATATTTTTTTAGTACCCGCTTTTACAGTTTTCATATCTTTGTTTTCTATTTGCACATTTCCGGACTTTTCCAGTCTGTCTATCTGTTTTTCCAATTCTTTTAATTTATCCAGGACTCCCCAGAGCTGATCTTCAATTTTTTCGTTTTTTTGATCTGCCGTCTTAAGAGAATTACTGATTTTTTTAAAATTTATAGTTCCAGAATATTTTCTTCTGGTTTTTAATATATTCCATACCATAGTCCATAAGGCAAAGTTTAAAATTGCAAATATTATGGCTAACGCTGTAAAAATTACGGTTGGATTAAGCTGTTCAATATAATCCATTAAATTTACTCCTTATTTATTATTTTTTTATGTTATTTTATTTAATCTTATTTTTCAAATACCGGCGGTGAATATTTTCTTCTTAAATAGTATTTTTGAAGAAAACTCCAACGTTGAAACTATACCTGCGGCACCGGCAATTGTATCTGAAACTGAAAATACTCCGTGGTCTTTTATTATTACCGCTTTTACATTTTTAAGAATACCCGGAATAACACCGGCCACCTCTTTTGAACCTATGCTTTTATCAACCTCCACTACCGGTACCTCGGGTATATATAGTTTACCTTCCGCATCAATCGGTTTTACAATCTCTACCTTTTCAGCTACTACCAGAGTGTTGGGAGGATGGGTATGGATAATGGCCCTGTAGCCGGTATTGTTATAAATTTCTTGGTGGACTTTGTACTCCACAGAAGCCTTTTTTGGCCTGTCTCTTCCGGTTCTGCTGTGCACTATGTCGCTTTTTTTTAAATCCCCCAGCATACTCCCGGATGCTGTAATATACATATCTTTCTTTATCTTTCGGCTCATATTTCCGGCGGTAAGAGATATCACGCCCTGTTTAAACAGCATTTTTCCGGTTCTGATAAATTCTTTGTAAATTTTTGTTTTCATACAGTTAACTAATTTTTAGGAAATAGGGATTCGCCTTTAGACACCTGATCAAAATTTAGCTTTATATCCCATTTTAAATTTTCCTGGGCGGATATTTTATTTATGCCCATTTGGTGCCTGATCTTCAGGCTGGTTTCCGGCATAAACGGATATATCAGCTGGCCAACTATTCTCAATAAATTAAATAAATTAGTCAACACCTCGTTTAACCTATGCTCTTTGTTTTTTTTATTTAAAACCCAGGGTTTTTCTTCCTCAATATAAGAGTTGCCTTTTTTAATTATTTTCCATATATTTGCCAGGATCCGGTTGAATTTCAGATGATGATAATGATTCTTATTTATTTCAATTATCTCTTTAACCATTATGGCAAATCCATCCGGCTGACCGGATTGAAATTGAGGTTCATACTTTTCTATCATCCCCAGTACTCTGCTTAACAGATTCCCAAGTTCGTTAGCCAGGTCTGAATTATAGCGATTTTTAAACTGCTTGTGAGAAAAATTTCCGTCCTGCCCAAAGGTAACCTGTCTTAATAAAAAATACCTAAATGAATCCACATTCCACTTATCTATCACATCCAGCGGCTCTATCACATTACCCAGGGATTTACTCATTTTTTCGCCGGTGATTGTCCACCAGCCGTGGGCGAAAATTTTACAGGGCAACTCTAAATCCAGAGCCATCAGCATGGTGGACCAGTATACCGAATGGGTGGTCAGTATATCTTTGCCTATTAAATGACAAGTTGCCGGCCACCATTTTATTTCTTCCGGGGTAAGATATTTTGTTGCCGAATAGTAGTTAATAAGGGCGTCAAACCAGACATAAGTGACATACTCTTTATCAAAAGGTACGGTTATGCCCCAGGATAACCGGCTCTTGGGTCGGGATATACACAGATCATCAAGTTTATTGTTTTTTAAAAAACCAAGTACTTCATTTCTTCTAATTTCAGGGCTGATGTAATCGGGGTTAGACTGTATATGATTTATTAATTTGTCCTGATATTTAGACATTAAAAAAAAGTAGTTTTCTTCTTCTATTTTTTCAACTTCTCTGCCGCAGTCCGGACATTTTCCGTCCTCTAAATCGCTTTTTTTCCAAAATCGTTCATCCGGGACACAGTACCACCCCGAATACGAGCGCTTTTCAATATCCCCTTTTTCATAAAGTTTCATTAGAAAATTTTGAACAACTTTTTTGTGCTCGGGATCGGTTGTTCTTATAAAATCGTCATTAGAAATATTTAGTTTTTCCCATAAATTTTTAAAACTTTTAACCATCTGATCGGTATGCTCTTTTGGCGGAATACCCCGCTCGGACGCTGCAGACTCAACTTTCTGCCCGTGTTCATCGGTTCCGGTTAGAAAAAAGACTTTATGCCCCCTGCTCCGATAATATCTAGCCAGAACATCTCCGGCCACCTGAGTATAGGCATGTCCTATATGAGGATCAGCGTTTACATAATACAATGGAGTTGTAATATATTTTGGTTCGGTCATTTTATTGTTTTATCCTTATTCTTTAATTTCTTTTATACACTTCAATTACTTTTATTATTATCATTTTTATCATTACTGTACATCTGATTTTCAAATCTCAGACAGCACAGCAACCGGCCGCAACATCCGGTTATATTTTCCGGGTTTATAGAAATATTCTGTTTTCTGGCCATTTCCAGATTCACGGATTCTAAGCCCTTTAAAAATTTAGAACAACATACTTCTCGGCCACATAACCCTATCCCCCCCATAAGTGAAACTTCATCTCTTACACCTATCTGAACCATCTGTATTCTAACCTTTAATTTACGGCCTAACACCCGGATTAGTGCTCTAAAATCCACCCTGGTCTCAGCGGTGTAGTAAATATATAATTTTTTACGATCGTACGTATAATTGATTTTTGTAACACTCATGCTGAGATTTTTCCGGCTAATCTCTTTTATAATCTTAGGTCTAACTTCATTAACTTTTTTTCTATTTTCCTTAAGGACATGGTAATCGTTCTTATTTAATTTTCGTATAACTTTCATATCCATTTCCTCTTTAGCGGAGGATTTAATTTCAGAAATAACACGGGCGGTTTCCAATCCGTTATTAGTACTTAATAAAACCCTATCCCGGGGGACTACCTTTTTTCTGCCTGGAGACGCCGGATAGTACTCGCATAATTGTCTTAATGCTACAGTTACTATTTTCATAAATCTATTTTCACCTGATTAATTTTAATCTTCCTCTTTTACTATATATCCGTTAACCCTAATTTTAAAAACATATTTGAAACTGTCAAAGTTATATTTGCATTTTTATTCAGATCCCGTATTGCTTTTTCCATTACTTTTATATTTCTGTATTTTTTTTCACCGGGACTTCTATTAAAATCAACTCCCTCTTTTTTAAGAAGCATATTTAGTTTTTCTATACTTTCTTCCCGGTCTGAAAACTGTTTTGAAATAACCTTAAAAAAATCGGTTATATTAATATTATCCGAAATAAATTCTTCTATATCTAAAAATTTTAAAAACTTACCCGGAGAACCATCTGAAATATCAATTAATTTTTCAGCAGTCTCTTTATTTAATTTCTTATCAACTTTTTTATTTATAAAATTTTCCATCTGCCTATCAGTTAAAGGTGAAAATTCTACTGTCTGGCATCTGGAATGTACGGTAGGTAACAATTTTCGGGGACTGAATGTTATAAGAATAAAATAAGTACTACCCGGTGGTTCTTCTAAAACTTTTAATATGCCGTTAAGGGCTTCCCCGCTGGCTTGGGCAACGTCATCAATTATAAATATTTTCTTACCATCTATGTACGGTTTGTGATTGGCTTCTTTTTTTAATTCCCTGATCTGATCTATATTAATTTTTACGGTTTTACTTATTTGATTATTTTTATTTTTTTCTGCGGGTTTATCTTTACCGGATGTTATAGACCGGCGACGGCCGGAATGAACCATATTATTAAATCTGATTTTTAAACCGGAACCGTAATTTAATACTATATGAGGCTCTTTTTTAGGAGATCCTATAAACCTTATAAGAGGATGGGAACCGTTCAGTACTCTTTTACAGGAAATACATTTAAGACACGGTCTGTTTTTTTGTCTACTGCGGCAATTTATATATGCGCCCAGACTAAATGCCGTTAACCTTTTTCCTATCCCTTCAGAACCTGTGAAAAGTAAGGAGTGAGGAATTCTTTTATCCCTGGCCATATTTTTAAATCTTTGCTTTATTAGTCGGTGTCCTATTATGTTTTTAAATTTCATTTTTAATTTCTACTTAATAATTACCTGGCATGCACTTAAATTATTGTTTTATTTTTTAACACAGATATCAATTCCAAATGTAAATCGGATATAGATTTGCAGGCGTCCAGAACTACAATATTATCTTCTTCTTTACTGAGTTTTAAATATCCTTTTCTTACTCTCCGGTGAAATTGTAGATTTTCTGATTCAAGCCGGTCTAACTGATTACCAGAATCCTTGGTTCTTTGTAAACCCTTTTTGACCGGAATATCAAAAATAACAGTTAAATCGGGGTTTATTCCCCCGGTAGCTATATCATTTAAATTTCTTATTAAATCCAAATTCAACTTTCTACCGTATCCCTGATAAGCGAGACTGGCATGAATATACCGCTCGCATATAACGTATTTGCCGGCCTGTAACGCCGGATTAATGAGTTCTTCGGTATGCTGGGCCCGGCCGGCGGCGTAAATAAGTAACTCCGCACGCGAAAAAATTTTACTGTCCGGATTTAAGAGCAATTCCCTTAGTTGTTCAGCGATACTTACTCCGCCCGGCTCCCGGGTCCAGACCGACGGATAACCTTTTTCTTTTAAATACTTAGACAGCAGTCTTGCCTGAGTTGATTTCCCTGCTCCTTCGGGGCCCTCCAAAGTTATAAATTTTCCTGGGTTGTTGTTAGATTCTATCATACTATTGATTAATTTTCCTCCCTCTCAACATTACTCTTTGAGAAAGCGTCGCGCTCTGCTGATTCTGAGTTACAGTCAGAGTGGCTCCCACATGGGCATAGTTTGAAGCGGGTTCCGTATCCATATATATAAAAAATTTTTCCACCCCACCGGGAATTAAAGTAGTAGTTGACTTTCTCATCATCCTGTATAGATTATCTCCGGATTTAAAATATTTAATTGTATTGTCCCCCCCCCACTCCTGGGTTGAGCGAGAAATTTTAAATTTTATTGAACTGTTACCGGTTATCTCAATAGGATCTTCCGAAGTCTGCCGGACATATCTTGTGATTTCATTCATGGCCGATCTGGATTTTCCAAACACATCAACCGAATCCCTGGTCATCCACCATATATCAAAAGTATTTCTAAAAAACCTGAAAGTTCCAATACTTAAAATTCCCAATATGGCTATACTTATACCCAACTCTATTAAGGTTACACCCTGGTTCTTTTTTATCATTTTATAATAATAATTTTTTCAGTATCTTCACTGCCGTTAATCTGAATATTAACAAAATACGTTCCGCTGGCCGCATAATGGCCGGTATTAGTAAGTCCGTACCATTTTTTACTTCCCGAACCCTTTTTTACATATCCATCCATTAATGATTTTACCAGTTCTCCCCGGATATTAAAAATTCTTAATTTTATATTACCGCTTTCTTCGGCAACATAATTTATCCGGGCAAACTGTACCCCGGGCTCCCGAATAAAATTATTATCCACTGTAATTAGTTCAACGGGGGTCACTTCCCCGCTCCATTCAGACCAGCCGCTGTAAGGCCCATCTAAGGTATAATGTTTTGATTCCGGGTGCCATAAAACATATTCGTCGGATTCCCCCGAAAATTGGCCGGTTTTGTATGTTTCAGTCGCCAGAGATGGTTCGGTGAAACCGTGCCTGGCTTTGCATCTTATCCGGTAAGTTTTATTATATTCTCCCCGATAATTATACATCCACCGACCGGTTTCACTCCATACCGGAGGTTCGCCCTCAGACCATATTTCTTCTGAAAATATAACCTCCCCATCTTCTTCAATCTCTATATAAGCGCCGTAAATCCCCGTTTCCGGATCCCGGGAAGATCCTTTATCAATTACGAATTCTATATCCCTTTCATAAATAAATTCACCCGGTATTTCTGGACGAGACGGATAACCCACCGGTGGTGAAGTGTCCACAAAAACCTGTTGTTCCGACCATCCGCTGTAATCGGGATTGGCCCAGGAATATCCCAGGCCGGTATCTATGGTCTGAACCGCCCAGTAGTAGTCCGAACCAGAAATATTCATTGCCCGAACATGCCGGTGATTGCTCACATTGATTCTGTCGGGTACATCTATGGTATCGGAGGTAACCTTGGTTAAATAATTCCCCATGAGCGGGGAGCCGTAACTCATGGGCACCAGGTTGTCCGCTCCCGATGAGGTTCCCACTCTGAAATTGTAGTACAACCCGCTGGTGGGAGTTTCAAAATCCGGCACCTTCGGATCGTTCCACATAATATAAAGAGTTCCATCAAAGTACCGGGTAGCGAAACTTTCCACTTGAGGAGGTAGATTATTTTCATCATAAGGAGCAGAATCCACATTGTTTTTTAATAATTTAGTTACCGGGTCATCCGTGTCATCTTCCCCTAAAACTGCAAGATCCAGGGCTCTGGAATTATTATAATCTGCCCAGCTGACAGCACCTCGCTGTAAACCTTCCACCCCTACAGAATTTCCGATATCTATATAACTGTCAAAGGTATCGGTTCCCTTATAAATTTTTAAATGAAAAGGCCCGGTAATCTCTTCTTCGGCGCCCAAAACAGCAAGATCCAGTCGGCCGTCGTTATTATAATCCCCGAAAGCCAGGTTGCTGTTGTACACTCCCGGGAAGCTGAATGTGGATGAACTGAAATTTATCTCCCCCCCGGGCTGAGTCTTATTGGTATACACTACAGTCTCGGGGGTATCGGGTTCCCGACTAACTATTCCGGAGATCACTAAGTCTATCAGACCGCTGTTGTTATAATCTCCGGCGATCAGCGAGCCCAGGGCAAAACCTTCTTCTATAATATTGTTCTCCCCGGTGGAAATATTTTCTTTAAAACTTTCCCCGTCCTGGTTTTCATATATTACCGTCACCGGGTTGTCGTCTTCATCCTGCCCTATTCCTATTAAATCCGTCCAGCCGTTATTATTTAAATCCGCCTGGCCCAGGTTCTCAATAGATATATTGGTATTAAAACCGGCCTCTTTAGAAACGAATTCTTCGGCGGTGTTAATATATAAAACAGGTTTACTATCAGCAGAAACCGGGCCCACCACTAAATCCATACGGCCGTTATTGTTAAAATCAATTGTTTCCACAGACCCGGCCCCGATATCCGACAGTTCCTGCATAAGATTAAAGTAGCCGTTATTATTTTTGTATATCCAGACTTTCTGGCCGGTACCGTCATGGCCGGCAATAACTAAATCCAGGGTCCCGCTGTTATCCATATCCCCCCAGACAATATTACCGAAATGACGGTTTTCCAGAGCTATACCCCTTATGCCGTGGTTTTCAATTTTCTGAAACGAGGAACCGTTGTTTTTATAAATTATAGTTCGTCGCTCTCCTTCACTGTCCCGCCCCACCGTTATTAAATCCCAGGCGCCGTCATTGGTATAATCGCCCCAGGCCGCTGCCGACTGGGCCAGAGGAACAGCAACGCTGTTAAAATCTGTATCTTCACCAAAATTGGCAAATAAATACGCCGGCAAAGCAAAAGATATATAAAGGAATATCCCCGCCGATTTTATTAATAACTTCATCTTTTAAAACTCCACAGCCGCCATCACGGAATGTTCACTGTTTATGGCTCCTACAATACCCATACCGTAATCCAGCGAAAAACGATTGTATTTAAGACCGATACCCCAGGTAAAATTTTTTATTTCGTAGTTTAACCGGTAGCCTGCTCGGAAAAAGATTATCTCGCTGTGGCTGTACTCCAGCCCCACATTTCCCCGGACAGATTCACATTCCGGTTCATAGGTAATATCCAGACTAATAAGAGAAGCATGTTCATCATTAAACCTTACCGGGTAGCTTGCTCCCCCCTTAAATAAAACAGGCAGAGGATCGGTATCTGCCCCTGAAGTATACGCTACCCCCTGACCCAGGTTTAATACAGCCCCTCCCACTTGAATCCCCGGGGAAAATAGTCTGGTATATACATTCTTATGTCCGGTTTTAAAAAAATGTGTTTTAACTAACACCCCCCCGTCACCGGAAAAAGAAGAAGCCCTATAACTTTCAAGTAATTTTGAAGTGTAGTATTTTAGCCGCCACCCGGCGTACACTCCCGTAATAATACGGAACCCGTAACCTGAAGAATAAATTATGTCTTTTTGGGTCTGGAAGTTCTGTTCGTGTAAGCCTTCATGCCTTCCGGAAGAATCGTCTATAGTTATCATCCCTCCAAAATACCCCAAAACGCCTATCCCCAGACTTCCCGGACCTATTTTTAAGGAAGAACCTAAATAGCCTACGTTCGAATCAAGAAAGGAATTATAAAAAAGAGCTGAAAAATTTCTTTTTTCAACCGTTCCTAGGATGGCCGGATTTAAATCCGAAGCCGAATAATCTCCGGACAGAGAAACCCCGCTTTCACCCATAGAATTCACTCTGGGGGACGGATAAAACTTAAGCATGGCTCCGCCGGTAACTCCCCCGGCGTAAGAACACTGAAGCCCCCCCGATAATACAAAGTAAAAAAGAATAGTAAATAGTTTAAAAAACATTAAGCCACAAAAAGTACTTTAAAGCTCCGTCCAGGAAATTATTTTTACCCCACCGGCGCCGTCGGTGTCCTTTAACGGAGGCATAAATAAATCGTCTTCATAAGTAATTTCAACGTTTGAAGATGCGTCCAAATTTCCTCCGGCGGCAACTATTCCGGTTAACTCCACATTGGAGGAAAGCGAAATATCTCCGGGACACTGAATTATCCCCACGGGATCAACATTGGATTCTATATTTATATCTATTCCGTCTTTCCATTCCCCGCCGGACACGATCCAGTTAACCTTTCCGTCACCCTGGACATTGGATCTTATATCAATACCGTGATGGTCTGTATCACCGTCGGGACCGACCACAAAACTCCCGTCCCCGATAAACTCCACATTTGAGTCCACATTGAGCCCCCCCGGATAATAGTAAGTACCTCCGTCTAAATTATAAGTATAGCCGGATTGAAAATTTGCCCGCCCTCCGGTTATATTTACTTTTCCGCCAAAATCGTAATTTTCAATTGTATCTTCATCATCAATCATGGCTTGGGCGTCTACAAACTCAACTTCGTCGATCGGGTCGGTTTTTTCGGTATAATCAGGAGAGTTCCAGTGAACATCATCGGGGATCCGGGTATTATTGAATATTTCTTCCCGGGCCAGAATTTCTCTGATTCCGGTTGCGTTATTATCGGGATCAAAATCAAAATTGTTGCCTATGTCTATGGTTCTGGCGCTGTATAGAGCAACATTCCCTTCTTTGTCCGGTTTAAATACAACTCCCGACCCCATGCTCACCGGGTCATTGGAAAAAATTACTCCCCTGACCTCTGTATTGGCCGCAAAATCAGTACGTCCTTCGGTCATAGTTGCGTAATTCGGTAATCCGGCCTGTACTTCGACCCTGGCCCGGATAGTCCTTTCTCCAAGAGCCTGAGCCGGCTTTGGCACATATCCGGTGGAGGTTACGGTATAAATACTACCGGACTGAACAACACTCACCCGGGCTACGCCATTACTGTTTCCGGTAGTAGTCCCCACGTCAATTTCAAAATCCTGATAATTTTTGTTCTGAATCCGGTAAATGGCATTTTCTATACCGCCGTCGGCCACATAAAAAGCCATCTCCCCCAGTCTCTGACTGGTTTCACTCCTTGTTTCAAACCAGGTAATCATCAACATACCCGTACCCAGTATTACCAGCACTACCATCATCAATATGGCCCCCACCAGCGCCATACCCCTGTTTTTATTATTTTTTTTCATCACATTAGTTGGCAGAGTAGTCCGCTGCATAAGAGACCAGCCGGTTTTCTCTTTGACCTTCCAGCGTCTCCCAGGTAACTTTAACTACTATCTCTTTTAGACCACCGTTAACTTTGTTTACCGTAACGATTTGGGTAAAATTTATGTTTTCGCCCAGTTTTTTTGAATCAGAAGTCCAGGTCCCCGTAGCTATATCAGCATAATAAAAAGATTTCACCTCTTCTATCTTATCCGCGGCCCAGCTGGTAGCCAGAGTACTCATTTTAGCCTGGTTTAAAGCTATATTATTTTTCATGAAAAGCTGGGCAAAAGAGACTACGATAAAACCAATTATGGCTATCGAAAGCATAATTTCTATATAAGTAACCCCCAAGTTCCTGTTTTTTTTAATTTTCATAGTACTGTAATAATAACTGAAGAAAAAGGTTTAATCAATCCGGTCAGAATCTTCAGATATTACGATCTCGCCGGAAGCGGCGACATTATCATCTACCAGGACCTCTCCTTTAAACTTAAATGAGCTCTGTTCTATATTTTCTAAAATTACATTTATTTCTATTATATCATCAGGTTGTATAGTATGACGGAACTTTACTTTATTTACCTTTCTTAATTTTAAATCACCTCTTTTTAAAACAGCCATTGCAGTCTGGGCTATACTTTCGATTATAATAACCCCGGGCATAACCGGTCTTTCGGGAAAATGACCTTCAAAAAAATAATCATTGGAAAGCATTTTTTTCACCCCCCGGCCTTTGACCCCTTCCTCCTCTATATATACCCGATCAATAAACAGATATGGGTCTCTGTGAGGTAATACTTCTTCAAGCTGTTTTTTCTTTAATAGCATTTTTTTATTAATCTTACATACCCTGACTATATTTAAAAGTATATATAATTAAATTTAGTTTATCAATTACAAACTTTAACCCCGAAAAATAACAGCAATTATTTTTTCCGGTTCTGTATTTTTGCCCAGGTATCTTTCAGGGGAACAATCCGGTTAAATACCGGATTTTTTTTGGTATAATCCTCTATATCCGCACAATAATATCCCTGTCTAAAAAACTGAACTCTTCTACCCGGTTTAAACTCTTTTATTGAAGATTCAGCCAGAGCTTTTTTATTTACGGTAAGTGAATTTTCATTTAAACTATCAGTAAAATCTTCTCCCCGGTCAACTTCTTCCGGATTGACAGTTTTAAAAAGACGGTCGTAATTACGGACTCTTACATTAACCGAATTTTTTGCGCTCACCCAGTGTAGAGTTCCTTTAACTTTATGTCCATCGGGATTCCACCCCCCTCGGGATTCAGGGTCATAGGTACACCTAAGTTCGGTGATTTCACCCCTCTCATTTTTTATCACTTCCTGGCAGGTTATGTAGTAAGCGTGTTTGAGTCTCACCTCTTTTCCCGGATACAGCCGGAAAAATTTTTCATCGGGATGCTCCTGAAAATCTTCCCTTTCTATATAAAGTTCCTTAGTAAAAGTTACTTTTCTTTTACCGGCGCTATTATCTTCAGGATTGTTTTCTACCTCGAATTTTTCAACTTTATCCGAAGGATAATCGGTAATAACAACCTTTAGAGGATCAAGTATAACAAAAATTCGGGCTGCCGTACGGTTTAAATTGTCTCTGACACAATGTTCGAGTAATGCCATATCAACCCTGGAATTAGCTTTGGAAATTCCTATCTCCCGGCAAAAATTTCTTATGGCCGCCGGGGGATAACCCCGTCTTCTCATACCCGATAAAGTGGGCATACGGGGATCGTCCCACCCGATCACATGCTCCTCTTTTACAAGTTTATTTAATTTTCTTTTACTTAACACCGTGTAACTTAAATTCAGTCTGGCAAACTCAATCTGCCGGGGCTGATAAATATCCAGTTTTTCCAGAAACCAGTTATACAGCGGACGGTGATCTTCAAACTCAAGAGTACACAGAGAATGGGTTATCTCTTCTATGGAATCTTCAATACCGTGGGCCCAGTCATAAGTAGGATATATGGTCCATTCATCTTCAGTCCGGGGATGATCCTGCTTTACTATCCGGTACATAACCGGATCTCTGAGGTTAAGATTTCCCGATGACATATCAATTTTGGCCCTTAAAACTTTTTCTCCTTCTTTAAACTCACCGTTTTTCATCCCCTTAAAAAGTTTAAGGTTTTCCTCTACACTCCGATCCCGGTAAGGACTGTTTTTACCGGGTTGAGTAAGAGTGCCCCGGTATTCTCTAATCTTCTGGGGACTTAACTCATCAACGTATGCATAACCTTGCCCTATTAATTCCAAAGCGTAGCTATACATCTTTTCAAAATAATCTGAAGCATAACATAAATCATCCCATTTAAATCCCAGCCATTTCACATCTTTAATTATGGAATTGATATACTCCTGCTCTTCTTTTTCAGGATTAGTGTCGTCAAATCTTAGATTACAGGTACCCCCGTAATCCTGGGCAATTGTAAAGTTAAGATATATGGATTTAGCGTGTCCTATATGCAGGTATCCGTTGGGTTCGGGAGGAAAACGGGTGGCCACCCGGTCTCCATACCTACCGGAACTCCGGTCCCGTTCTATTATTTCATAAATAAAATTTTTATATTTGGGAGACATATTTTACCTCTAATTTAATTTTTCTCATCCGAATCTTTATCTTTGCCGTCTTCAGTGTTTGGGGACTCTTTTTCTTTCTCCATTTCATCAACATACGTTAACTGTAAATTGGTGACGGTGGACTCCAGAATGTCTTTCTCTTTTTTGGTTAAATTCCCTTTGGTCTTTTCAGACAGCATCTCGAGCATATCAATGTAAGTCCGGGCCATATTCAGATTTTTATCCACTTTACCGGTCTGGGGGTTGGAAATTTTCCCCATTCCCACCAGAGCAGTTTGAGAAAAAGAGACCACTATATTGGAAAAATCTTCATCCACCTGATTAACTTTATTTTTCTGTTGATTCATAATTACCTCCATCATTTAAAATATTTTCTAAAGTATATTCTATTCTGTCTAACACTTTTTCACGGCCCAGGATCTCAAGTATTTCAAAAACCCCCGGGCCCTTCATTCTGCCGGAAACCGCCACCCTTAAAGGATGAAATATTTTTCCTCCACTTATACTATTGTCCTGGCAATAACCCCGCAGATTATCCTCCAGTTCACTCTTTTTAAAAAATTCTACAGTTTTAAAAATTTGGTGAAGATCTTCAATGATTTTTTTCACCCCTTCTTTTTTTAACCTTTTTTGTACTGCTTCAGGACGGTACTCATATCTCTCATTTACAAGAAAATCTATTCTGCTCGGAAGTTCACTTAATACTTTTATTTTATTTTTTTCAGCTTTTATTGCCTTTAAAATTGCGGTTTTGTTTTTCTCAGGTTTTAAATTTTCTTTTATTAGCCAGGGTTTTGCTTGTTCATATAGTTTATCAACCGTGAGTACCCTTATGTACTTACCGTTAATCCAATCCAGTTTTTCAATATCAAATATAGCCGAAGAGGAATTACACCTTGAAATATCAAACTTCTCAATAAGCTCTTGTTCCTGAAACAACTGCTGGGAATCACTGGTTGACCAGCCAAGAAGAGCAAGATAATTTTTAAGCGCTCCAGGAAGATAACCTTTCTTTTTATATTCCTCCAGGGATACCGCTCCGGTCCGTTTGGAAAGTTTCTTTCCGTCTTTACCGTGAACCTGGGGCAGATGCGCAAATTTAGGATGTTTTTTCTTCAGCGCTCGGCAAATTAAAATCTGCTTGGGGGTATTGGAAATATGATCATCACCACGGATAACATGGGATATATTTAAATCGTCATCATCCACCGCACAGGCAAAATTATAAGTGGGCAACCCGTCTGATTTTAAAATAATAAAATCAGAAAGCGTACCCGAATCTATCTCGATTTCCCCCTTAACTAAATCCTTAAAAACAATATTTCCGGATCCGGGAGTTTTTAAACGATATACAAAGCCCTGTTTTTCTTTCGAAAATTGTTTTTTTTGAGCTTCGCCAATATTTCTACATCTACCCGAATATCCCATCCCGGAAGTTAACTCTCTTTCTTTTTTTAATTCCTCCGGCGTACAGTAACATTTATATACCGAACCGGTTTCAATTAATTTTTTCAGGGCACGATCATAAATATTTTTCCGTTTACTCTGATAATACGGTCCTTCATCGGGTTCCATACCCAGCCATCTCATACCTCTTAGAATAGCTTCAGTATAATTTTTTTGGGACCGTCTCCGGTCAGTATCTTCAATTCTTAATATAAACTTACCTTCTCGGTGTCTAGCGTAAAGATAGTTATAGAGAGCCGTGCGCACACCACCTATATGGAGGTAACCCGTGGGGGACGGAGCGAATCTGACCCGAGTTTCAGCTGACAATTTTATTTAGGGGATATTCTATAATTCCCTGTGCTCCGGCTCTCTTTAGACGGGGAATTATTTCTTTTACTTTCTCTTCCTTTATTATTACCTCCAGGGCGACCCAGTCTTTAACAGTTAGCTGGGATACGGTAGGTTTTTTAAGGGAAGGTAATATATTAATAATTTTTTGGATCTTATCTTTTTTTATATTCATTTTAAGGCCGACCATTCCTTCAGCTCTTACGGCGGATAATAACAAAGTGGCCATATTTTCAAGTTTTTTCTTTTTCCAGGGGTCTTTATAGGACTCCCGGTTGGCCACTAACCGGGTTGTGGAAGTAAGAATTTCTTCTACAACTTTAAGATTATTTGCCCTCAAAGAGCTGCCGGTTTCGGTTAACTCGACAATGGCATCGCAAAGGACACCCGGTTTAACTTCGGTGGCTCCCCAGCTGAATTCAACTTCGCAATCTATATTTTTTTTATTTAAATATCTGGTTATATAATTTTTTAACTCTGTCGATATTCTTTTTCCCTGTAGATCTTCAACAGAATTTATATCAGAATTTTCGGGGACAGCCAAAACCCATCTTACCGGTCTAAATCCGCTTTTTGCATACACCAATTCACAGATTTCTTGCACTTGAGAATTATTTTCTTTCAACCAGTCCCAGCCGCACAGACCGCCGTCAAATACCCCTTTTTCTATGTACCTTCCCATTTCCTGAGGCCGTATTAACATTAACTCCAGTTCATTGTCATCCGAAGTAGGATAGTAAGAACGTTCATCGGAAAGATATATATTTATCCCTCCCTTTTTAAAAATCTCTATAGTCGATTCCTGTAAGCTACCCTTGGGTAACGCAAATTTTAATTTATTACTATTCATTATTCTCTCCATTAACTACTTTATTTCTCTTTTAACTGTATTTAGGTTTATACTCGGTTTCCATTATATAAATAGGCTCAATTGACCGCCAACTCTTTGATTTACCTTTTTTATAAATTTCTACAGTCCGACATAAAACATCCTCAACTTTTATCTTTTTACTGACGGTTTCAATATCAGGATGCTCTTCAGCCCTGATAATGCTGTATTTTGATTTTCTTATTCCATTTTTGTCATAACGGGCTGTATAATACTTATCCCGGTAGGCCTTTAATACCGGTCTGGAAATACTTTTGCCCATAATATCTAACACCGAAAAACTACATACCGGAACTGATAAATACTGTCCCATAGTTATTATACAACTCATACCCACACGAATCCCCGTAAACGAACCCGGCCCTGTTCCCACGCCCAAAACATCAATATCTTTAACTCCAAGTCCGGCACGGGATAAAATTTCTTTTATCACCGGCATTAATCTATCTGCGTGTTTTCGGCCCGGGATAGACTTTTCAGCTATCAGGTTCTGCCCCTGACCGAGACCGGCCAGGAATTTATCCGTGGTAGTATCTATTACCAGAAAATATTTATTGTCTTTCAAAAATGGATATCTTTCTTTCTAATTTGGAAATTACATCGATTTTAATAACTAATGACCCCTCTGGCCATAATGCCTCTACCCGGTTTGCCCATTCAACTACGGTTACTGTCTCTGAACTTAAAATTTCCGGCCAATCCAGGCCCCAGGCTTCTTTTGGGCCTTCTATTCTATAGAGATCCACATGGGTTAAAACACTGTTTTCTTCCGGGTAAGTTTTTATAAGCTGGTACGTAGGACTAATTATCCTTTCCCGTATGTTTAACCCTTTACCTAACCCCTGAATAAAAGTAGTCTTACCTGCTCCAAGCTCTCCGCACAGCATAAGATTTTCATCCCCTTTTAGCCTCTCAGTAAATTTTTTCCCTAATCTGTATGTCGATTCAGGACTGGAGGTTACCTTATGGGTTTTTCCACAATCCAAAAAGTTTTCCACAGGTTATCAACAGGTTAATAATTATTCGTTATAAGACGATAATTGAATTCAAATTTAGAAGTTATTAACTATTTTCGTGCCTATTTATTCTTTTTCTTCTTCTTCAGAATCTTCTAAATCTTCCTGCTCAAGTTTTTCTTCCTCAAGCTGAGCTGCTTTTTTATCTTTAATGCTGGAAATTCCGGCAGCAATAGCCACCAGCCCGACCAAAATTAAAAACGGAGGTACAGATCCCTGAAGAACAGTTAAAAACGGCTGCCAGGCTCCCCATATCGCCATCCATAAAATACCTACAACTACTCCGATCAAACCAAATAAAATACTCAACATAATTTTCCTCCTTAAAGAAATTCTATTCTAACAAACTTACTGCTTTAAACTATTTCTCCCAAACTTTTTACAATATTATCCGGACAAATAAATTTTTCCCCCTTACTCCAGGAACTTATATCTCCCGCCCGGCCATGTATCCAAACACCGGTTTTTGCGCTTTCCAGTCCGCCAAAATTTTGTCCTATAAGCGAAGATATTATTCCAGTCAGCACATCACCAGATCCACCGGTAGCCATCCCCGGATTTCCGGTAGTATTAATAAAAACTTTTTGTCCGTCGGTTACTACTGTTCTGTACCCTTTTAAAACAGTTACACATCTGTATTCGCCGGCAAAATCTTTTGCAATTTTTATTCTCTCTTCAAGTAATTCGGAAGTGGTTTTTTTAATTAAACCGGACATTTCCCCCGGATGTGGCGTTATAACTGTTGGATAATCCCGGGTTTTTAAAATCTTAACATTTCCAGCCAAATTATTCAGTCCGTCCGCATCTAGCACCACTGGTTTTTTTATATCCTCCAATAAATTAACAACTAATTTACGAACCCCCAAACCTGTTCCCAAACCCGGTCCTAAAACTAAAACATCTACATTCCGCTGTTCAATAAACTCTTTAATACTTCCAAAATTTTCCGGATTTATAAAACCAGACCGGTCTTCTTTTAAGTTTAAAGACATGGCACTTATTATATTACTAGATACCGCACAGGCTAATCTGCGGGGTAATCCTAAAGTTACCAGACCGGCACCGGACTTAACGGCCCCCTGTGCAGCCATTATCGGGGCTCCGTCCATTCCCGGTGAGCCTCCTATCACTAAAATATGCCCATACGTTTTTTTGTGGGTATCTTTTTCTCTTTTTGTAAAATACCTTCTACTTTCTTCCCTGGTTATAAATTCAGCTTCTTTTAAATAATCTTTTGGAGAAACTTCAAGTCCTATTTTTATATTTTCAATACTACCGGAATACTCACTGCCCGGCTTACGGTAATGGCCCACTTTCGGATAGCCAAAAGTCACCGTACAATCGGCCCGGACAGCGGATTTATCCGCCTGGCCGGTATCTCCGTTAACCCCCGTGGGTATATCGCAGGCTATGATTATTTTACTTTTTTTATTTATTATTTCAAGAATATCTTTTAGAGTATTTCTCAGTGGGGGTTCGAATCCGGTACCCAGAAGGCAATCCACAACAATCATCCGTCGCTCCAAACTGTAACTTAAACTTTCTCTTTTCAGGGTTTTTAAATGTATTTTTAGTTTACCGGCCTGTTTTTTAGCTAAACCTTTTAAGTTTTCTTTGGCATATACTTCCACTTCCCGGTTCCGTTCAACCAGGTACCTGGCCGCCACCAGCCCATCCCCGCCATTATTGCCGCTTCCGCAGATAAAACATACCGGCCAGGAGGGGAAATTTTCCTGTATAAAATTAGCCAGACCACGGCCCGCTCTATCCATTAAAATTTCTGCTTTTACCGGCGAGATCTTATCCAGCCGGGCCATTTCTTGGGCGGTGATAATCTTCATATACTCTCCTTAAATACCACCACGGCTACCGCGTATTTTTCTTCATGAGCAATACTTAAACTGTAAACTAAATTTTTGGCTATTATCAAATCCATCAATTTACTTTCATCGCTTATGTGGGGGCGGCCGGAACTATCATTAATAATTTCAATATCCTTCCAAAAAAATTTCTGCTTTTCACTGTTAAGGGCTTTATATACAGCCTCTTTAGCGGCGAATCTACCGGCAACGTGGACATCTTTATCTTTAAACGAATTACAGTATTTTATCTCTCTTTCGGTAAGTATTTTTTGTTTAAATTTTTTTTTGTTTTTTAAAATATCTATTATTCTCTCAACGCTCACTATATCGGTTCCCGTCCTTAAAAAAGTCATTTAATCTGACCGGTCTCTGTATTGTAGTTCCACTCTGCATTGCCATAATCAGGAACCTCATCCAGGTACCCCATATAAACCAGCTCCTCAATACTGTGGGGGAATCTGCCTTCTTTTGTCTTAAATATTTCTATTGCCGTCTTTAGCATATTAATATTTGCTCCACGGGTAATATCGGCTAAATCCTCGGTATTTTTTTCTAATTTATTTTCATCCTTCTCCGGACGGCCTAAATATGTATAATAATACCCCCAGTAAAGACCTCCTAAAAAAATAATGGTCACCAGCCCCTTGGTCATTCAAGCAAGTTTTTCATTTCAATTACTGCTTTTTTTAACCCGGTAAATACCGATCGGCAAATAATGGAATATCCTATATTTAAATACCTGATCACCTGTATATCAACCACGGGTTTTACATTTTTATAATTTAGACCGTGGCCCGCATTGACCTTTAACCCTTTTCGGTCAGCAAATTCCGCTGCCACTCTTAAATTATCTAACGAATTTGGCTTTTTGCCCGGGCCGGCATTCGCGTAAGTTCCGGTGTGCAATTCCACGCTGTTTGCTCCTGCCTCTGCCGAAGCTATAATCTGTTCTCTCACCGGATCTATAAACATACCAGCTTCAATTCCCGCTTCTTTAAGTTCAGTAACGGTTTTTTTTAAGCTATCTAAATTCTGTTTTACGTTTAGCCCCCCTTCAGTGGTTAATTCTTCTCTTTTTTCAGGTACCAAACAAATACTTTCCGGCTTTACGTCAAGAGCTATTTGAACTATATCCCGGGAATTAGCCATCTCCAGATTAAGGGGCAATATATTTAACTTTTTAAGTTTATATACGTCTTTATCCTGAATATGCCGACGATCCTCTCTAAGATGTACCGTTAAATTATTAGCTCCACCCTTTTTAACTTCTCTGGCCGCATTAAGTAAATCCGGTATTCCTTCCTGGCGAGCCTGCCTTAGAGTAGCTACATGATCTATATTTATTCCCAGATAAGTCATTTTATAATATATCTGACAAAAGACCAAAGCGCCACCGCTATAGCCAGGGCCAAAATTTTAATACGTAGATTTTTCTTCATCTCTCTGACTTCCACTACACTTTATCATCGACAACCTTCTCCCTGTAATAATCAAGCAATATTTTCTTAATCTGATCCAATTCTAAATCCTTATTTAAACTTCCGTCACGGGCCAGGGAATACTTTCCCGTCTCCTGGGAAACAATTATAACCAGAGCATCGGATACTTCAGTCAATCCTACTCCGGCCCGGTGGCGAGTCCCCATGACTTTTGATATCCTTACATTATGAGTCAAAGGTAAGATACAGCCAGCAGACACCACTCTATCTCCCGATAAAATAACAGCTCCGTCATGTAATGGCGACGGAGGAGTAAAAATAGTTTCCAATAATTCTGAACTAACTTCGGCATTTAACGTTATTCCGGTCTCAATATAATTTCTTAATCCTGTCTCCTGTTCTAAAACAATCAAAGCTCCGTAACCCCGGCGCGATATATTTTTAACACTCCGCATTATTTCTTCAATAAATTCAACTTTTCCCCTCATAATAATACGAGTCAATCGGCCGGAACCAAGATGGGCCAAAAAACTCCTTATTTCAGGTTGAAATACTATTACCAGAGCCACCGCTCCGGCAACCCAGAACCATCTTAACATCCATCCTATAAGAACCAAATCCAGAACTTCTGCAAATAACGTAGCCACTAAAAGAAAAATTATTCCTCTTAGTACCTGTACTGACCTAGTGCCCTGTATCAGGGTAAACAATTTATATATAACAAAAGCACTGACAAAAATATCCAGAAAATGACGGATATAATTAACCCACACATTTTGAAGTAAAATTAATATTTCATTCATAAACGATTACTTATTAACGCCCTAGTCATCTCTACAGCTTCTATAGTCTCCCTTACATCATGAACTCTTAATACTGATACATTATAGATTCCCGCCCAGCAAGCTACAGCCAAAGAACCACTCAGTCTTTGAGAGGGTTTTATATTTAATAACTCTTTTAAAAAAGATTTGCGGGAGGCCCCCAGTAAAACCGGATATTTTCTGCTTAATTTGTCTATATTCGCCATTATTTTAAGATTATGTTTCAACGTTTTTCCGAATCCTATGCCAGGATCTATTAAAATATTTCCCCTGGCAATACCGGACTTCACGCATTCTTGGGCCCGTTCATGAAGGTATTTTCTTATATCTGAAATTACATCTTCATATTGAGGGTTTTGTTGCATATTTACCGGATTACCCTTCATATGCATTATACATATCGCCGATCCTGACTCTGCGGCGGCATCCCGCATTCCCGGATTTTCAAAACCGGTAACATCGTTTATCATATCCGCTCCTAAGCTTAAAGCTTCTCTAGCCACTTCCTGTCTAGAGGTATCACAGGAAATTTTTATATCCGGATTGTTTTGTTTTATTTTTTTTATTACTGGAAGTACTCTGTTTTTCTCTTCTTGCACTGTAATGCTTTTTGCCCCGGGCCGGGTGGATTCTCCGCCTATATCTATAATATCGGCTCCGGCTTTTTTAAACTTTAAAGCCCGTTTATAAGCTTTATTCGGACTATTGTATTTATCACCATCGTAAAATGAATCCGGAGTAACATTTAAAATACCCATAATGGCCGGTTTTTTACTAAATAAATCCCCTATTTTCATATTATCTAGTCTTCCTTAATAAGGGCTAATGCCTCACTTCGAGTTCGGGCGTCCTTTAAAAAGATTCCCTTCATAGCAGATGTTACTACCTTGGACCCGGGTTTTTTTATTCCCCGCATAATCATACATAGATGCTGGGCTTCTATTATAACCATTACACCTTTAGGATTTAAATTTTCCATCATTGAATCGGCTATTGTTTCAGTAAGCCGCTCCTGTAACTGAAGTCTGTTGGAAACTGCCTCCACTAAACGGGCAATTTTAGATAACCCAGTTACATTTCCCTTTTCCGGAATATAGGCTACTTGTGCCTTACCGGTAAAAGGAAGTAAATGATGTTCACATACCGAATGAAACGATATATCTTTAACTAGAATTATCTCTGAATACTCTTTTTCCTTAAAATAAACCGGAGGTGCTTTCGTCACCCGGTCATAGGAACTAAATATTTCCTCGCACATTCTAGTTACTCTGTCCGGAGTTTCTTTAAGGCCGGGCCGGTCTGGATCCTCGCCTATACCCTCTAAAAAATTTTTAACTGCCTTTTTAATCTTTATCCTGTCCATCTTAATTCTCTTCTTTTTTGTTTTCTTCTTTGTCTTCTGTTTTATCCTGTTCCTGTTTTTTACAATCTGATTTTTCTTTATTCGGCTCTATACCGGCTATTTTTTTCAGTTCATTGCTTTCTATTATCTCTTTATCAATCAACGCCTTAGCAATTTTCTTCAAGCATGCCTTATTCTCAGTTAATACTTTCCGGGCTTTCTGATAACACTTATCTATTATATTTGTCACTCCCTGATCTATTAACTGGGCTGTCTTTTCCGAATACTCCCTTCCTTGAGCTAAATCTTTACCTAAAAAAACTTTTTCTTTATCCTTGTCAAAAGTTAGAGGACCCAGTTCATCGCTCATCCCATATTCGGTCACTAATTTATAGGCCATCTCGGTAACCTGTCTAAGATCATTTTGAGCTCCGGTAGTCTTTTCATTATAAATTAACTGTTCAGCTATACGCCCTCCTAGCATAACACTCATTTTATCAGTGATCTCCACTTCGGAAGTTAAATGTTTATCCTCCAGAGGAAGTTGTAAAGTATACCCTAAAGCCGGTCCCCGGGAAAGTATGGAAACTTTATGTACGGGATCAGCATTATCAAGATGAAGGGCTACTAAGGCATGGCCGGATTCATGATAAGCTATTTTTTCTTTCTCATCTTCAGAAATTACTCTGGACTTTTTCTGAGGTCCGGCAATTACTCTATCAATCGCCTCCTCTACATGGTGCATAGTCACTTTATCAGCTTTTTCCCGACCGGCCAGCAGTGCCGCCTCGTTTATTATATTTGCTATATCACTTCCCACAAAACCCGGCGTTCTTCGGGCCAGAACATCAAAATCCGTTTCATCATCCATTTTGACTTTTTCCGCGTGAAGTTTAAATATTTCTTTCCGCTCGTTAATATTAGGCCGTGGAACCCCTATATGACGGTCAAATCTTCCTTTTCTTAAAAGAGCAGGGTCCAGCACATCCGGTCTATTTGTGGCCCCAATAAGTATTACCCCTTCCCTGGAGTCAAAACCGTCCAGTTCTTTTAAAATCTGGTTGAGGGTCTGTTCCCTTTCATCATGCCCGCCGCCCAACCCAGAAAACCGGGACCGGCCAACAGCATCTAATTCATCAATAAAGATTATGCAGGGAGAACTTTTTCTCCCACGTTCAAAAAGATCTCTTATACGGGACGCACCCACACCTACAAACATTTCTACAAATTCACTTCCCGAAGCGGAGAAAAAAGGAACATCAGCTTCCCCGGCAATAGCTTTAGTCAATAGAGTTTTACCGGTGCCGGGCGCACCGTAAAGTAAAACTCCTTTGGGAATATCGGCTCCTAGACGGGTGAATTTTTCAGGTTTTCTTAAATATTCAACTATTTCCTGGAGTTCCTCTTTAATCTCTTCCAAACCGGCGATATCTTTAAAAGTAATATTTTTTTCTTTTTTCTTAACATGAAGTTTTGCCTTTGACTTCCCAAATTTTAAAGCGCTTTGCCCCCCTGAACGCATCTGTTTCATTATTACAAGCCAGATTACTATCAACAACAGAATAGGCCCAAAATTAAACAGCGCCATCTGAAGCCATCCACTGGAAACATCGCCTTTAAATTCTACTCCGGCATCCCGTAAATCTTTTACCAATGCAGGATCTTCTACCGAAACGGTCTCAAACTGCACTTCCTTACCCGTAGCCGGATCCAGATAAGTGCCCGTTATCTCTTCCTCTGAGATTTCAACTCTCTGAAGACGTCCGGAATCCAGTTTGTCTCTAAATTCACTGTAGGCAATCTCAGATACCTCGTCTCTACCCCCTAGATATCCGGTCAGCAACACCGCTGCCAGAATTAAAAATATCCAGAATGAAATGCCCTTAAAAAATTCCTGTTTCTTTTTTTTATTACTCATGATTCCTTCCTGTAAATTTTAGGTTTTAAGGTGCCCAGATAAGGTAAATTTCTGTATTTTTCCCGATAATCCAGTCCGTAGCCCACTACAAACTTATCCGGAATCTCAAAACCTAAATAATCTATATCTATGTTTACTTCATTATTTTCCGGTTTATATAAAAGAGAACATATATTGAAACTGGCCGGTTTCCGGGTCAAAAAATTATCCCTAAGATAGGCCATTGTTAAACCCGTGTCAATAATATCCTCAACTATGATAACATGCCTGTCTTCTATACTTTCCCTTAAATCCATAACCAGCTTTACCACTCCCGAAGATTCAGTATCCCCTTCATAAGAAGAAACAGCTATGAAATCTATGGAACTTTCTATATCTAAGTATTTCATAAGATCGGATAAGAACACTATGCTGCCTTTTAAAATAGAAATTAACACCGGATTTTTTCCTGCAAAATCACGGTTTATTCTACGTGCTAAATTTTTAACCTTATCATCTATTACTTTGCTGTCTATTAATACTTCCTGAATATCTTTATTAATATTATCTTTCATTTTCCACCTTAATTTCTAAAATACTTTCTGTATCTTTCCGGACCGGAGCAATATCTGACCGGCGAAAAGGAGCAATCCACATTATTTGTCCCCTGTTTTCCACTATTAATAAGCGGTTTCTGTCTTTAAATGTTAACTTTTCATCTATGCAAAAATTGCTGATTTTTTTAGTCCCTTTCATCCCCCAGGGAATAAATTTATCCCCTTTCTCTTTTGAACGAAGCACTATATCTTTTGCTTTTAAAACTTTTCTGTCAAAGTATTCTATTTCAGAGGTTGACTTTAAAACTGTACCGGATTTAATATCGGAAACTATTCTTGTCGAAACTCTTTTTCTTATCTCCGGTATATAAAAATTTACTCCCGGTTTTATGCTGTATTTAAACACCGGAGATTTTTCAAAACCTTTTTCTATAATTAATCGGCCGTATTCTTTTCTGGCTATCCAGTCATCACCCAGATCAATATACTTTAAAGTCCCCTCTTTATTCAAAAGATCAACCAGGGCAAATATATTTTGCGCATTCAAAGGAACGGGAGAAATTTTCTTAAGCAATCTTTGAATTAACCATGCATTATAACTTAATATACTTTCTAATTCAATTATTTTGCTGTCTTTTTCCTCTATAAAATTAATTTTCTTTATACTCCGGTCCACTATACTCTCAAGGACTTTTTCTTCCTGATTAAATATTTTTGTCTCTTTGTAAATATTTTTTTCAAAAGAAGGATTAATTTTTTTTATTTGAGGTATTAATTTGTGCCGTATAAAATTTCTGGGGATACTTATATCCCGGTTAGTTTCATCCTGTCTAAATTCTAACTTATTTCTTTTTATATAATCGTAAATTTCTGCTGAAGTTATACTGAGAAGTGGCCGGTTTACTTTCCAACCACCTGATAATTTTATAGTTCTTCTAACCCCCTGTATTCCCCCCTTTCCGGTTCCTTTTATAATTCTAAAAAGTACAGTTTCGGCCTGGTCACTGGCTGTATGAGCGGTAAAGATTACGCCCCCTGATTTACAAATTTCTTTTCCATATTCTGCCAGTTCTCTATATCTTAAAATTCTAGCCGCTTCTTCCAGGGAATATTTTTTTTTCTTACTTAACTGTTTAACATCTAAATCTATTATCTTTATATCAAATCCGGCACGGTCAGATAACTTTTTTACAAAATCGGCATCCTCATTACTGCATCTCCTTAAATGGTGGTTGAAATGAACTACCCGGGGAGAAATTGAAAATTTTTTTCTGAATCTGCTGATCGTATCCAGTAAGACAACTGAATCTTTCCCCCCCGAAACCGATAAAATTACAGGAATATCAAAATTTAACTTTCTGTAAACTACTTCAACTATTTTATTCACAGATTAATATTTTAGTTAGCGGTCATCAGCTTTCACATCGAATAAACTTTCAAACACCCAATTATCGTTTTTTTTAATTAAAACTATCTCTTCTGGATAATTATTTACTGTTAACTTTGCTTTAAAATCAGAAATCTTTTCTATAGAATAATTTTCTTCATCTGGAGAAGGACCGGCCGGAATCACACTTCTTCCCATAACGTAAGCCAACTGCTTGCTACGGTAAAGATTATTATAGACTTCTTCTTCTTTTTCAATATCTATATCATTGTAATGTTCTTCAAACCAATCCCGCTCTTCTTTTAAAAAACACTGTATTGCTCTTCTGTAACTGCGATGGTCGGCAACTACTCTTAAAGTTTTAGCTTCCTGGCGGTAAGTTTCATATACAGCTTCTGGAGTGCTGTACTCAGCAATATCAGCCTGTTCACACCCCATAAAACAGGTTCCTATTAATAATAAATATATAATATACTTAATTTTTATCATAATATTTTTTTCAGATAAACGCTACATTTATTGCTGGCAGTTTCTATTGAAAATTTGCAATTTAATAAATTTTTGGTAGCGGAGGAGGGACTCGAACCCCCGACACGCGGATTATGATTCCGCTGCTCTAACCACCTGAGCTACTCCGCCACCATATAGACTTATCTTATAATAAATTAATTTAATTTTTTCAAATTTTTTTATTTTTAGGTTCTTTTAATTTTTTCTACTTTAACAATGTTCCCAAGCCACAATTTACCTCTCCGGTTCTTTTGTCTTTAACTTTTTTTAACTATAAATTCTTTTAATCAGGTTGACATTTTAAGGCTAATTCTGTTATATATACTCAGAAAGGAGGTAAAATATGAATTTAAGCAATAAAAAGGTTTTGTTTGTTGATGATAATGATAGTATAAGGCAAACGGGTAGCCTTATCTTAGAAAGCTGGAATATGAACGTCGTTGAAGTAACAAACGGTACAGACGCAATTGAAAAAGCTACAACCGAACATCCGGATGTTATGTTGCTGGATGTAGGATTACCCTCCATGGACGGTTTTGAAGTATGCAAAATACTAAAAGATAATCCTGATACTAAAGATATTGCCATTATACTTCTTACCGGTCGAGGTGCTTCTGGTGATATAGACAAAGGGTATGAATACGGAGCTGACTCTTATCTAATTAAACCGGTTGACTGGGAGGAACTTAAAACTAAAATTGGTGAAATTATAGAATAGAGTAATTACTCCTTAAGAAAATATAGTAATATCCTTTTTCACTCCAAGATCTTCTCACATTATTAAACGTTTGCAAGGGGCGTTCAAATTTTATCAAATGGAGCGGGCGAGGGGAATCGAACCCCCGACGTCCAGCTTGGGAAGCTGACATTCTGCCGCTGAATTACGCCCGCTGTTAATTTTTATTCAATATCTTTTTAATATTTAAAAGATCTTTCTTTATTTTTTTTAACTCTTCAATTGCTGGACCGGCCATTTTCAGAGGCATCTCCATCTGTTTACCAGCCATCTTCTTTTCCCGTACCAACTGCTTTTTGGCTCCGGCAATACTGTATTTGTCTTTGTTTAATAATTTTTTTATCTTTTTTATCGTATGGATATCATCCTGTGTATAACGTCGCTGGCCACTGGACCTTCTTATCGGCCGTAAAAGTTTAAATTCTGACTCCCAGTACCTTAACGTATACTTGGGAACTTGAGTTATATTTGAGACCTCACCGATTGTTAAATATTTTTTTTTCATTTACCGGATTTATTATATCTTATTATTTAATCCGGGAGAAGGTTTAAACTTCACAACTTTCTTTGGAGGAATATCTTTTTTTTCACCAGTTTGGGGGTTGACACCCCTTCTGGCTTTACGAAACACAACATAAAAAGATCCAAAATTGGATATTGTAACCCGTTCCTCTCTCTGCAAAGATTCTTTTATAGCACTCAAAAATTCTTCTACCGCATCCCTGGCTTCAATATTTGCGCAGGTCACTTTTGAAACTTTATTTATAATATCTGATTTATTCATGCAAATACCTCATAATTTACTCTTTTAATTTAATTTTGCTCCTGATGCTCTTCTTTTAGCGGCCTATTCATAAGGTCCCTCCAGGCTTTCTGGGCCGGTTTCCCGTTATAAAGTATTTGATAAATATTTTCACTGACCGGCATTTTAATATTATACTTTTTTGAGAGTTTGTAACAACTTTTTGCTGTTTTTAAACCCTCTACAGTGGTCTTCACTTTGCTAAGAGCTTCTTCAACAGCATACCCTTTACCTATAAGCCTCCCGAATTTGAAGTTCCGGGAATGTTCGGAAAAACAGGTAACTATTAAATCTCCTATGCCCGATAAACCGTTAAAGGTATGTTTTTGGGCCCCTAAAGTCACACCCAGACGGATTATCTCTGCATTCCCCCGGGTAATTAGAGCTGCGCGAGTATTATCCCCCATTCCTAAACCTTTGGTTATGCCCGAGCCGATCGCAATAACATTTTTAAGCGCTCCGCCTAGTTCCACCCCTTTTATATCTTTAGAAGAATATACTCTAAAATATATATTGGAAAATAATTTTTGAACTTGCCTCCTCGTTTTTTTATCTACCGACGCACCCACAACCGTAGTGGGAGTTTTGTGAACTACTTCTTCAGCATGACTGGGACCGGATAGAACAGTTATATGAAATTTTTTGCCTAAATGTTTTCTTAAAATCTGAGAAGGCCGCTCCAGGGATTCAGGGTCAAAACCTTTTACCGTACTTACAATAACGCGAGGAAGAATTTCTTTAATATTACTTAATTTACGGGACACCCCCTCTACCGCATCTGAGGGAACCGATACAATCATAAAATCTTTTCCGGCGACCGCTTTAGATAAATTATTTGTAATTTTAATTGCAGGAGGAAGAGAATAATTATTCAGAGAAACAAATTTACGTTGACTTTTCAATTTTTCAGCTTGTTCTTTATTAAATTCCCACAGTTTTACTTCATGGTGATTATCATTTAATATATTTGCCAGAGTAATACCCCAGCTGCCCGCTCCTAAAACTGCTATTTTATACTGATCTTTTTTCTTGACCATACCATAATCTCCTTAAATTTTTTCTGTGACTCAAAATTATCAAAAGACCTAAAATAATAGCAAGCCATATATATTCAGTCTTGCCCAGAACATAAAGTAAAATAGGATAAGACACCGACGCCACCACCGAACCGAATGAGACAAACTTAAATACAGAGGTCAAAAGAAAAGCAATAAATACTATAATAAGAGTGGGAACATAATCTATAACTAAAAATATTCCCAGACTGGCGGCCACTCCTTTTCCTCCCTTAAATTTTAAAAAAGGAGTAAAATCATGGCCCAGTACAACTGATATGGCCACAATATGTACTAAGTACAAAGGCGGGTTTATACTGATAACATAATAGACAGGAACGGCACCTTTTAATACATCCAGTATCAGGGTTAACAGACCGTACTTTCCATTTAAAACCCTTACCACATTTGTAGCTCCAGGATTTCCGCTACCCTCTTTTCTTATATCCTTCCCGGAAAAAATTTTTGTTATTATAAATGCAAAAGGTATCGAACCGGCCGCAAAACTGCCCAATATTATTAAAACCGTCTGTATTATATTTTCACTTACCGCAAAATAGCTATCCATTTTTTATAAATCTAATATTTTAAATCCTCTCAGTTTCTTCCTATTACCACTTTAGTAGGTACCCCGTAAAAATTAAATTTCTTACGAATTGAGTTTTTAATATAATTTACCCAATGACCGGGTATTTTGTCAATTCGGTGATGTTTCACTAAAATTTTAAACACCGGAGGACTGTTGTCAACCTGATAAAGCCCTTTTATTACCGGCCTCATATTGGCTGCTTCCGGTGGCGGCCGGTGCGCTTCACAACGCCGGATCAAAGCGTCCAGTTCTTCCTGGGGTATTTCTTTATTGTAATTAGCCATTATTTTTTCTAATTCTTTAAAAATATTGGATATACCCCATTCCTGTTTTGCCGAAATAATTATAAAAGGAGAAAATGAAATAAAAGGCATATCCTTAAATAAACTACGCTTAAAAGCTTCTTCCAAACCTTCTTCAAATTCTATCCGGTCACTTTTATTTCCGGCAACAACAACGGCATTGCCAGCTTCTACTATCCATCCGGCAATTCTTTTATCCTGTAAAGAAAGTTTTTCGGTTAGATCAAGTATTAAGATACAGGCATCCGCCCGGTCAATCTCTTTTCTGGCCTTTATCATACTCACAATATCTTCTATCTGCTTATTTCTTTTTTTTCTCCATAAACCAGCCAGATCGGTAATCTCCCATTTATTATTCGGGGTCTCAATATATCCTTTGGCCGGGTTTCGGGTGGTCCCCGGATTACTGTCTACAATAACTCTTTCTTCTCCCATAATCCGGTTTAACAATGTGGATTTACCTACATTGGGGCGACCGGTTATACATAATTTCAGAAAATCTTCATTTGCTTGTTTTTCAATTGCCCCGGGTAGCAGTTCTATAATTTTATCGGAAATTCCTAATATATTTCTTCTGTGCTCACCTGAAACCACAACCATATTTTCAAAACCCAAATTGTAAAACTCCACCGCCTGTATATCCTTTCCAGGGGAATCTGCTTTATTTACCACCAGCAATACCGGTTTCTGTTTTTTTCTCAACTTATCTGCTATATGCCTATCTACCGGCGTTAAACCGGTGATGAGATCCACCGTAAAAAGAATTAAATCAGCTTCCTGTAAAGCAATTTCCACCTGTAAATTTACCTTATCTTCAATACCGTCTTTTTTAGAGCCCGGAATAATGCCTCCGGTGTCTATAAGAAGGTATCTATTTTTATCATCCGGTATAAAATAGGAATAAGTCCGGTCTCTGGTCAATCCGGGATTAGGGGAGGTGGGAGCTATATCTTTCCTGATAAGAGCATTAAAAAGCGTTGACTTGCCCACATTTACCCGGCCCACTATGGCTATTGTTTTAATCATAATTTCACTCTTTTGATCCCATATATTTAACGAAAACCCATATCATTTAAACTATGTATTTTTGATATGTTTTCACAAATTCCTCATCCATACTGGCTTTTAATATAACATTATTGTCCCGATATTCTCTATCGGAAACATGGGCTGTTTTGTATAAATAATTCACAATATCCTGCCTTGTTTGCGGTATTTTCAAACAGACCGTGGTATTATTTTTATCCAGCTGTTTTTCGGTCTCTTTTTTCAATAAATCGATACCTCTTTCTTCCTGGGCGGAAATAAAAACTGATGGCGGATCCCCTTCCTCTAACCGGGGTGTATTGTTTACATCACAAAGGTCTATCTTATTAAATACTCTTATAACTGGGATATTATCCGCATCCAGATCTTTTAAAACTTTTTCCACGGTTTTCATTCGGTGCCTGTAATTTTCAGCAGAAATATCTATTACATGGTACAATAAATCAGCGTCTTTCGCCTCTTCTAGGGTGGCCATAAAAGCTTCAATTACTTTGTGAGGAAGTTTCCTTATAAAACCTACCGTATCCGATAACAGTAATCTATATTTATTAGCCCGAAATTTACGGGTCGTAGTAGAAAGAGTGGCAAATAATTTATCAGCAACGCCTACATTAGACCCGGTTATAGTATTCATTAAAGTGGATTTTCCGGAATTGGTATACCCGACCAGGGAAATTAAATTTTTAAAAGATTTTTTGCGATTTCTTTCCCTTGATTCTCTCTTTTTTTTAATACCTTTTAATTTCTTTTTTATGGTAGTGATCCGGTCATTAATAATCCGCCGGTCAACTTCAATTTTCTTTTCTCCCGGACCCCGGGTTCCGATACCCCCGCCCAGCCTTGAAAAATCGGTCCATATATTCTGAAGTCTGGGCAGAAGATATTCCATCTGGGCAAGTTCCACCTGTAATTTAGCAACTCGAGTAGACGCTCGCTGGGCAAATATATCAAGTATTAATCTTACCCTATCTATAACTTTAACGCCAAATTCTTTTTCTAAATTTCGTTCCTGAGTTGGCCTTAACTCCCCATCTACTATAACTGCATCTATAGAATTTGCGTGAATATAGTTACGAATGGATTTAACTTTTCCCGTACCTATGTAATAAGCGGGATGAGGATGGTCTCTCTTTTGAAGAAATTTTGCCTTAACTTCTGCTCCTGCTGTAAGGGCTAATTGAAAAAGTTCAGATAAACTCTCCTCGGCTCTTACTCTTGAATCTCTGGTATGAACGCCAATAAGGACTGCCGTTTCTTTACTTCTACTTGTATTTAACACTGTATTGCTTGATAAATCATTTTCAAATATATTATTTTTATATCCTATAATTCTTCCCTTCTTAAAAATAAAATTATAATAAATTTAAACTCCTTGGCAAATAACTTTTCTTGGATTCAAGGTTCTAACGCAACACCCGCCAATTTTTCAAAGGCTTCATAGGG
>CAYZAK010000002.1:0-111881 GCA_964476445.1 uncultured bacterium
CCAATACTTCTTCTCATTATTATAAAATTTATGCAGTGGAAGGAAGTAGTTATTCTTCCGGCGGGGCATGGGCTACGCCTTTTCCGGCTTATACTTTAGCTAATGAGCCTATTAATCTTACTGCCTCAGATGTATATGTAAGTTCAGTAACTTTAAACTGGGATTTTAACAGTAATAGGGATGGAACCCGTTACGGTATTTCATATGCTGAAGATGAAAATTTTTCCGTTAATGTCTCCACACCGGTAGATATTAATGATGATTTAACAGCTACTACTACCAATATAACGGAACTTGATTTTGATACTACTTATTATTTTAGAAGCTGGGCGTATAATGGCAATGGTTTTAAATCGGTCTTTTCAAATGTAGAGAGCACAAAAACTTTAAAATTGGAGAGTGCTCCTGCTCCTCCGGAAACGTTTGAAGGAAAAGCTGCATCAACTACATCTATAAAATGGAGTTGGAGTTTATCAAAAGGAGCAACTGCTTACTATATTTACGATGATAATAATGAATTAAAGAAAACAGTTGACGATCCCACCAAAGAATGGGAGGAAACCGGCCTGGAAACGGGAACTGAATATACCCGGTGGATTAAAGCTGGTAATGATTACGGAGTAAGTTCAGATTCTTCAACAGCTACTGCTGTACCGGGGAATTTGTTAAGAAACGAGTTTTTTGAAAATTGGGAAAATAGTAGCGAAAAACCAGAGTACTGGAGTGGTAGTCATTCATTCTCAGCAAATTGGTATCAAGATACCGATAATGTTTTGAAAGGCAATTATTCTGTAAGAGTTGACGGAAACGGCGAAAGAACTTTGGAACAAACTGATAATTTAACAAAGCCAAATACCCAGTATTATGCAAGTATATATGTTATGGGAACTGGTACTGCTACCATTAGTATTGCATATCCTAGTGGTTATGTCGGCGATTCTAATACTAGGGAACCAGTATCTCTTAATGAGTCTGGGTGGACAGAAATAACTTATTCAGTAGAAATCGGCGATGTAACCGAAGGTACTAGTGGAGGCCTTGAAATTACCACAGTAGATGAAGGTGGGGCCGATAAATCAAGCACATTATATATTGGTGCTGCTTGGTTAAGTACTCAAGAACCGCCTGCTGACTGGCCTATTTCCGGCCCCGAAACTCCAGCTAACTTTTCTGGTACTGCACAATCGAATACTGATATAGAATGGACCTGGAGCTATTCAGGGTCTACTGAGAATATAACCGGGTTCAGATTACTTGATGGTGAGGGGACAACCGTTGAGGACACCGATGTTCTTAAAGCCAGCTCAGATACCTACACTGAAACTCTTACCGATCCGAATGAAGAATCATCGGTTCGGGAGATAGTTGCCGTAGGACCTCTTGAAGAATCTACCCCAACTTCCACCGACCCGGTATATACTCTTGCAAATGAACCTACTAACGTTAGCGTGATTGAAGATGCGCGAAGATCAGAATCAGTTCTGTTGGAATGGGATGATAATGACAATCCGAACTGGACCAGATACGGTATCTCATATTCCACGGATTCAGAGTTTTCAGTTAATGTGTCCACTCCCGCAAACTATGAGACCGGGCTGGCCACAACAACCGCCTTGGTAGAAGGGCTGACGCCTCTTACCACCTATCATTTTAAGGTCTGGGCCTACAACAATAATGCGATTATGAGTGCAGGTGTGGAGACTTCAACCCAGACCCGTGCCGTCGGTCCTCAGAATTTTGAAGTTATAAGTAAGAGCTCTTCGACATTAGTGTACGGTTGGGACGCATTGGATGTGGAAGGTAAAACGGTAGATAGTTATCATATAATAGACCCTGAAACTTCTCCGCCTCTAGTAGACAGTACTAATGATACAAGTTATGAAGAGACAGACCTTTCTGCGAACACCGCTTACGAAAGAATGATTGTAGCTGAGTTTGATGACGGTGAGTATTCGGACAGTTCTGTTGTAAAGACATTCAGAACTCTGGCCGAACCGCCGGCGTCCGTGGACAAGGAAGATGAATCAAAAGCGGCTGAGACCAGCATAACCATAAAATGGAAAGGCAGCGCACCGCAATACAGAATTAAACGGGACGGTTCCATTATTGAAGATCAATGGAGCGCCGCGTCTGTTATGGCGGCAAGCGGTTCCGGAGCGCTGAGTGTAAGTGAAGTGGAATATACGGATACGGGATTAAGTCCGGGAACCGAATATACCTACACCATATATTCCTTAAACGACGACGGCGAGGTGGACGAAGATAATCCCATCACTATAACGGCCCAAACCACTGTTATTGAAGGTTATGACCCGGTCCAGCAATTCAGTACTCCAGCGAATCCGGAAATTAAGTTCGGAAGCGAAGCAGAAGAGGTCACAGTTTACACCCAGAGAGGTACGGAAGTGATTAATCTGGATAAATCCGGAAATAATAATATTATCTGGACTCCTGATTCTAATTTAGAATCCGGACTGTATATCTACCAGGTTGAGACTACTGATGGCGATACGGAATACGGCTCTATTGTAATAGCTAAATAACAATTTAACAGTAGTAAAATATAAATGGAAATAAGTATTTAGTCAGTAAACTAAAAGATAAAAACGGAGGCAAAATGAATAAAAAAATATTAACAGCGACCGCGGCGGTAATTTTGGCCGGGTCGGTCTGCGTCAGGGGAGCGTTTGAGGATCCGGTTTGGAGTATCCGGGGAGCGGGAAAAGGGGGAGCGTATCTTGCCAGCGCTGACGATGCCTCCGGGTTTATGGCTAATCCGGCCACTCTTTCTGAAGTATTTATGATAGAGGGTATGTTTTCCTACCACAAACCATACGCCGGGCTGGACGGGATAAATTTAAGCCGGGGAAACTTAGCTTTTGTGTATCCTCAGTACCGGTTTGCCAACATTGGAGTGGCGGCGACAACATTTGACGGTGATGATCTTTACAAAGAGACGACCCTGCAATTGAGTGGAGCCAAAGAGTTATCCAGCGTAATTGACGCAATTTCACCCATGCAATTAAGTATGGGGCTCAGTTTAAAATATCTTTATCACGGCTACAACTGGAGCGATGATATGGAAGCCTTAGGCGACCCCATAACCGACACCGATGGAGCGGGAGCGGTAACCGCAGATCTGGGAATTCTGTTTCAGCCCACGTATAAGTTTCCGATAGCCCTGTCTTTAAACAACCTCATTCCCGCGGATGTGGGTATAGAAGAAGAGGACATAGTGCCCATGGAAGTTCAGCTGGGCGCGGCCTACAGGATGGGAATGATAGGAATGTTTGAAAACGTTACTCCCGAATTTAAAGTGGGTTACCGTAATCAGGAATGGGGAGACGACGCGGATAAAATTAGTTACGCGGCAGGAATAGAAACCTGGCTTGCCGAGAACACCGTGGGACTCCGTATGGGGGTTAACAATAATGAACTGGCCGTGGGAGCAAGTTACGAGCATTTCTTAAGCAACATGGGATTCCGGATAGATTATACGGCCTTGTTATCTAATACCATAGGAGATAATTTAGGAAGTCACCGGGTTGCCACAACCGTTAAATTTTAAGGACATATTAAATGGAAAAGATTAAAAAAAATATAATTTCCGGGTTCCTGGCCGTATTTTTTTCAGCGGTCCCATCGCTGGCCACCAGTATATCGGTCACTGCTGTTAGTGTCTCTGAGAATATGGCTACTGTTGAGATAAACAGCGTTATTGAAATAAGAGAGATAAAAATAACCGATAACGATATTGAAGTCACCGATGATGTCATATTTCATACGGCTGAGGCCCGGAAAGTTGTAAAAAACGCTGTATTTTCCCGTACTCCAAGCGATGAAACCATAAAAAGAATTAATTATAAAGTTACCAGCCTTGAACCCTACGACGCGGAAGGTTCTTCACTGGCCGGTTTCGCGTCGGTGACTTTTAACGGAGAACTTGAAATAAAATGCCGTATTTTTGAATCCCGGTACAACGAGGGGGAATACTGGGTCAACTGGCCGGCTAGATCTCCCGATGAAGAAGCCGGTGAATCGGAGTGGAAGGACCAGGTCCTTATAGTAAACACTCGGGTTAAAGAGATAGTAGAGCAGGCGGTGCTTGATAGATTTACGGAAGACGATTTTACCGTAGATACAACTCCCCAGGTTGATGTAGAAGTCACTCAGTCGGAAATTTACACCCCTCTTACAGTAACCTCGGTTAACATAAATAAAGTTAACGGCCGTGGCGGGATGGTAGGTTCGGGTATCGTGGTTTTAAATCACGCTGTAAAAATAAGCGATATTGAACTTTACGAAAGACTGGGGCAGACTTTCATAGAGCTTCCTTTGCAGCAATACAGGGATGTGGAAATTTACAGCAGCGATCTGCGAAATGCCATAAAAGAAGCTTTAAGTTCCGAAAATGCTTCTGAAAACACTTCCAATAAAATAGGGTTCCAGCTTCAAAGAAGCCGGATGGAAAAGATTCCCACCGATACCCCTATGTACAAATGTTCTGTTACCGTAAACGAGGCCCTGGGAATGAATCTGACCGTAATAGACGGGGCCACCTACGACGCTTTTGTCAGCTGGCCTTCAGTCCGGGAAGACGGGGAATATGTGGATAAAGTACAGGCCGTAAACAGCGATGTAAAAAAGGCCATAGAAGAAGCTGTGCTGACTAAATACCGAAAGGAAAATTAATAATCTTAAATTTTTTAATTTAGAAAATAAAATTTATTAATATATATACCCATGATAAAAAAAATCAAAATAGCTGTCCTGGGCCTAATACTCTCCCTATTTTTTACTTTATTCAGGCCGTCTTTACATGCTGCGAACAATATAAAGGTATATTTTAACCATCCCGAGATTTCCACCACTACATCACAGATAGCCAATCCCCATACCGGTTTGGACGAATCTCTTTTAGAATTTATAGAGTCAGCCGGCAGCGATGATGTTCTGTACGCCAGTTTTTACAGAATGACCGATGAAACGTACACCGACGCTTTCAACGACGCCCTTGACCGGGGGGCCACGGTCTATTTTATGACCGATGGCAACGATGGAGATAGCGACGCTTACGATAATATTAAATCCACAAAGATGGCAGCCGACAGTGGAGATGATCACAGTATGCACAATAAGTTTGTGGTTTTAAAAGACAGTGCGGTGTGGACAGGTTCGGCCAATCTTACCTCCAGCGCATTTTACGAGCAGAACAACAATGCGGTCACGGTATATTCGAAAGACCTGGCCGGTTTGTACGAGGATGAATTTTTGTACATGTGGGAAGAGGAAAAGTTTTCCGATGACAAGGATCGCGCCGATCCGGGTGGCAGCGTGGAAGTTGACGGAGTTGAGGTTGAAGTCTATTTTTCTCCCTACGGGTCGAATTCCAGGGTGATAAGCGATTATATAGATGAATCTGAAAATTCTATTATATTTAACATGTACACCTTCTCTGAGGCAGAAGTCAGAATTATTGACGCCCTAAAAGAAGCCCATGACCGGGATGTAACGGTAAAAGGCGTTGTGGACCGGACCCAGCGGTCTACCTCCGTAAGGGCTAAAGAAGAATTGAGCAAATACGGTCTGGATGTTATACTTGATAATAATCCTTACGGATTACTGCACCATAAATTTGTTGTTATCGATCACGGCACGCCGGATGCTAAAGTTATTACCGGTTCCTACAACTGGACTACCCAGGCCAATAGTGACCACGATGAAAATTTTTTGGTTATTCACTCTTCCGCGGTTGCCGGTTTATTCTGGGAGGAGGCCCAGAAAAATTATTCCCTGGGATCCGGCGGAGAGATTACCCGGGGCAATCCCGCTGTTGATGAGGTCCGGGTTTATCCTTCTCCGGCAAATTTTACCGACAGGGTGCATATAGGATATAGACTGTCCGCGGGCGTGACGGATGTTGATATTTCAATCTATACCGTATCCGGTGAAGAGGTGGTAAATATGGAACCCCGGTTTTATCCCGGCGCAGAGAACGAGACGGTCTGGGATTTAAAAAACTCCTCGGGAAACGATGTCGCCCCGGGACTTTATATGGTCAAAGTGGCCGGGACCACAGGTGACGGCACTTTTTACGAAATTGAAAAATTCGCGGTTGTAAGATGATTCGAAATAATATAAAAAAACGGACAAGTTATATTGAAAACCAAAAAATTAAAAAGTCAGTTTCAATACAGCCTGGAAATTATATAATAAAATAGAGTATTATTTTTTAAAAGATAATGAAGAACAAATTTTTAATATTGTGTAGTATTATTATGTTTTTACCCGCAGTATTGCGCGGCGGGTCGGGAACGACCTCGGCTAATTTCCTTAAACTGCCCCAGGGAAACAGGGCCACGGCCATGGGATCAAGTTTTGCGGCCATCGCCGAGGGACCGACCGCTGTTTATTGGAATCCGGCCGGTCTGGCAGTAGGTTTTTTGAATGAAGGCCGGATGGTTTACAACCGGTGGGTCTCCGGGATACACTACGGTTTTGCAGCCTATCGCCACGATCAGGCCATCGGCGGGTTCGGGCTTGGTATAACTTATTTAAACTCCGGTGCAATAACTCAACGACCGTCCGGCCGGGCTGAAGAGGGTACCTATAAATTTGAAAATATAGCTGTTACCGCCGGCCAGGGAGTCAGGATAAATGAGAATTTCAATGTGGGGGTGAACTTAAAATTTATAGGTGAGAATACAGCCGGAAAGACGGCTAACGCCCTGGCTGTGGGTCTGGGTGGTCAGTACAGCGATAATATAGATGAAAATCATTTATTGATGGTGGGCATTTCCCTAGATAATCTTGGTACCAAGATGGGGTACGATTCTAAGTATCATCTCCCCGCGGTTATAAGGGTTTCGGTTGCCGATGAAACTTTAGGGGGAAAGTTGACAGGCGGTGCAGAAGTAGATTATTATATTACAGATGACAGCGTTGTTGGGGGGGTGGGTATGGAATTTTCTCCGGTACACTTTTTGCATTTAAGAGGGGGGTACAGATTTGGAAAAGAGATTAACAGGTTACCTTACGGAATAACCCTTGGGTTTGGGATTGAATACGTGGAAGATTTAGAGTATCTTATTGACTACAGTTTTGCTCCTATGGGAGATTTGGGTTTTGTAAACAGGGTGGGGCTGGGAATCAGGTTTTAAATAAATTTTATGATAAAATTTAAAAAAATATTAATATCGTCAGTATTGTTTCTTCTTTTCCCGGCAGTTGTAAATGCCGCCGGAAACGACAAAGATACCGAGCACCTGGTGGCCCGGCGTATTTCTCCTACCAGATACGAAAAAACCGGAGAGGATCTGTCCGTTCATTTTATAGACGTGGGACAGGGTAATGCCGTATTTATTGAAACCCCTTCGGGAAAGAATTTATTGTACGACGGAGGAGGATCGCCGGCCTGGATGAAGACCTCCTGGGACCCCGGAGAAAGGATTGTTGTACCTTATATAAAAAAACTGGGCTACGACAGGATAGACTACGTGATTGTTTCCCACGCACACGGTGATCATATAGCCGGTCTTGTGGCTGTGCTTAAGGAATTCGATATAGGAGTCGTTTTTGACCCCGGATACGATCATACCGGGCAATCGTATACCGAGTTTTTAGAAGTAATTGATCAGCTGGATATAAGTTTTGATATAATGAGAGCCGGACAGGGGGATAAGATAGATCTTGGGGAAGATATTGTAACCACTATTTTCGGCCCGCCGGAGGACTACTATTTCAGAGGTACTAATTCGGACATAAACAACAATTCCATAGTTTTAAAATTAAAGTACGGGGAAGTAAATTTTCTTTTTCCCGGAGACCTGGAAACAAGGGGAGAAAAGTACTGTGTAAGACAGTACCGGGAAGATTTAACAGCCAATGTTCTCCAGGTCGGTCATCACGGTTCCCGGACTTCTTCCACCATGCCCTTTTTAAGACAGGTTCTTCCCGAAGTGGCCGTAATTCCGGTGGGAGAAAACAACACCTTCGGTCATCCCCGGCCGGAGGCCCTTAACAATCTAGAGCAGGTGGGAGCGGAAATATACCGGACGGACTACGACGGTACGGTAATTGTATACACCAACGGGGAACAGTTTGTGGTTGAGACAGCCGAATAAATTGGGTGTATTTGTTATCTTTTACCGTAACAATTTTGTTTAAAAAAAAAACAAACAGTTAAAAAGTATAAATAAATTTTGCATTTATATATTTTTTTTTTATAATTTAATTTATACTTATAAGGTAGGATCCTTTAATACTTATAATCATATTTCAAAAGTGGAAAATAAAAAAACAAACGGAGAAATAATAATGAAATTAAAAACCGGCCTCAGTTTTTTACTGATAATTTTTACAGTTCTTGTAATCAATTCTAAAAATGTTTTTGCCGATGTTGATGAGGGTTGGGGGCTAATAAGCGAAATTGCTTTCGATGACAGCGGAGACGACTGGAGCAGCTGGCTGGAAATATATGTGCTTGAAGATACTAATATTGAGGGTTCCCGCCTTTACCATCGCCATAATTTATCCGGGGATGAATTTGAACATGCTTTTACCTTTCCGGATGTGGATGTGGAAGAGGGAGATTATTTGATAGTGGAATTTAACGTAGAACACGGTGATTCTCATCAAACTACTACGGCCCCCAGGGTTTTTTACAGTACCTATCCCGATCGGGGGGATAATGCACCGTTTAGTACTCAGGGCGCTCTTTATTTAACCGAGCCTGACGGTAGCGTCTGGTCGGACGCAGTGATGTTTTTTGCCGAGAGGGCGACTACTTTTCATATGGATGATGAGTATGATATGTTCGTCTCTTCCGGATTCTGGTCCCCCGCCGCCGACGCAGGGTGGGGTACGGAAGATTACCGGGAAGTAGTTCCCGGCGGCGAGGGTAGTTCCGGCCAAGATGGAATGTCTCTGCAGAGAATAAACGACTACAGTGAAGGAAGACCTGAAAACACCAATACGGTAGATGATTGGGAGTTTGCACCCACTACCCGGGGATACGGATACGTAGAAATTGAACCTGTACAAGACTTACTAAGGGTGGAAAATTCCCCATTTTTTCCTCACGAATCAATTGATCCGGCTGAGGCCAGGATTTCTTACAGAAACTCGGAAGATAAATCAATGCGGACTACCATTAAAATATTTGATACTGACGGATATGCGGTGCGAACCCTTTTAAGATATGAAAGTATAGCTCCCGGAGAATGGGAATTTGTAACATGGAACGGCGAGGACGAATACGGTGATATACTGCCCATGGGCATTTACATAGTGCATATAATGATGGAACCCGGCGACGGGGGGGATATAGAACAGGACCAGGCGCCGGTGGTCATAGGACGTGACTTTTAATTATGAATAAAATATTAAAAATATTATCCGGAGGAATGATGAAGGAGTTAAGATTTAATAAGATTGTACCCGCTGTTCTAATCGCGGCCCTGGTGTTAGTTCGCCCTGTTAGCGCGGCCTTTGAATTCCGCGGACGTGGAGGCCGAAGCGGAGCCCTGGGCGGAGCTTATACGGCAATTTCTGATGATGTAGAAGGTCTATGGTGGAATCCCGCGGGTCTTAGACTGGCCGATTCCGTACAGGTTGATACTTCATACACCGCCTTGTACGGTATGAGCGATCTTGCTCTTATAAACGCCGCCGCGGTTATGCCCACCCTTTCGCTGGGAACATGGGGTTTCGGATATTCTTCTTTCGGATTTTCGGATTACCGGGAGACCGATCTGCGTCTGGCTTTTTCCGCCGGGCTGGCTGACGGAATATATTTAGGTACCAACCTAAAAAGCAACAGCGTTAGCATAGAGGGCGTGGATGATACCGGAATGGCTTTTGGCCTGGATCTTGGAATTCTGGCCAATATAAATGAAAATTTAAGAATGGGTATGAGCGGATATAATATCAACCGGCCCAAGATGGCTTCCAACCCTGTGGAATATTTACAGCAAAGATATAAATTCGGAATTTACGCTACTCCCATAGAAGGTGTGGCCGCTTCTCTGGATTTGCATAAAGTACCCGATAATGACTGGGAACACCGTCTGGGACTTGAGTTTCCGATAAGTACAAATTTAACCCTGCGGACCGGAATACAGAGCCGTCCGGCCCGGTTTTCTATGGGGTTTGGTTTCAGAACCGGTATATTTAATTTAAACTATTCCTTTAGAAATCACCAGGATCTGGATTTTCAGCATGAGTTTGCACTTCAGACCCGGTTCGGAGAAACGCCTACCGCAGAACGGGTAAGAGTGCCCGAAGAAGAAGTTGAAATTGCCGGTCCCGAGATAACCGTTAATATTAATACAGCTTCCATGGAAGGACTGACCGAAGTGCCGGGTATAGGGGAGACGACGGCCAGAGATATTATAGAGTACCGGGAAGAGACCGGAGAGTTCCGTTCGGTAAGAGATTTAATGAGAATATACGGATTCAGCCGGAATCTATACAATAACGTTCGGGAATACCTTACCGTTGATGAAGAGACAATAATTGAAAGAGAACCGGTCCAACCGTATCAACCCGAACCGGAAGAAGACCCGGAAACTCCGCCGGAACCCGACCCCGAACCGGAAGAAATACCGACACCTCCTGAACCCGAACCCGAAGTTGAAACTCCCGAGGAACCGGAAGAAGAACCCCAGGAAGAAGTTGAAACACAGGAAGAGCCCGAAGAGGAAGAAGAAGTTGATAAGTTTAACCTCAATCAGGCAGACGCCGGTCAGATTGCCGGAGTATCCGGTATAAGCTACTCCCTGGCCCGGAATATAGTAAGAAACCGGACCCGTCAGGGCGGGTTTGAAACCTGGGATGACGTTTTGAGAATATCCGGGGTTAACCAGAGGATAGTGGATAATTTAAAACAAGAAGCAGTTATTGAATAAATGAAATTTTTCTTTAAAAGGTTTATTATAATACTGCTGGCTATATCGGTATGTATACCGATAGGGGTTTCCGGCCGTAGACGAAGAATACCCGTAGTAGATATTAACCGTGATTCTTCCGGCGCGTTTGAGCAGCTGCCCGGAGTTGACTCCAGTCTGGCAGCCAGTATTGTTGAGATCAGACAGGAAAAACAGCTATTTGATTCAACCCGGGATATTTTAGAAGCGGAGGGCATGAGTCAAGAAATTTTTGATGAAATATCCCCGTATCTAACCATGACTTCTCCGGATATGCTTCAAGCGGATGATATTCTGGAAGATTTAAGAATAATGGAGGAAGAAGAGGAAGAGTATTTCCGGGATATGGATGTGGATATTTCACGTCTTGAACTGTACCGGAACAATCCCTTGGATCTTAACACAGCAGTATATTCTCAGCTTCTTGAACTTCCGGGTATAGGTCGGGATGAGGCAAATGCGATTATTGATTTAAGGAGAGAGATGCGGGGTCTGTCCGCTGTTGAGGATATCAGGGATATTGTGGGTCCGGAATCCTTTGAGATGATATCCCCGTTTGTTGCGCTGCTGGATGAGGTTGATCTGGCCCGGATTCACGGAGATGTCCGGGTGTCAGCAGATACTACATACCCCTATCATGACTACTATTTTGATCAGCCCGAAGAATATCAGAAACCTCTCCAGATTGAGGCCCGTCACCGTTTAAATTACGGTAACAAACTGGAGTTCGGAGTGAATATGAGAAGAAAGGCTTCTCCTCACTGGCCTCCGGACTACGATGGAGCTAAAGAAATAAATTACGCTAATTTTAACGACTATTTTCTGGGGTCCAGATACCTGCTGGTTAGAAACGTAGGGTTAATGGATACCGTTATTCTGGGCAGTTACCGGATCGATTATTTAAGACCATTTACCCGTACCCGGCAGATGCGGGGTTTAAGGATTGATGATCGACCGGCAATAAATGCCGGTTTTTACGGCGCTGCGGCAGAGATGAGAACCGGCGACTGGGAATTAACCGCATTTGCCTCCGAAAAAGATTTTGCCGTGGATGAAATAAATGAATACGACGGGTCTGTAGGCGTACGCCCCGGATCTTTCTACGATACTGCCAATTATCCCATATTTAAGTACCCCTATTTAACTGAAACTGTTTACGGCGGTGTGGTTCGCCGTCCACTGGGGGGAGTCATGGTCGGTGTCGGTGGTTATACTCTGGACTTTGACCGGGTCATAGATAATGTACATGAAGAGGATGAAGTAGATTTTACCCATTTTAGGGGGGACGGAATTAATATAGTTGATTTAGAAGCAGAATATCGATACAGAAATTATCGTTTTATAGCGGACATCGGTTTTTCAAGGTATCATACGTTTGATGTTGAATATGACGAGCAGGGTTACCGGGACTGGGAAGCCGGAAGAGATTGGAGCTGGGAGACCGGCCAGGCGTATCGGTTTACAGTAATGAGCAGTTACGAGGATATGGAATTTTGGGGTTACTACTGGAACGTCGATCATGATTATTATGACTATTTAGGGGAAGGACGGCTGGCTACTTTCAACGGACGAAATGAACAGAGATATGCTGTCGGGGGCAGGATAGAACCAACCGGTAATTTTTACGCTCAACCGGAACTTATCTATCAGGAAAAATTAAAACTTACCCGGGCCGGGACAGATGACTGGCGCAGCCGATTAACTTTTAGATTACGCCAGGGTTGGGATTTCACTGATACTTTGGGCCTGAGATATACGGGTACTGTCCGGGAGGCAGATACTTTTAGAAGTCAGGAGGTACGTTTTTCACCGTCCCGTAATCTTTCCCATCGTCTTCAGATAACTCATCGTCCGTCGGATCGGTTGAGATTAACGGGGGTATTTAGATCCACTAAAGAGACTTACGAAGATATTAGCGAATTAAGAGATTACGATACATCGGACGGAAATTATGCGGAATTAAGATATAGAATTACCGATCCTCTGATACTGTTGTCCAGAATTTTCGTGGAAGGGGACGATATGGGGTTTATGGTAAGACCGGTTATAACTTTTTCAAGAAATTCCAGGCTCCGGATGGAGTATGAATATAATCCGGATGGAGCTTCAAGTGATGATTTCAGTATTCAGTATGATATGTCATGGTAAAGGAGAAAAAAGTAAAATGAAATTTTTTATAATTTTTGTTGTTTCAGTATTAGTACTGTTTAACGAGGCCGATCCGGCCGGGGCCTGGAGTTATCCGGGGTCCGGTAATATGATTGCCGAAGTATCCAATCAGGCTTTGCCCGGAGACCCGGTAGGTTCGGTAGATGCCCGGACTCTGGGTATGGGCGGCGCCGGTATCGCCGTTTCGGAAGGTGTGACCGGTTTAATGTACAATCCGGCAAATATCGCCAATCAATCCAGGGCTTTAATGTTAGGACTTAATTCCAATATTGTAGAAGAGACAGGCGGAGACGAAGAATTTTATTCATCGGCCCATTATTTTAGAATGCCGGTCTGGGGAATGATTTATCCTGTCGGTCCGGTTAACCTGGGGGTGGGACAGAGAAGAGACCTGGACATGGACTATTTTCATGAGCATAAAGTGTTTGAAGACGGTGTTGCAGATACTTATAAAGCAGATATTTCCGGCGGTATAAACCGCACTATGCTGACTACCGGTTTCAGAGTCTTCGGAAATATGTATACCGGTGTAACATTTAATCTGCTGGGCGGTGGCGTGGAAGGGGATTCGAATCAGAAAATTGTCGGAGACTCTAAGACAGACCACGAAATTGAGCGGGATTTCAGCGGAAATTATATCGAACTGGGTGTTTTGTACCGGTTATTCAGGGACCAGGCCGCCATAGGTCTAAATTTTGCTCCTTCGTATACCATAGAAGATGACTGGGAACAGGTGACTGAAAAAGAAATTTGGGATGACACCGGCGACGGAGTATGGGTTGAAGACAGTAAAACCAAACTTAAGGATAAAAGAGATGTGGATATGCCTTCAAAAATCGGCTTGGGCATAAGATATAATTTTCTGTCACTGGACCAGACTTTAATTACGGCCGAGATAGAACGGGTATCCTGGAGTGACTTCAGGTATCAGGACAGCAACGGAGATAAAGTCAATCCCGGGTACCGGGATACCACCTCGCTGAGAGTAGGAGCGGAGCATTATGTTAATTTTACTACCGCTCTCAGGGCCGGTTTTTCTTACCAGCCATTTTACTCTTCTTCTGCGGTTGACCGGGTTTCGTTTAATCTGGGAACCGGCATAGATGTCTCGCCGGATATTTCCATAAATATCGGCGGAAAAATGGGAATGAGCACTTATCAGGGGGATAACCCCTTCTCGGAAGAAGATAAGAGAGTAACCGAACGGCAGATAGAGCTTATGACCGGTATGGTATGGAATTTTTAAGGTGTAAAGAATGATAAAAGACCGTCACTGTTTAAAATATTTAGCTGAAATAGTTATTGCCGGGTTAGTTTTCATAACCTGTGGCGTAGCTCCTGTCCGGGCCGGCTGGGGTAAGATAACCGAGATAGCTTTTGACGAGAGCGCGCCGGCGGAAAAGTGGATAGAAATTTACGTTGTTGAGGACGTAAATATTGACGGTGCCGAACTGTATCACAGTTATAATACTTCGGTTCCCGATAATCATGATTTCGAACAGGTTCTGGTTTTTCCGGACCTGGAAGTTGAAGAAGGGGATTTTCTTATAGTTGAATTTAACGTTAAACATGATCAGGACCACGATACCCAAAGCGATCCGAAAGTCTTTTACAGCGAGTATCCAGACAGCACCCAGAGAAGACCGTTTAGCAGTCAGGGCGCGCTGTATCTTACCGCGCCGGACGGTCAGACCTGGATCGATGCGGTTATTTTTGCCCGCCGGGGAACGGACAATTTTTATATGGAAAAGGAATATTCTTCAGCCACCTATCACAATCAGTGGGGACCGGACAATTTAGACCCTCAAAAATACTGGGATTATGTTGCCATGCTCGAAGATGATGACTCCGGCTGGTCTCTTCAGAGAAAGAGAGATCATATTACCGGTCAACCGTTGGATACAAATACTAAAGAAGACTGGTTTTATGCCCGGACATCCCGTGGCGCGGGTTATTTTACGGAACCTCCTGCAATTGACGATTCCGATCTTATGGTATATCCGAATCCCTTTAATACTGAAGCCGGGCAGGAAGTCAGGATTGTGCTTCCGGATGATTTCACCGGCAGTCCGCGGGAGTTGAGGATCTATACGGTTGACGGGGTTCTGGTAAGGGATAAAGATGCCCGGACAGATAATCTAAGTTGGGACGGTACAAATAACAGCGGCAATATGTGCGCCAGCGGGCTGTATTTCTTTTATCTGGAGATCGATAACGGCGGTAATAAAGAAGGAAAGATAACTTTAGTTCGATGAAATATATTAAGAATTTTATAGTTTTAGCTTTTATGGCAGTCGTCTGGCAGGTTAATCCTGCTTCCGGGGCCGGTACAACCGGGGGCCGAATACTGCAGATTAATACTTTAAGCCGGGTGGCCGGGGTGGGGGACGCATATACCGCCCGGGCCAACGATGTGGCTGCGGTAACTTTCAATCCCGCCGCTCTGAACCGTATTTACGGCCCGGAAGTTGAGTTTTCCCACAACCGTTATCTTTTAGATACCTATCTTAGCGCCGGGACGGGGGTTTATAAATGGGGTAATCTGGGGCTGGGTATTCAATGGAAGCAATTTTCCTCTCCGGAAACGTACCGGGATGAATACGGAAAAAACGAAGAAAGTTTTAACAATGAGTTTACCCAGGTAACTATGGCCGCTGGGTTTCCCTTGAGCCAACGTGTATCTGCGGGGTTTGGGGTTAAATCCATAAATGAAGATCTTTACAATACTTCTGATTCTGCCCTGACAGTTGACGCCGGAGTTCATATTGTAGGTTACCGGGGCGATACTTACGGTATTGTGGTTAAGAATATGGGGGGAAATTTGGAGCATGTAACTGAAGACAGCGATACGGATACCCGGTTGATACTGGCCGGAGCCCATAGTATGGGAAATTTTATCTTTTCCTGGGATCTAATAAGAGCCTCTGAATTTGATCTGGGTTGGCGAGCGGGTATGGAAGGCCAGTTTTTTGGAGTTAATCTTCGAACCGGGGTGAGATATGAACACGCCCCCGATTTTACCCTGGGTTTTGGCATTCCTTACGGCCGGTGGACTCTGGACTACGCTTTTTCTCCCCACCGGGATCTTGGAGGAGCGCATCGGATGAGTTTGGGAGCTCTTTTTTGAACTTACTGAATCCGGATATTTTAGTTCTTTCCGCTAATTTTTTAAAATGTTCTTAGAACAATAAAATCGGACATGAAAAAATTTAATATAAAACTTACCATTCTGGGGGCTATCATTCTTATTTTACTGGGAACAACCCTTTTTGCCCGGGAAATTACCACTTACCAAGTAAACGGGCAGCCGGTAGAAGCGGTAAAGGGGGAATTGCTGGTTAAATTTAAAACAGACGTCTCTTTAGAAGCAAAGACCCAGAATATTACTGCTCACGGGGCAAAAAAAATTGGTCAGCTAAGGAACATAGGGGTAACTAAATTAAGTGTGCCCGACCATTCTCTGGAGAAAGTACTGGAGGATTTGGAAATTGACCCGGATGTTGAGTTTGCCGAGCCAAATTATATATATACCACCCAGCAGAAGTTTCCGGAAATTTACAACGATGCCCATGAACTGGAGGACAATCAATGGGGACTTCATAAAATTGACGCTCATTTCGGGTGGGACATAGAGACCGGAAACGGAGAAGTTGTTGTAGCGGTCATTGACAGCGGAGTCGATCTTGACCACCGGGATCTTCAGGAAAATATATGGCATAACCCGGATGAAGAAGAAACCGGGACAGATACGGCCGGCAACGGCTATGTCGATGATTTGTGGGGTTGGAATTTTGTGGATAATGACAACGATCCCAATCCTGATTCAGCTCATATTGCAGACGGAGAAGGGCACGGAACCCATGTGGCCGGAATAGCCGGGGCCACGGGGGAAAATGAAGTGGTAGGAGTTAGCTGGACCAATAAAATAATGGCATTAAGGGCTCTTGCATATGATTCTGTGAATATCTCCGGTAATACGGCCGATATAGCGGAAGCTATTAATTATGCCGCGGATAACGGGGCCCATATTATAAATCTTAGTTTAGGGGGTGATGAACATGCTTCCTCCCTTGAGTTAGCTGTTGATTTCGCCTATGATGCGGGGTGTGTGCTGGTGGCCGCTACGGGAAATAGCGGGAGTGAAGCGGTCGCCTATCCGGCCAAATACGATAATGTAATAGCCGTGGGGGCAACGGACTCTAATGATAACCGGGCCAGTTTCTCTACCTATGGGGAGGAGCTGGATTTGATGGCCCCGGGGGTTGATATAAGGTCCACGTATCCGGGAGATAGTACTTACGAGGATTCGGGAACAAGTATGGCAACTCCTTTTGTCGCCGGTCTTGCTTCCCTGATGGTATCCTACTATCAACAGGAAGGAACTTCCTGGGATCCCGCAGCGATAAAAGATATTTTAATAATGAATACAATAGGACTTAACGGGGACGGTTATCCAGACTGGGATTTAGAGACCGGTTACGGAAGGATAAATAATTATTATGTTATGAACTTTTTAGAGGGCGGCGGTTTTGCCATTGATCCGGTAGAGCCTATTAGTTTTCCCAACCCTTTTAATCCCCATCTACGGTCGGTCCGGCTGAATTTATCCAAAAAAAATACCGGTTCAATAAAAGATTACAAGATATTTTCTCTCTCCGGAAAAGAAGTAAGAAGCGAATCCGGCCAGTCAGGAAGCTATGTTAACTGGGACGGTAAAAATAGCGGCGGTCAGCTTTGCAGTACCGGACTTTACTTTTTTCAGCTTATAACTTACGAAGGGGAGGTAGAGACCGGCAAGGTCACTATTTTAAGATGAACACAATTAACTATATTATTTTATGTCCGGCAATAATTTTTTTGTCCGGTTCTCTTCTTATGGCCGACCCGGGAATAACCGGCGGAGAAATACTTAATATTAACTCTTCGGCCAAGGCCGCTTCTTTGGGAGAAGCGATGGCTGGACGGCCGGGAGAAATAACTTCAACTGTATACAACCCTGCCGGACTGTACTGTGTGGAGGGTACTAATTTTGAGGTTTCTCATATGCTCTATTTTCTTAATACTCACCTTAGTACATTAGGATACGGTCAAAAATTGGAGAATTTCAGCCTGGGAATGTACTTTAAATATTTTATGGCTGAAGATAAGGCCAGGGATATTGTTGGAGAAGAAATGGATAAAGAACTGGATATTAATTACGGACAGTATACCGTAGCGGTGGCTTTACCCGGTGCCGATGAAGGCCAAAGTTGGGGTGCGGGAGTTAATTTGATTACAGAAAGTATATACGGCGAAAGCGATTCAGCGCTCTCTTTTAATGTGGGATGGCATTACCGTTTGGATGACAGAACCTCAGCCGGTGTGGTTGCCCGGAATGTTGGGCAGAGTATTAAAGTAGGGGATACTGAAGTGGATTTACCCCGGCAGGCGGCCTTAGCGGGTGAGTACCGGATAGACAAATTTGATTTTCTGTGGGAAATAGTATCTTCGAAAGAATATACGGTGGGTTTTAAAAGCGGTGTGGAGGCCTCATTATCCCCCGGGTTCGATCTTAGACTGGGCTTTTCCTACATAACATTACCCGCAGTTACTCTTGGGTTTGGAGTGAATAAGGATTACTGGATTATGGATTACGCTTTTATGCCCCATTTTGATCTGGGAATGACCCATCGTATTTCTTTGGGAATAAAACTTTAGGTAATGAAAAAAAAATGCTTGACAGTCAGGATAAAATTTATGATAATACATTTACCTTGAATAAAATAATATGAAAGATTCAACTTCAAAATTTATATTCGCTTTGATAATAGGCGCGGTACTGGTGGGTTGGATATATACCCTTTTTAATCCGGATCACACAATAGAAAATAATCTTGAACTTAACGCTAACTATTATCCCGGTATCCGCCCGGATACCATAGAAGACGAGCAGGTAGTAGAAAGTACTCCCACAACCCGGTCCCATGAGGAGTGAATCTTTTGTAATTTCGGTAATAAAATGGGGGTGCTGGGCGTTTGTCGCCGGAGTGGGGATAGCTAATATACTGGGACCTCAGGATTATGAGTTTATGGTCCGGATGTGGATGTTCAGCGGGGTGTTTTTTATTCTTTCCGGTTATCTTTATTTTGCCTCCCGCAACCTGGTTAAATATACCATAGTTCCCGCGGTGGTGGTTCTGGGACTTGCTTCTTACCAGTGGCGTTTTGATATTTCCAATCCCGACCATGTTTCTAATTTTATAGACGCCGACCGGTGGGATACATCCGTAGTCCGGGGAGTTATAGACCGGGATCCCGATGTAAGGGACTGGATAACACACGTGGTGATAAAACCCACCCATGTGGTTGAAGATCCCGAGACCGCTCCCAGGCCTAAAGAATTAGAAGGCCGGGTGGGAAATTTAATTGTTTTTGTCTCCAAAGCGATAGAATCTGAAAAACCTTATTACAACCATATGGAGTACGGGGATGAAATAGAAGTCACCGGAGCCATAACCCAGCCCATGGCTCTTAGCAACCCCTACGGGTTTGATTACGCCGAGTATCTAATCAATCAGGGCATCTACGCCAGTATGTACGTAGGGGAGCCGGAAAATATTAACTACAAAGGTAAAGCCGAACTGGCCTATTTTAACCGGGTTAAACAGTTCGCTTACCGTATCAAGGATAGAATGATACTGGGGTTAAAAAAGACCGTACCACCTCCAGCGGCCGCTTTTATAGGCGGTATTACTGTCGGGGCACGGGGAGGTGTTCCCGAAGTACAGCAGTACGATTTTCAGGCCACTGGTGTGGCTCATGTTCTGGCTTTGTCCGGTCTTCACGTGGGATTTATAGCCTTTATGCTAATAATGTTGTTTAACAATTTTTTCAAGTCCCCGTTTCTGTTTTACAAAATACCCACTAAAATATTCGGCAAAGAAACGGATTTAACTCCGTATTCCTTGATGTTAATTCCCCCGTTTGTAATAGGGGCACTTATTCTTTTCACCATAATTACCGGAGCCCGTCCGGCCACGGTGAGGGCTTCTATGATGTACAGTATAATGATTGTTTTTAACCTGTGGCTAGGCATGAATCTACAGAAAGCCGGCAGCATTACTATACCCATTGCCGCGGCGGTAATGCTGGGTATGAATTCATTTTTGATATACGATGCTTCTTTTGCCCTTTCCTTTACTGCTGTATGGTCCATAGTATATCTTTCAGGGCCGTTGAGAAATATCTTTTCCAGGTTGATAGTAGGCTGGGGACAGATGGTGTTTTTTATATTTTTCGCCTCTTCTATCACCTTAATGATAGTGTCGCCGTGGGTGTATACAAGCACGAATTTTTTAATTTATTTCGCAACAGTGTTCTCATTGCTGTCATTGAGCGCCTATTTACTTGAGAAAAAATTTCCCCTGACCGGGTTTGAATTTGAAGGATGGTGGCCGTACATATCCGGATTTTTCTGCGTGCAGCTTTCCATTCAGATTGGAATGATGTGGCCTTTATCCGGGGTATATTTTAACCGGTTTCCGGTTGCCGGTTTGCTGGCAAATTTTATTGCCATTCCCCTTATAGGAATTATTGTACCCCTGGGGCTTCTGGGAGAACTTTTTACCTTTGTCCCGGTAATCGGAGACCAGATAGCTCTTTACTTAGGGGGAACTAATACCCTTCTTTCTAATTTCTTTTTATGGTTTGCCCGGTTCTTCAGAACTTATTTTCCCTATCCCATCCATTCAGCCCCCCCGACAAAATGGCTGATAATATATTACCTTATGGTATTAATGTTTGGTTTTAATAGGGGAATCAGAAAATTTATGGTTAAAAGATTGAAAATTCCAAAAAAGCAGGCCGCCTGGGCGCTGGTGCTGGTATTGGCCGTAATTTTTTCTTCCGGGTACTGGGCCGAAGATTTAGTTAAAGGCACTCCAAAAACCGACGAAGAGATTCTTATAACCTATCTAGACGTGGACTACGGGAACTCTATATTAATACAGACTCCCACGGGTAAAAATATGTTAGTTGACGGCGGAGCCCGAGGAGACCAGAGATACTGGAGTATGGGAGGCTTCGGGTCGGGTGAAAGTGTTATTATTCCCAATCTGTCAGGGTACAATATTTCCAGGCTTGACAAGGTTATTCTTACCAACCCGCTTCCTGAAAATGTTGGCGGACTGATCTATGTAATGGAACATTTTAATGTTGATGAATTCTGGGATACCCTGGCCCCTGAAAAATTCTCCAGGGATATAACCTACACCCGGTTTCTGGAAAATATAAATGATGTACGGATGATGGTAAGAAGCGAACAGCCACTACCGGTAGGTACCTATCTGAATTACTATGATCTTTTAAATACCGGTATAGCTTCATTAGAAGAGATTGATAAGATGAGCCGGTCCAGGACTTTCCAGACCGAAAAAATGGTTCCCCGCCACCGGATTTACCGGGGGGTAGTAATATACGAAAATACGTATAACGGTAAAGAGATACGCCTGGAAGCTTTAAATCCGCCATTAGAAAGGATAACCCGGACCGGAGATAATCTAAAAAATAATTCGGCGGTTCTTAAATTAACCTACGGAGAAAGAACTTTTCTTTTTTGCTCGGATATACAAAGAGAAGGGGAACAGATTCTTGTGGATCAGCTGGGAGATGAACTGAATACTGATATAATTACGGTCCCGGATCATGGTAATACAACTTCCTCTTCGGGTAGATTTCTGGATACTGCGGATCCGGTATTTGCCGTTGCTCAGTACGGTTATCTCAGAGACCGGAGCTTTTACGATTCGGAATTAAACAGAACCCTTATAAATTACGAGGACCGGAAAATCAGAGTATTTAGAACAGATACCGATGGAGCGGTGGAAATCAGGTCGGACGGGAAAGTGGTTGACATAGAGCCCGTGTTAGGAGGATAGATGAAAGCAAAAGATTTATTTTTAAAATTCAAAGAAGTACCCGGAGAAATGTATAAGTATTTTTTCCGGCCTAATGTCACCATGAGTAACTCCCGGCTTAACGCTTATACCACCTGTCCCCTGAAATATAAATATTCTTATGAAGAAGGGCTGAAAGGTTTTCCTTCTTCTCATCTACATTTTGGAAGTACCATACACGAGGCTCTGGAAAGATTTCATTCCCAATTCGATTTAAAAGGAAAACAGGGTACTTTTGATGAGCTGATGAAGGAGTACGAAGAGATTTGGGAAGAGTTAAAAATAGATATGCTCCAGCAGGTCAGCGGCCCCCCCTTAAGAAGATGGAAAGTAGCTCTGGCCAACGCCGAAGTAAGTGATGAGGATATTGAAGAAACTATTGAAAATTTGACTACTATATACGAAGACAAAGAGGAGGAGGCCAGTTTTAAAGAACGTGGTGAACGGATGCTGGAAAATTATTTTAAAGATAATCAGATCAACCCGAATAAAATAATAGCGCTGGAAAAACCGCTTACCATAACTCACAGAGGTATAGATATACTTGCCTACCTGGACAGAATAGAAAAGACTCCCGACGGAGAGATAGAAGTGGTGGATTATAAAACCGGAAAAAAGACAAAAGATAAAGAGGCAATCAAGCTTGGGGATGATACCCAGGCTATGATATACACCATGATGGTGGAGAAAAAATGGAATCGAAGATTAAAAAATTTTTATTACTACTATCTTTCAAACCGGAAGAGAGTTCCCTGTAATCCCCATGATAATCTTATTAGGGATACCTTTGAAGATATACAGGAGACGGTTAAAAATATTAAGTATCAGAATTTTGACCCGGATCCCGGAGCTCTCTGCGACTGGTGTGATTACCAGGTAATATGCGAGGAGTGGAAAGGCAATATGTCGGCGTACAAGGGTATTTTCCGGAAGGCCAAAAATGAAAAGGGAAGAATGGGCTTTTCTTATTCTAAGATGAGCGCCTATCAGAAATGCCCCCATAACTACCGTAAACTTTATGTTGATAACGTGGCTCCAAAACCTCAGCCTTTCTTTGCCATAGGACATTCTTGCCATGAAACATTTGAAGATTTTTTTATTAATCCCTACCAGCCGTCCTTAAAGCAGTTAAGGCAGATGTTTGAGGATAACTGGCACAGTGAAGGATATGAGACCCAGGAAGAAGAAATGGAAAGTTTTGAGAAGGGCTGGGAATGGGTTAAAAATTACTATAACAAGTATGTGGACGGGCAGTACATCCAGGCTTATGCGGTAGAACCTTATTTTCAGCTTCCCATAGGTGAAGATTATGTTATAATAGGATATATTGACCGGCTTCAGAAAAATCCGGACGGATCTTTTCATATTTTAGATTACAAAACAGATCCTAAAATGAGAACCCAGGAGGAAGTGGACAGCGATTTACAGCTTACCTCCTATTACTGGGCCATGAAACAGTTTGGTATAGAGGTAGAATCCCTTTCCCTGGAATTTTTAAAATTTAGCGATCGCATTGTGACCACCAGAACGGATGAAGATATCCCCGTATTTATAGAAGAAGTAAATAAAACCATAGGTGAAATGGTTAGAAAAGACCAGGAACTGGAAAAGTACGAAGATTTTCCAAAAAAGGAGAGAGAAAAGGAAGCTATTAAATTGTTTCCTCCCAAAATAAACAAATACTGCGGGGGATGCGACCATCTTATAGGATGTCCCAAAGAACAGAAAATAAGAACTGAGTACAAAGACAAGGTTATGAATTTACAGGAAGAGCCTATGCCCGATCCGGAAATAGATGAAGAAGAGAGCGAAGAAGAAAAATATGGACGATAAAAATTTAAAAAGAAAAAAGCTGAGAGCTCTCATCATAACCTCAATTTTCGGAGTAATCACTGCAGGGCTGGCTTTATTTTTAATTTTTTCGCTCCAGTTTAAAAATTTGAGGAACTCTATACTGGACAAAACAGAAGTTTCCCAGGAAATTTTTGAGGTAACTTACTTTTATGCCGGGCAGGGGGATGCTGTTTTAATAAGAGATGTTCGCCCGGACGGTAAAGTGATGCTCATAGATTCCGGGCCATCGGCGGAAGTAGAGGAATATATTTTAAATACTCCGGGAGAAAACCGGGCTAAAACAACTATAGCTCCTTATCTCAGGGAGAAGGGTATTGTAAAAATAGATTATCTGGTGGGAACCCACAAACATGGGGACCATATCGGAGGTTTTCCGTATATTATTGATAATTTTGAAGTGGGAGCCTACTATGATAACGGTACCGATCAGATTACTTCACCGTTCGTTGAAAATTTGTACGAAGCGCTGGATGATAATCCCCAGATAGATTATAAAGTTGCCCGTGCGGGAGCGACTATTCCTTTTGGAGAAGGGGTAACCTGCCAGATTTTAGGGCCACTTAAGTTATATGAAAATACTGGCAGTGATGAAAACAATTCTTCGATTGTTCTCAGATTTACTGTAGATGAGGTTTCTTTTTTATTTGCCGGGGATGCTGAAATTGTGGCCGAGTTGGATTTGACCAGCTATGGACCCGGGTTGAATAGTACTGTAATGATGGCCCCTCATCACGGTTCAACTTCTTCAAGCAGTCGTCCGTTTCTGGATATGGTCCGGCCGGAAGTGGCAGTGTTTTCATGCGGTCGGAACAACCCCTACGGTTTCCCGCCTTTTGAAATAATTCGCCGGTACGAGGATATGGGCGCAGAAATTTACAGAACCGATTTAGGCGGTCATATAACTGCTATTACAGACGGTATGAATTACCGTATTACCACCCAGAGATAATCGGGGAGTATCGTAAATATGAATAAGAAAAGCTTTAAAAACATAATATCAGGTCCCTTGGCGTACTTAAAATATTTTGGAATTGTTTTTTTAGCGGTAGCAATATCCGCGGCCCTCGCCTTCACTGATTTTTATATTTCCATTAACAATTATCTTAATAGCGCTCTCGGGGAAATACCCCTGCACGGGGAAATAATTGCCGGACTGGATCATATCATGTATTCTAAAATAGTGGTGTTTATAGTTATTGCTCTGGGACTGAGTTTACTGGCCGGCTATAAAATTTTTAGGCCGTTCTTAAAACTCAAAAAAAATATGGTCAGGGCCAAAAATAGTAATTTTTACTCCAAAGAAAAGGATAAAACAGGCGAAAAATTTCTTTCCCGTGAATTTAATGAAATTATTGATATAATACAGAAAAAGAAGGTTACTGATATTAAAAAGATAGATGAGAGCCTTAACCGTCTGGAAAAATTAAAGGATAAGATAACCAATCAAGACTTAAAAGAGGAAATAGAAACAATAGAAAGTATTTTAAAATATGTAAAATCTAATTGGAGAGAAGAAATCTAAGCAGAAGTAAAAAAGTAATAGTCTTTTTTCTGGTTTTTGGTATAATTGGTTTTGGGGGCTGGTTATACGAAGAAGGTGTGATTGAGCGCCTTGTAAATTATTTGTCTGAAATGAAAAAAACTTCTACCTCTACCCGCTGTACTGTAGAAAGGGAACTTATAAGTGTAACCGTAAAGGGGGAAGTCAATGAACCGGATATCTACAGAGTACCTCCGGGAATTACTTTAAAAAAACTTATCCGAAAAGCGGGAGGATTCACCGACCGGGCAGATCACGAACAGCTGAATTTAAATTTTAAAATAGAACAGAATTTGCTTATTATTATTCCCCCAAGCAGAGGCATTCTGGAACGTCTGGGGGTGGGCCGGGCCCCCGAAGAAACTTATATAAATCCTCCGCTCGAGATAAAAGAAGAGTAGTTCAGATAGGATTTATACCGTGAAAATAAAGAATAAATATGTCCCCCTGTTATTCCCCCTGTTAACAATTATAGGGGGAATTATTACTGGAAGGTATTTTCAACCCGGTAATTTGTTTTTATATTTCACCGGTGTTGCAACTTTATTTTTTTTTATACTTTACCTTAAATTAGGTAATCATAAATTCATATTAATTTTCCTGTATATGTTTCTGTTTTTATTCTCCGGAATAAATTTTTCATATTCAACCTCTCCGGGAAGAGAAAATATTTATAATTTAATTCCCTATACCGGAAAAGTAAGGGCCCGAATACTTCCCGCCGCCCGAACAATCGAGGCAAAAATTGTAAAAATTAACGGTGAGTTAAAAGACGGGGGAAAAATACTTTTAAATTATGACGGTCCGCCCTCTCCTCCCGGCAGTCTGGTCGAGGTTGAAGGAGATTTTAACCGTCCGCCGGAAAAGGTAAATCCCGGTCAGTTTGATTATAAAAAGCACTTGCGGTTAAGAGGAATATTCACCACAGTTGATGTTAAAAATTTAGATATAATTTCAGTTAGTTTTACCGGGTCCTTACTAAACAGAATAAGAGTATATATTTCGGATAATATAGATACTTATTTTGACCCGGAGCACGCCGGAATTTTATCCGGGATGCTCTTGGGCCGTCCCGGGGAGCTTTCTAATCTCCGTAGGGAAAAATTCAGCCGTGCGGGAATAAGTCATATTCTGGCAGTCTCAGGGCTACACGTAGGTCTTATACTGTACGCATTTCACTATATATTAAGCGGACTTAAATTAAATAAACTTTTTGCCATGTTTGCGTCCCTGGCGGCTATGGGACTGTACATAATTATAACCGGAGCCCGTCCCTCAGCTTTAAGGGCAGGGCTAATGCTTACATTATTATTTTTGGGTGAGGCCTGGGGGGGCAGGGGAAACCCCATAAATAGTCTCTGTCTGGCAGGGGTGATACTTTTATTGATAGAACCCGGACAGCTCTTTACGGCAGGTTTTCTGCTCTCTTTTCTAGCTGTGGGAGGTATCCTTTATCTACCTTCTCATCTTGAGAAAATACCTTTTGCTAATTTACCGCTGGCCGTCTCGGCCGGCGCCGTTTTAGGAATTCTTCCGGTAATAGCCTGGAATTTTTACTACCTTCCTCTTATGGCCCCATTTATCAATCTTTTAGTTATTCCCATGGCCGGTATTATAGTGAATCTGGGGGTGTTTTTTTTAGTAATAGCCGGAGTATCTACTTTTTTAGCTGAGATATACTCCCTGTCTTTGAGCTATGTAATAGGAGTATTGGAATACATAACTGATATAGTCTACAATTTGGGTATAGGCGGTATAGATTATCCCCGCCCCGGAATTTTAAGCATAGGGGGATATTATCTTTTTTTATTTTTTTTGGGAATAAAAAACAGGAGGATGAAAACGATAGGAATGTTAGGGGGAATTGTAATGCTTATTCTAGGCACAATATCCGATCTCCGTCCCGGGAATTATCTGGCGGCCCTTAAAAGTTACCGTAATATATCTTACCTGATATCTGAAAAGGGCGATACCGTGTTGTTAAAGGGAAAAGAAAGGGTATCCCCAAAAGTAATAGAAAATTTTCTCAGATACCGGGGCGCGGACAGGATAAAAGACATTTATGTTCTTCACCCGGTTTACAGCAACTTAGAAGGGCTGGCTTTACTGGCCAATAATTACAAAACCGAAAATATATACTATTCCAAAATAACCGGTTATGAAAAAGGCTGGTTTGATTTTAAAAATGATTTACAGAGGGCCCGTGTTAGACCCGTTAAACGTGGGGAGGTATTTAATTACAGTTCTTATAGTATAAAAATAACCGAACCCTATATGGAATTTCCGGATATTCGGGATAACGTGGTTCAAATGGAAGTTTTTTTGAGCAATCCGGACAGAGAAATTTTTATATATACCGGAGGAGACCCGCCGCAAAGAAAGTACTCTTCCATAGTGGCCGTAGATCCTTATCTTCCGCAATGGGATAAATTATTAAAATATTCCAAAGAAAAAATTATTTATTCCGGTAAGTATCCGGACCCCGAGGGTGTTAGACGGGTAAAAGAAAAAGGGTTTATGGAGAATATTGATAGGTACTGAACTGTCTCATACAGTTTTTCCCGAACAACTCGATAATACTAAAAACTTTCTCTTTATCGGTAGTGTTAAATACTTTTTCTCTTAAGGGCCGGGCGTATTTAAAATAACGGGTATAGTAGACAAAATATTTTCTGAACCGGTAAACTCCGTTTTTAGTTCCGTGATACTTTAAAAGAAGCTTGAAATGTTCTCTCATAACTTTGGTTACTTTTTTGACCTTTGCGCGGGTATTTAAATTGTCCCCGGTCAGGTATTTTTTTATATCCTTAAATATCCAGGGGTTGCCGTAGGTGCCCCTGGCCACAAGCAATCCCCGGCATCCGGTTTTTTTTAACATAAGTTTTGCATGAATGGGGGTGAAGATATTTCCGCTGCCTATAACCGGAATATCTACGCTCCGGACCACCTCTTTTATAGTTTTAAAATCAATTGCGCCTTCGAAACCCTGTTCCCGGTGTCTTCCATGTATAAAAATAGCTTGTACTCCCGCGTCCCGGGCCATTTTGGCGATCTGGGGAGCGTTTAGAGAATTTTTATCCCAGCCTGTACGAATCTTTAAAGTTACCGGATGAGGTGACTTTTTTACCAGGGATATTAAAATATCTTCCAGTTTGTCCGGATTTTGCATCAGTGCGGCGCCTGCTCCTTTTTTTACTACTTTTTTAGCCGGGCATCCGGCATTTATATCCAGAATTTTATTAGGATAATCGTAGATTTCTTCCAGGGCTTTCAAAAAATACTTTTTTTTTGTACCTTCCAGCTGAACGCCCAGTGGTCTATCGGAGTGTGTGGTGGATAAAATTTTAAAAGTTTTTCTGTTTTTATAAGAAAGCCCCCGGATATTTATCATTTCAGTAAAGGCGAATTTGCAGCCGTATTTACGGTTTATTAGCCTGTATGGCAAATCGGTAACCCCGGCCATGGGGGCCATTATTGTATTGGTGTTGAGACTGTAATTACCTATTTTTAGAGAATTTATCATTTTTTTGTTTAAATATTGGTTCCGGACAGGGTATGTCCTTGCAACTAATAAATTAAATATTATAATAAAATCATGAGCAAAAAAGAAATTATTGTCTATAAAATTGGCGGAAGTTTACTTAAGGATCGTTCCGCGCTGAAGGATACCCTTAAATGTCTGGACATTAATCCGGGTTCTTCTATTTTTGTTCATGGAGGAGGGGACCTTATAGATACGTGGATGGACAGGATGAATCTGGAAGTAAATTTTGTAAACGGCCAGAGAGTTACCGATGAAGTAACCATGGATTTGGTGGAGATGATTCTATCCGGACTGGTAAATAAGGATTTTTCCAGGGTTCTGGCCGAGATGGGTTTTAAATCGGTGGGTTTGAGCGGACGTGACGCCGGTCTGGCAGAGGCTGATTTTATTGATATCCGTCTGGGTAGAGTGGGAGAAATAGCGGAGCTTAACGGAGAAATTATAACTGATCTTCTGGACCGGAATTATGTACCGGTTTTAAGTCCTGTTTCAATGGCTCCCGACGGGGGAAAGATAAATGTAAACGCCGATTTTTTTGCAGCCCGCATTGCCGCTAATTTTAAGGCGAAAAAGTTCTATATAATTACTTCTACCGGGGGAGTACTTAAAGATGGTGAAAAGATAAAAAAAGTAAGTTGTGACGGGGCAAAACAGTTGATCAATGACAAGGTGGCTACTGTGGGAATGATTCCAAAATTACAGGCCGCTGTTAAAGCGGTAAATGGAGGAGTTAAACAGGTTAAGCTTCTGGACTATGAAGGAAATAAGGGGACGTGTATAAAATGAGTTCATTACTTCCGGTTTACAACCAGCTTGATATAAAAGTAGCCCGGGCAGAAGGTAAATATATTTGGGATAATTCGGGTAAAAGATACACCGATTTTTTTAGCGGGATATCGGTGACAAATTTAGGCCACCGGCCTCCGGAAGTAATAGATGCAATTAAAAACATAACAAATAAATACCTCCATATATCCAATTTGTTTCCCGAAAAGATTCAGGAAGAATTTTCAGATTTACTAACAGACAGAGTATTTCCCGGGGGGTCGGGAAAAATATTTTTTTCTAATTCCGGAGCTGAAGCCAACGAATGCGCAATAAAAATAGCCCGCAAATATTTTAACGGGGACCGTTACGTGACCATAACGTTTAAAAATTCTTTTCACGGCCGGACCTTGGCTACTCTTGCGGCCACAGGACAGAAAAAGTTTCGGGAAGGTTTCGGGCCCATGCCTCCGGGTTTCAGAAATGTGGATTTTAATTTTCTGGCTACTGTGGAGGATAAGATAGATTCGGATACCTGCGCTGTTATGGTAGAACCAATTCAGGGTGAAGGGGGAGTAATACCGGCCAGGGCAAAATTTATGCAGGGATTGAGAGAAATATGCAACAAGAAGAAAGTTCTTTTAATTGCGGACGAGATTCAGACCGGTATCGGACGGACGGGACGGTTTTTGGGAATTCAGAATTACGGCGTCACTCCGGACATAGTTACTCTGGGCAAGGCCCTGGGCGGCGGCTTGCCGCTGTCGGCTACAGTAGTTACGGAAAACGTGGCCGAATGTATGGAGTACGGAGATCACGGCTCTACTTTCGGGGGAAATCCAATCGCCTGTGCAGCCGGTATGGCCACAGTAAAAAAATTAGATAAAAAGCAACTTTCCGAAGTCCGAAAAAAAGGAGAGTATTTTAAAGATAGGCTGTTGAATATTTCAGAAAAATATATTGAAAAAATACAGGAAGTAAGAGGATCGGGACTTATGCTGGGTATGGAGCTTAACATACCCGGAAAAGAGCTTATAAATTATTTACTTGAAAACGGGTACATTGCAAACTGCACTCAAAAGAAGGTAATAAGATTTTTACCTCCGTTTGTGATAGAGAAAGAAGACATAGACAGTATTGTCGATTGTATAGAGGAATATTTTAGTATAAAGAAAGAGGACAGATTATGAAAAAAATAGTACTGGCATATTCGGGAGGGTTGGATACGTCTTGTATAATACCCTGGTTGAAAGAAAATTATGACGCTGAAATTGTGGCTTTTTGCGCGCTTTTAGGAGAAGTTTTAGATGTGGATGCTTTAAAGGAACGGGCAAAATCCACCGGAGCGGATGAATTCTATTTCATGGATTTAAAACAGGAATTTGTCCGGGATTACGTTTTCCCTTCGCTTAAAGTAGGCGCTCGCTACGAGGATAATTATCTTCTGGCTACCGCCCTGGCCCGGCCGCTCATTGGTAAGAAACTGGTTGAAATTGCCCACAAAACCGGTGCCGACGCCATAGCTCACGGATGTACGGGAAAAGGTAACGACCAGGTAAGATTTGAACTCGCCGCCGCTGCTCTTGACGATAAACTTGAGGTGATCGCTCCTGTAAGAGTGTGGGATCTCAATTCCCGGAAAGCTGAAATGGAATATCTTAAAGAAAGAGATATCGAACTTGAAGAGAAAGGCGGAGGTAAATACAGTATTGACCGTAATTTATGGGGAATAAGCGTGGAGTGCGGCCAGCTGGAGGATCCCTGGGCGTCGCCGCCGGATGATTCGTATATAATTGTTGAGCGCCTTAAAGATACCCCGGATACTCCCAGAAATATAGTTGTGGAATTTAAAGACGGAATTCCAGTAAGGGTTGACGGGGTAAAACAGGATGGAGTGGATTTAATAGAAAATTTAAACTGTATAGGCAGTCTGCACGGCGTGGGTAGAGTGGATATGGTTGAAAATAGAGTGGTGGGAATAAAATCCAGAGAAATTTACGAAGCCCCGGCCGGAACTATTCTTTTTAAAGCATTAAGAAGTCTGGAAGCGTTGACCCTGGAAAGGGATCTTTTGCATAATAAACGCAAGCTGGCTCTAGAGTACTCCAGGTTGGTGTACGACGGTAAGTGGTTCTCCCCGTTAAGGGAATCCATACAGAATTTCAGCGAGGCCACCGCTTCTCGATTGACCGGGAAAGTACGGGTGCAACTCTACAAAGGAAAGGCGACGGTTACCGGCCGGAAATCGCCCAGTTCCATGTATTCGGAAAATCTGGCAACTTACACTGAAAAGGACGAGTTTGACCATAAATCGGCTAAGGGATTCATAGATTTATGGAGTCTACCTCTTAAAGTATGGGGACGTTCGGGAAGAGAAACCGAGAATGATTCTTAGAAAAGGGCGCCTTACCGGCAAAAAATTAAAGAATATAAGCCGGTTTACCTCATCTATAAAGCAGGATTACCCCCTGGCCGGCTATGATATTAAACAGAGTATTGCCCACGCAAAAGCCCTCCAAAAAGCGGGGTTTATAAGCGCCCGGGAGAAAAAAGAAATTATAAACGGCCTTAAAAAAATAAAATCCAGTATAGACGGGAACAGCCGTTATTTTATAGAAACCGGAAATTACGAAGATATTCACATGGCCGTGGAGGAAAAACTTGGAGAGCTGGGAAAAAAACTGCACGCCGGGCGGTCCAGAAACGACCAGGTGGCCTGCGATATGAGAATGTACGTACGGGATGCGGTGGATAATCTTATTGAATTACTAGAAGAAGCAATTGATTCTCTAAAAGACAGGGATGAAAACCAGGAAGGGGGGGAGGTGTTAATGCCCGCCTTTACCCATCTTCAGCATGCGCAGGCAGTTAATCTCTCCACTTACCTGGATGTATTTATACAGTGGTTTAAAAGAGATATTCAGAGATTAAAAGATTTAAGAAAAAGGGTAAATATTTTACCTTTGGGATCGGCAGCCGGAGCGTCTACAAATATTAAACTGGATTTGGAATTTATCGCCCGGGAACTGGGTTTTGATAAAATAGCTTCCAATTCCATGGACGCGGTTTCCTGCCGGGATTACATTATTGAATTTGCCGGCGCGCTCTCCGTACTGGGAGTACATTTTTCCAGGATGGCCGAAGATTTTATAATATACTCAAGTTCTGAGTTTTCATATATTGAATTTGACCAGTCCATAGCAGACACATCTTCAATTATGCCCCAGAAGAAAAATCCGGATGTACTGGAGCTTATAAGAGGATCTTCAGCCCGGTTAATTGCTGTTGCCGGGGAAATGGCTGTGCTTATGAAGGGGCTTCCTTTAACCTATAACCGGGATATGCAAAACGACAAAGAGATCATCCGGGCTGCGGTACTGGGAATAGAAATGGCCGGTATTATACCGGTTATTCTAAATAATATAGAGTTTAACGAAGCCAATATGGCTCGGGAGGCCAGAACAGGTTTTACCGACGCCGCCGATCTTGCCGAGTACCTGGTCTTAAATGGTGTGGAGTTTAGAAAAGCCCACGAAAAAGTGGGTAAACTGGTTAACAATGGAATAGAAAAAGGGTATTCCGGTTTATCGGAATTTACTTTTGAAGAGATGGTTGAGATAGTGCCCGAAGTTAAAAAAGATGTCTTTAATTTCATAGATGTTGAGAATTCTGTGTCCCGGAGGCTTAAAAATGAAAAATAATATTAAATACGTAGATAATAGACTGTGTCTGGAAAATATTAACCTTAAAGATCTGGCTCTAGAATACGGAACCCCGCTTTATGTGTACAGTAAAGATACTCTGATTAATAATATAAGAAACTACCGGAAAGCTTTTAAGGATATAGCCCATCTTGTATGTTATGCTGTAAAGGCGAATTACAACGGCAATATTTTAAGAATTTTGGCCGGTGAAGGTTCGGGAGCCGATGTTGTTTCCGGGGGGGAGCTTTACATGGCCATAAGAGCGGGCATCTCTCCAGAAAAAATAGTTTTTGCCGGAGTGGGAAAGACCGAACAGGAAATAAAGACGGCAATAAATAATAATATTGCCATGATAAACGTGGAGAGCGAACAGGAGCTTGAACAGGTAAACAGGGTAGCCATAAAAACGGAAAAAAAAGCTCGTATATCACTCAGAATAAATCCAAATATTGATCCTAAAACCCATCCTAAAATAGCAACCGGTTTAGAAGATAGTAAATTCGGAATTTCCGGCCATGACGCGGTGGAAGTTTACAAAAAAGCCGCCGGTATGGACGGAATAGAAATAAAAGGGGTTCACCTTCATATAGGATCTCAGATCACCGATCTTTCACCGTTTGAACTGTCGGCCGGTGCGGCGGTAAATTTTGCCGACCAACTGAAAGAAGAGGGAATCGAACTTGAGTATCTGGATATAGGAGGCGGTCTTGGGATAAGCTATGAAAACCAGGAAATTCCCCGGCCCCGAGATATGTCCGCAACTTTGCAAAAATATTTTAAAGATAGGACTGAAAAACTTATTTTAGAGCCGGGAAGGTCATTAATTGGCAACGCCGGATTTTTACTTACCCAGATAAACTATGTAAAAAAACGTAAACAGAAAAATTTTGTGGTGGTTGATACCGGGTTTAACGATTTTTTAAGACCCGCTCTTTACGGAGCCTACCATGAAATCCGCCCGGTGGAAAAAGCGGGAGAATCTTTGACCGCCGATGTTGTTGGTCCGGTGTGCGAAACAGGTGATTACATAGCTTTAGAAAGAAAGTTAGAGGGTGTAAGACAGGGGAATTTTCTTGCGGTTATGGATGCCGGTGCCTACGGATTTTCCATGTCTTCTAATTATAATTCCCGTCCCCGCCCCGCAGAAGTTTTAATTGAGGACGGAGTCCCCCGCCTTATACGGCGCAGAGAGGTGTATAAAGATCTTACAGATACCGAATTATGAATATTAAATTTACTAAAATAGAAGCTACGGGCAACGATTTTATTGTTGTGGATCGTATCAAATCCACGGAAAATTTACCTAAAAACTGGGAGCATAAGGTAGAAAAAATATGTACCCGTAAAAGAGGAATCGGTGCCGACGGAGTACTTTTACTGGAAAATTCAGATACCGGGGATTTTAAAATGAGAATATTTAACTCTGACGGCGGAGAAGTTGAAATGTGCGGCAACGGGGCCCGGTGCGTGGCCTACTATTACAATAAAAAATATGAACGGAAGAAGGTAAAATTTAATACCGAGGCCGGTTTGATGAGAGCCCAAAAAGGAAAAGGCAATACGGTGAGATTATCTTTGCCCGACCCGGGAGATATCCGGCTGGATATGCTCTTAAATATAGAGGGTCGGGAGATGAGCGGGTCGCATATAAATACCGGCGTACCCCATGTCATTGTAGAGACGGATAAATTGGACGGGCTTGAAGTTGAAAAACTGGGGCGGGGGATAAGATACAATAAAAAGTTCGCGCCGGATGGTACCAATGCCGATTTTGTCACTAAGATTGACGAAAAAACGCTTAAGATAAGAACTTATGAACGGGGCGTAGAGGAAGAAACCTTGGCCTGCGGAACTGGAGTTATAGCCGTCGCTGTTATTGAAAGTTTAAAAGGACGGGTGACTTCGCCGGTTACGGTTATAACCCGGGGCGGCGAAACCATGAAAGTTTATTTTAAGAAGAGCAAGGGAGAGGATTTGATTTCCAGGATATACGATGTAAAGCTTGAAGGACCGGTAAATATAGTTTATACCGGGACCTTTGATACGGATAATTTGAGTAGTACAGGGGGTTGATTTAAAAAAGGAGGAAGATATGTTTAAAGGATCTTGCGTGGCCCTGGTAACCCCTATGGACAGGGGAGATGTAGATTATACCAGGATGAAAGAGCTTATAGAATGGCATATAGACGAGGGGACCGACTGTATAGTTCCCTGCGGCTGTACAGGAGAGGCGGCAACGCTCTCGCCAGCCGAACATAAGAAAGTTATAAAGACCGTGGTGAAACAGGTTGACGGCCGTATTCAGGTAATGGCCGGCACCGGATCTAATTCCACCCGGGAAACAGTAAAATTGACTAGGTACGCCAAAAAAGTTGGAGTGGACGGAGTTTTGCTTATTACCCCGTACTATAATAAACCCACTCAGGAAGGTTTGTACCGACACTACAGTAGAATAGCGGAAGAGGTGAATATTCCCATTTGTCTTTACAATGTTCCCTCCCGTACGGGACGGAATATGGAGGCTGAAACGGTTAAACGGTTATCAGGTATTGAAAACATAGTTGCCATAAAAGAAGCTTCCGGAGACATACAGCAGTGTGAGAATATTAAAAATTTATGCGGAGATGACATAATTCTTTTATCCGGAGACGACGCCCTTACCTATCCCATGATGTCTATAGGCGGTGAAGGAGTGGTATCCGTACTTGCCAACATAGCGCCGAATGCGGTACATAAGATAACTGATAAATATCTTAAAGGAGACCCCCAAGAGGCTCTTAAAATACATTATAAATGGTTGCCCATGATGGAGGCCCTTTTCATAGAGACCAATCCCGGACCGGTAAAAGAAGCACTCGGAATGATGGAAAAAATTAAACCCGAGCTCCGGCTGCCACTGGTTAACTTAAAAGAAGAAAACAGACACAAATTGAAAGAAGTCATGGTAAAGACCGGACTGGAGGTGTAATTATATGTTGAGAGTAGGAGTTTCAGGGGGGAGAGGACGAATGGGTAAAAAGATTACCGGACTGGTTGTGGATAATCCGGATTTAAAATTAACCGGTATTCTGGAGAGCCCGGCCCACCAGGATTCGGGGAAATCCGTATCCGGAGTAAAAGTCAGTTCAGATATAAAATCTGCGGTGAAAAAGGCGGATGTAATAATAGATTTTTCATCTCCTGAAAACACCCTTGAACTGGCCGGCATCTGCGCCGGTAAGGGGGTGAGTCTGGTTATAGGCACCACCGGGTTTACCGGCAGTCAGAAAAAAGAGCTTAAAAAATATTCCGGTGAGGTTCCCGTTCTTTTATCTCCCAATATGAGCGTGGGAGTAAATCTTATTTTTAAAATAGCCAGAGAAATATCCCGGAGTATACCGGATTATGAAAAAGAGATAGTTGAAGCCCACCATAACAAAAAAGCGGATTCACCTTCGGGCACCGCCCAGAAAATTGCCGATATTATATCCGGCAAAGAGGATAAACAGATTTACGGCCGAAAAGGGAATGTGGGAGCCAGAGATAAAAACGAAGTGGGGATACACGCAGTCAGAGGTGGCAATATAGTCGGGGAGCATACTGTTATGTGGGTAGGTCCCCACGACAGGATAGAGTTAACTCACCGTGCCGCTTCCCGGAGCGTTTTTGCCGGCGGCGCGGTAAGGGCCGCCCGGTGGATTTCTAAAATAGATAAACCCGGATTGTATTCTATGGCTGATGTTTTAGAAGAGGAATAACTATTAAAAAATGTCTGTCAAATTAGGGCGGTTTAAGGACCAGGCCGGTTCCATAAACTGGGGGATAGTCTCTGAGGATAAAGTGGAAATAATTACCCCTTCGCCGTTTAACGGATATCGTTCTACCGGGGAGAAAATATCTTTACAGGAAGTTGAACTTATACCTCCGGTTAATCCGGGTAAGATAATATGCGTAGGGTTAAACTATCGGGATCACGCCCGGGAAATTGAGATGGATATTCCCCGGACCCCTCTGATTTTTTTAAAAGCCCCTTCTTCTGTTACCGGTCCGGACACTGAAATTATAAAACCGAATGAATGCGTTCAGATGGATTTTGAGGGCGAACTAGCCGCAATAGTAGGGAAACCGGTAAAAAAAATAAGCTCCCGGGAAGCATCTGACTGTTTGCTGGGTTACACCTGTTTTAACGATGTGACGGCCAGGGATATTCAAAGAAAGGAAAGCCAGTGGAGCAGGGCAAAAAGTTACGATACCTTTTCACCTTTGGGTCCGTTTATAGTTTCGGATATAGATCCGGGAAGTTTGGGTGTCAGGTTGTTTTTAAACGGACATATTAAACAGAATTCAAACACCCGGAATATGATATTCTCGGTGGATGAAATTGTAAGTTTTATATCTAAAATCATGACTTTGTATCCCGGGGACGTTATAGCTACGGGAACACCTCCGGGGGTAGGTCCAATGGAACCCGGAGACAGGGTTAAAATAGAGATCGAGAAAATCGGAAATTTAGAGAATACTGTAAGAAAGGAAAAATAAAATGCATAAATTTTCAGAAAGATTGAGAAAATTACCTCCATATCTTTTCATGGAAGTGGATAAGATGAAGCAGAATGCAATTGATGACGGAGTGGATATAATTAATTTTGGTGTGGGAGATCCCGATATTCCCACCCCCGAAGTTATAAGGGAGAGTATGAAACAGGCGGTTGATAATCCGGAGAATCATCAGTATCCGCTGGGAAAAGGAAAGAAGAGTTTCAGAAACACAGTAAGTAAATTTATGAAAAAGCGCTATGATCTGGAGATCGATCCGGTTACCCAGATTCAGCCTTTAATAGGAACCAAAGAGGGAATAGCCCATTTTCCCCTGGCTTTTGTAAATCCCGGGGATGTGACTCTGGTAACCGAGCCGTCCTATCCGGTATATAATTCAGGTACCATATTTTCCGGTGGCGAGCCTCATTTTGTATCCCTTACCCGGGAAAATAATTTTTTACCTGACTGGAACAGTGTTCCGGAGAAAATATTAAAGCTGGCCCGGATTATGTACATAAATTATCCCAACAATCCAACCGGAGCGGTAGCCGATAAAGAGTTTTTTAAAAAGACGGTGGCTCTGGCTAAAGAATATAATATAATTATACTGCACGATGCCGCCTATAATGAGATGTATTACAAACAGCCGGTACCCAGTATTTTAGAGGTTGAAGGATCTGGGGAAGTGGCCATTGAGTTTCATTCCCTGTCTAAAACTTTTTCCATGACCGGCTGGCGGATAGGATGGGCCTGCGGCAATTCTCACCTCGTAGAAGGACTGGCGGCCATAAAGGGTAATATTGATTCCGGAGTTTTCGGAGCTATCCAGGACGCCGGAATTACCGCCTTAAAAAATTACGATGAGTTGATCCATAAGACCAGGGATATTTATGAAAAGAGAGCGAAAATTTTGGCCCGGGGTCTTAAACAAAACGGTTGGCAGGTAAACGAACCGGAAGCCACTTTTTACCTGTGGACCAAACCGCCGGTTAAAATGGAATCCGGAGCTGCGGTTAAAAAACTTATCCAGGACGCCGGAATTGTCTGCACTCCGGGTTCCGGTTTCGGAGAATCGGGAAAAGGTTATGTCCGGTTTGCCCTTACCAGGAACAAAGAACGGATAGACCAGGCTCTGGACCGGATAAGTAATATGAACTGGTAGTATTTGACTTTTACCGGTCCTAATTACTATCATAAACTATAAAGAATAAGGAGGTAAATTATGGATACGGTAGTACTTTCCCTGGGCTCCAATAAAGGCGACCGGGAAGACAATATTAAGAGGGCTGTTGAATTACTTGGCGAAAAATTCAGCAAAAAATTCAAGACAAGTCCGGTATATGAAACTCCGCCACTTTACTATGAAGGCGGTGGTAAATTTTATAATTGCTGTATAACTTTTGAAACCGGTCTCAGTCCCAGAAAAATTTTAAACCGGACCAGGGCAGTAGAAAACGAGATGGGACGCCGTAGAAATGAACCCAACGCCCCCCGGATAATAGATGTGGACATAGTTTTTATCGATGATAAAGTTATAGCCGACGAGGATTTGATTATTCCCCATCAGGATATGCACAACAGGCTGTTTGTACTTCAGCCCCTGGCCGATATAATGCCCGATTTGGAACATCCGGTCATGAATTTAACGGTAAGCGTTCTTTTAGAGGACTGTGAAGATTCGAGCATCATTAAAAAGATAAAAAAATTCTGGTAAAAAAGCATGGAGATATTAGCCCGGTTTATTGCAGTTATTATGGGAATAGAAGGAGCGGTTCTTGTTTTTTTTCCCTTTTTGGGTTTAAAGGCGGCCCGTAAATTCGGTGATCTTAAAAAACTCCGCCGCCGTTTAATAGGAATAATATATGTAGCGGTAGGGGTGTTCTTTTTCGGTCTTACCAACCGGACATTAACCGGCCCTGTGGTTCACTGGGTAGTTGCCATTTTTGGGTTGTATCTGGTAGTTTGGGGCACGCCGGCAGTGGTTATCCCCGGTTTATTCTCTAATTTTCTCAACTGGTTATTTAAAGAAAAGAGAGTAACCTCCGTTATAGGTTTTATTTTTTTTATATTAGGAGTCGCTCTTTATCTGAATGTGTGAAGGATTATTTATGAAAAAAAAAGATGTGGAAAAATTAGCAAAACTTTCAAGATTAAAATTCAGCGACAGGGAAAAAAATAAAATTCCCGGACAGATCCTGGATATAATTGATTATGTGGATCAGCTTTCCGAGCTGGATACCGGGGATACTGCTCCCATGGGTCAGCCCTTTTTGGATAAATTAAAATTAGCTTCCGATAAAGTTGAAGAATTTGATGACAAAGATAAGATACAAAAGAACGGACCGGATTTTAAAGACGGTTTTTTCAGGGTCAAGAAAATCATAGAATGAGCGAATTTGAATACATTTACAGTATAAAAGAGAAAATTCTTTCCGGTGAAACAACCTGTCTGGAAGTATTGAATAAAAAAACGGACCGGATAAATAGGGAGCAAAAAAGACTTAACAGTTTTATAACCCTTGATTTAAACCGGGCCCGCAACCGGGCAAAAGAACTTGATGAAAGAATTGCCGCAGGCGAGGATCCGGGTCCCCTGACCGGAGTGCCGGTGGCCGTAAAAGACAATATGCTTTTTAAAGGTACCCGGACCACCTGCGCCTCAAAAATGCTTAAAAATTACCATTCCCCGTACACAGCGACCGCGGTAAAAAAGCTGGTGGAAGCCGGCGCGGTAATATTGGGTAAAACCAATATGGATGAATTTGCCATGGGATCCTCCGGTGAAACCTCCTTTTTCGGACCCACTTTAAATCCGGCAGATACCCAGAGAATACCCGGGGGATCTTCCAGCGGCTCGTCGGCCGGAGTGGCCGGAGGACAGTTGGTAGCCGCCCTTGGATCGGATACCGGAGGGTCAATAAGACAGCCCGCGGCAATGTGCGGCGCGGTGGGATTAAAACCCACCTACGGTCTGGTCTCCAGGTACGGACTGGTGGCTTTTTCTTCCTCTCTGGACCAGATAGGCCCGGTGACCTCCTCAGTCACCGATGCTGGAATTGTCCTCAATGCCATTGCAGGCTACGATAAGCGAGATTCCACCAGCCTGGAAAGGGATATACCGGATTACACTAAAAATATTGATGACGGAGTAAAAGATTTCAGTATAGGAATACCCAAAGAATATATGGGGGAGGGGCTGGATCCGCTAATAAGAAAAAGAGTTGAACATACCGCCCGGAAATTAAAGGATAGGGGGGCGACAATAAAAAGAGTCTCGTTACCCCTTACTGAATACGGGGTGGCCATTTACTACATAATCGGTCCCTCCGAGGCTTCGGCCAATTTAGCCCGTTTTGACGGTGTAAAGTACGGGTACCGGGGCTCTAAGAGTGATAGGTTGATTTCTGAATACATAAATACCAGGAGCGAAGGATTCGGTTCGGAAGTAAAGCGGAGAATAATGCTGGGTACTTACGCGTTATCCTCGGGGTATTATGAAGACTATTATCTAAAAGCCCAGAAGGTAAGGACCCTTATAAAAGAAGATTTCAAACGAGTGTTTGAGGGGGTTGATTTTCTGCTGGCTCCTACCACTCCGTCCACCGCTTTTAAACTTAAAGAAAAGGAAGACGATCCCCTGCAGATGTATTTATCGGATGTATATACCATATCCTGCAATCTGGCGGGTATTCCGGGTATCAGTGTGCCATCGGGTCTGGATGATAAGGGACTTCCGGTTGGAGTTCAGCTAATGGGCCCGCCGTTTTCGGAGAAAAATATGCTTAGAACGGCCCGGCAGATGGAGAAGTTTTATGAATAATGAAAATTATCGGATAACGATCGGTCTGGAGGTTCATGTTCACCTTAAGACCCATACCAAAATTTTTTGCCGGTGTTATAATGACTACGGTTCACCGCCAAATACCAATATCTGTCCGGTATGCACCGGTCAGCCGGGAACTTTACCGGTTTTAAACGGACGGGCTGTCAATCAGGCCCTGAAAGCAGCCCTGGCCTTAAATTTTAATATAAATTACACTTCCGTATTTTCCCGCAAGCAGTACTATTATCCCGACCTTCCCAAAAATTATCAGATATCCCAGTATAAGATACCGGTGGCCGAAAACGGTTTTTTAAATGTAGATGGTAGAAAAATAAATATTACCCGGGCCCACCTGGAAGAGGACGCAGGTAAATTAATTCACGGGGATAGAGGAAAATCCATGATCGATTACAACCGTACGGGAGCTCCTCTTCTGGAGATAGTTTCGGAACCGGAAATAGAGTCCCCGAAAGAGGCGGGTAATTATCTTAGAACGTTAAAAAGGATTTTAAAATATTGTGGGGTAAGCGACTGTGATATGGAAAAAGGGTCCTTGAGATGCGATGCTAATTTAAGTTTAAAACCAGTAAAGGACAGTTCAGAAAAATTAGGTGTCAAGACGGAAGTTAAAAATATGAACTCTTTTAAAGCGGTAGAGAAGGCGCTGGCCCGGGAAGCTGACCGCCAGGCAAAACTTCTGGATAAAGGGTTGCCGGTTAAACAGGAGACCCGGTTGTGGGAAGAAGGTAAGGAAACAACTTTATCCATGAGATCTAAAGAAGAAGCCCATGATTACCGGTATTTCCCGGATCCCGATCTGCCCCCCCTTAAAGTAAGCAAAAAACAGGTTAAAAAATTAAAACAGACTATTCCTGAACTTCCGGAATCTAAAAAGAAAAGATATATGTCCGAATACGGTCTTTCAGAGTATGACTGCGGGGTACTTACCCGGGAGAAAGAGACGGCGGATTATTTTGAAGAGGCTGTTAAATATTTAAAAGATAAAGATTTTCAAATAGTAAAAAAACTGGTCAACTGGATTACTGTGGAACTAACCGGAAAACTTAATACTGAAAGTTTAGGTATAACCGAGAGTCCGGTCACTCCAGAACTAATTGCCGAACTCATAGATTTAATTGCCGGCGGCACCGTCTCCGGTAAGATGGCCAAGAAAATTTTTGAAATAAGCTGGGAAAAACATAAATCTCCGAAAAAAATTGTAAAAGATAGCGGAATGGAACAGATTACTTCAACTAACAAGATAGAAGATCTGTGCCGGACAGCACTTGACAAAAATCCGGAAATTGTTAAAAAGTATATAAACGGTAAAGAAGGGGTGATAGGAGCCCTGGTTGGAAGCATAATGAAACAGACAAAAGGGCAGGCCAATCCCCGGAAGGTTAATGAAAAACTAAAAGAATTACTGGAAAATAAGAAGTAGGTAAAGGTAGAGTTTAAGTTTAAAGTTATTAATAAGGAGAGTTTTTATGGAAAGTGTAAAAGGAACTAAAACGGAAAAAAATTTACTGGCCTCTTTTGCCGGTGAATCTCAGGCCAGAAACAGGTACGATTATTTTGCTTCGGTGGCCAAAAAAGAAGGTTATGTTCAGATATCCGAAATATTCAAAGAAACAGCTTTGAATGAAAAAGAACACGCTAAGCGGTTCTTTAAATATCTGGATGGAGGCGATGTAGAAATTTCTGCTGCGTACCCGGCAGGTGTAATAGGAACTACTAAAGAAAACTTACTTGCTGCCGCCGAAGGCGAGCATGAGGAATGGTCTTCAATTTACAGCGATATGAAAGATACGGCCAGTGAAGAAGGATTTGATGAGATAGCAAATCAGTTTGAGGAAATTGCCGAAGTGGAAGAGGAACACGAAGCAAGATACCGTAAACTTCTGTCAAATATAAAACAGGGCAAAGTTTTCAAACGAGATGAAAGGGTAAGATGGAAATGTATAAACTGCGGTTATGTACACGAAGGCAAAGAAGCACCCGAAGTATGTCCCGCCTGTAAGCATCCTCAGTCTTATTATCAATTAAAAGAGGAAACTTATTAAAGGCGATTAAATGAGAACTGCTAACCCGGCCTTAAAAAAGGAGGCTTTTGCCGGAACTTATGCCGGCGGCTCAACGGATTCGATGACCCTTCAGGGTACGGTAAACAAATCGGCCCTTCTTCTGGTTCTGGTTTTGAGTTCGTCTCTGTGGATATGGAATAAGTTTTTTTCCGCCGGCGGATCCGTGGAAGCCATGCGGACTGTAACCCCCTGGATGTGGGGTGGTCTTTTCGGGGGATTGATACTGGCGGTCGTTACAATATTTAAACAAGAATTGTCCCCCTACACCGCTCCGGCTTACGCTCTTGTGGAAGGCCTTTTTTTAGGCGGCATTTCGGCATGGGCCGAAGCTAATTATCAGGGTATAGTAATTCAGGCCATATCCCTGACTTTCGGAACCCTGTTTGTACTGCTGCTATTATACACTTCCGGAATTATCAAGGTTACCGATAAGTTAAGGATGGGTATTGCCTCGGCCACCGGAGCTATATTTCTTATTTATATGGTATCGATGATTATGAGATTATTCGGCGCCCAGGTTCCTTATATCCACGGGTCCGGTTTAGTGGGGATAGGCTTTAGTCTGTTTGTGGTGACCATTGCTTCGTTAAATCTGGTTCTTGACTTTGATTTAATTGAAAGGGGCGTGTCCTCCGGGGCTCCCGGTTACATGGAGTGGTACGGAGCGTTCGGGTTAATGGTTACTCTTGTATGGCTGTATATAGAAATTTTGAGACTGCTTATGAAACTTCAGAGTAACAGGTAGTTATTTAAAACATCAAGCTAATATTTTTTCCAATCCACCGTAAAGAAACCACATACCAAAAAGTATCAGAAAAATACCGCATCCGTAAATAATCCGGTGATAAATTTTTTCTTCTACAATATCTTTAGATTTTCCGGTTGTGTAAGAAATAAAGGAGTACCAGGTAAAATCTGCCAGTATATGTCCGGAGAAAAATAGACCGATCCCGGCAAGATTATATTCCAGGGCTTTTATTAAGTATCCCATACCTATGGTAATCCACCATATAGTCCAGTAGGGGTTGGCCAGACTGACAACAATACCGCTTACTACCGGGTTAAAGGTGAGTAAACTCAGATCTTTTGATTTGGGTTTCAGAGTAAATTTTTTACCGGATCGAACCAGGGTAATCCCCATGTATACAAGGATAGTTCCCCCGGCCAAAAATACAGTTGTTATTACAACCGGCCGGGACAAAAAATTTTTTAAGCCCAGCAGGATGAGTACAATTAAAAAAATCTCCAGTAACATGTGTCCGAATACTACCAGAGGTCCGGCAGGAAAGCCCCTCTTCATGGAATGGGCTACGGTAACGGTTAAAAGCGGTCCGGGCATAAGGGCCCCGGAGAGAGCGACCACAAATGCTCCGGTAAAAATCAGAAAAAGTTCCATGCAATATGATATATTATGAATTTTCACTTGTAAAGTTAAGGGGAAAATATAAAATTAAAAAAGATGGATAATAAAACAAACAAAAAGTTAAAGCAGCCCGAACTTTTGGCGCCGGCCGGAAATTTAAAAAAATTGAGGATTGCCTATAAATACGGTGCGGATGCCGTTTATGTGGGGGGAAAAAAATTCGGACTTAGAGCCGCTGCTCAAAATTTTACCCGGACGGAAATTCAAAAAGGGCTAAAAACAGCCCGCAAAAAAGGAAAAAAATTATATATAACCCTGAATATAATTCCCCGGGATAAAGATTTTAAAGAAATTGAAGATTATGTTAAATTTTTAGATCGGATTAAGGTTGACAGAATTATAGTTTCGGACCCCGGAATTTTAGAGACTGTCCGTAAATTTGCGCCGGATCTAACGGTACATTTGAGCACCCAGGCCAACACCACAAATTCAAGAAGCGCCTTGTTCTGGTCCGAAAACGGGATAAAACGAATTATTCTTGCCAGAGAACTTAATTTAGCGCAAATTACAAAAATCCGGGAAAAGTTACCTGAAGATGTTGAACTGGAAACTTTTGTTCACGGAGCAATGTGTATGTCCTATTCAGGGCGCTGTCTTTTAAGTAGTTATCTTACCGGCCGGCAGGCCAACAGGGGAGAGTGCACCCAGCCGTGCCGGTGGAGTTATCAGTTGACCGAAAAGGAAAGACCGGGAGAGTATTTGCCGGTAATGGAAGGCGAGGATTACACCACAATTTTAAGTTCAAAAGACCTGTGCTTGGCCAAGCACGTACCAGAACTGATAGATGCCGGGATAGACAGTTTTAAGGTTGAGGGCCGGATGAAGAGCAGTTATTACGTGGCCCTGGTAACTTCGGTTTACAGAAAAATAATTGACGGTTATATGGAAAAGCCCGGCGGCTACACTGTCTCTAAAAATTTATTAAAAGAGCTGGATAAAGTCAATCACCGGGAGTACACTCAAAGTTTCAACAATAATTCCCCGTCCCGGGAAGATCAAACCTATAGGTCCAAGGCCTACATTAAAAAATATGAGTTTATGGGGGTGGTACAAGAATACTTAAAGGAAAAGGGTTTGGCCAGGGTGGAGACTAAAAATAAATTAGTGGAAGGGGATAAAATAGAATTTTTCCAGCCCGGTCTGAACGTATTTAGCCATAAAATTGACCGGATGTTTAACCGGGATATGGAGCCTGTACGTTCGGCGCCCCATGTCCGGCAGACCGTTTACATAAAAACGGCCCGGCCGGTTAAAAAACAGGATATAATAAGAAAAAAAGTTAACTTTAAAGACAAGTAATTTAAAAATTAATTTTCTGTTTGGATAAAATTTTTCAGCTGAACTTCGGCGTCTAATTTCTGGGCGTTCCCGGTAAGCCGGTAGTCGCAGATCCGCTTAGCCTGAAGACAAAATGCTTCAATCCGGGCTTCCACTTCCTGGGATAGGACATTGCCGTCTGTCTCAATAGCCAGAAACGGCAACATGGAGAGTTCCTCCACCAGAGCATGAACCTTATGATCGCTGTCTTCAATAATTTTCTTCTGGGATTTTATGGATTCGGAAAGAACTGCTTCCGAAAGCCGGTTGGGCATACATCCAAACGGACCGATAGCTATAATTCCGTCCACATGATCGACAATATCTGTTATAGACGTTCCTATGGTTAAAATTGCTTCTCCGGTAAGTTCCGGGGAGAATATATCACGGGTGGCGTCTACAACTTCTTTAATATTAATAGTGTGTCCGTTGAACAGACCGCTTCTGGAAGTGGTCTTTTTTATGGTATTTTCAAAGTATTTTTTAATGGAGAAAACCAGTTTGTGTTTTAACCGGCCCATAAAAGAAGAAATATTGAAATCTTCGTCGTCTTCAGTGAGATAATCCAGGTAGTAAAGCCATTCGTGCATGGGAACCACCCGGGTTATAATACCCCGGTCGGCCATATTTTCTACCAGGTACTGCCTGGAAAATTCATCCTGTCGGACATATATTTCTCCCACCAGCCCGATTTTTGGTGTGTCTTTAACTGATTGAGTTAAATCTATTTTGGAAAGCCGATTCATTTCTTCTTTTAAAATTTTTTTAACTTTAAACCAGGAGTGCTTAGAAAGAGCATTGTAAATACGGTCAGTGCTATTTTTATAAATTTTCAGTGCTTTTTCTTTATCTGCGGCTAACGTCCTTAAGGTGCTGTATATGTCGCTTAAAGAATCGCCTATAAGCAGGGACTGCCAGGCTCTTAAAGTAAACCGTTCCCCCAGTCCTCCGTAGTTATTTTTATCAGATAAAGAGAGTATGGCCACATCTTCAAGTTCATTGTCCTCGATATAATTATTCATAAAGATGTTGTACTGTCCGAACCGGCATGGTCCCGAGGATCTGGGCATAAAATATATCAGAAATTGATCCGGGTCCTTTTGGTCTTTATAGTAATTTATAAGACTGCCCAGGGTTAACTGCAGGGGGAGGCACTCTTTCCCGGTGCAGTTGGCTTTACCGGATTTAAGTTCCGGCTGGGAGGGAGGCTTACAGGCCTCGGCTTTTATGCCGTAATAACGCAGAGCGGCAATCGATGCCCGGGTTATTTTTTGTCCCATGGAGGGGACGAGCACTTTTACTTTATCATCGGTCAGGGAGTACTCGTTACCGGAGGATGATATAGCGGCAATACCGTTTTTATCCACTCTCATCCTGGCCTGCCGGTAATCTGACGAAGAATTATCTTTAAAAGAGTTCTTATCCAGCTGCCGGTAGCTGGCCACTACATCCAAAAAAGCTTCTATCCGGGTATCTATGCCCGCGTCTGCGGTATGGCTGTCCAGCTCCAGAGTAAGGGTGGGTTTTCGACCGTTGATTCTTCTGAAATAACTAAGTAAAAAAGAATCAGGCCCGCAACTGAAATTTGTAATATAGGTTGCAAAAAGCTGAGGGTGATCACTTACATATTTGGCGCCCCGTATAATTTGTTGTCCCAGAGCCCAGTACATAGACGGATCGGGTTCTATTTCTTCAACTGGAAGCATGTCAAATGGAATAACCAGTTCACCACGGGATGCAAATTTATGGGGTATTCCCATATTGGCTACTGAAGTGAGGGCGTTGTAGGCCCGTCCGAAAATAACAACGGCTTTGTCCCGGGGGTTTTCTTTTAGTTCTTTTAGGGCATTTTCACCTATATTTCGGCAAGCTTTTCTGAAATCCCGCTGATATTTTACCGCATTGAAATAGGCCTCTTTTATTTCATCGGTCGTATGGTTGAGTTTACGGCCTATTTTTAAAAAAACGTCTTCGGCTGTATCATATCCTTTTTGAAAATTAAGTACCGGAGTTAATACATTATCTTTTTTTAATTCCGGCCAGATGGCCTGAAGATAGTAAGGTTCCCCCTGGGATAGCGGACACATGATGGACCTGCCCTGATATCCGGTCACCGGCAGACTTTTTACCTGGGGCAGAAAAATATAGTCGGTATCCCGCTTGTTAAGTAAATCGTGCATGTAGCCGTGACTTAATTCAACCGGGTAGCAGAAAGAAGAAGCCTGTCTCTGTTTACCTTCAGCGGAAGGTTTTTCAGGAAGTACTATACTGTGCCCCAGTTCCCCGAAAAACTTGGAGAAAAGGGGAAGTAAAGTGTTAATTGCAAGAGAACGGTTAATACCTATTTTTTTGGATTCAGGCCCTGATACTTTAGGTTTATAAAAATAGTCATCAAATACTAGTTGCTCTCGTTTTCGGACCAGATCAAGTTCCCGGACATCAATTTCCTGCTCGTTTCCCCGGTTGTAGTACTTATCGCATATTCCTCCGAAAGGATACTTTTTGCCGTCTATTTCCAAGACATTTATTTCGCATTTCCGGTCGCATTTTTCAATCCCCCCCCTGCAGATAAACGGATCATGGTAGGTGACCTCTCGGGTAGAAAGGTCAGCCAGGTCGAAATCACTTTTTTGGGTTAACCCAAGTTTAATATTCTCTTTTACCACCAGGGCTACTCCGAAAGCGCCCATGAGGCCCGGTTCGGGGGGGACAATAATCTCTTTACCGGTAAGAGCGGCCATGGCCATGGGAACCGCTTTGTTGTAACAGACTCCGCCCTGCATAAAAACTTTGCCTCCAACCGGTCGGCTTTCTTTTACCCGGTTGGTATAATTCCGGCATATAGAGTAGACCAATCCGGCGCATATATCGTCAATACCTATACCTTCCTGGATGGAGGTTTTGATATCGCTGCTTATAAATGCCGAGCACTGGTCGCTGAAATTAGGAGGAGACTGTCCTTTGATTGCATGACCGGAAATTTCTTCCATTTCTACGTTTAATACTTCGTAGGCCGATTCTTCTAAAAACGAGCCCGTACCCGCGGCGCAGGCCTCGTTCATAGCGTAATCTGTGGGGACTCCGTTAACCAGGTAGGTGTACTTGGCGTCCTGGCCCCCGATTTCAAATATTGTATTAACTTCTTGGTCAAAATGGACCGAAGCTTTAGCATGGGCGATTATCTCGTTAATTACGGAATCCGTTAATGCGTGAAGACCCACTATGTGTCTTCCCGAACCGGTGACTCCCAGACCTATTATATTTATATCTTTGCCTTTTACATCTTCGGCCAGACGAGAATAGCATTCCCGGACCGCGGCCACCGGATCTCCCTCTGTGCGTAGATAGATAGATCCCAAGAGGGCGTTATCCTCTTTTCGTATGAGAACTGCTTTAGTTGTAGTAGATCCCACATCCACCCCTAAGATACAGGTATCCCCGGTTTTTATACTGTCCCGTTCGATAGAATAAAACTTTACTTTATCTTTATATTTTTCAAGAGGCTCCATAAAATCGAAAGAGCTGCTGTTTTGAACAAAAAGATTTGAGTCTTTGTAGTTGTCACCGTTTTTTAGACCCCAGAGGGCCGCTCCCAGGGCTTCAAAATATACCGCTTCCTTAGGAACCATAAGTTCTCTGACTCTTTTGCGGAGGTCTTTTAACATAACTTTATTTTTTGCCGTTCCCCCGACTAAACAGACCCGTCGAGCGCCGCATTTACTTAGTTGTTCTCCGATTCTGTTGACCATCATTTTACTCAACCCGGCTACTATTCTGCCTTTATCTTCTCCTTTATTGAGAGCGTGAGTACAGTCGCTTTTACAGAATACCGAACATCGACCTGAAACTTCGTAGGGATCATCTAATTTGGCAATATCCCCGGTTTCTTCGAGTTTTACTCCCATGCGTTTTAGCTGCTGAAAATAGAACTCCCCGGTCCCCGATGCGCATTTGTTCCCGGTATAGACATTGGAAATATTACCCATTTTGTTTAGTTTATAAACCATGAAGGTTTCTCCGCCGGCGGAAATTATAGCTTCAATGGTGTCGTTTCCGTCCGCAACAAATTTATAGGCCAGCTCTGTGGCCTTGGGCTCGGAAACGGTGGGCAGTTCAACCAAATTTTTAAACTTTCGCCCGGTAACCCCGTAACGGTCACAACCGGAAAATTCTTTTTTGTTAAGTATCCGGGTTAAAGTTTCCTTAACTATACCTTCATGGGGACGGGTAACAACGTGTTCGACAGTAGGTTGTCCCTTCCCGGTTTTAAGTTTAACTACCTTGATGGTGGAAGTCCCCATACATATACCTACCGAATACATGATAAGACCTCCCCGATATAATTAAATAGTAAAATGTTCATTTTTTTATTCCTGTTTACAATTAGTATATAAACTGTGCAAAACTTTTCTCAAAATTAAATTTACCAATTAAGAATTAAAAAATCAAGTTATTTTATAAAATAGGATTATATTTTTTTATTAGCAGTAATTTCTTTGTGGGGTATGTTTAGTATTATTTCTGTACCGTTGCCGACGGTGGTATTGATATACAAGTTCCCGCCGTGTCTTTCGGTAATATTTTTAGCCGATGACATGCCCAGCCCGGTTCCACCTTCTTTAGTGCTGTAAAAAGCGTCAAATATGTTTTCCAGATCTTCTTTTGGAATACCGCAACCGTTATCCTTAACTTTTATCTGGAGCATACCGTCTTCCATCCGTTTTGAGCTTACCGTGACCCTTCCCTTTTCCTGTGTCCGGCAAGCCTGCACAGCGTTGTTTATTAAATTTACCAGGGCCTGCCGAACTTCTCCCCGGTCTATATTATGGTTATCCAGGTCTTCTTGCAGTTCGGTTTCTATCGTAACGTGATCGGGATGTTCTATTATGGATAGTACTTCTAAAATCAATTTATTTACATCAACGGAGGAAAGAGCCGGGGGCCTTTGCCTTGAATACCCGAGAAGATTTTCAATTATTTTTGATATATGTTCTATTTCCCGTTCAATTATTTCTACAATATTGATATATTTTTCTTTGTCCTTAAGAATAGATTTTATGTAGTAAGCCGAATTTTTAATTGCCGAAAGAGGATTCCTTATATCGTGTCCGATAACATTGGCCATTTCTCCTATAGCGGCCAGTCTCTCCTTTTCCATAAGTTCTTCCCGTACTTCTTTTAAGTTTTTGACCATCTGTTTTAGTTTTTTACGCATGGATTCTCCGGACCGAGCCAGTATGCCTATTTCGTCCTGGCGCTGCTGGTATTTAGCAGGAATCTTCCGATCAAAATTACCGTCACCCATTTCTGCCATCTGGTTTACTACAGAAAAAACAGGTTTAGTTAGGGTTTTAGATATTATAATTGAAAGTCCGGCAAAAATTAAGGATATTATGCCGAATATCCATAAACTGTGTCTGGCAGTCTGGTTGGCGCTTTTTGCCAGTTCATTGTGTTCAATCAATCCTATAAAGTACCAGCCGGTAAAGTCAGATTTTTTTAAAAAAGCAGTGTAGTCAATGCCGTCGATATTAACATTTATAATTTTTTGACCGGCTTTAAGAGAAGAGTCCAGTTTGGAATTATAATTTTTAAGCTGGGTAAAATTATAATTTTGTTCTCTTGAGTGAGCGACTATAGTTCCGTCCTCTTCAGTGATAATAATAAAACCTGTTTCTCCGGGCTCGGCCTCCTTTATCATTCCGGAAAGAAAATCCAGGGACCGGCATATACCCTGGACTCCGATGATATTTCCGTCATCATTGTGTATTGTCTTTACCGTACTGACTATAACTATGTCGTCAACTTCAAAGGCGTACGGTTCTGTACGGACTGTGGTTTTCGGATTTTTCAGGGCTTTTTTATACCAGGGTCTTACCCGGGGATCGTATTTTTCATTGGTAATTCCTTCGGGCCACTGTACATACCCACCGGTGGATTCCAATCCCATATAAACGTACCGCGAATCGGGATGGGTCTGGGCAAAATGTTTATATATGGAGTATATTTCCAGTTCTTTGCCCGAGGACTGAGATGGGGACATCCACAGAACTCCGTCTTTGGATTCTTTGTCTATATATGTAGTGATGGTGTCATCAGCTGTTTTTACGGTGGGCAGACTGGATAGATAATCTACGTCATTTTCAACTTCTTTAAGATGAGCTGTTACATTACCTTCGATATATTCCATCTGGCTCAGTGTAAACCGTTCAAAATCCTGATAGGATCTTTTAGTAATATTTTCAATATTAATGAGAGTGAAAATTAAAAGTGGAATAACTATGGCCAGGGAAAACCCCAGGAGGAGTTTATACCGATATGATGATAATAAATTTTTCATTTTTTGGTGTTTTTCCTAAATTATAACTTTAAAAAATATTGTACAATTTTATTCTCTTATTTTCAAATTACCGAATTTAATTATTGAAAAATATTTTTTAATAGCTTTCCGTCAGATTCTAAATAGTTATGATAATCAAGGTTATAAAAAGCCAGTATATTAGGGGCAATATCAACTGTTTGAGAAGAACCTATATAGATGTTCTCTGTTATACCCGGTCCCGAAAATATAAGAGGTACCACCATATCCACCCCGGCGGTTGAACCGTACTGTCCCCGGGCCGGAAATTCCAGCGTGTGCGTAGGTTTTATATCTATAAAAAAGTCACCGCTTCTACCGGGAAAATAATAGTTTAAATCCGAGAGAGATCCGTTTAAACCTTCAATATCATGTTCAGAATAAATATTTCTAATCCACTCAGTCTTTCTTAATATCCGGAATGCTTTACCGGCCTGAGAGTTGTCGTAAAGGTATAAAGAAAAGGCCCGTCCTCCTCTATTTAATACCTCATGCCGGATTCCCGCATTGTTAAGTTCTAAAACAGGGGACCGGGAGTTATCCTTAAACAATACATTCTGTGGGTTTCTCACCTGGGTGAATCCGTGGCCTGATGTTACAATAAGTACGCTATCCTTATAAATATTCTGTTTTTCAAGAAAGGATATAAATTCTCCGATTCTTTTATCGGCCTGGCTAAGAGCGGTATCGTAGTATTTTGTTCTAGGGCCGTGGGTTTGGGCGATATAACCAAGAGAGCCCAGATTGGCGATAAAAAAATTCACCCCGTCCTCTTTAACCGCATTTGTTATCTTTTCAAGTATGAATTCATCCAGGAGAAGTTTTCTTTTGACCGCTTCCTCTTGAGAACCTTCTATAGTTTCCTCATATCTGTAATCCCAGATATAGGATGGGATATTGTGTTCTCCTCCAAAGGTTATTGAAGCGCCCCGTCCCCCCATTGTTTCATGTCCTCGGGCGGCAAAATAGGCTGATTTCACATTTTTCTGTTCTAAAACTTCAAAAAGAGTGGGTACCAGAACGTTTTCCTGGGCGATTTCGGGTGTTGGCCTGGCGGTGTGAATCAGATTCATATTATCATCGTAGTAAGAAGCTCCCACTATACCGTGTTTATCGGAGTGGGCGCCGGTGGGAATAGTTACGGCGTTTACTCTTGCCTGGGAGGGTACGCTTACCCGGTTATTGTAGGATACGGCTCCTTTTTTTGTCAGGTAGTCCATATTGGGAGTGGATACCATCTGAAACCTGTCAGTTCTCATCCCGTTCACAACAATTACAAAAACATTTAAATCCGGAGAGGCGTCCCCGCATCCGATAAGGAGAATTAGATAAAAAAGCAACCATAATTTGCCGGTAAAAATAAATAGCTTATGTAACATCTATATTAAAAAAACAGAATATATTGCCAGTCACTCTACAGTGACGCTTTTGGCCAGGTTACGGGGCTGGTCTATGTCGCACCCCCTAAGTAGGGCTATATAGTAAGCGATGAGCTGCATGGGTATGGTATTTAAAAGTGCGGAAAATATTTCTTTGACCGGAGGTAAATAAATAACTTCATCTACCAGTTTTTCTATTTCTCTGTCCCCTTCGGTGGCCAGAGCTATTACCGTACCCTCCCTGGCTTTTACTTCTTCTATGTTAGAAAGTATCTTTTCCCTGACCCTGCTTTCGGTGGCAATGACCACTACCGGTATTTCACTGTCAATTAAAGCTATGGGCCCGTGTTTCATTTCTCCCGCCGGATAGCCTTCTGCATGTATATAAGAAATTTCTTTAAGTTTTAACGCTCCTTCGAGGGCTATGGGATAATTTATATTTCGACCCAGATAAAGGAAATCATCTTTTTTAAAATATTTATGAGATAAATTTTCAATTATTTTTTCCTGGGAATCTATTATTTCCTTTATTTTTAAAGGGAGACCGGCCAGTATTTGGGAATACTCCCTGGCCTCAGTTGTATCAATAGTACCCTGTAACCGTCCCAGATAAAGGGTAAGAAGGTATAAAGCGGTAAGCTGGGAAGTAAAAGCTTTAGTGGAAGCCACTCCTATTTCCGGCCCGGCGTGAGTGTATATTAAACCGTCAACTTCCCGGGTTATGGAAGAACCCAGAACATTACATATCGCGCCGGTTTTTGCTCCCTGTTTTTTTGCTTCTCTTATTCCGGCAATTGTATCGGCGGTTTCTCCGGACTGGGTAATGGCCATAACCAGAGTGTCTTCATCTATAGGAGGGTTGCGATATCTAAATTCAGAGGCTATATCTACCTCGCATGGAATTTTTAAATGGTCTTCTAAAAGAAATTTTCCAACCAGGCAGGCGTGGTAGGCCGTTCCGCAGGCCACCATAAAAATACGGTCCAGGTTCTGAATATATTCTTTAGGGAAATTAAAATGTTCGAATGTTACCTTGGATTTATCTCTGTCCAGCCGGCCCCTGAGAGTTTCCTGAACTGCCTGCTTTTGCTCGTGTATTTCTTTGAGCATAAAATGGCGAAACCCCTGTTTTTCGGCCATGACCGGGTTCCAGTTGATATTTTTAATTTTCTTGTCAATAGTATTTAGGGACTGATCCATTACTGCAACTGATCCGGGTTTCAATACCGCGATTTCTCCGTCGTCTAAATAGATAACCTTTCTGGTGTAAGGAAGTATAGCCGGGACATCGGAAGCTATGAATTTACTCTGTTTTTTTACACCTATTATTAGGGGAGAATCCTTCCGGGCGGCAATAATCTGCTCAGGATTATCCGAATGGATGACTCCTATAGCATAAGACCCTTTAAGTTGTCTGACGGTCTTTATCAGGGCCCCTAAAAGGTCCTGTCCGGCTTTCATGTATTCTTCAATTAGATGGGGAATTACTTCTGTATCTGTTTCCGATTGAAACCGATGTCCTAATTTTTTGAGCCCTTTTTTCAGCTCCAGGTAGTTTTCAATTATTCCATTGTGTACCACAACAATGTTGTTAGTACAGTCAATATGAGGGTGGGCATTCTCATCGGATGGGCGCCCGTGAGTGGCCCACCGGGTGTGGCCTATAGCTGTATTCCCGGTAAGGGGCGTTTTTTTTAAAATATCCCTGAGATTTTGAATTTTCCCCTTGCATCTTTTTCTTTTTATTGAATGTTGTTGGTTATTTTTTTGAAGTACGGCTATTCCCGCCGAGTCATACCCCCGGTATTCCAGTCTGGTTAAACCTTCGAGCAATATTGGCGAAGCTTCTTCTTTACCGGTATATCCGACAATTCCGCACATGGTTAGGTTAAATGCTCCCGGGCAGTTTCTATAATACGGTCTACCGATTGCTCGGTCGTTTCTTTGGTGGGACCTTCGGCCATTACTCTTAAAAGCGACTGGGTACCCGAATACCTGACCACCACTCTTCCTTCGTCACCCAGTTCCTGTTCAACTTCATCAATTATTTTGGTTATCTGGGGTATACATTCTATATCAGTTTTCTTTTTGACATTAAGATTTTTTAGCACCTGTGGGTAAGTTTTCATAACCGAGGCAAGCCTGGATAAAGGTTTTTGGGTGGTTTGCATAACTGATATTGTCTGAAGGGCGGTTATTATGCCGTCGCCTGTGGTGTGGTGATCTAAAAATATTAAATGGCCGGAATCCTCCCCGCCCAGTACGGCATTGTTTTCTATCATCTTATCAAGTACAAATCTGTCTCCGACCGGGGCCTGAATTCTATCTATATTTAAATTATTCATGGTTTTCTGTAAACCTAAATTACTCATTATAGTGGCCACAACTTTGTTGTTTTTTAGTTTGTTTCGCCGTTTAAGCTCTGCGGCGTTTATAGCCAGAAGTTTATCTCCGGTTATTACATTTCCTTTTTCATCCACCGCTATTAGCCGGTCGCCGTCCCCATCGAACGCAAGTCCTATATCCGCATTTTCATCAAGGACTTTTTTAGATAATATTTCAGGGTGAAGGGCACCCGCGTTTTTGTTAATATTCACTCCGTTAGGGTTAGAGTTAATGGATACAACTTTGGCCCTCATTTCTCTAAAAAGGGTAGGAGCTACTTTGTACGTTGCCCCGTTTGCGCAGTCTAATACCACTTTCATTCCTTCCAGGCTTAATTTTTTAGGAAGGGTATGCCGGAGAAAAACAATATAACGTCCCAGGGCGTCGTCTTCCCTATAGGCCCTTCCTATTTCGCTGGCCGGGGGAAGATGTTCGTCAAGTTTACCGGAAAATATTAAATTTTCAATTTCTTTTTCCTGTTTGGAATTCAGTTTAAAACCGGAATTAACAAAAATTTTTAGCCCGTTGTCAGTATACGGATTATGAGAGGCGGATATGACCACCCCCGCGTCGGCGTCCATATTAGAGGTAATAAATGCTATGCCCGGTGTGGGCATCGGGCCGACAAGTATAACATCCCCCCCCATGGAGCATATTCCGGTGGCCAGAGCGCTTTCTAACATATAACCGGATAGGCGGGTATCCTTACCCACTATTATCCGGGGCTGGTGGTTGTTCTTTTTTAAAATATGAGCCAGGGCCTGACCTATCCTCATAGCTACTTTAGAAGTCATGGGGGGCCGGTTGGCTACTCCCCGTATACCGTCCGTTCCGAAAAGTTTACCCATTTTTTAAGTTTTTCTCCTTTAAATTTTGTCTCAATTTAATAATATTCCCGGATTTGAAATATCCCCTGGCCGTGGTATTGGGGTAAAGCATAACATTTTTGGAAAGAATTGTGCCCGGCGAAGTTACCGAGTTGCACCCTGTTTGAACGTTATCTCCCAGTATGGCCCCGAATTTTCTAAGACCGGTATCGTAAACTTTTCCGTCCGCCTTAACTTTTACGGTGGAACCGGTTATTTTTAAATTGGCCAGTTTTGTCCCCGCGCCCAGGTTTACTTTTCCCAGTATACTGTCCCCTATATAGGCGAAATGTCCGGCCTTACTTTCTTCAAGCATCACTGAATTTTTTATCTCCGTAGTGTGTCCGATAACGCAGGAACGACCCGTAATTACATTTCCCCGGACGTAAGCCCCCTGACGTATCTGGGTGCCCTGACCTATTATAACCGGTTCTTTAATAAATGCCCCGGGTTCTACAGTGACGCCATCGCCTAGATCAATGTTGTCGCCCCGGATATAGGCACCGGCCTGGATTAAAGCCCCGTTTTTAAGTTTTAAGGTTTCTTTAACCAGGGTATCGTTTCTTTTTAATTTCTGTATGTTGGGGGTTAAAAAGTTTTCCAGATAGGGTATAATATTGTTTAACCCCTCCCAAACATATTCGGTCTTTTTAAATATATGCCGGTAGATATCATTATCGGTATTAAAATAATTCTTTGCGTTTAACATATTACATAAAAATAGCATAGAGATAAAAAAAAATCAACTTTTTACTTTAGTAATAATATGTTGGTATACTGTAAACCAGATTTGATAAATAATTTTAATTATGTAAAAATATTTACAAATAATAATAATAATATAAACCTTACAATGGTAAAATTTAGATTAATTAAAAAATATTTATTCACTTTTCTTTTTGTAACCTGCCTATTTTTTGTAAGTCAGGGTTTTGCGCGGGACATAGTAACATATTCTGTAAACGGTAGACCGGTGGAAGCTGTAAAGGGGGAGCTTCTGGTAAAATTTTCTCCGACCCTAGACGATGCAAAAAAAGAAGAAATAATACACCGGGGCGGAGCAAAAAAAATAAGAAAATTAAATTTTTCGAATATTGTAAAGTTAGAACTCTCCGACGGTTCATTTGAAAATAAATTGAGAGCTTTTAACAGCGTTGAAGGTATTGAATATGCAGAGCCCAATATTGTATTTACTTCTATGCAGGCTATTAATCTGCCTCCAGTATACGCCGACGAACAGGAATTGAAAGATAATCAGTGGGGAATGCATAAAATAGACGCTCACTACGGATGGGCAGTTGAAACCGGCAGTGAAACCGTGATATCCCTAATCGACAGCGGAGTTGATATTGATCATCAGGAATTTGAAGGTAATATCTGGCAAAACCCGGGGGAAGAAGAGAATGGAGAAGATACGGATGGCAACGGTTATCCGGATGATTTATACGGTTGGGATTTTGTAGATGAAGACAATGATCCCCGCCCCAGCAAGATTCCTGAAGAATCACACGGAACTCATGTGGCCGGTATAGTGGGAGCATCGGGCAGCAACGAAATCGCTGGAGTTTCTTGGGCCAATAAGCTGATGGCCCTGAGAGTGCTTTCTTATAATTCAGATACCGAAAATGTCACCGGATCCCTGGATAACCTTATAGAAGCTATCGATTACTCTGTTAGTAACGGAGCCCATATTATAAATATGAGCTTAGGTACGGAAGATTCCAGCGCTTTATTAAAAGAAGCTGTTGAATACGCTTATAATCAGGGTTGTGTGCTGGTTGCCGCCAGCGGTAACAGTGATAAGGAACCTATATCTTACCCAGCCCGGTACAAAGAAGTAATAGCCGTGGGGGCCACCGACAGTAATGATAACCGGGCCAGTTTACCTTTCTGGGGTTCGAGTTACGGGGAAAAACTTGACCTTATGGCTCCGGGAGTAAACATTAAATCCACTTTACCTGGTGATAGTTACGGATATAGCTCAGGAACCAGTATGGCAGCCCCGTTTGTTTCCGGCCTGGCGTCATTGATAATATCTTATTATGGTGAAATGGATCCTGAAGAGCTGAAGATAAAATTAACTGAGACCACCGATAATTTAAATGAACCGGGATGGGACAAGTACACCGGTCACGGGCGGATTAACTGTTTTAAAGTGTTATCCTTTTACATATCGGTCTTTCCGGATGAATTTGATATTTTATCTGTTGTTGGACAGCCAGCCCCTGAAGACCGTATAATTACGGTCTCTTACAACGGCGGGCAAAAATCCACTCTTACCTGGACTATCGATAATGAACCGGAGTGGATTAATCTGTCATCGACCTCCGGCAGTTTGAATTATCAGGAGACCGAAGATATAAATATTGAATTTGATACGGAAAGTTTATCCACGGGTTCCTATACCGCCGATATTAAAATAACTTCAGAAGAATCATCGGTAAGTACAAGAACTGTGAGAGTAGGTCTGGATAAAATAATTGCTATTCCTTCCATAACACCGGATAAAGAAAAGATAAACTTTTATTCTCTGGACCGGGATAAAACTTTAAAACAGAATCTAAACCTTGCAAACTCAGGGGACCAGTATTCAATTTTAGATTGGGAATTTGAGTATTCGTCACCCTGGCTGGTTTTTTCTGCTACCCGGGGAACATTAAATTACGGTCAGTCGGTCGATCTGGCAGTAACTGCTGATTTGACCGGCAGCGTAGATGGGGATTACAGAGATACCCTGGTAATATCGGACCGTAAAGGGGAAATCAGTCCGGTTAAACTTGAAATTAAAGCGGTCCCCTTATCTGAAACCGGCGACAAAGTGGCTTTGGTGGGCGGTTCCGAGGGGTATGTAAACCCCTTAAAAGCGGAAACCGCTAAGATAATTCTTAATACCTCCCGGGCCGGAACAGTAAAGATTAAGATCTTTGATCGCCGGGGACGGATGGTATGGGAAAAAGATAAATATCTAAAAAGCGGTGAAAATAAAATTGACTGGGCCTGTGACAATATTTACGGGGAAATAGTTGCCTCGGGTATCTATTTTGTACGAATTGTCGGCCCGGGAATAGATACAACTGAAAAAATAGCGGTTATTCGATAAGATGATAACAAAGAAAATAAAAATTTGGGTAGTGGCGCTAATTGCATTAGCATGTTCCGTTCAATTAGTAGATGCCGCTAATTCCCGGGGCGGACCTGGTTCATCTGCCGTACTTACACTTTTAGAACCGTTTTCGGCCGCAGTAGACGCCAAAAGCAATGCTTCGGTTGCCGGTATGGCCGAACCGTATTTTATAAACAGCAATCCCGCGGCCTTAAACTGGCTGACCGGGATTAAAACTTCGTTTATGTATAACCGGGGTATTTCCGGAGATAACTACCTGGGCTTTACCGCGGGATATCCTTTTACTTACGATGTCATAGGTATGGGATTACAATACTATTCAACCGGCGATGTTTCAATGTACAGTATGCAGGGGGATAAAATAACCGAAACGGGGCAAAGAGATATTATACTTCATCTGGCCTGGGCTACTTCGAATTTCAATATAGCTTCGGGGGCGAATTTAAAACTGATACATTCAAGTATATTTGGAAAAACCGGTACCTCAGTGGCGGCGGATATAGGAACTCAATACCGGGAAGAAAACTATAATTTTGGGATAGCAATAAGAAATTTAGGTACTGATATAAAGTACTTAAATTACCGGGAAAAACTTCCCCTTAATATAGCGGCGGGACTTTTTTATACCGAAAAATATACAGACGATCATGTTTTCGACGGAAATTTTGACTTGCTCTATTTTGTAAATGAGAGGGAATATGTTTTTCTTACCGGGATAGAATATACCTATCTTAAACAGTTTGTACTTAGGGGGGGATATAAATTTAATATAACCCATACCGGCAGCCGGGATATACTGGCTACCGCTGGTTTAGGTATTAATTTTGATTATATAACAGTGGATTACGGCCTGAAATTTTCCGGTGATGTTAATTCTCCCCACACAGTTTCCGTAAACTACCGATTTTAGAATACCCGACGGGGTCTGTTTTTCAATAAATGTTTTTCAAATTGTTAATTTCTGCTAAGGGCTTCGTTGGGGTTAAGGAGAGCAGCTTTTCTGGCCGGTATGTAGCAGGCTGCTGTTACGATTATAATCCCTAAAAGAAAACCAAAAATCATGTTTTCTACGGAAAAATATGGATATATAACCGTGCCCAAAAGGACTTCTTCCTCCATACCCGCCAGAGCGTCGCCAAAATTAATTCCGGTTCTGGATACTATCCATGTAATGACGCCGCCCAGAGCCGCGCCGATAAAACTTCCTATACCCCCTTTAAGCAGCCCTTCACTTATAAACACCCCCATAATTCTCCGGTGGCCCATTCCCAGGGCTCCCATAATTCCGATTTCCCGGGTTCTTTCGGCAACCACCATGATCATGGTGTTTACCACTACAAAACTGGCCAGGGCCAGGATGAAAATATATATGAAACCGTATATAGTCCGGGCCATCTGAATCCATTCCACCATACCTCCCGATTCGGTCCAGGGAATTACTGTGTAGCGGTTTTGAGGATCGAAATCTGTAAAAAGCGATTTTATCCGGGGAACTACTTTTTTAACGTTATCTACGGATTGAGTGTCTATTAACAATTCGGTGGCCTGGCCCTCCATATAAAGAAGTTTGCCGGCAACGTCTATGGGAAGGTAAAAAATTTTTTCGTTTAGCATTTTTAAATCGCTGAGAATCCGGCCGGTTACTTTAAATGTTGTTCCTCCCATAGAACCAAAAGAGGTGTTGTAGACCAGGGTGATTTTTTCCCCAACATCCACTCCAAGTTTATTTAGCAGGGCAGAACCCATAACAACTTCCCGGGCACCTTTATTTACCATCCGCCCTTTAACAATCATATTCTCAATTCTGGTAAATTCGATCTCTTTTTTCGGGTCTACTCCCCATCCGGCCATATCTATGAGTTCGTCATCGGTTGTAGTCATGGCCCCGAATTTTATCCTTGGAAGGGCCATGTTTACCCCTTTTATTTTCTCAATCCGGTCAATCATGCCTTCAATACCGCTGTCGTCCCGGGTGAACCCATCCACGGGATAAATTAGGGAGAGAGTACGTTCTTTTTTTGGGTACTCGGAATCTGTGATTCTAATATGTCCGGTACGGTAATGTATGTAAGATTCGGTAGTACTGGAGGTTATTCCTTCCACGTACCCCCGGGCGAAAACAACCACCATCACTCCTACCACTACCGCAGATACTGAGACGGCGGTTCTTAATTTGTGTCTGAACAGGTTTTTATAGGCTAATTTTATATAAAAATTCATTTTGTTTTATCGCTCGTAAAGGGCCTCCACCGGATCCTTTCTGGCTGCCCAGTAAGAAGGAAAAATACTTGCTATCAAGGAGACAAAAGTGGAGAAAATAAAGACGAAGAGAAAAGTCTTCAGATTCCATACTCCGTATATAGGACCTATGACGGGTATCCCGTACTCTCCCAGTCCTCCGTCGAAGAATCCGGAATAATCTATTCCGTATTCATAAAGAAGAGCTACCGCGCCTGCGGCCAGTCCGCAGCCGAAAAGAGCGCCCAGAGCAGCTATACCGGTGGATTCTATCACAAATACGGATACAATCTTTTTTTCCTCCATGCCCATAGCTTTCATCATTCCCGTTTCCCGTACTCTTTCCAGGGCCGAGAGAATAACTGAATTAATTATTCCTATGGCCGCAATAAGCAGGATTATGGCTAATATCAGGTTGTTCCCCGCCTGCTTGGCCTGGTTTACAGCCACCGCCTCTAAATAGTACCAGGGGATAATTTTGAAGTTGTTATCTCCGTTTAAATTAGTTTTTAGCTGGGTTACAGCCGGCTCGGTATTCTGCCGGGTGTCCAGTTTTATTACTAACCGGCTTATCTTATCTAAAACTCCCAGGGTATTCTGGGCTACGTCCAGTGGAATATAGACAATATTCTGGTTTACCGCCGGATTGGGAGTATGGATTAGTCCTGAAATTTCCACCTCCACGGTATTAAAATAGTTTCTCGCGGTCCTTACTAAAAGTATGATATAGTCTCCGACTTGAAGGTCCATGTCCCCGGCCAGGCTTTTTCCCATGACAGCTCTGTTTTCCCCCTTTTTAAATATCTCTCCCCGGATAAGATATTGGTCAATTTTAAAAACGGAACTTGCCGCTTGCGGTTCGATACCTTTTCCTATTACCGGCAATTCGTCCCGGCCGTCATTTAAACGGACCCTGAAATCCAGCTGTCCGGTCAGGGAGTGATAGCCATTGATATCTTTTATAGATGAAATATAGTTTTGAGGACGGAATATTAAATTTTCCAGTGGAAGCTCGGCTTTTTCTTCCCAGTACCCGGAATCGGTCACCTGTATGTGACCGGATTCAAAATCAATTATATTGTTATAGGACATTTCATCCATGCTGGCCAGATGGGAATCCATAAAAATATATACTAAAACGGCAACTGAGATTACTCCGGCGGTAAGCAGGGTTCGCTTCTTTCTGCGCATAATGTTTTTGATAGCCAGTTTTAATAGAAACATTTAGTTTTTCAGCTCGTCTTTGGTTATTACACCGTCTCTTAATTCTATTTTCCTGTTAGCCAGGTCTATTATTCTCGGATCGTGAGTGGAGAAAATAAAAGTGGTATTAAACTCCCGGTTCATCTTTAACATGAGTTCAATAACTCCCCTTCCCGTCTTAGAATCTAAGTTAGCTGTGGGTTCGTCGGCCAGTACTACACCCGGCTTCTTGACCAGGGCCCGGGCAACCGCTACTCTCTGTTTCTGGCCGCCGGAGAGCTGGGCGGGTTTTCTTTTCTCCAGACCTTCGAGACCCACCTCTTTGAGAATTTTCAGGATACGATTTTTAATATTTTCTTTATTTTTTAACTTGGAGAGGCGGATCGCGAATTCCACGTTTTCAAAAGCGCTGAATACCGGGATCAGGTTGTAGCTTTGAAAAATAAACCCGATATTATGGCGTCTGATCTTGGCCCTTTGGTTACGGGAAAGAGTGTCCAGTTCCCGGTCTTTAAAAAATATCTCCCCCGAACTGGGCACATCCAGGCATCCGACCATATTTAAAAGAGTGGTTTTTCCCGATCCCGAAGGGCCAAACACCGTTGTGAATTCCCCTTTTTCTACCTTAAGATTTACTCCGCCCAGGGCGTATATTTTTTCTTCCCCCTGGCGGTAAATTTTTTCTACTTTATTCATCCTGAGTAATGTCATGTTAACCTCCCGTAGGTTTTAAAAATAATGATAGAACGTACCTGAAAAACCCAGGCTGAAGTTACCCCCGGCATCCCAGAAAATATTGTTTTCAAATCTTAACTCCAGTCCCTGTCCCAGCTCAGTAATATAATAGGGGGATACCCCTCCTGTTTTGTTTTCTGTCTCGTACATAAAAACCGACCCGCCGGTTGAAAAATAATGGGGTTGAAAAGAAATATTTATCAGGAGTAAATCAGAACTCGTCAGAGTTCTAAGAGCCTGTACCTGCCCGCCGTATTCGCCGCCGGCTGTTAAAGAATATTCCAGTGAATCTCCTCCAAGCATAAGATAGGATAAAAGCCCGGCGTTCATATTTTCTTTTAAAAACCTAAAATATTCGGTCTGAAAGATAACCCGGGTTCCTCCGGGTCCTGAGAGAATCCAGCTGTAGTCAATTCCCATCTGAAGCAGGAGATCATATATTCCCGAGTCTTTTAGATGAAAATATCCTCCGGAACCGTATATTCCCGGACCCGATATGTCGGTGTTAAAGGTAAGCCCCGAGCGCAGCAGGTTATCATCGCTTTGTAAATTAACCGGTTGATAGAAAAAATTAAAGCTGAGATCATACCCGGAGCCGGGAAAACGGAGCCGGGAACCGTATCCTAAATCTTCACCGTGAATGTTTTGAAACTTGGGGAAGGTAGCTACCAACTGGAGGCTGTTTCCAGATCCCAGATGCCGGTGGTACCGTAAACCGTCGATTCCCGAGCGGATTGTCTGTCCGGCCAGCTGGTCTATGGCCGGTCCGTAGTCCATAAGATTAAAGATAGCTCCGTAGGACCAGAATACCGGTTGCCGGCCTGCGGTGAAATGCCCTTTTTTCATGTTAGGGCGGATATAAAGATATTTTATTTCAGGGGTAATCCCTCCTTCTCTTAGCGCAGCCCGGTATACCATCCGGGAATCCAGGGTGTCTGTTTGTGGAAAATATATCTCAATTTCACCCAGCCCCCGATAATTAAAGGTTAAGTTGTTGTTTTGATAGTTAAGGCCGCCGCCGGTCATTATTTCTCCGCCCAGCTCAATAGCCTGGACAGGGCCCGTAAGGACTAATATAAAGCCGGTCAATATAAAGAAAATTTTAGTTTTCATAGTTACTTACTGAAGTGCCTCGAGAGAAATTAATCCCTCCGGGATATCGTAATCCGGTTCAATCTCCTTTATCCGGAAAGTTGTCCGGGTCTCCCGGCGAAGTTTATCGTTCATTACCTGGATTACGGGAATCCACCGGCCGTTAAATTCTTTTACCTTTTCGGTATTCAGTTCTTTAAGCAGCCTTCCCGAAGCGCTGAAAAGGTGTTCTTTTAATACGATGAACCTGCCCCGGTCGACCCATATCCGCCGTTTCTGATAGGAAGGCTGTCTGTCTTCTTTTGCCGTTGACAGGAGCCGGTAAGCAACTTGTTGGTTTATTTTTTCGGTACCTTCAAGTTCAAAATTATATAAATCCGTAAGCTTCTCCGATTCTAAGATATCTTCGTAAGAAAAATCGCTGCCCATCATTCCCTGTCTGAGCATGTGCCCTGAAATCTTTATCAAATCTTCGGCGTCCGGAAAGTACATCCACATGTCATCACCTATCTTGAGATATTTGGTACCCCTGTCCCGGGGGTTTGTAAATTCGCTTAAACCTCTGCTCTTATTTTCCGTAGTCTGTACGTAGGAGGTCATCTCTTTTTTAATTGTGCGGCCTCTGTCTTCGATTATCATCACCGATTGCACCTTTGCCGAACTCAGGTAATGATTCTCGTCAACTCTTTTTATTATTTCCCCGGGGGATAACTCTTCAGCCCCGGCAAAACCGGTTCCCAGTGCCACAGTAATAAGAAATACGGTAAATTTTAATTTGTTTGTAATATTTGACATCCCGGTTAATTTTTATTGTCGATGCCTTTTTTAATAAAATCTATCATTGTATCAACAACATCCATATCCCAATCTTTTATTGAACCTTGTTCCATTATATATTCGTTGGTGGAGACAGTTAACTGAAACAGGAAAAAAGCTGTCATCTTTATATCTATATTTTCTCTTAAATCCCCTCCATTTATTCCCCGCTGCAGAAGATTTTTGTAAAATTTCACAGTCCGGGGTTTTACTTCTTTTAGCTGTTTAGCTAAAAGTTCCTTGTCCCTGTAAAGCAGGGAAGCGATGGCCTGTAATTTGGGGTTATTCATGGCAAACTTTACGCTTTCGGAAAAAAGCTGACGGTATAGCTTGAAGAAGTCTTTATTTTCGGCTTCCTGAAGCAGGGGGGCCAGGTAGTTTAGTTTTTCTTCCTGAAACCTGGAGATAATGTATTTGTATAAATCTAGTTTATCTTCGAAATATTGGTAAAAGCTTCCGCTGGCGATATCAGCTTTTTCAATTATTCGGGCAACGCTGGACCGGTGAAAAGGGTAAACGGAAAATTCGTCTGTGGCGGCCTGAATGATCCGCTGTTTTTTATTTTGGTCTAAATTAAAAAATGTTTTGCTGGGCATAATATGAAACCTCTTTCATGTGAATATGTATTCATAATAGTACAGTTTAATTGAAAAGTCAAATAAATAGGCACTTGACCCGAAAATCTGTACCAGTAGGTGTTGTGGGATTTACAACCTCTTAGGAATTAAATAAGATGGAAAAAAGGAGGTTGTTTTTATGGCGAAGCACCAGTACTGGTACAGTGAGATATTCACCACGATTTAAGTTTCAAGTTGTAATGGAAGCCACAACAAAATCGAAGAAAGTGGTACAGGTTGCCCGGGCTTATGACGTACATCCAAATACGGTTAGGAACTGGATAAATGAGTTCCGAGAAAAAGTAGCCATAGAAGATAAGGCAAAAGATAAATACGGGTTAAATTTGGCCTGTGAAGCCGTAGAACTTTCTAAAGCTACGTGGTATTACCATAAAAATCAAAAGGTGGACTATGAAGAAAAATATAATTATTTGAAACCGATAATTGAGGAAATTATCAGAGAATTTTCATAATATGGTTATCCGCGGATTAAGTCGGAATTACAGGATGAATACGGTTTGGTAATAAACCATCACCTGTATCGGTACGATGAAAGTCCTTTTCACGTGCCAGACCGCAGTACTGGTGAAGATTTCTTAATCTCTGGGACCTGAAGATTATGCGAGCAGTCAGGAAAAACAAGAAAAGCGCCGTCAAAAAAGCCATAGAAACCGCGGGTTCCGAGATTAACCTGGTGAAGAAATTAGATAATATCGGGCTCTTTGAAGTATCATACACGGATTTTACGAGAATAATATATGACAACGGAAATAAAAGCGCCTGGTTCACTGTATCAGTACTGATGAATACCCATTATCGGCCATAGGTCCAAGATGATTTATGGATGGTCGTTGGGGCCTCAAGCTGATACTAAAATCGCATTAAAATCACTCGATATGACAATAGAAACCTTTGAAAATATGGTAATATCTTATGAGGGAATGATTTTGCATCAAGACCAGGGTTCTGTTTTTACAGGAAGCCGGTGGATAGAGGAGTTATTACTAAAAAATAAGATTCGCTTGTCATATACCGAAAATGGCGCGAGAGATAATCCGGAGATGGAATCGTTTAACAGCCATTTCACACTGTGCCAGTACGGTGAATGTCCGAATAAATCGTTGTTTTTGGAGGCCGACGATTTAACCGAGCTAAAAGAAATTATTAAAGAACGGGTGGTTTACTGGAATGAAAAAAGGCGGCATTCCATTTTGGATACTAAAAGGCCGATGGAATATGTGAAGGAAAGGAGAGGTTTGAAAATCGATGAATTTAAGACGACAGTTTAAACAAAATTATTCATTGGAAACTCACAACAAAACAAGTTTAAGTGGTACAACTTTTGGGTATAAGCGCGATATTAAAAATTAGGAACTAAACCAATGTGCTGATATTGATATAAGGTATTTAATTTATTATCATTAAAAATTAGAAGATATACAATGTATTATGTATTTAAGGAAAAAAATTTAAACTAGGAGAGAAAAATGGAAAAAATTACTACCGATATTTTAAAGAAAAAAAAGGAGAACGGCGAAAAGATCACCGCCTTAACCTGTTATAACTATTGGATGGGTCGGATTATGAAAGATGTGGATATTGATCTTATTCTGGTGGGGGATTCACTGGGTATGGTGGAGCTGGGGTATGAAAACACCCTTCCGGTTACCATAGATGAGATGGTCCACCATACAAAAGCGGTTAAAAGATCCGATCCCCGGGCTTTTTTAGTAGCGGATATGCCTTTTTTGAGTTTTAATCTGGAAAAAACAGAAGCTCTCTCTAATGCCGGACGGTTGATTAAAGAAGGGGGGGCCCAGGCGGTAAAGATAGAAGGGGGAAAAGAAGTGGCTTCAACGGCAAAACATATCGTAAATAATAATATTCCGGTGATGGGCCACCTGGGTTTGACCCCCCAGGCGGTACATAAGATGGGAGGGTTTAAAGTTCAGGGGAAAACCGAACCGGAGGCTACTAAACTAATAACCGACGCCAAAGTCCTCGAGGGCGCGGGAGTGTTCTCAATTGTGCTTGAAGGTATACCGGCCGATCTGGCAGCCAGGGTAACCGAAAAAGTATCAGTACCCACCATAGGAATAGGAGCGGGTGCAGATTGTGACGGCCAGATTTTGGTAGTTAACGACCTTTTGGGTATGGATCTGAGTTTTAAACCTAAGTTTGTCCGCCAGTACGCTAGCTTGGAAGAGACAATAAAAAATTCGTTTAAAAATTATATTAAAGACGTTAAAAAGGGAGAATTTCCTTCCAAAGAGGAGATATACTGACGATGAAAATTTTATCCGATCCCCTTCAGGTTCAGAATATGTCGGATATTTTCAGGAAAAAAGGTCTTAAGGTGGGGCTGGTACCCACCATGGGAGCTTTACACATAGCTCATGAATCTTTAATTAAAAAGGCCCGCCTGGAAAATGACCGGGTAATAGTAACTGTTTTTGTCAATCCCCCCCAGTTCGGGCCGGGTGAAGATTTGGATTCCTACCCCATAAATTTGGCTACGGATAAAAAAATATGCGATAGGAACGGTGCGGACATTATTTTTAATCCTAAAAATAGAGATATGTACAAAAACAATCATTCCACGGTAGTTAAAGTAAAGGATTTAATTTCCACCATGTGCGGGGCCAAAAGGCCGGGGCACTTTGAAGGAGTGGCCACTGTGGTTTCAAAATTATTTAACATTGCCAAACCCCACCGGGCCTATTTTGGACAGAAAGATTATCAGCAGTTAAAAGTTATTCAGAGAATGGTCAGGGATCTGAATTTTGATGTTGATGTAATAATGTGTCCGATAGTTAGGGAAGATGACGGACTTGCGGTTTCCTCGAGAAACAGGTATCTGGACGCGAACCAGCGTCGTCAGGCCCCTCATTTGTACAAAGCTCTGACGGGAGCCAAAAAGATGGTTTTAAACGGAGTAGATATTAAAAATATAAGGAACCGGTTGAAAAAATATATTGAAAATAATATTCCGTCCGGGATAATTGACTACGCAAACCTGTATGACGCCCGTACTTTAAAAGTCGCTTACGGACTGGACGAAGATTTAGTCGCCGCCGCTGCCGTATGGTTGGGGAAAGCCAGATTGATTGATAATGTGTATATAAAAGTAAAGAAATAATTAAAAATGAGTAAATTGACTAAGCAGATAAGAGAAAAGTTAAAAAAGATTAACGGGGTTCTGCTTGTACATAACTATCAGCTGCCCAAAATACAGGATATCGCCGATTACACCGGTGATTCTTTAGGGTTGTCCAGGCAGGCCGCTTCAACAAAGGCGGAAGTTATTATTTTTTGCGGGGTGGATTTCATGGCCCAGACAGCCAAAATTTTATCGCCTAAAAAAAAGGTAATACTTCCCGTAAAAGACGCCACCTGCCCCATGGCGGAAATGATTACCCCGGAAGATTTAAAAAAATTTAAACAGGAGCATCCCGGAACTCCGGTAGTCAGTTATGTAAATACCACCGCCCGTATAAAAGCAGAAAGCGATATCTGCTGTACTTCCTCCAACGCTGTTAAGGTGGTAAAATCTCTCGATTCAAAAGAGATAATTTTTACTCCGGATAAAAATCTGGCCGATTACGTAAGAAAAAATACGGATAAAAAGATAATATCCTGGAACGGGTTCTGTCCCGTTCACCACGGCATAACTCCCCGGATGGTCCGGGAAATAAAATCCAAATATCCCGAGGCCATGTTTATGGCCCATCCGGAATGCCGGCCCGAAGTACTTAAAATGGCCGATCATATAGCTTCTACGGGGGGGATGTTCGATGCGGCCCGGGAGACCAAAAAAAAGAAAATTATAGTAGGAACCGAAGAGGGAATGCTGTATCCCCTTAAAAAACAGTTCCCCGGTAAAGAATTTATAACTTTCCGAAATCGCCCGGTCTGTAAAAATATGAAGAAAAACACTCTTCGTGATGTAAAAAGTAGCATAGACAGCCTTAAACCTCAGATAACTATAGATGATACAGTGATAGAAAAAGCAGCCCGGGCTTTAGACCGGATGTTGAGCATAGGGTAATGGATAAGAATGAATATATAGAGACCGATGTTCTTATTATAGGTAGCGGGGTGGCCGGTTTATCTTTAGCCCTTTATCTAAAAGACCGGTTGAATGTCGTTGTAGTAACCAAATCTTTCCCCAAAGAATCCTCTTCGGCAAAAGCCCAGGGGGGTATTGCCTGCGTTACGGGAAGTGACGATTCCTTTAATGAACATATAAAAGATACCCTTGAGGCCGGTGACGGGCTCTGTGAGGATAAAATTGTAGAAAAAGTAATAACCGAAGCGCCGGACAGGATAGATGATCTTAAAAAATTCGGGGTAAAATTTACCGGCGGAAATTCTGAACCGGAGTTGGGCAGGGAAGGGGGCCATTCTAAAAGACGAATTCTTCATCACGGGGATAAAACCGGCGAGGAAGTTGAGAATAAATTATTTAAAAAAGTTAAGGCTCTTAAAAACACAACCGTAATCTCCCATCATACGGCAGTCAATATCATAAAAGAGGGTTCTCAATGCGCCGGGGCCTATGTGCTTGACAACGAAACTCTTAAGGTGAAGAGGTTCCTGGCGAAGATAACCGTACTGGCCACCGGGGGTTGTGGAAAAGTTTACAAGTACACTTCCAATCCCAATATAGCCACCGGCGACGGCATAGCCATGGCCTACCGGGCCGGGGCCCGTATAGCCAATATGGAGTTTATTCAGTTTCACCCCACCTGTCTTTATTCTACCCGGGAACCCGTATTTTTAATAACTGAGGCAATGAGGGGGGAAGGAGCGGTGCTTCTGGATGCCGCCGGCCAGGAGTTTATGAAAAAATACGATAGCCGCGGCGAACTGGCCCCCAGGGATGTAGTGGCCAGAGCTATTGACCGGGAAATGAAAAAATCAGGTGTAAAACATCTTTATCTGGATATACATTCCCGAAGGTCCGCTGATTTTATTAAAAAAAGATTTCCAACAATATATAAAAAATTAAAGGGACTGGATATAGATATAACCAGAGAAAACATTCCCGTTGTCCCGGCGGCCCATTACTGCTGCGGGGGAGTAGAAATTGACGAACGGGGCCGTTCAAGCATAGATAATCTTCTGGTCAGCGGGGAGAGCTCGCATACGGGTTTACACGGCGCCAACCGTTTGGCGTCCAATTCCCTTCTAGAAGCCGTGGTATACAGTTACAATACCGCCCGGCATATACTAGATGTTATAGAAGAAAAAAAACTATTGTCCGCCGATCCATGGAAATACACCGGGAAAACCCCACCTAAAGAACAGGTGTTTATAGAACACAACTGGATGTCGGTCAGGGTGCTGATGTGGAATTATCTGGGAGTGGTCCGTTCTGACAGAAGATTAGAGGAAGCTCTTAAACGATTAAAACTAATTAAAAACGAAGTGGATTACCATTACTGGAATTATTTAATAACCCCGGACATGGTGGAATTACGGAATTTGGTGGAAGCTGCTAAAATAATAATAGAGAGCGCCCGACTCAGAAAAGAGAGCCGGGGACTTCACTACAATATAGATTATCCTCAAAAAAAGAAAGAGTTTCTGTCCAACACCTATACAATTAAAAAATAAAAGTTATAATAATCAGAAAGTTAAATATACCTGACAATGAATAAAAAAACAGATACAAAAAAATATATAGATATAAGAGGGGCCAGCGAACATAACCTGAAAGGGATAGATATAAAATTGCCCCGGAACCGGTTTATAGTGGTAACCGGGGTATCGGGCAGCGGAAAATCTTCACTGGCCTTTGATACCCTGTACGCCGAAGGTCAGAGACGATATGTGGAGTCTCTCTCCTCTTACGCCCGCCAGTTTTTGGGTCAGAAAAAAAAACCGCGGGTTGATTCCATAACCGGCATTCCCCCGGCGGTGGCCATCCAGCAGAAAGGGCCCGGTTACAATCCCCGGTCCACAGTGGGCACGTTAACTGAAATATACGATTACCTCCGTCTGCTTTTTGCCCGGATCGGTAAGGTGCACTGTCCGGAGTGCGGCAGAAAAATAGAATCCCAGAGCATAGATGAAATTGTGGGGCAGATTATTGAGAAAAGAAAAGGCCGGAAGGTGACTGTATTAGCTCCGGTGGTCAGGGGTCGCAAGGGCAAGTACAGGGAGCTTTTTGACCGCCTCAGTAGCGAAGGTTTTGTCAAAGTTAAAATTGACGGTAAAAAATACTCCTTAGAAGAAGAGATTGATCTTGACGGGAGAAAAAACCATAACATCGGGGTGGTTGTTGACAGACTTGAAATTACCGGGAGCGAGTTTAATGAAGAGCGTTTCCGGGATTCGGTTGAAATAGCCATGAAAAAGACCGGGGGAACACTTGAAATTGAAACCGGCCAAAATGACGGGACTAAAAAAGAAGTTTTTTCAAGCCATTACGCCTGTCCGGTGTGTGAAATAAGCGTGGGCAAGATGGAACCCAGAAACTTTTCCTTTAATTCGCCTTACGGGGCCTGCGAAGATTGTTCGGGGTTGGGAATAAAGCTGGAGGTGGATCCCGACCTGGTGGTTCCCGACAGAAATATATCCTTAAATAAGGGGGCTATAGTTCCCTGGTCCGATCCCATTACCAACCGCCGGCACCGGTGGAAAAGAGCGGCCCGTAAATACAGAACCCAGATGATACATACCATTGCCCGGGAACTGGATTTTAATTTGGACAACCCGTTTAATAAATTACCTGAAAAGGTACAGAAAATTCTTCTTTTTGGATCAGACAGGGAGTTTGAATTTAATTTACAGAGGGGTTCCCGGCAATATACCAAAAAAACTCAATTTGAAGGAGCTGTGGAAGTTCTTACCCGCAGGCATCTACAGACCGATTCCGATTACGTCAGAAAACAAATTCAGGAAAAGTACATGAGGGAAGCCCGTTGTCCGGGCTGCCGGGGTACCAGGTTAAAAAAAGAGTCTCTGGCCGTGACGGTTGATGAAAAAAATATAGCCGAACTGGTGGACTTGCCGGTAAAAAGACTGGTGAGCTTTTTTGATAACATAAAGTTAGAAGGTTTTGAAAAAACGGTTGGAGATAAAATTTTAGAAGAGTTACATTCCCGGACAAAATTTTTAGTGGATGTGGGGGTGGACTATATCTCTTTAAACCGCAAGGCCAATACCCTCTCCTCGGGAGAAAATGAGAGGATAAGGCTGGCCACCCAGATAGGTTCTTCTTTAGTGGGGGTGGCCTATATAATGGATGAACCGACTGTGGGACTGCACGCCAGGGATACCAGGCGGTTGTTGAAATCCCTTAAAAATTTACAAAAGTTGGGAAATACCGTCCTGGTGGTAGAGCATGACGACAAGACCATAAAAATTGCCGATTACGTGCTGGATCTGGGTCCGGGCGCCGGTGTACACGGTGGTGAAGTGGTATATTCCGGGCCCAAATCTGAATTTAAAAATTGCGAAAATTCTCTTACCGCCGGTTATTTTACCGGCAAAAAAAGAGTACCGGTTCCCCAAAAAAGAAGAACTTCAACCGGAAAAAGCATTGAGCTGACCGGCTGCAGTCAGTTTAATTTAAAAAATATTGACGTAGAATTTAAAACCGGGGTATTTAATTGTGTCACCGGGGTCTCCGGCTCGGGTAAGAGCACTCTGGTAGAAGAAATACTGTACAAAGCTATGAAAATAAAACTTTATTCCAATACCGATGTTCGTCCGGGAAATTTTGATAAAATCCGGGTGCCCGATTATTTTAAAAAAGTTATCAATATCGATCAGACTCCTATCGGCAGGACTCCCCGGTCCAACCCGGCTACCTATACCAAAGTGTTTACTCCTATAAGAGAGCTTTTTGCCGGGTTGCCCATGAGTAAAGCAAGAGGCTATGGTAAAGGCCGGTTCTCTTTTAATGTAAAAGAGGGTACCTGTTCTAAATGCCGGGGTCAGGGACAGATAAAGCTGGAGATGCAGTTTTTGCCCGATATTTATGTTACCTGCGAGGCCTGCAACGGCCAGAAGTACACCGCCGGCACCCTGGAAGTTAAGTACAAGGGTAAAAATATTTACGAGGTACTGGAAATGACCGTCGAAGAGGCCGCCGAATTTTTTTCCAGTTTTAACCGGATTACAAAAATTCTTAACACCCTTAACAACGTGGGGTTGGGTTATGTAAAACTGGGACAGCCCTCAACTACCTTATCCGGTGGAGAGGCCCAGAGAATAAAGCTGGCCAGGGAACTGGCCAAAAGAAGCCGAGGGGACACCCTGTATATACTGGATGAACCTACCACCGGTCTACATCCGGACGATATTAGATACTTACTTTCCGTTCTTCATTCCCTGGTGGACAAGGGAAACACCGTAGTCCTGATAGAACATAATATGGATGTAATAAAAAATGCGGACTGGATAGTTGATCTGGGACCGGAAGGCGGTGATGGCGGCGGAGAAGTGGTTGTTTGCGGAAAGCCCTCAAAGTTGATAAAATGCAAAGATAGTTATACAGGAAAATTTTTAGAAACATATTTAACCCCTAATGAAAATATTTAAGATAACATTATTAGCTGTTTTAATAGCCTTAAACGCTGTCCGGATTCATGCTTTGCCGGCCGGTCAGGATTCCCAAAGAGACCTGTACCGGTTTGCTCTGAGGGCTTACTCAGAAAACATGTACGATATAGCAGGGCAGAGTTTCAGAGAATATCTGGAAAAGTATCCGGAGGGAATATATGAAAAAGAAGCAAAAATGTTTCTGGGAAAATCTTTTTTTAACCGGGGCAACTACAATAAAGCTTTTGAAATATTCAGGGATATAACCATAGACTATTCCCCCTCCCCTGAAGTGGTGGAAGCCTATATCCTAATGGCCGACGCCCGGTTTTATTCGGAAAGATACTGGGAAGCTAAATCAATTTATGTAAATTTTATGGATAAATACGACACTTCCGAATATGTTGAGGATGCCTTGTATTTTAAAGCCGAATGCGAATTTCAGCTTGAAGAATACGGAACCGCCCGGTCAACTTACCAATCTTTTTTACAAAAATTTGCGGCCAGTTCTTATGTTCCGTATGCTAAACTGGGAGTGGGTTTAAGTTATCACCGGGAAAGAAATTATGAAGCCTCTCTGGAAGTTTTAGGGGAGTTGTTTAGGGAAGCTACCCCGGAGGAAGTAGAACTGGAAGCTATATATTACAGCGGTCTGGGCTGGAAAAATCTCGGGGATTACGAGACGGCTATAAGAAAGTTATCAGAAATTATAGACCGGTATCAGGACAGTCCTTACTATTACCGTGCTGTTTTTAAGATAGGAGAAAGTTTTTTAAAACAGCAAAATTTTGAGCAGGCCCGCGAAAAATACAAAGAAATTATTGAAAACCGAAATATTCCGGAAAATTTTAGAATTGACGCGATGTATCAGACCGGAGAAAGTTATTACCGGGAGGAACAGTATTCTCAGGCAACCCCAATCTGGGAGAGATTAAGGACAGAATACCCCCAGTCCGATAAAGCAGAATCCGCACTTTTTTCTATAGGCTGGAGTAAATTTAAACAGAGGTTATACACCCGTGCCGCCCGGGAGTTCGCTAAATTTGTAGAGGAATATTCTGCTTCCGATAATGTGCCGGCTGCCCAGTTTCTTATAGCTCATTCCTACTATTACGCCCAGAATTTTGACCGGGCGGTAGAGGAATATCGAAGGGTGACCAGGTTTTATCCCCGGAGCCGGTACTCCCCCCGGGCCGTTTACTGGCAGGCCATGTCTTTTTTTAAACTGGGAAAATACGATCAGGTGATAAATATTCTGGACCGGTTTTCCGCAGATTATCCCGATCATAGATTTATTGCGGACGCTTATTATTTAATGGGCCGGTCCAGGTTTGAAGAAAATCAGTATGCTGTGTCCAGGGAATATTTTGAAAGAATTTTAACCCAATTTCCCCGCAGTTCTATCTATCAGGAAGCCTATCTGGGTAAGGCAAATACTTACTACCGCCAGGGTAATTATCAAACCGCAAAAAATCTTTACCGGGACCTGGTTGAACAGGTGGAAGAAGGTTCGGTAGCCGACAGTGCGCAAATGGGAATAGGAAACTGTCTTTTGCAGTTAAAAGAATACAACCGGGCAATTTCGGAATATAAAAAACTAAAAGAAAGTCCGGAGGTACTTTTTCAGATAGGGTACACTTATTACCGGTCCGGAGAGTACGCCGATTCCCGGGAGTCAATGAGAAACCTGGCCCAAAAATATCCGGAAAGTAATTATTTTGTCCGGGCTTTATACTATGAGGGGTGGAGTAATTTTAGATTAAATGAATTTAAAGAATCCGAAACTAAATTTAACCGTATTTTTAAAGAGTATCCAAAACATTCTCTGGCTCCGGATTCATTGTTAAGAGTGGGGGATACGTTTTACAATAGGGAGGATTACGACCGGGCAATTGAAATATACATAAAGGTGGTTGATAATTATCCGGATACCCCCGCCGCGGTTAACGCCTTCTACAACGTAGGCTGGAGTTATCACACCACCGACAGGCATGAAGAAGCTATAAATATATACGAAAAGTTTCTGCAAAAATATCCGGATTCTGAACTGGCCGAGGATGTTTACTACAGAATGGGCAGTTTTTATTTTGAACGTGAAGAATACGCCCGGGCAGTGGAAGTGTACCAGAGGTTGCTGGAAAGACAAATTTCTCCCGATACGGAAAAAGAGGCCCTTTACTGGCTGGGCTGGAGTTCTTATAATGCCGGTGAAAATGATCGGGCGCTGGAGGTGTTTAGTCAGCTGATAGAAAAATATCCTGAGTATGAGATGATTGATGAGATATATTTCAGAAAAGGGGATATATATTATGATATGAATAAACTTGAGGACGCTGTCCGGGAATATGAGGAAATTTCAGAACAGGACCCGGATTCCAGCTTTGTACCCCGTGCTCTTTACAATATAGCCAAAATCTATGAAGAGATGAATGAACCGGAGACATCAAAAAAATATCTGGAAGAATTAAAAGAAAGATTTCCCCGGTCCGATGCTGCGGTTAGGATTGTTTTTGATGAGGCCGCCGAGGCTCAGGATGCAGGTGATTATAATCAGGCCTTGGAAAAATATGAGAGAGTGTCCCGGATTTCCGGCGCCCGTGTTGGGGCCAGAGCTCAAAAAAGAATGGGGGATATATATTTTACCCGCAGGAATTATAGTCGAGCGGGCATAGAGTATTTAAAAGTTCCCTATATGTACAGCGACTTTAAAGATCTTTCAGGAGAAGCCAGATATATGGCCGGGCGGTCCAAGCAGTTGGAAGGAGAAATGAATACCGCTTTAGAAAACTACAGAAGGGTTATCCAGGATCATTCTGAAACTGTCTGGAGAGACAGAGCGGCGGATAGGATAAGGGAGATACAGGAAGAATAAACCGTTCTCGGAATGAAGTCTGTTTTATTATTAATCATGGTTTTGACTGTTCCGGTACCGGAGCTCCGGTCTGCGGATAGCTCTCCGCTGGAACTTGAGGATCTCTATATATGGGGGGATGACCGGGCCGACATAATAGGTTTGTACGAAGCAGAAGAACTGACTTTGCCTTATTTAAATAAAGGAAATTTTTTAGCTCCGTATAAAGTTCCCTATCCTTCCGGCGTAGATGCTAAGTACGATTTTTTTGAGCGTTCAGATTCCTGGAAATTTACCGGTGGATACGGGAGTAATAGGGAGTATTATATTAATGCCGGAAGAGAGTTTTTTAACCGGGACGGGTGGTCGTACTTTTGTGACGTAACTGCCCAAAATAATAATTTTGTCAATGAAAATCTTAACAGAGTAGACTGGATGGGTGATATTTTTGGATCCAAAAAATGGGGCAAAACCGGACTGGTTGCCGGTGCCGGTGGGTTCACCGGCAAGTCGGCCTTTGACAGACATTCTTTTAAGCTTTATTCCGGAGTGGATACTCAACTTGGAGGATTAAATTTAAGGTTGAGCCGGTCTAAAATAGACGGCACGGTGGGAAATGAGTTAATTACCGGGCTGGACTCAGGGTTTTTACTTTCCAATAATCAGTGGGTGTTTTTTAACGGACAGGTTTACCGCACCGAAACCGGACAAAAAAATAAATGGGGGTCCGATTTTAAAACCGGATATATAAACACCCTGTTTAGAGATTATTCTTTCCGTATATGGGCCGGAATAAATAACTTCAGGGATACCCGGCTTACCGGTGGGGGGCGGATCTCGGGGAGTTTTGAGAATGTTTCCTATTCTTTTTATTTAAAAAGAGAATCCTCAAGAAAAGATATGCACACTTTGTATAAGAAGTATCCCCAGCTTTTGCTGAAAGATCTCCGGGGCCCGGAGATAAAAAATGCACTGGGAGTTGATTTTTCCGGAAAAATTACTTCCGGAGTAACTGCGAATTTTAATACGGAGCTTAAAAATATAGATAATTATTTAACTTTCTACCGCTCAAAAGAGGGCTATTTGCCTGTACATCCGGTAAAGAACAGAAAAATTTTAAGAAGCGAGGTGACTTTAAATTTACCATATCTGAAATTAGGATATGTACATCGGGACAGTCAAAAAAATATACCCTATGATTACAATAGTTTTTTTGGAGAATTTAAAAAATATATTTACCGGTACAACCTTCTGGGAAGAGCGACTCTGGATTATACCGGCGGTCACGGTATTTGGTTAAATCCCGCCGGTACTGAAAAAGAAAAAATAAGTTCATCGATAGATGCCAGCTTAGAATTGGAGTACGGTATAACAGAAGATATAACTATCCGCGGAGGAGCTCAGAACATGTTTTCCGAAAAGGTAATTTTGCCGGTAAGTTTTGAGGATAATAAGGCAAAACTGTATATGATATTAACCTACAGGATGTAAAAAGATAAAGGAAGTATAAAATTAATTATACAAGGAGGAGTGAAATATGTTAGATTTTATAACCAGGGGGGGAATAATGATGTACCCCCTTTTAATAGGTTCTATACTGGTGGTGGCTATAGTGATAAACAGGTTCTACTTTTTTAAAAAAGTAGAGATAGACGAAGAGGATCTTTACGTTAAAGTAAAAGATAAATTGCGTTCTTCGGGTCCCGGGGAGGCGATAGCTTACAGCGAAAAAATAGGAGGGCCAATAGCCAATATTTTAATTGCCGGTCTGCAAAAATACGGCGATGAATCCGAAGAAATTGAAGAAGCTTTTGAAAGAGAAGCTCTTATTGAGATACCTCTTTTGGAAAAATATCTACCCGCGTTAAATACTATTGGCAGTGTGTCCACTTTGATAGGATTTACAGGGACAGTTCTAGGTATGATCCGTGCTTTTAATTCCATAGCCCATGCCGGAACAACATCTCCGGGTATAGTGGCCGGAGGTATAGCCGAAGCCCTTACCACCACGGCTACCGGTTTGATAATAGCTATTCCGGCGTTGATATTTTATCATTATTTTTCTCACCGGGTTGAAAAAATCGTTTTGGAAGTAGAGAAAATATCCCGTAATATTATGGATGTAATGGTGGAACAGACAAATGTTTGAAAGATTTAAAAATAAAAAAGAAGAAACCGAGTTTTTTACCAATATGGCCCCCATGGCCGATGTAGTTTTTCTTCTTTTAATATTTTTTATGCTTACTTCCGCTTTTGTTTTGGAACCGGGTATTAACGTTGAACTTCCCCGGGCGGTGACCGCTGAAGAACAGGCCAGGGAAAAACATGTTCTGACCATGACCATCGAGGGAGATATTCTTTTAGATGATAAGCCGGTCAGTTTTGAGAATTTGGAACAGATTTTAAGAGAGACATACGCTCCCCAGCCGGATAAACTTTTAATTATTCGGGCGGACAGGGAAGTTTTTCACAGCAAAGTAGTAAGAGCCCTGGATATTGCTCGGCAGACGGGTATAATAAATTTGGCCATAGCCACGGATAAAATTGATTGATTTAAATTTTAAAAATAGTGTAATAATTTCCACTGTTTTACATATTTTATTAGTATTTTTTCTTCCCCGGGCCTGGTTTCTTGAAGATCAAACTGACTGGGTGGAGGTTTCGGTGACCACGTTCCCTGCTGAAAGAGAACATATACCCGAGGATTGGTCGCTGGATGAACCGGAGGCCACTCCGGGTAGGGAATTTTCAGATCGGCGCCGGATGCCTGAGGAGGATATATCAGTTTCGCCGCCGGATACGGATATAGGACTGCCGGTGGAGCCCGACGAACCGAATTTAGAAGACATACAAAGAGAGACGATAGCTTCGCCGGTGGATGATCAGGTGAGTAAAGTAGTTCCCGGAAGGGAAGAACGTCTGGGTATTCCCCGGGAAGAGCCAGGCGATCGTCCGGGAGAAATTTTAGAGGGTCCTGTATCCCGGCGTAGGGTACTGCGAAGAATACAGCCGGAATATCCTCGGTGGGCCGAAGAAAGGGGAGCAGAGGGAGATGTTAAACTCCGTTTCTGGGTTTCTCCAATAGGACAGGTTACCGGGGTTGAAGTGCTCCAGACTTCCGGTTATCCCAATCTTGATTCCCGGGCCATGGAGGCGATGAGAAGATATCTTTTTGAACCTCTGGGAGAGGATGAAGAGCAGGAGGAACAATGGGGAACAATAATAATAAGATATACCTTGAGTCCGCGGTAGAAATTTCGCGCAAAGCAGCTGATTTTCTGGTAGATAATTTTAAAAAAGAACGGGATATCAGCTATAAAGGAAGAATAAATCTGGTCACCCGCATGGATACGGAGAGTGAAAATATTATTGTAAACAGTATCCGGCAAAAATTTCCTGATCACGGAATTCTGGCCGAGGAAGGGGATTATGTTAAAAAGGATTCCCCTTTTCTCTGGATTGTCGATCCTCTTGACGGCACGACAAATTACGCACACGGCTTTGGGTTTTTTGGGGTGTCCATTGCCCTTGAGTACAGAGGAGAAATTATTATGGGAGTGGTAAACGCGCCCTATCTGGGAGAACTGTACACCGCCCTTCGGGGAGGAGGGAGCCGGTTAAACGGGGAAAAAATAACGGTAAGCCGGACCGAAGATCTGGGTAAATCCATGGTGGCCACCGGATTTCCCTACGATATAAGGGAGACCGGAGCCAACATAGATAATTTCAACCGGTTTTTATTAAAGACCAGGGCGGTAAGACGGCCGGGCTCGGCTGCTATCGACCTGTGTTCGGTTGCCGCGGGAAAATTCGACGGGTTCTGGGAATTAAAGTTAGAACCCTGGGATACCGCTGCCGGATTTTTAATAGTTGAAGAAGCGGGGGGAAAAGTAACCGATTTTAAGGGAAATAAATATTCGCCGTATAAAAACGAGATTCTGGCTACCAATTCTTTTATACATGAAAATATGAGAAAGGAGCTGAAAAATGAATAAACCAAAAACAGATATAGCTATAGTAGGCGCAGGGCCGGCGGGTTTGACCGCCTCGATCTACACCGGCCGGTCTTCTATGGAGACAAAGGTATTTGAAGAAAAACAGCCCGGCGGGCAGCTGTGGTGGTCCGAAAAAATAGAGAATTATCCCGGTTTTCCCCGGGGAGTGGACAGTTTTGAACTGGCCGGACATCTTGCTGAACAGGCTAAAAAGTTCGGGGCTGAAATTATAAATGAAAAAGTAGAAAAAATTAAACCATTGGATAATGGTTTTTTAATAAAAACCGGAAAAAGGGAAATTGTTTCCCGAGGGGTAATAATTGCTACCGGGGCCTCGATGAAAAAACTGGGTGTTGAGGGGGAGAAAAAATTTACCGGCAAGGGAGTATCTTACTGCGCTGTATGCGACGGACCGTTATACAAGGATAAAGTCGTTGGAGTGGTGGGCGGGGGAAATACGGCCTGTGAGGAGGCTCTTTATTTGACTAAATTTGCCCGTAAAGTGTATTTAATACACCGCCGTGATCGTTTAAGGGCGGTAAAAAGTATGAGAAAAAAAATTGAAAAATCAGAAAAAATTGATATTCTTTTAGAAGAGGAAGTAACTCAAATTACCGGGTCGGGTCTGGTGGAGAAGTTGCTCTTAAAAAGCGGACGGACTCTGGAAATATCCGGAGTTTTTATATTTGTAGGTTTGTCGCCAAATACGGATTTCATAAAAGAAGATTTCATAAAAAAGGATAAAGGATTTATAGTTACAGATGGCTCGTTTAAAACTTCCCGGAAGGGGGTCTATTCAGCCGGGGATTGTCGCAGAGGAGCCCTGAGGCAGATAGTGACCGCCAGCGGTGAAGGAGCCTATGCCGGCGAGGAACTTAGGAAATACGTAGAAAAAAAGAAGGGAATAGCTTATGATTGGTGAAGATACATTAAAAAAATTAGTAAGGAAAAATAATTCTAGGATACTTATGGTGGTTATGGACGGAGTTGGGGATATCCCCGATCAGAGTAAAAAGACCGCTTTGGAACAGGCTGAGACCCCCCACCTCGATAAACTGGCTGCCGGTTCCTCCCTGGGTTCGGCGGTTCCGGTTGATTTTGGAATTACTCCCGGTTCCGGGCCGGGTCATTTAGGACTTTTCGGATATGATCCTTTAAAACATGAGATAGGCCGGGGAGTTTTAGAGGCTTCCGGAATTGGTATAGATTTAGAAGAAGACTGTCTTGCGATCAGGGGAAATTTTGCAACTATAGATGAAAATAAAATAATTACCGATCGTCGGGCTGGCCGGATCTCCACTAAAAAAAACAGGCAGTTGTGTAAAAAAATAAATACCGGATTGGAAAAAATAAAAGATATCCGGGTCAGGGTTTATCCGGGAAAGGAACATAGATTTGTAATTATTTTTAAAGGGACCGGATTAAACGATAATCTTACGGATGCAGATCCGCAGCAGACCGGAAAAAAAGAAAAATTTGTAGAAGCCGGAGACCGGAAATCCCAAAAGGCCAGGGACGTGGCCAATAGTTTTATAAAACAGGTTCAGAAAATTTTAAAAGAAGAACCTAAAGCCAACTCCTGTCTTCTACGGGGTCTGGCCAAGAAACCGGGCATCAGCGGCTTTTCTGAAAAGTACGGTTTATCCGCCCGGGCTCTGGCTACGTATCCCATGTACAAGGGTTTGGCCCGGCTTGTGGGTATGGATATAGCAAACGGACTTAAAAGCATGGAGGATGAGGTTGAGGATCTAAAGGCAAACAGCGCTACCGGTAAATATGATTTTTTCTATTTTCATGTAAAAAAGACCGATTCCTACGGCGAAGACGGAAATCGGCCAAAAAAAATTGAAATAATAGAAAAATTTGATAAGCTGCTCCCCGAAATATTAGCTCTGGATTTTGATGTGGTCTGCGTGACCGCTGATCATTCCACTCCCACTCCCTTGAAGGCACATTCCTGGCATCCGGTTCCGTTGCTTATAAACGGACCAAGCATAAGGGTAGATGAGGGTACACGATTTACCGAAAACGAATGTTTAAAGGGAGCTTATTCGCAAGTGTATTCTAAACATATTATGAAAATTTTACTTTCTCAGGCGGATAAATTAAAAAAATATGGAGCCTGATTTGTTTTGATTTTAAGTATATGGTAATATAGATTTTTAGAGAGGATAAATAAAAAGATGAAAGATAAAAAAAACCTGTTGTTTATTTTTATAGTGGTAAATTTGTTTTTTTCGGGTTGTTCCCGGAAAGAAGATGTGGTTGCTTATGTAGGTCGCCGTGAAATTACCGTGGAAAATTTCAGGGATAGATTGATGGATTTACCGGATTATTACCGGGGTTTTGTCTCTTCCGAAGGCGGAAAACGGCAGTATCTTTCCGGAATAATAAAAGAGACCGTTTTACTTGAAAAGGCCTACGAATTAAATATACATAAAAATAAAGAAGTTAGAGAACGTATAGAAGAGTTAAAAAGAGAAATCATATTAACCGCGGCCGTAGATCATCTTAAAAATAACGAAATTCAGGTTTCCGATTACGAAATAAGAGACTACTATGAGAAGAATCAAGAAGATTTTGTCAATCCGGAAGAAGTTAAAATAAGTCATATACTTTTAAACGATGAGAAAAAAGCAAGAGAAGTTTTGGCTAATATAAGGCAGGGGGCTTCTTTTGCCGGCATGGCCAGGGAGCATTCGGTGGACACTGTTACAGCTATAAATGACGGAGATTTGGGATACTTTAAACGGGGAGAATTTGCCAATCCTCAATTTGCAGAAGCTGTATTCGAGCTTGACAATGTTGGGGAAGTCAGTGATGTTATTCAGACTTCTTTCGGGTATCATATCGCTCAGCTCACCGGTCGCAGGACAGGTCGGGAAAAGACTTTTGAAGAGGCCCAAGAGGAAATAATAGAAGAATTAGAACAACAGAAATTTACTCAGCTAATAGATGAGTATAAGGATAGTTACAATGTCAGAATCAATTACGATGTACTTGAAAAAGTTAGTCTAGAATAAATTGGGAGAGTAAAGATGAAAAATATATTTAATAACGTTAAAATTTATATTATAATTGCTCTTTTAGGATTTTTATCCTCGGAGCTCTTATCAGCTGAGGAAATAGTAGAAAGGGTAATAGCCAGGGTTAATAACGAACCCATACTTTTATCTGAATTTAATAACCGGGCCGGGGAGCTTATAGAACAGTTTAAAGCGGAGATCCCCGAACCTGACCAGGAAGAACAGTTAAAAGAGTTTAAAAGAGGGCTGCTGGATCAGATGATAGATGAAAAATTGTTAATCCAGCAAGCAGAGAAAAAAGAGATTGCTGTCACACCGGAGGAAATAGATCAGGGAATGGATGAAATACGGGGTCGCTTCGACAGTGAAATGGAATTTCAAAATGAGATAACCAAACAGGGGCTTACCGGTGAAAATTTTAGGGAAAATTTAGGCCAGCAGATTAAAGTCATTAAACTTACCAACCAGGAAGTACGAGCTCAGATTTCGCCGCCCACTGAAGAAGAAGTGAGAACATATTACAGGGAGAATGAGGAGGCTATGGTAGTCCCGCCTCAAATTCGGGCCAGGCATATATTGATAACCTTAAACGGAAAGACTGAAGAAGAGGCAAAAAACAAGATAGATGAAATATACGCTAAGGCAAAAAAAACCCCCCAGAATTTTTCCAATATGGCCGAAGAATATTCCGACGGTCCCTCGGCTTTAAGGGGAGGCGATTTAGGATATTTTTCCCGTACTGAGATGCCCCAGAGTTTCAGCGATGCCGCTTTTGATTTAGATATAGATGAGATAAGCGAACCGGTGCAAACCAGGTTCGGCTACCATATTATAAAGGTAGTGGGGAAAAGAGCCAGCGAGAAAAGAACTTTTTCAGAGATAAAAGATCAGCTTAAGAATTTACTTTACCAGAGGAAAATGGAGGAAGCTTACGACAGTTATTTAAGGGAATTACGGGATGAAGCCCGTATATCCACTTCCCTTTTTACGGATTGAAGACCGGACATAAGGAGGATTTTGATGAATAAAGAGATGCTGCAAAAATATAACTACCAGAAAGATGAAATTGAAAAATTAATCCGCAGGTACAGGGATGGGAAATTTACCGAGGAAGACAATGTTATCCGGGAGGATATTAAATATCCGTCGCCAGATGATTTTAAGGAACTTCCCCCCCGGGAATCAAAAGAGTATAAAAGACTTGAAAAGATAGGCCGCCAGGCCATAGATAACGGCGAACTGGGGGTGGTAGTGTTAAACGGGGGTATGGCCACCAGGTTCGGGGGGGTGGTTAAGGGAGTAGTTGATGTCTTTGACGGAAAAAGTTTTCTGGAATTAAAAATAAAAGATTCCTTAACAGTGTCTGATAATATTGAGTTTTTTATAATGAACTCTTTTTCCACTCACGAAAAGACCAAACAGCATTTTGAAAAAAAAGATTATTTCGGGGTGTCAGATAAGATTCATTTTTTTAACCAGTTTATAGCCCCCCGGCTTAAAGAAGACGGCAGCTATTTTGAAATTGAAGATGAGCTGGACTCTTTTTACGGACCCGGTCACGGAGATTTTCCCTACTGTATAAAGAAAAGCGGTCAGTTGGACAGATTTTTAGATGAGGGCGGCAAATATCTATTTTACTCTAACGTAGATAATCTTGGAGCCAGAGTGGAACCGGCCCTTTTGGGGAAACATATAACTTCCGGTAAAGAACTCACCGCTGAAGTGGCCGCTAAAGACCCCGGAGACGAGGGCGGCGCTCCTGCAGTGTTAAACGGTAAGTTGCAGATAATAGAAGGATTTCGGTTCCCCCCCGATTTCGACCAGGACCGTATTCCGGTATTTAACTGCAATACCTACTGGTTGAATGCCGTAAGTTTAAAAAAGAATTTTGAGCTTCCCTGGTATATAGTAAATAAACAGGTAGACGGTGAAACCGTTGTCCAGTTTGAACATCTGGCCGGGGATATGACCGGATTTTTGGATACCGATTTTATTCGGATAGACCGGGCAGCCCGTTTTTATCCGGTAAAAAGACCCCGGGATTTAGATGAGTACCGGGACTCTTTAAAAGAAATTTTAGGTTATAAATAAATTTTTTTACCCGCCATTCCGGTAGAATTTACTTTTTTAGATGAATCTTAAAAAAATCTTTATAACTGCCGGAGACCCCCGGGGGATTGGTTCGGAGATAATATCTAAAAGTCTTAACCGGTTATCTAAATATAATAAAATAAATTATAAAATAGTTATAGGGGGCAGCAGGGATAATTTTAAATATTATTCTGAAAAATTTAATTTAAAATTTAGATTCAATTTAAATACAGACCGGCCGGGTATTTACTTTTACGACATCCCCCCGTCTGGTGAACCGGGCAGGGACTGTTTGAACTATTTAAACAAAGGGATTGAATATTGTAGAAATAATTCCGCATGCGCGCTGGTAACCGCCCCTGTTAGAAAAGATGAGGTAGCCGGTATATTACCGGGTTTTACCGGGCACACCGAATACCTGGCCCGTAAATTTAACGTTGAGGAGGTGGCTATGAGTTTTATAACCCGCCGGCTGAAAATGTCTATTGTAACCACCCATATCCCCCTAAACGAGGTACCCCGGAAGGTTACGGCGAATAAAATTTTCACTCATATCAAAATAATAGAGAAAACTCTCAGGGAAAATTTTAGATCAAAAAGCCGAGAAATAGTTTTAACTTCCCTAAATCCTCACGGGGGAGAAAGCGGTCTCATCGGCACCGAGGAGCGTACAATATTTAAAACAGCTGTCCGCCGGTTAAAAGATGACGGTATAGATATAGCCGGTCCGTTCAGTGTTGAAAAAGTTTTAAAAGAGAGTTTAAACGGTAAGTACGATTTTATAGTATCCCTCTATCACGATCAGATTTTACCGGGGGTAAAATGTATGCTGGGGCCTACGGTTAATTACACCATGGGGCTCCCGGTTCCCCGGACCTCGCCGGACCACGGGCCGGCTCTGGACATTGCCGGTAAAAATAAAGCCTGTCCGGAGAGTATGTTTAAAGCATTAAATCTGGCCGTGATTCTGGCCGGAGGATCAACCAATGGCTGAAAAGCTGGGCCAGCATTTTTTAAATAATCCCCGGGTGGCGATCAAAATAATTGAAAATCTGGATATAACCCCCCGGGATAAAATTATGGAAATAGGAGCCGGCAGAGGGTATCTTACCGAGTACCTTATTGAAAGTAAAGTCCCGGTTCTGGGGGTGGAGCTGGACAGCGAACTGTGTACGATTTTAAAACAAAAATTCAAGGAATCTGATTGTAAAATACTGAACAGGGATTTTCTGAAAATTGATTTAGAACAATACGGAGTTAATAAAATATGCGGTAATATTCCCTATCAGATAACCGGAAAAATACTGGAGAAAATTTGTACCAGTTCCCTAAAATGGGACACCTCGGTAATAATGCTGCCTGAACCGGTGGCTTTAAGAGTGACCGCTGCTCCAAAAGATAACCATTATTCGGCCGTAACTGTCATGGCCGGGGTAAATTGCAAAACAGAATACTGTTTTGACGTATCCAGAGAAAATTTTTCACCTCCGCCCAATGTCAAATCAGCGGTTATAAAGTTGAGGCGGATGGGTCCGCCCGAAGAGGAAAAATTTTACCGTATGGTCCGGGGAATATTTAAATATCGGCGTAAAAATATCCGAAACTCTATCTTAAATTTTACTCAAAATAAGGTGGATAAAAAAGAGATTGAAGAGATATTAACCCGGGCAAACATTTGTAGAAATCTCCGGGCTCATGAACTAAAAATAGAGAATTACAAAAGCTTAAAAAATCTATTTGTAAATAGAAAAATTTTGTGATATAATTCAAAAAGTAATTAACCGTATATTGTAAAATAAAAATATCGAATGTGAACAGGAGGAATAATGGATAAAAATAAGAAAGAACGTCGTTCCACAAAGCTAATAAAGAAAAATTTTCAGACAAAATTTTTAAGACTAATAGGGTTAAGTCTGGCATTAACGGTTATCATTTCCATGGCTGTATTTTATATAGCCCTTAGAATGATGATAGAAAGGGCTCAGTTTGCCGAGTACACCCAGAGAAAGTTAGCTGAAGCGTTAAGCTGGCTTAACTGGACCTTACCGGCTATTGCCGTAGTAATAATAATTATTGCTCTAATTATAGGAAGGCATATCTCTTTTAAAATTGCCGGACCGCTGTATGCGCTCGAAAAACAGCTGTATCTTGTTTTAGAGGAAAAGATAGATGAAGTACAGCTTCGGAATGACGATAAGGATCTAATTCCTCTGGCTAAATTAATAAATAGATTAATTAATAAATGTAAAGGGAATTTGGATTTAGAAGAAGGGGAAGAGAAGAAAGATGTTTAAGACTAAAATAAGTTTTGGTACCGCGGGTTGGAGAGGAATAATTGCAGATGATTTTACCTACGATAATGTACGTATAGTTTCCCGGGCCATCGCTGATTTTTTAAACAGTGAATCAACTTCTGAGCCTGAAATTTTTGTGGGGTATGACTCCCGGTTTATGGGAGAAAAATTTGCCCGGGCGGTCAGCGAAGTTATGGCCGCAAACGGTATAAAGGTCTACTATTCCGTAAAAGATATACCCACCCCGGCCATTTCCCAGATAATTATATCTAAAAAACTTGATGGGGGAATAAATATTACAGCTTCTCATAATCCGCCCGAATATTCCGGGGTTAAGTTTTCCCCCGCCTGGGGAGGTCCGGCTCTGCCTGAGACAACGGAAAAAATAGAGAAAAACTGTGAAAATATAGTAAAAAATGGTCAGAAAGTAAATTTCACCGCTTTTGAACAGGCCGTCGCGGAAGATGATATTGAAGAAGTTGACTGGATTTCCATGTACAAAAAGCGGCTATCTGAATTAGTTGATATCGATATTATCAGTAAGAAATGCGCCATGGTTTACGATCCGATGAACGGCACCGGACGGAATATATTGAAAGATATTATACCCCGGGCCAATGTCAAGGTAATAAATGGGAACAGGGACGTATTGTTTGGGGGGCACAGACCGGAACCGGCTAGGGAGTTTATAGGTGAATTGATAGAACTTGTAAAACAGGGGCCGTACGATATAGGTCTGGCGACCGACGGCGACGGCGACCGGTTCGGTATAGTTGATGAAGACGGGACTTTTATCACTCCAAATGAAGTTCTGGGTCTGGCTTTGTACCATCTTTGTGAAAATAAGGGTTATTCAGGGGTGGCAGCCCGGTCGGTTATGACTTCTTCGTTTATGGATGCCGTAGCCGAAAAGTACGGGGTAAAAATGTTAGAAACCCCAGTGGGGTTTAAATATATCGGGGATATATCGGTTAAACAGAATATGGTGGTAGGCGGCGAAGAAAGCGGTGGCTTGACGATAGGGGGACATCTGCCTGAGAAGGACGGTATTCTGGCCTGTCTTTTAATGGCCGAGTTGAGGGCCACCTGTGAAAAATCTTTAAAAAAGATACTCCGGGAACTCTATGACAGAGTGGGCAAATTTGTCAGTGTAAGGAAAAATTTCACCATTACCGATGACAAGAAAGAAGAAATACAGCAAAAACTGGCCCGGATTGATCCTTCAAGTATTGGAGATTACAGGGTAAATGAAGTTGTAAAAATCGACGGATACAAGTATATTCTGGATGAGAAAAATTCCTGGCTTGGAATCCGGTTTTCAGGTACCGAACCGGTTATAAGGTTATACGCGGAAAGTAATTCTGAAAAAAACGTGGAGAATATTGTAGACAGTGCCCGGGCGGAATTTTTATAAGATTTAAAGGTTTAAAGATGTGTAGACAAAAAAGGAGAAAATAGATGAGTTTAATTTACGATCTAAGAGGAAGAGAAATTTTGGATTCCAGGGGAAATCCCACGGTGGAAGTGGAAGTTATTACTGAATCCGGTGCTTTTGGCCGGGCGGCGGTTCCTTCCGGAGCGTCCACCGGAGCATTTGAAGCGGTGGAACTAAGAGATAAAGATAAAGACAGATACCTTGGAAAAGGGGTTAAAAAAGCTGTAGATAACATAAATACCAAAATTAGAGAAGAACTCATAGGAGTTGACGTAACCAGGCAGGCCTACATAGATAAACTCATGATAGATTTGGACGGCACTGAAAACAAAAGTAAGCTGGGCGCCAACGCTATTTTAGGAGTTTCCATGGCCGTAGCTTACGCGGCTGCGGATTTTTCTGGATTACCTTTGTACCGGTATATAGGCGGGGCGTCGGCGGAAGTTTTACCCGTTCCCATGATGAATATTTTAAACGGCGGAGAACACGCGGATAATAACGTGGATATTCAGGAATTCATGATTATGCCGGTAGGAGCTGAAAATTTTAAAGAAGCCCTGAGAATGTGTGCTGAAATTTATCATAATCTTAAAGATGTACTGAGCACCAGAAACCTTAGTACATCGGTGGGAGATGAAGGCGGTTTTGCACCGGATCTATCTTCTAACAGGGAAGCTCTGGATGTAATAGTTGAGGCGGTAGAAAAAGCCGGTTACGATACCGAAAAACAGATAAAGATAGCCATAGATGTGGCGGCCACCGAGATTTATGATGAAAAAACTGATAAGTACAGTCTGGATGCCGAAGGCCGAAAACTTAGTTCCGAAGAGATGGTATCTTTTTACGAAGAACTGATGGAAAATTATCCGATTGTCTCCATAGAAGACGGTCTAGCTGAAGAAGACTGGAGCGGATGGGAAGTTTTAAATCTGCGTTTGGGAGATAAAGTTCAGATAGTAGGGGATGATCTTTATGTTACCAACACCAAGAGACTTTCCCGGGGAATTGAGCATGAAAGCAGCAACTCTATTTTAATTAAATTAAATCAGATCGGAACTTTGACCGAAACCCTTTCTGCCATAGAGATGGCCAAGTGCGCCGGGTTTACCGCGGTGGTTTCGCACCGGTCGGGAGAAACTTCGGATACTACCATCTCCGATCTCGTGGTGGCCGCCGGTACGGGGCAGATAAAGACCGGAGCCCCGGCCAGAAGTGAAAGAGTGGCCAAGTACAATCAGCTCTTAAGAATTGAGGAAGAACTGGGAAAATCCGCCCGGTATAAAGGGGAGAAAGTTTTTTATAACTTGGATTAATGGATAGAACGTACCGGAAACTAATCTATATAGTTATAGGGGGGTTGATTGTTGTAGGGGTATTTTCGGGTTCTAATTTGAAAACCATATTCAATCTCAAAGAGGATATAGATTCTTACCAGGATAAGCTAACTATGCTGGAAAAGGAGAATGAACATATCAGAAAAGAGATTGAATGGATCAAAACCGAAGACGATTATGTAAAATTTATAGCCCGCACGCGGCTGGGTCTTGTTGAATCTGGAGAGATGAAATTTTATATAGTTGAAGAATAACCGGGCGGTTAGAAAAAAATTATTCTTTAATTAAGTTGTTGTAACCAAGGTTTTCTTTTTTGATCAGTTCAATTAGTTTTTTTTGATCCATGGAATCGGATACCTGCAGTGACACTCCGCAGTCCGAGGATAATTTTTCGGGAGTGGGTATGGTGGTTACCGACTTGGTTTTTCCTTTTAAAGCTTTTTCCGCTTTTAACACCTGATGGGTACTGTCAAAAGTAATCAAGAATTTGTTCATATTATTTTTGTAAAACCTGTATAAGTTTGTCTATATGGGATTTTTTGGTAAAATATCCCGGAGTTATTCTTACCGTTCCTTCCGGAAAAGTTCCTAATGTCTTATGGGCGCCCGGCGCGCAGTGAAGTCCGACCCTCACACAGATATTCTCCGCGCTCAATCTGGTTGAAATCCGGGACGGAAAAATATTTTTTACCGTTATCGATACAACGGAAGTCCGGTTATTATTCTTTTTTGGACCGTGGATGGTAACAGTATTTAAATTTTTCAGGGATTTTAAAAGATACCCGGTCATCTTTTTTTTCTTAGCCCGCATATTGGAAAAACCGTTACTGGCAAAGTATTTTAAAGCTGCGTTTAGACCAATAATAGGACATATATTTAAAGTTCCGCTCTCCATCTTATCCGGCCAGAACCCGGGCTGAAACTCCTTTTCCGACTTTGAACCGGTACCCCCGTGGCATAGAGGAGGAAATTCCAGTCCGGCTTTTACATAAAGAGCTCCTATTCCGGTAGGCCCCAGAAGACTTTTATGCCCGGAGAAGGCCATAATATCTATATGGTCGTTTATTACATCGATTGGAACGTTTCCGGCGGTCTGGGCGGCGTCAACCATAAAGGGTATTTTTTTCTTACTGCAGAGGTTACCTAAAAGTTTTATATCCTGCACAGCGCCGGAGACGTTGGAAGCGTGATTTATAAGAACCAGTTGGGGAGTACACTTTTTTAAACTCTTTTTAAAATCTTTAATGTTAAGATACCCCTCGGAATCGCATTTTATCTTTGTTATTTTTATGTTTTTAGTTTTTTGTAAGAAATGGAGAGGTCTCATTACCGCGTTGTGTTCCACAGAAGAGGTGATAACCCGGTCGCCGGGATTTAAAAAACCTTTCAGGGCGGCGTTTATACCGTAGGTGGCATTTAGGGTAAATACCAGCCGGGATGATTCGGGTATGTTGAAAAACCGGGCCAGATTTCCCCGGCATTTAAACAAAATTTTAGAAGTTTTTACTGCAGCCGGATATGCGCTTCTTCCCGATGAAACGCCGTATTTATCCAGGTATTTTTTTACCGCCTCCGACACACCGGGAGGCTTGGGATAACTGGTTGCCGCGTTATCTAAGTATATCATTGTGGCTTTTTTTGGTTATAAACATAAAAATCAATCCGGTTAAAAATATACTCCCGCTCATCATTAAAAATAAAACGGGATAGCTGGTTTTTTCAGCCACCGCCCCTAAAAAGAACGGTCCAAAAAGGTAGCCGCAGTCAAATGAAATACTGTAAACGGCCACTATTGTTTCATTGGGTTTATTTTTCAAAATCTTTAGGATATATGGTAACAAATTTGAATCTGTAATTCCATACCCCGCTCCGTAAATTACTGACCCGGTAATCAAAAATTTAAACGATACTCTAGAAATTAAAGCCAGTCCGGCAACAATAAAAAAAAGTCCGGTTAAGATAACTTTTTGCCGGGCAAACCGGTCGAAATATTTTCCCAGAGTAAACCGGATAAAGATAGTAGAACCGGCAAAAAAAGTGAAATATAGCGAAAAATTTTCCAGGCTGTGTTTTTCGGCGGCGATGGGTAAAAAGGTAAGAATTCCGGCATCTCCGGTAATTATTATAAATACCAGCAGAAAAGAGATGGCCGCTTTCTTGTTTTTTAAAAGTGACGTTAAACTGGTGTTCTCATTTTTAGACCCGGGCCGGGTCATGTCTTTTTCTCTAAGATTTAAAACAAGTAAAAATCCGGCAGTAAGACAGGCTAAGGATATTCCTATAAGGTGCACAAAAGTAAAATTATTTACTATGTAGGTTCCCACAAGAGGCGAGAAAAGAAGTGGAAAGATAAATATTATAGTGTAGATACCGTAAAGCTGACCCCGTTTATGAGCCGGTATCATGTAAGTGACCATGGACAGGGAAGAAAAAAAGAACACTATAAGGCCGCTTCCCTGTATAGTCCTGGCCGCCAGAAGAGCCCAGAAGTTATCAGCAGTCAAAAACCACCCCGTGCCCAAAAAAGTAATCAGGATACCAGTAATTATAAAAATTTTAGAACCGTACCGTTGTATATATTCACTGATATGTTTTCGTAAGATTAAAGTAAGCACCGGTGCGCTTCCCATAATAATACCGGTTAGGGCGGAGGAACCTACGATATCAAGGACCCGGGTCGGAAACACGGGAACCAGAACATCCCACGAAATTTTAGTTAGAATGCCGCTGACTATCAGCAGGGCAAAATTTTTCTTTTTTGAACTAATTTTTTACTGGTATTTTTTTAATAGACCGGTTCTTTCGTTGAACTCTTTTATTTTTGCGTCCCATTCTTTGAAAGTATGCAGTCTTTTACTCCAGTAATCGTCTTCGTACCACTGGGCGTCCAGATCTTCGGTCTCTTTTCCCTGCTGTTCGACCCAGGTAAAATATTTTAGATTATGCATACGTTTTCTGTCGTAGTAGGAGGTCTCCAGCATATGCTCTATACCAATATTGTCCAGGTATTTCCCAAAATCGGCAGTGGCCCGGTTATCGGTGTAATCCCCTTCTTTTTGTCGTAATTCTTCTACGCGGGAGTTGTACATTTCCATGGAGTCGGTTGCTACGGTAAAAAGCACATCTTTGTCGTTCATTTCGTAGTATCTGGCTGTTTTTATGCAGCTTAAGACGTTGGCTATTCCGGAGATGCCCAGAAGGTTAAGTTTTTCAACGGATTCCTCGGGTACTCCTATTGATTTTAAGTATTTCTGCCCGACCGGCTCGTTAAAAAGTCTCATCAGGGACATGGAGGCATTGTCGTCGATATCTACAACCATATCAGTATTTTTTAAATTGTGAACCCAGGGGACGTGTTTGTCACCTATTCCCTCAATTCTGTGTGCGCCGTGTCCGTTATAAAGAAGGGTGGGGCACTGCAATGCTTCTGCTGCGGCTATCTTTATCCGGGGAAATTTTTCCTTAAGATACTCCCCGGCTCCAAGTGAGCCCGCGGATCCCTGTGTAATACATAACGCGGACAGTCTCTGTCCGTTTTCTTTTTCCTGAATAAAGACCTCTTCCATGGCCTTTCCGGTTACCGCGTAGTGCCAGGCTGGGTTTCCAAATTCTTCAAACTGGTTTAAAACTACTATGTCGTCGCCACGTTCGGCTTTAAGTTCATGGCACTTATCGTATATCTCTTTGACGTTGCTTTCTCCGCCGGGAGTAGCGTGAATTTCAGCGCCCACTTCTTTCAACCATTCAAATCGTTCTTTAGACATTCCTTCGGGTAAAATAGCGATGGATGGGCAGGCCAGCAAAGAAGCGTCGTATGCGCCGCCCCGGCAGTAGTTGCCCGTAGAGGGCCATACGGCTTTTTGAGTGGTGGGATCGAATTTCCCGGTTATCAGCCTGGAGACCAGGGGTCCGAAAGTGGCCCCTACTTTATGGGCGCCGGTGGGAAAATATTTCCCTATCAGTACAATGATCCGGGCGTCCACTCCGGAGAGCTGTTTGGGTATTTCTATATAGTTTACGTCCCCGAAACCCCCGCCGTGTTCTACGGGTTCGTTTTTCCAGGTTATTCTGAACAGGTTTCTTGGGTTGATATCCCACAGATCTATATCATTTAATTCTTCCTTTATTCCCGCGGGAATTTTCTCTGGATTTCTCATCTGTTCGTAGGTGGGAATAATAATATCTCTTTCCTGAGCCCGTTTAACCGTATTTTTTAAAACCTGTTCTTTATTGGACATTATAATAACTCCTTTTATCTATACTATGAATAACTTATTTTTAACCTCTCAGTTTGAAAATATTGTATTATATTATAAGATTAAATCAAGTTTATGATTAAACCGGATAAAAAATTTGCTATAGGTATAGATGAGGCGGGAATGGGACCGGTATTCGGTCCCCTGGTAGTAAGCGGTGTGGTCGTGAGGGTTGCCCACGAGTCTATTCTTAAAAAACAGGGGGTCAAAGATTCCAAACAGTTTGGATCAGGTTTAAAAGCTCATAAAAAAAGAAGAGATATATGGAACCGGGTTTATGAAGACAAACGGGTTTTAAAAAACTTTCATGTAACTATTCCGGCACGGGAAATTGACAGAAATAATATGTACGATTTACATATTGAAGCGGTATCCAAAATTCTAACTGAGCTTAACTGGAAAGAAGTGGAAAATGTATACATAGAGCAACTTGGATCTATGAAAAGAGAAAATTTTTTTAAAAAACTGGGTTTTTGGCACCACGGGTTTATATACGAATCTAAGGCGGATATAAAATTTCCTCCCGTATCCTTAGCTTCCATAAAGGCAAAAATAGAACGGGATATCCGGGTAAAAGAATTGTGCCTGAAAGCGGGCTGTAATTATGTTTCGGGGTACGCTAATAAAGTTACCGAAAAATTTTTAAGAGATTACTACAATGAATTTTATTCCTTGCCCGAAGGTACCAGAATATCCAGAAATTGGGATCCCATTAAGGAGATGAGACTGTGAAGTTCACCCCTTTAGCTGAAAATATTCTTAAAGACAGGTACTTAAGGCCCGGAGAAACCCCCATGGATATGTTTAACCGGGTTGCCGGCTTTATTGCTGACGGAGAGGCTGAAGAACGTTCAAAGTGGGAAAAAGAATTTTTTACTGTGATGAACAATCTTGATTTTTTGCCCAATTCCCCCTGCCTAATGAACGCGGGGACGGGGATGCCTCAGCTGGCCGCCTGTTTTGTATATCCCATAAAAGACGATATGGGATCGATTTTCGAGACTCTGAAGAAGACGGCCATAACCCATCAGTCCGGCGGAGGTACGGGCTTCTCTTTTTCCAATGTCCGGCCTGAAGGTTACCCGGTCAGAAAAAGCGGGGGAATAGCCACCGGTCCGGTATCCTTTATGGAGGTTTACGATAAGGCCACCCACGCCGTGAGGCAGGGGGGGAAACGCCGGGGGGCCAACATGGGAATTCTTAGGGTGGACCACCCGGATGTAGATGCATTTATCGGGGCTAAAAAACAGGAGCACAAACTTAATAATTTCAATATCTCTGTAGCTCTTACCAACGAGTTCATGGATGCGGTAAATAAAGATGAAAACTATAATCTTTATTTTCCGGTGCACGGAAAAAAACGGAAAAAAAAACGGGCCCAATCTGTTTTTGAACGTATAGCTAAAGGAGCCTGGGAGAACGGTGAGCCGGGGGTAATATTTATCGATAAGATAAACCGGGCCAATCCCTTAAAAAAAATAGGAGAAATAGAAGCGACCAACCCCTGCGGGGAGATGCCTCTTCTTCCCCACGAGGCCTGTGTGTTGGGGTCCGTTAATCTTTCCAACCACGTCAAAGAAAATAAAGTAGACTGGCAAAAACTGGAACATACGATTAAAGTGGGCGTCCGGTTTTTGGATAATGCCATAGATGTTTCCGATTTTCCTTTTTCTGAAATAGAGGATATGGTAACTTCCAACCGTAAAATAGGGTTGGGTGTAATGGGATTTGCGTCTTTGCTTTTAAAACTTGAAATCCCTTACAATACGCCGGAGGCTATATGGCTGGCCCGGAAAATAATGAAATTCATAAATGAAAAATCTCATGAAACGTCACGTAACCTGGCTAAAGAAAAGGGGGTATTCCCTAATTTTTATCAATCTAATTTACTTAAAGAAAGAAGAAACGCGTTAACTACCACTATAGCCCCCACCGGAACGATATCCATCATTGCCGGCACTTCAAGCGGTATAGAGCCCCTCTATTCCATGGTAGCCCAGAGACGTCTTAACGACGGGCGGGTCTTTGATATGATAGAACCCTGTTTTGAAGAAAAGTTAGACCGGCTTAATATAGATAAAAAAGAGATACTTGAGAAGATAAAAGAAAAGGGAAGCCTTCAGAAAGTAGAGGCCGTTCCCGAAAGTATAAAAAACGTTTTTGTTACAGCTATGGACATAGAACCCCGGATACATGTACTAATGCAGGCCGCTTTTCAGAAATTTGTAGATAACGCCATTTCCAAGACGGTCAATTTACCCGAAAAATTTACCTTAGCCGGCGTAAAAGAGATAATAAAAAAAGCGTACCGGACAGGTTGCAAGGGTATAACGGTTTACCGCCAGCACAGCAGAGAACAGCAGGTTCTTAATATTGTATGCGACTGTGAGGGGGGAGATGATGAATGCAGTGAAATTGACAATTGAATTTTATAAGATAAAATAAATACTGTTAAGGAGGTATATCATTATGAACGAAAAAAAAGAGACTAAAAAGACGGGTAAAGACAAAAAGAAAGATTTTCAGGACCAGACCAAAAATTTTTTGAAAGATATTAAATCCAGGGCGGGGAAGCTGGCCAAAGCTATTGAAAAAGAAGCCGCCTACGGTTCAAAAGCAAGCATGGTGAAAGTTGAGCAACTTTCCCTTGAAAAAGACCGCAAGGATGCTATATGCAAACTGGGAGAAAAAGCTTATTCTCTTTTAAGAAGAGAAGATGTTAAAGCACCTGAACTTGATGATTTAGTTGAAAAAATAGAACAGGTTGACTATAAAATAAGAGGAAAAAAATCCCAGCTTACCAAGTTAAAAAAGAAAAAAGACAAATAATTATTTATTGATAAGAGAAAATTCTTTTGATATACTATTTATCATTAATGAATTTAAAAAGGGGGTGTAGCTCAGCCGGGAGAGCGCTTGCATGGCATGCAAGAGGTCAGGGGTTCAAATCCCCTCACCTCCACCATTTTTTTAAAAGAATACTTACCTTACCAAGATTTTTATTTAAAATTTTTAAGTTTACTATACCATGAAATTATCATCAAGAAAAATACTTATTATAGACCACAGTAAAAAGGACTGTTTTAAAACCAAAAAAATTCTTAAAAAAGAAGGTTATCAGGTTATTTGTGAATCTTCGGTTCAAAAGGCATTTGAAACGGTTCAAAACGAATTGCCGGATTGTATCTTAATTGATAAAGATATGCCGGATCCGGATGGTATAAAAATATGTAGACAATTGGCCGGTGATCCCCAACTTAAGCACATTCCAAAAATTTTATGGACTGAAAAAAATGACAGCCAGGATATAATAGACGGCATTAACGCCGGATTTGAAGATTTTGTTGCCAAATCTGCCGATCCCCGTATTCTGCTGGTCAGAATAAAATCAATGCTCAGGATAAAAAAGCTACATGATAAGAAAATTGAGGATTTAAGAGAATTAAAAAAACTCAATCAGTTTAAAAATGAGATTATATTAATGTTAAATCACGATCTTAGGGTACCAATTAATAATATAAAAGGGTATAACTATGCTATTTTAGACGGTCAGCTAGGCAAGATATCCAAAGAACAGCGAAAAATATTTAAAATGCAGCAAGATTCTCTTAAGAGAATGATGAATTTAATAAACAGCATCCTTAACCTAAAGCAGATTGAGGCCGGAAAATTCATTGCCAAAAAAGAGCCCGTAGATATAATAAAGATAGTAAAAACCTTGAAACAGGAGTTAAAACCTGTATTTGAAAAGAAGGGTATAGAGTTTAGTATTGAAAATACTATAAAAAACAGTCACATGAAAATAGATCCGGCCAAAATCTCTCAGGTTTTTCAAAATTTACTGCAAAATGCTGTAAAATTTACCCCGGAAGGTGGGAAAATTAGATTTATCATAAAAATTTATTGTAAAGATAATGTTGAATTTAAGATCATTGATAGTGGGAAAGGAATACCCGAGGATAAACTGCGTAAAATTTTTGATCCGTTTTACACAAAAGACGAATCGGAAGAAAAAAGAAAAATTACAGGGTTGGGCGTGGGACTGTACATATGTAAAAAAATAGTTAATATACATGGTGGAAAAATAAAAGCGTATTCCGAGGGCATAGGAAAAGGTACCACTTTTACAATCCGTTTACCCCGCAAATAGCTTGAAAATTTATTATAACTCTCCTGATTAAAAAATACCTATCCCAGGGTTGGATTATTCATATTTAAAGACTGTTTTATAGATATACTAGGGAAAGAATAACTATATAAATAATCCAGGTTAAATTTTTGTATATATTAAAGATTTGACAAACTATTATATTTGTATAGTATATTGATATACAAAGTATATAAAGGATAAAAAAATGAAATTAACAACAAAAAGCGAATATTCGATATTAACCCTTATTTACATTGCCAGGAATCAGAACGGAGGTTATGTTAAAATGGATGATATATGCAATAAATACGATATATCTAAAAAATATCTTGAACAGATAATTAACTATTTAAAACAGGGGCGGTTGGTAAAGACTAAAACCGGTTCCAGCGGAGGGTTAAAACTGGCAGAACCACCGGAAAAAATAAGCGTGGCCAAAGTTATAAGGTTAATGGACGGAGCTTTAGCGCCCACTCTGGCGGTGAGCAAGTATTTTTTTGAGCATACCCCCTTTGAAAAAGAAAAAAAAGTTATGGATTTCTTTCAGGAAATCCGGGACTATGTCTCAAGAAAAGTTGAAGGACAGACGATAGCCGATTTAGTCTAAAAAAGTAAAAACTTTGACCGAAATATTTTTAATTAGTTTAGCAGTATTGTTTGCGGTTAATATGGGGGGCTCCGGTATAACGCCTGTTTTCGCCGCCGAATTTGGAGGGGGAGTGATATCCAAAAAAGGCGCTTCCATCCTTTTTGCCTGTTTTGTTCTTTTAGGGGCCTATATCCTGGGCTTCCGGGTAGTCAGAGTAATAAGCCGGGGATTAATAAACGAAGAGCTTATAACCGCGCCGGCCGGGATAATTATATTTACGGCCACCACCCTTTCTTTATTTTTAACCAATATGCTTCATATTCCCGCCTCTACAAGCCAGATAACTGTTTTTAGTATCGTGGGATACGGATTTTATTATGACGCGGTAAAATGGGGTATTTTTAAAAGGCTGGTCCCCATGTGGTTAATCTTACCCGTCTGTTCTTTTATACTTACTTATATTGCAGGCCGCTATCTTTATCCTAAAATAAAACACTGGGATCACAAGTCCATTAAATTCTGGGATATCGCAACCAGCTGTTATACGGCTTTCAGCATTGGGGCCAATAATGTGGCCAACGCAACTGGAGTCTTGTCTGGCACCGGTATTATGAGCAGCCGGGTTGCAACTTTTATGCTGGCTCCTTTTTTTGGTGTCGGAGGTTTTCTTTTAGGGGAAGGCAACCTTAAATCCCTGGGAAAAAAAGTAACCGCGCTTGATTTAGTATCCGCGGGAATAGTAAGTCTGGTAACCGGCACCCTCCTTGTAACGGCATCCCTTATAGGTCTGCCTCAGTCCCTTGTCCAGCTTAATTCCTTTGCCATATTTGGTTTCGGAGTGGCCAACAAGGGCAAGGGCATGCGGAAGCTGGGCAAAAAAATAATAATTAAATCTTTTATTATATGGACCATGTCCCCGGTAATAGGCTTTACTATAGCCCTTGCGATGACTCATATTGTAAAATATACCGGTATTTTTTAGTTTCAGTAAGTAAAAAAATCTAAAACAAAAAATCATAAATTTACTTAATATTTGAAAACACTTGAGTTAAAGACTGATATATTGCATTATAAACTATGGATATTATTTTACTGTGCATAGTATTTTTCCCCGTAAGCATGGTGGGAGTCTCCACCGGCGGGTTATCCCTGATAAATGTTCCCCTGCTTATCTTTGCCGGTCTGCCTCCCCAACAGGCCATAGCTACTAATATGCTGGGACTTACCTTTATGAGTATCAGCGGTGCGGCGGGTTTTGCAAAAGAGATTAAAAAGTTATCTGGAGCCTTAATCATAAAACTCTCCCTGGTTACCGCTATAGCCTCTTTTTTAGGGGCCAGAATAGTCTTGATGATAGATGAAAATGTTTTAAAAAATATTATAGCGGCAGTTATACTGGTGGTTACAATTTTGGTGTTTTTCAGCAAGAACCTGGGATTAAAACAGTTTAAGACCGGCCTGAACCGACGTTCGGCAGGGTGGATTATTGTATTTATCCTGGGTATTTACGGCGGATTTTTTAGCGGGGGATATATAACCATGCTTACCTATACTTTCCTTTTTTTCTGGGGTATGACCTTTATCCAGGCCGTGGGACTTACGAAGGTTCTTAATATTTTTTCTTCGGGAGCCGCCTGCGTATATTTTATTTACACCGGTACAATTAATTTCAGGTACGGAATTCCCCTGGCCGCAGTTATGTTCGCCGGAGGATATACCGGAGCAAAGATTGCCGTCTTTAAAGGTAACAACTGGCTCAGGTACATTTTCCTTGCAGCCGCGGCGGCAATGGGAGTTGCAATTTTAATATTTAAGTAATACCAAATTATAAAAAAGATACTAAGTATAGATAATTAACATAAATGTTAATTTAGTAACCCTGGGAAATAAGTTATTATCGTTAAAGAGAATAATTTCACAAAAATCGAACCGTAAATTCAGAAAATTTCACAAAAATCGAACCGTAAATTCGAAAAATTTCACAAAAATCGAACCGAATTCTTGATTTTTTTGATAAAATGTATTATAAAATTCCCATGAGACGAGATATATATTCAAATTTAGTTAAATGGAAAAATTCATCTGATAGAAAACCTTTGCTTTTAAAAGGGGCCCGTCAGGTAGGGAAGACTTATCTATTACAAGAATTTGGAAAAAAAGAATATAAAAAATTAGCTTATTTTGATTTTGAAGAAGACCCCAATTTAAAAGAACTATTTACGGGTAAAATATCACCGGATAAAATATTAGAAAAATTATCTATTGCCAGTGAACAAAAGATAACTGCAAAAAACACTTTAATAGTATTTGATGAAGTACAGGAATGCCCCCCAGCAATAACCAGTTTAAAATACTTTTATGATAAAGCTCCAGAATATCATGTTATAGCTTCCGGGTCATTATTAGGGATAAGGTTAGGGCAAGATAGCTCATTTCCGGTTGGGAAGGTTAATATAATTAATTTATATCCTTTTTCGTTTTATGAGTTTTTGACCGGTATAGGAGCGAAAAAATTACGTAAGTTAGTTGAAGATAAAAGAGATTTTACAAAATTAAATAAAAAATTTCATATTGAATTAATTGAATACCTAAAAATTTATTTTTTTGTAGGGGGAATGCCGGAAGTAATAGGTCAGTATAAAAAAGATAATAAAAATTTTAAAAAAATACGAAATATTCAAAAAAATATCTTAACCGGTTACGAAACAGATTTTGGTAAACACTCTTCAAAAAGCGAAACTTTAAAAATCAAAAAGATATGGGAAACCATCCCGAAAGAGTTAGCAAAAGAAAACAAAAAATTTATGTTATCTCATGTTAAAAAAAATGCAAGATATAGAGATTACGAGCATGCTATTCAATGGCTTAAAGATTCCGGATATATATATTTATCAAAAAGAATAAAACGACCAAATTTACCTTTAAAAGCGTATACAGAAAAAAATATTTTCAAATTATTTTTCTTGGATACGGGTTTACTTGGGGCAATGTTAGATATACCGATGAAGATTATAGTTGAAGGAGATAAACTTTTTAATTGGTATAAAGGAGCATTTACGGAAAATTATGTAGCTCAACAATTAGTTGGAGGCGGTAATGCATTTGTATCCAGTACCGATGAGAGTTTATATTACTGGAACAGCGGCGAAACAGCAGAAATTGATTTTATTATTCAATCCGGGGGAGACATCTACCCATTAGATGTAAAGTCGGGTAAAAATCTTAAATCAGAAAGTTTGAAAGTTTATAAAAATAGATATACCCCCCAGTATTTATGCCGTACTTCAATGTTGAATTTTAGTACGGGTAATAAGTATTTTGATTTTCCATTATATGCAATTAATTTATTTCCCGATATATTGTAAGTTTTAGCAATAAATGAGTAAAATAATTATTGGAGAGGGAAAGATTGGGAGAAAAGTTGGGAGTAAGGTTGGGAGAAAGTTCGGAGAAAAGTTCAGGGAAAAGTTCGGAGAAAATTTAGAATTAATAGCTAAAGATAAATTGATTACGATAAAAGAGATGGCTTTAAAAAAGCCGGTCATTGGAAAATAATTGTAAAGTTCAATTCTCAGAAATCCGGGTATTGCGGAAGTATTATATCTCGCAGGATATGTTGAGCGCTGGGGAACAGGTATAAATAAAATGAATTCACTTATGCAGGATGCGGGGTTAAATACTCCTGAGCTTAAAGAGGTTACCGGAAATTTTTGGTAACATTTGCAAAGGGAGAAAATAAGAAAAGAAAAGAAGAAAAAATCAACTCTGTCCCAAGTCTGTCCCAAGTCTGTCCCAAGTGATATAGTTATTAAGAATTTACATAAAGCATCAGTACCTGTGCCCATAACGGATTTGATGAAAGCTTCGGACAAAACTAACAGGACACGATTTAGAAATGAAATTTTAAAACCTCTGTTAAAAAAATCGCTAGTAGAAATGACTATACCCGAAAAACCAAGGAGTTCAAAACAAAAATATGTCATAACAGAAAAAGGAAAAGCAGTTTTAAGTAAATTGGAGAACAAAAGCTGATATAAAATAATGATAAATAAACCTCAGACTATCCGGAACCTGAATTCAAGTTTATGTCCGGTGGTATTGCTGTAATTTTATTTAAGAATATATATAATAAAGAAAATTTAGAAAAAATGGGGGCTGAGTAACAGACAAGTTAAAGTCGTTTTATATGTTAAATAAAGAGAAAAAATCAAAAATAAAGCTTATCGTGAATTAATAAATATTTCTGACGAGACTGCCAGAATAGACCTTAAGGAATTAATTAATAAAGGTATCTTTGGTTTCAAAGAGCGCCCATTATACTTTAAGAAAGAATGGTGAGTAGTTGGTTATTATTTGGAGATTTTGGCGATTAGTTGGCAATTTAAAAAAAGTTATCAATAGCGAAATAAAGGATAAAATCTCAAAAAATTGACAGGAAAAAATTAATATACTTATTAATCAGAGAGAAGGGATAAAACAATAATTCCGCTAAAATTATCCATTGCTTCTAAAGAAAATGGCGGAGTAAATATTTTATATCAGTTAAAAGAGAACCCCGGGTTAAATGCCTCGCAATTATCCGAAGCGCTTCAAAACCCCAAAAGTAGAGTGGAAGTCGCAAGTTGCGATGTCCAAATCCAATAAGATGGGTTTAAGAAGGCAGCAGACATTCATTACTGGCGTACACGGAGCGTTATAGTCTTACCGGATAAACTCCTGCCGGTAAAAGTTAAATTCAAAGAATTAAAAAGACCCCGTTTGGCAAGAGCGCTCAGAAGCAGCATAGATAAATACAGTACCCCGGGGCTGCAGTGGCTAATTTAAGTTTGTCGGAAATAACAGTACAGTGGTTAAATTCCTGACATATAAGGATTTGACGGTAAAGAATATTTTATAATCGGTAAGGATATGACTTACTCTACGGGTAAATTACTTAAAGTACAGGGATACGAAGTTATAGATATGAAGAAGCACTTTATGCAAAATAAGAAGATATACCGGAGTTGTTTAATTAAACCGATAAAGATTTTTTGTTTTTATCTTTTAATTTTTTTATATATTCGGATTGTTTAAACTTTTTCTTTAATTGCTTTAAATAATCGTCTGAAGAATTCGCTTTCAGTTCTTCATATAACTGTTTCTGTAACTTATTTTTCATTTCAACGCAATCAAAATTTTTATTCTTCATTTTTTATCACTTCCCGGGGACTTCTTATTTCTAAAATATTATATCATTTTTACTCAAATTTAACAAATTTAAGTTAATTGACGAAAAGGGACTTATGAAGGTTGGTAAAAGGTTGGTAAAAGGGTTGGCAGAAAGCCAGGAGAAAATAAATATGGCGGATAAATGGCGGTTATTTTCTAATTATGTCGGATATAGTATTTAGCATGATAATTAATTGGCATAATTGTGCAAATAGTGCAATTAATGGGCAATAATTGGGCAACAAAGATATAACAGGGTATTAAAGAAAATTGTAAAAGCAGGAATGAAAGTTACTTATGTGGAATGTGACGGTTAAGTGGCGGTTATGTAAAGGAGTCATAAAGACGCCAAACCCGCCATAAACCCGTCAAACCCGACAAAATCACGACAAAAGGAAAGGGATAATTAAATTAAAGACTAGGATTAACCGAGTGATAGAGCTGGCTCACCGGAGTGGATTTTGTAATAAAAAAAGACCCGGATAACACATCTAATTCAAAAAAGACCGCCGAAAACATAACCCAATAATAAAATGATACAAATATCAATTGACAAATAAGTGCAAAAATAATACTATTTAGTAAATGAAGTAATTAAATTTCATAAAAAACTATAAATTTAACTATTTTTCGTAAAAAGTAATAATTTTTCATGAAAAACAAAAATAAAAACAATTTTTCAGAATATTTAAAGGTTTTTCGGGGATATCAGCTTCCGGAGGAAGCAAGACTTGCCGGTTATTCTGCATTGATACGCAGATATAAACTAGAGGTTCCTATTCCCCGTACTCTATATGCAATTGGAAAAAAGCATAAAAAAATTAAGAAAAATAATTGGCATATATTATCTCCCAGGTACTTACCTTCCCCGGATTTAGAAGGGCAGCTTACGTTTGCCTTAAAATATGAAGGATTAAACCTGGCGGTTCTCAAAAGACTGTTTAAAAAAGTTGATTCTTTAAAAATAGAAGAAATAGTAAGAAAAAGACCAACCGGAAGCTATGCCAGGAGAATATGGTTTTTATACGAATGGCTTATGGATAAAAAGCTTGATCTACAAGATGCGGGGAGCGGCAATTACGCGCCGGTTGTGGATCCGGATTTACAGTATTGTGTGAAGGGAGAAAATTCACCAAGACACAGAGTGAGAAATAACCTTCCGGGAAATAAAAAATTTTGTCCGCTGGTTTTTAAAACAGAAAAAATAGAAAAATTTATATCTTTAAATTTAACTGAAAAAATTAATGACATTATGGCAGAAGTGCCTTCTGATTTAATCGCGCGGACCGCTTCTTTTCTTTTGCTGGCGGATTCCAGGGCAAGCTTTACAATTGAAGGGGAAACGCCCCCGGAAAACCGGATACAGCGCTGGGCAAAAGTTATTGGTGAGGCAGGTCAAAATAAACTTGATGCTGACGAGCTAAAAAGACTGCAGAAAATTGTTATAGGAGATACCCGGTTTCTAAAGGAAGGATTCCGGGATAAGGGAGGATTTGTCGGAGAACATGACCGCAAGTTACGCAGGCCGTTACCCGAGCATATAAGCAGCAGGGCAAAAGATATCCCCTCATTAATAGAAGGCCTGATATCTTTTAACAATAAAGAAGCCAAAAAAATAGATCCTGTTATTTCGGCTGCTGTTTTAGCATTTGGATTTGTGTATATACATCCTTTTGAAGATGGGAATGGTCGTGTTCATCGTTATTTAATACATCATTTACTTGCAAAAAATGGATTCAGTCCGCCGGGTATGATATTTCCTATATCTGCCACAATCCTTGAAAAAATTGAGGATTATAGAAAAATTCTTCAAAGTTATTCAAAACGGCTTTTATCGGTAATTGATTGGAAAAGTACTGATGAGGGAAATGTACAGGTTTTAAACAAGACTGACGATTTTTACAGATTCTTTGATTGCACTCTTCATGTTGAGTTTTTATATGAATGCGTAAAGCAAACTATTGATAAAGTTTTACCCCGGGAGATAAATTTTCTTAGAAATTATGACCGGTTTTCTGACCGGATAAATAGAATTGTTGATATGCCTGATAATACTATAAATCTTTTATTCCATTTTTTACATCAAAATAACGGTAAATTGTCCAAAAGAGCTCGCGAAAAGGAATTTTTAAAACTTACGCCAAAAGAAGTTAATACGGTCGAAGACATATACAAAGATATTTTTAACTAAATCAAATAAAGAAATTTATAAGTATAGTCAACGATTTATTTAATATTCCGTAAAGTATAGTTAACTAAAAATTTTTACATATATCAATTTGGTTAAAGATTTTAAAAATGGACATTGACAAAAAATTTTATATAAAATAATAAAGATATGGAAAGAAAGGAGGTAAAATGGACAAAAGAATACAGATAAAACCTAACGTATGTCACGGCAAACCAGTTATTAAAGGGACCCGGGTTTTGGTATCTACTATCTTAAGCGCACTTGGCGCTGGTGATTCCATTAAAAAAGTATTGGAAGATTATCCTAATATTACCGAAAAGGATGTAAGAGCAGCCCTGAAATTTGGAGGGGAATTATCGGATTTTGAGGAATCTTCGTACGATATTGCTAAATGAAATTTCTATTAAAAATGTCAATAAGTATAATTATGGAACAGGAAAAAAATTAGCTCCTATTTTACCTTAAAAGACAAACTCACCAATAGTAGTAGTCAGTAAAGCAGAGTTAACTAAAAATACCTGAGAGCATCAATTCGTAAAATCATTTGACAAAATGCATATCAATTCATTTAACAATTTTACGGATTGCAGATAAAAAGGGATATCATATAAACTAAATGAAATTTAATTAATATGATTGACTATTTTTTTGTAGAAAATATTAATTTATCATGAAAAATAAAAATAAATTTTCAGAATCGTAAAGGTTTTGAACGATACTGCAGATTTTTACAGATTCTTTGATTGTGAAAGTAAGAAAATAAGATCAAGGTAGTGGTTCGATTAGTATTAATTGACAATAAACAGCATATGTAGTATAATTCAAGCCATGAATGATTATCATACGCCACAAGAAGAAAATTACAAAAAAAGGTGGATTACTCCCCAGGTTGTTTCGGGTATAAAAAGTAATCCGGTGGTAGTATTGACCGGTGCCCGCCAGGTGGGAAAAAGCACTTTTTTGTTAAATCAAAAATTTTTTGATTCCTGGAAATATATAAATTTAGATGATTTTAATGTTCTTGAACAGGCCGAATCTGAACCGTTATCTCTGTGGAAAAATACCGATAACATAATTCTTGACGAGGTTCAAAAAGTACCAAAATTACTTTCTGCGGTTAAGCAAACGGTAGATAAGAACCGTCAATCAAAGAGATTTTTACTTTCCGGCTCGGCAAATTTACTTTTGATGGAAAAAGTCTCCGAAAGTCTTGCCGGAAGGGCCACTTATTTATATTTATACCCCATGACCCAGGGAGAAATGGAAGGCCGGAAAAAGCCGGATATCCTTTCTGATTTATTTAACGGAGAATTACCTGAAGAAGGGAAAATTGAAGACGGGAAACAAAAAGATATTTATTCTTTAATGTTAAAGGGTTTTATGCCTCCCCTTTTAACTTTGAAAGGTAAGGATGAGTACTTAAAATGGTGGGAGGGGTATGTAACTACCTACCTGGAAAGAGATTTACGACAGCTTTCCCAGATAGAATCTCTTCCTGATTTTAAAAGAGTAATGGAAGCGGTGGCCTTGCGGTCAGGGCAGTTAATAAATCAGACTGAAATTAGCCGGGATGTGAAAGTCAGTCAGCCTACGGTACATCGTTATATTAATCTCTTGGAAACGACCTGTCATTTAAGAAGGATCCCGGCGTATTCTAAAAATAGAACAAAACGGTTAATAAAATCACCAAAATTTTATTTTATCGATCCCGGTCTGGCGAATTATCTGTGCGGGAATTATAATAAGAAGAACTTAAAGAAGACAAAAGAGGCAGGGAGAATTTTTGAATCCCTGGTTTTGTTGCATTTGACCGTATTATGTGAAATGATGGTTCCCGGGGCTAGTATTTATTACTGGAGAACTGCCAGCGGACAGGAAGTCGATTTTGTAATAGAACACGGTAAAAAACTTATTGGTATAGAAGTTAAACTTTCCGAAACAGCACATTATAAAGATACAGCGAACTTGAGAATTTTTATGGATGAATATCCTGAAACAATTGTTGGTGTGCTAGTTTATACCGGGAATGTAGTAAAATATCTGGGTGAAAATTTAATTGCGGTACCCTGGACCGTATTTTCCATAAAATAGTAGAAGCAGGATTTAATATATGGAAGAAAAATATAACACAAAAAAATAAAATTAAAAATCCCCAAAGACAGGTATAAAAAATTGGTAAAAAAAGCGGCAGATGCCGGGGTTAAGGATGTAAAAAATTATATACTCCATCTTATTGAGGAAGTTGTAAGGGACAAACGTACCGAAGATTACAGCGCCGAGGAAGAAGAAAAAATAAAGAAACGGCTCAAGGACCTCGGTTATATAGAATAAGAAATAATTAAGTTGTTCTTACCTTAGTTGTAATTAGTTTGCAAATCTGTTATATCTTAAAATATAGCAAAAGATTTAATAGGAGGCTATAAAAAATGAAAAAGTTATTATTAACTTGGATTCAAGGTTCTAACGCAACACCCGCCAATTTTTCAAAGGCTTCAT
>CAYZAK010000003.1:0-65648 GCA_964476445.1 uncultured bacterium
AAAAAGAAAAAAAACCGGTAGCTTTTACTAATACTCTGGAAGTTCTTTACAAAGATGAGTACGGATCGGACCCTCAAATAAATGAAATTATTGAAGAAGAAACCCGGAAGTTGGACGTACCCCTGGATAAAAAAATAGGAGAGGCCAAGGTAACTCTGAACCATTATTTAACGGGAGAACAGAGCCGGCACGGGGAATTACCCCTGGGAAACTGGCAGACCGATGTCATGAGGGAATTCTCCGCCGCGGATTTTGCTTTCCATAATATGGGGGGGATAAGAGCGCCCATTACCCGGGGAAATATAAAAGTTAGGGATATATGGGAGCTATCCCCTTTTGAAAATACTCTGGTGAAAATGGAATTAACCGGTCAGCAGGTTAAAGAACTTTTAGAGGAGAGTGCAAGCGGTTCCTACTTTGGATTACAGATATCCGGGCTAAAAGTTATATACGACAGTTCTCTCCCAAAAGGAAGAAGAGTTCTTAATACAATAGATACCGGAAGTACAGACAATGATGGGGCCCAAATACGGGGTCGGGAACTGGATTATGAAAAGGAGTATACGGTAGTTACAAATTCTTTTTTAGCCCAGGGAGGAGATGGGTATACGGTATTTACCCGGGGCGATGAAATTGAGGAATTACCTGACCTTTTACGGGAAGTACAGATAGAGTATATAAAAGAGAATAGTCCTGTACAAGCAGCCGTAGAAGAGAGGCTTATTAATATAAGTTTAAACTAAAAAGATAATTTTTTGGAAATTTTGCAAAGATAACCGCAAAAAGGAGTTAAAAATATGGGAATAGAATTTTATTGTGGATTATTAGGACTTTTTGTTATACCGTTTATAGCCTGGCTAATATCCAATAACCGGTCTAAAATCATGTGGAAAGTGATCTTAGGGGGACTGGCTATACAGCTCATACTCGGAATTTTAGTCTTGCTTACCCGTCCCGGCCAGGCGTTCTTTTCTACAATGAACGATGTGGTTCTGGGTTTACTGGGATTCTCGGATAAAGGCGCAGAATTTTTATTTGGAAATTTAATTAATGCCGATTTTGCCGGCGCTCATTTTGCGTTTTCGGTACTGCCCACAATAATATTCTTTTCTGCTCTTATGTCTATTCTGTACTATTCCGGGTTTATGCAGAAACTGGTGGAATTTGTCGCATGGATAATAATGAAAATTCTAGGAACCAGCGGGGCGGAAACTCTTTCGGTAAGTTCAAATATTTTTGTGGGACAGACAGAAGCTCCACTGGTGGTAAGACCTTTTATAAAAAATATGACTAAATCAGAGCTGAATACGGTAATGACAGGGGGTTTTGCTACTGTTGCCGGGGGAGTCATGGCCGCTTACGTGGGTATGTTACATAGTCATTTTCCGGCTATAGCAGGTCATTTGATAACCGCAAGTATTATGTCCGCTCCGGCGGCCATAGTAATGTCTAAACTTACTTTTCCGGAAGAAAGTCAGCCTAAAACCAAAGGTGAAGTTAAGATAGAAGTTGAAGAGAAATATGAAAATATATTAGATGCTGCAGCCAGTGGCGCTGCGGCAGGCCTGAAGCTTGCTTTAAATGTAGCTGCTATGCTGCTTGCTTTTATAGCTATTGTTCATATGGCAAATTTCGGTATAGAGTGGGCCGGTCAACAGCTCTATGTTTTAATATCTGAGCTTACCGGATGGAGTGCATTTTTAAGAGGCGTGGTTGTGGGAATAGTTCCGCTGGCTTTTTATATGGCCCGCTGGAAATGGGGCGGAAGACGCACAAAGTACTGGATAACCGGACTCTTACTGGTATTGTGTTTACCGGTGGGAGCGTTTTATATTCTTCCCGATTTAATGTCTGTTCGTTTGGGTTTGCCCGGTTACACCTTATGGGGCATCACCGGGGCTATCACTGGATTTTTAATTGGTGCCGGAGTTACTTTTAAGTGGTTCAGAAAACTTAAAGCCTTGTGGGTTAAATCATTGGCCGTTCTTATAATCGGTGGTGCGGTTACCGGACTCATTTTTCTTGTTCTGGGGGGGAGTTCCTCGCAGGTCGGAGCAGCAGCGATTCTTTTTGGGGTGTTTGGTCTTATAGCGGCGACGGTGGTCTACTGGCGAAAACCTTGCGCTGCTACTGTAATTAAGGGAATAGTTATTGTTTTAGCAGCTTCCGCGATCGGAAGTATATTGACCGTTCTGGCCAATTTTCAAATTATTGAGATTTTACAGGAGTTAACTCTTCAGCGTCTTTTTGGATTTATCTTTTCCGGACTTGCAGTATTGGTGGGAGTTCCATGGGCCGATATACTTTCGGTCGGACAGCTTATAGGTGAAAAAGTGGCTGTAAATGAGTTCGTAGCTTTTCTTTCTTTTCAAAATATGGCCAGCCAGGGAATTTTGCAGGCCAGAAGCATAGTTATAGTCAGTTATGTTCTATGCGGATTTGCTAATTTCAGTTCGATTGCCATTCAGATTGGGGGCATAGGGAGTATAGCGCCCAGCCGGACCGATGATCTGGCTAAACTGGGTTTGCGGGCTATGACCGCCGGAGTTTTAGCTTCCGCCCAAACTGCTGCGGTAGCCGGAGTAATGTATGGAATTGCCGAACAGATAGGCATCCAGCTTGTTACTCTTGCTTGAAATAAAATTTTATAATACGTCATAAAAATGAGTGGTAATTGAGTAGTGGCTATTTTTTTTTTAATACTGCTATTATTTAGTACAACTATCTGGTTGTACCTTTATTCCCAAAAACTTAGCCAGAAAACCGGTTATTTAAAAGAAGCTGTTGAGGATTTAAAACTTTTACAAGAGGTTTCTAAAGAAATTACGTCTAAGCTAAAAATATCCGAACTGCTTCCTGCTATTATGGATGCATTTGTCAAAGCGGGCCAGGTTAAAAAAGGTTCTATTATGCTTTTTGACAAAAAAAAAGATGTTCTTAAGATAAAAGCGGCCAGGGGGGTGAGTAAAAGAGCCATTGAAAATATAGAGCTCCATGCCGGTGAGGGAGTCGCCGGTCGGGTTGTCCAGACCGGCCAGTCGGTTCTTATAAACGATACGACAACCGCCGGGCTTTATAAGGATTTTTTTGAACAGCCAGAAAAAAGCAGACCCAGAGAGACATTGCTCTGTCTCCCTCTCATTTTTAAAGATGAGGTTTTGGGAGTGGTAACTCTGGATTCAAAACTGTCCGGGGAACAGTTTATAAGAAATGATGAAAGACTGTTATCTATACTGGCTTCTCAAGCGGCAGTGGCTATAAATAATGCCCGGATGTATAAAATGGCCATAACCGATCCGTTGACTGATCTTTATGTCAGTCGTTTTTTTTTAACCCGGCTGGAACAGGAAATAGAAAAAGCGAAACGTTATAAGGGAAAATTTTCGCTGTTGTTTTTAGATATAGATCATTTTAAAAAATTCAATGACCGTTACGGCCATCAAATGGGCGATAAAGCTCTAATCCATTTAGCAAATATAATGGAGAAGACAACAAGAAGTGCGGATATTTGCGGACGGTACGGTGGTGAAGAATTTGTTATTTTACTGCCTGAGACTCCAAAAAATAAAGCGGCAGTTTTGGCCCGTCGATTACGCAAAAAAGTTTCTGAGAGCGGATTTAGGGTTAAAGGCAAACGGTATAAAATAACGGTAAGTATAGGAGTTGCAGAGTACACCCCAGGAGTAGATAAAGTACAGAAGATAATAAAAAAAGCGGATAAAAAACTTTATATGGCTAAGAAACAAGGAAGGAATAGAGTGGTTTCGTAGAAAACCGTAAAAGAGCCGGCAGGGTATACTGGCTTGACTGTAAATTGATTTATTAGTATAAATAAAAACTAAAGTGAAAATACTAAGAAATGATGACATTTTGGCCTCACATAAAAGAGGAAAGAAGAGTGTAAATATATCAGATAGTACACTGGTAACCCCTCTGGCAAAAGAGACTGCCGGGCGGTTTGGAATAGATATAATTACGGAGGATATTATGAGAAAACCTTATATTGCCGGAAACTGGAAGATGAACAAGACTAACCGTGAAGCTGTGGATATGGTCCAAAAATTTAAAGATATGGTTAGTGAAGTTAAAGATGTGGATCTAATGATTGCCCCCCCCTATACAGCGCTACCGGTGTTAAATGAAGTTTTAAAAGGCTCTAATATTATGCTTGGTGCTCAAAATATGCACCAGGAAATGAGCGGTGCTTTTACCGGAGAGATTTCCCCGGCCATGTTAAAAGATACCGGTTGCGGTTGGGTTATTTTAGGACATTCCGAAAGAAGAGAATATTTCGGCTGTACCGATGAACTGGTAAATAAAAAATTAAAGGTTGCGTTAAAGAATGATTTAAAGCCTATTGTATGTTTAGGGGAAAAGCTAGAGCAGAGAAAAGCGGGAAAGGCTTTCGATGTTATAAAGAAACAGCTGGATATCGGCTTAAAAGATATTACCGCGGAACACGCTTCAAGGTTAACTATTGCTTACGAACCGGTCTGGGCCATTGGAACGGGTCAGACGGCCACTCCCGAGCAGGCCAATGAAGCCCATAAGTTTATCCGGGAAGATTTAAGTGAAAAATTCGGCCCTGAAATAGCAGATGGAATTAGAATTCTTTACGGGGGCAGCGTGAAACCGCACAATGTGAAGGAATTGATGAGTGAAACAAATATAGACGGTGGGTTAATCGGGGGAGCAAGTCTGGAAGCAAAATCGTTTTCTAAAATAGTAAAATTTAAAACTCAGTGATGGATGAAAATAAAATAGCGGGCGAGATTCTGCTCAGGTTGGAAAGATCCCAAAAACCGATAGTATGCAATGTGTCCAACCGGCACATGCATATAACCAAAAAACATGTAGAAAAACTTTTCGGGCACGGTTATAGACTTAAAAAATTAAGGGATCTTCTCCAGCCGGGAGAATTTGCCGCTAAAGAGACGTTAACTCTTGTTGGTCCCCGGGGGCGATTAGAAAAGATAAGAGTTCTGGGCCCCATCCGGGAAAATACTCAGATAGAAGTTTCCAGAACCGATTGTTATACTCTGGGTATAGATGCTCCGGTAAGGGATTCGGGCAATGTGACCGGAACACCGGGAGGGCGTCTGATTGGACCGCGGGGTTCGGTGAGGCTGTCCAGGGGTATAATAGTTGCCCAGCGCCATATTCATATGACCCCTGGAGATGCAAGCGTATTTAAGGTTAAGAATAAACAGAAGGTCCGGGTGCGAACCCGTCCCCCCCGGGCAATTATTTTAGAAGATATGCTTGTAAGGGTGAACGAGGATTACTGTCTGGAGTGTCACATAGATACCGATGAAGCCAATGCCTGTGATTTAAAGAATGGGGATGAAGTATTTTTAAGTTAATATGCAGGAGCTAATTTTATGGAACAAGCTTTAGGAATGATAGAGACCAGGGGTTTAGTGGGAATGATTGAAGCCGGCGATGCCATGGTAAAGGCAGCCAATGTAAGTCTGGTCGGATATGAAAAAATAGGAGCCGGTTATGTAACCGTACTGGTCAGGGGCAAGGTTGCTGCCTGCCGTGCCGCGTGCGAAGCGGGGACCGTAGCCGCCCAGAAAGTGGGAGAGCTTGTATCCGTTCATGTAATTCCCCGCCCCAATGTAGAGTTAGAGGATGTATTCCCTATTACCCGGGAATTTTTTAAGGATAAGTAGACATGGAAGCGTTAGGAATGATAGAAACCCGGGGGCTTATAGGCTGTATTGAAGCGGCTGACGTAATGGTGGATACTGCCAATATAGAACTGGTTAAATATGAGAAAACGGGAAACGGTATAGTCACAATTTTAATAAGAGGCCAGGTGGCTGACTGTCGAGCGGCGGTGGATGCAGCAGCAGCTGCCGTGGAAAGAATAGGGCAGTTGTTGAGCACCCATGTAATTCCTTACCCGTATAAAGATCTTGAAGGTAGTTTACCGATAAATATAGAAGAAATTAAAAGAGGATAAAAATGCAGTTTGGAAAAATTACTGGAAATGTAGTTTGTACTACAAAAGACAATAAAATAGAGGGTAGAAAATTAATGCTGGTTCAACCGGTGGATGATAATTTAGAACCCGCCGGCACGCCTATAGTGGGTATAGATTCAGTGGGAGCCGGTGAGGGGGAGCTGGTACTTTATGTAACCGGGTCATCTTCCCGGATGACCGATATAACCGATGACCGTCCGGTGGACTGTACCATAATGGCCATTGTCGATTATGTGGAGAAAGAAGGCCAGTTAATATTTGAAAAACATAAAGAATAGTTTTTAACCTTAAAGCTATAGGAGGATATAAAATGGATATTGATAAACAACAGGTATCAAAAATTGTAAGAGAAGTGGTGAAAAAAATTGAGCAGGGTACCGAAGCCCCGGTTTCTACTGGTTCAATATCCGGATCTTCATTTCTTTTTGATACTATGGAATCGGCCATTGCCATGGCCAAAGAAGCCCAGAGCCAGTTTGCAAATATGGGCCTGGAGCTTAGAAGAAAAGTTATAGCTTCAATGAGAGAAGCGGCTAAAGATAATGCTGAAACTTTGGCCAGGTTGGCGCACAGCGAATCGGGAATGGGTCGCTATAAAGATAAGATAAAGAAAAATATGCTCGCTGCGGAAAAGACCCCCGGTGTAGAAGATCTTTCACCGGTTACCTATACAGGAGACGACGGTATGTCTCTGGTAGAAAAAGCTCCTTTTGGAGTTATAGGTGCGGTTACTCCTTCTACAAATCCCACTTCAACGGTAATAAATAACGCTTTAAGTATATTGGCCGCGGGAAATTCGGTGGTATTTGCACCACATCCGGCAGCTAAAAAATGTTCTCAGGAGACCATAAGGGTTTTAAACGAAGCGGTAGTAAAAGCCGGCGGACCCGGAGGCCTGATAACGGCCATGTCAGAGCCCACTCTAGAAGGAGCTCAGGTACTTTTTACCCATAGGGATATAAGAGTCCTGCTGGTTACCGGAGGTCCGGCCGTGGTAGAAAAGGCGATGGAGAGTAATAAGAAAGTTATTGCAGCCGGGCCGGGTAATCCGCCGGCGGTTGTAGACAGCACTGCGGATATAGATAAGGCTGTGGATTCCATTATTAAAGGGGGAAGTTTTGACAACGGAGTTCTTTGCACTGCGGAAAAGGAAGTTCTGGTAACTGACAGTGCGGCCGGAGCGGTTATAGAGGGGTTCCGAAACGATCCCCGGGTATACGAGTTAAATTCCGGACAGATGGACCGTCTGGCGGATCTGCTTATAGAGGAGTCGGGTAAAGGGGGATGTGAAGGAGCCATGAACCGGGAATACGTGGGTAAAAACGCCTCCTACATTGCAAATGCCATAGGCTTGAATATTTCTGACGATATTAGAATGCTGTGGGGAGAAGTGGATAGAGAACACGATTTTATGTGGACAGAACAGCTGATGCCCGTTATGCCGGTGGCCCGTACCGGAAATATTGAGCAGACAATAGAACTGGCCGTGAAGATGGAAGGCGGGAACGGCCATACGGCCATCATGCATTCTCTTAATGTAGATAATTTAACTAAAATGGCTAGAAAAGGGGCCTGTTCAATATTTGTGAAAAACGGACCTTCGTTTATGGGTTTGGGTATGGGGGAGGGTTACGCAACCATGTCCATAGCTACTCCGACCGGAGACGGTTTGGTTAAGGCTTCTCATTTTACTCGTCCGTTAAGGTGTGTTTTAGTGGATCATTTTAGGATAGCATAAATGGAAAAAGAAACGATTTTACAAAAAGTTAAAGAGGCCGGTGTAGTCGGGGCCGGCGGCGCGGGTTTTCCGGCTCAGGTTAAAATATCAGCCGATGCAGATGTGGTTATTGCCAACGGTGCAGAATGCGAGCCTCTTCTTTCCACGGATAGATTTTTAATGGAACAAAGGGCAGCTGAAATTGTAGAGGGTTTAAGATTAATTAAGCAGACCACCGGAGCTAAGGACCTTTATATAGCTTTAAAAGCTAAATATAAAAAAGCAATTGCCGTTTTTGATAAAATACTGGGAGCCAGTTCGGATATAGAACTGTATAAGTTGGACAACTACTATCCGGCCGGCGATGAATTTGAACTTGTTTACAATATAACCGGAAATTCTATTCCCGAAAACGGCTTGCCTCTGGATGTGGGAGCGGTCGTTACAAATGTAAATACCATATTAAATATTAAAAGAGCGGTTAAAGATAGTAAGCCGGTAACTACCCGGTGGGTTACGGTAGCCGGCGCATTAGATGAACCTTATATGGCCGAAGTTCCGGTGGGAATAAATGCCGGGGAGCTGGTCCGGAGAGCAAAACCTTCTGTGGAAGATTATATTATCGTAGGAGGAGGCCCAATGACCGGGTCTGTGGTAGATGAAAATTATATTATAGACAAACGGGACGGGGGAATTGTAGTTCTTCCCGTGGATAATCCGGCGGCAATTAAAAAATCAAGAACTGTTCATTCTAATGAAAAAAGGGGAAAATCAATGTGCGATCAGTGTTTTGACTGCAGTATTGTCTGCCCCCGAAATTTATTGGGGCATGACCTTTCCCCGCATATAATGATGAGAAATCTTTTTATAGCCCCGGAAAACTCTTCAGTTCATTTGACCAACGCCTATCTTTGTTGTGAATGCGGGTTATGCGACATGTTTGCCTGTCCGCTGGATCTTTCTCCCCGCCAGATGCTCTTACAGGCCCAGGAAACTCTCCAGAAAAAAGGGGTGGCAAACCCCCATAACCGAAAAGATCTTAAAGTACATCCGGAGAGGATTTTCAGAAGGGTAAATACCGACCGGTTAGTTAAAAGAATAGGTTTAGATAAATACGAAGGGCAGAAACTGGGGGTAAAATCCGTAAAAACCGATAAAGTTAAAATAGCTCTCTGTCAACATATAGGAGCTCCGGCCCGCCCGTTGGTAGACGAGGGAGAGCGGGTAACCGACGGGGATTTAATTGCCGGGATCCCTGAAGATACCCTGGGAGCGACGGTGCACGCCAGTATAGACGGGAAGATAACAAAGATAACCGATAACAGTATTACTATAGCGGGAGGATGAGAGGAAAATTATGAAGAATGCCATAGGTTTAATTGAACTTTGCAGTATAGCAAAAGGTTTTGAAGTTACGGACAGTTTACTTAAAACCGCCGGAAGTGATCTGGTGGAGGCTCATTCTGTCTGTCCAGGAAAGTTTATTGTTCTTATAACCGGTCGGACAGCGGATGTGGAGAGTTCTCTGGACGCCGGTCTTCAGCTGGCTGAAGACGCTTTTGTGGATAAACTGATTATTCCTAATATTCACGAGCAACTGATACCCGCTATTAGAGGGATGAGCGATGTGGGTGAACTGAACTCTTTGGGTATTATAGAAACTTTTTCAGCTGCCTCTTCAATTATAGCGGCCGACGCCGCGGCTAAAAAAGCAAATATAGATTTAATAGATGTTCGCCTGGCCAATGCCCTGGGCGGAAAAGCTTACATAACTCTGACCGGGGAAGTGGGAGCGGTCAGATCTTCGGTAAATGCCGGGTGTATGGCCATAAAAGAAGAAGGCATTTTAGTCAGGAGAGTGGTTATTCCCAGGCCCCATAAAGATATGGCCGGGAGTGTTTTATAATAATAAAATATTAAGGGATATAATATATATGAATGAAATAATATTAGGATCCGATCACGGGGGGTTTGTTCTAAAAGAGGATTTAAAAAAATATCTTCAGAATAACGGTTACAATGTAGTGGATTTTGGGACATATTCCGAAGAATCCTGTGATTACCCCGATTATGCTCAGCTGGTAGCCCAGGCTATATCCAGGGGGGAGTACGAGAAAGGGATACTTGTCGACGGCACGGGCGGCGGAGTATGTCTTACTGCAAATAAAGTAAAGGGGGTAAGAGCGGTAACTGCCTACAACAGACTGACCGGAGGATATGCAGCAGAACACGATGACTGCAATATATTATGCCTGGGAGGAAAGATGCTCGGCCCCTTATTGGCCAGGGACATAGTAGATGAATGGTTGAAAACTCCTTTTGGAGGAGGACGCCACGCCCGGAGACTGAACAAGATCAAAGACATAGAGGATAAATATTACAAATGAATATAATAATAGGATCCGATCACCGGGGGTTTAAGTTAAAGCAAAATTTAATAAAATATCTTTCCAAAAAAAAATATAGTGTTAAAGACGCAGGAACCGGTACTGATAGTTCGGTGGATTATCCAAAATACGCCCTTAAAGTTGGTAAGAGCGTTGCCGGCACCGACTGTGATTTAGGGATAGCTGTCTGTGGTAGCGGTATAGGTATATGTATAGCTGTAAATAAAGTTAACGGCGTCCGTGCGGGAACGGCCCGGAGCGTAAGCGACGCTGAAATGATGAGAAAACATAATAATGCCAATGTTGTGTGTATGGGAGCAGATGAGACTGATCTAGAGACAGCCAAAAACATTGTTGATAAATTTATAACTACGGATTTTGAAGGGGGAAGACACACAAGAAGGGTGAATTTAATAAAAAGGATAGAAAAAGATGAAAGCCGGTAAAATAATTGGCAGAGTAGTGGCTACCCAAAAATATAAGAATATGAAGGGTAAAAAAATTCTTATGTTGAAACCCATGAGCTGGGAAAAGGTACATAAATCCTATCAGAACGGCAGAGAGGACAATGTCCGGGATGAAGGCAAATCTATACTGGCTCTGGATGCGGTTGGGGCTGGTTCTTCGGAATATGTATTTTACGTATCTTCCAAGGAAGCCTGCCAGGCTTTTGAGGATGTGGCTATCTGCAACCATGCAGTGGTTGGAATTATCGACGGCTTGCATATAGAACAATGATTGTCGCAAAAGTTATAGGCAACGTCTGGGCTACCCGTAAACATTCTACGTTAAAAGGGAAAAAATTACTTCTCATAAAACCGGTTGATGAAATGACCGGTAAGCCAAACGGGGAGACCCAGATGGCCATAGATTGCGTAGACGCCGGTCCCGGGGATACAGTGTTAGTGCTTGATGAAGGTTCTTCTTGCCGCCAGATACTGGGTTACGAGAGCGGGCCTACCCGCACAATAGTGGTGGGGGTAATAGATAATGTGTATAAGGAAAATAAATTTAAAAAGTATCATTAAAGTAAAACAGTAATTTTATATAATAAGGAGGAGATAAAGTGGAAGAAAGTTTAATACAGAAGATAACTAACGAGACAATGAACAGAATAAAATCCAAAAAAGGGGGTAAACGGGAGATGCTGCTTATTTTTATGGGGGGGGACAGAGAGGTGGACACTGCCTTGAATCAGGTCCGGTCTCTTAAAGAGCTGGGAGTTAATATGTCAGCCTATCTTACCGGTGCCGCCCAAAAAATTATAGGACAACAGAAAATTTTAGATAGCGGAGTGGATAGGATTATAACTGACCGTGAAATTTGGAATCGCTCTATTTTAGACCGGGTTGACGGGATAATTGTTCCTGTGCTCACAATGAACGGGGCCTCAAAAGTATCCAATATGATCGCCGACAATCCGGCGACCAATATAATATTGCTGGCTCTAAAACATGAACGTAAAGTATTGATGGCCCGGGATTCAATTATCTGCTGCGGCGGCCCGGAACCTAAAGCCACCTCATTTTTTATGAGACAGGTTAATCAGATGGTAAATACTATTAAAAATTTAGGCGCTGATGTAACCGTGGCCAAGAACTTGTCCCGCCGTGCGACGGAGCTTTTTAACATGGATAAAAAAGTAAGTACGTCAGAAGTTTCGGGGATTTCGGGCTCCAGCGCATCTTTTTCTTCGGGAAATTCGCCCTGCGACGGAGATGTTGACGCCTGTGCTGAATGCGGTTTGTGCGTGGTCAACCGGGAAGACGAAGTAAGAAACATTGTTAATGCCGGAGCTACAAGAATTTCCGCCAAACAGGTGGGTAATAATGTATCTCGGGATATTGCCGGTCTGATAGATCACACCGATCTTAATGCCGACTCGACAGATAAACAGATTGGGGAGTTATGCGAAGAAGCTAAAAAGTATAATTTTGCCACTGTCTGTATAAACCCCACAAATGTAAAGCTGGCCAGTCAGCTGTTAAAGGGTACAAAGGTAGGGGTTACCACGGTAATAGGATTTCCTTTGGGAGCCACCACCCCTACAGTTAAAGCTATTGAGGCCAGGGATGCTATTGCCAACGGAGCCGATGAAATCGATATGGTTATGAACGTTGGAGCGTTAAAGAGCGGAAACTACAGACTAGTGGAAGATGATATTAAAGCGGTAAGAGACGCTACCGTAGGAAAAGTACTGAAAGTTATACTGGAGACGGCTTTGCTGGATAAGGAACAGATCAGAAAAGCCAGTCAGCTGGCCAAATCCGCGGGCGCGGATTTTGTCAAAACTTCAACCGGATTCGGTCCGGGAGGAGCAAAAGAAGAAGATGTAAGTGTTATGCGTGAAACAGTGGGCAAATCCATGGGAGTAAAAGCTTCAGGGGGGATACACTCCCAGGAAGAAGCTCAGGGCATGGTAGATGCCGGCGCGTCCCGTATAGGAGCCTCGGCATCAGTGGCCATAGTAACCGGTACAGAATCGGACAGCGCATATTAAAAAGAACAATAAGAATAAGGAGGAATAAAGAATGGCAGATTCAAAACTTGCTTTAGGAATGATTGAGACAATAGGGTTAGTGGGAATGATAGAGGCATCAGATGCCATGGTTAAGGCGGCTAAGGTAGAACTGGCCGGTTATGAAAAGATAGGGCACGGATACGTTACTACCATGGTAAGAGGTGAAGTGGGCGCGGTTAGAGCTGCGGTCGAAGCCGGGTCTCAGGCAGCTCAGAAAGTTGGCGAACTGGTCAGCGTACACGTAATACCCAGACCTCACGGCGATCTTGAACGGATTATCCCCCAGGATAATAAATAAAAGGAAAAAAAGTTAAACCGGCTTTACTTTAAGAAGTTTCCTAAGGAAGCCTGCGATAAATTATATTTGTTTAAAATAAATAAGTTTATATGTATAAATTAATTTCTGATACACTAGTAGATATATTGACAGAAAGTCAGATTTCTTCCCGTAAAGAAGAAAAGGGTAACTATAAAAGGGGAGCTCTTTTAGAAAAGAAGTATATAAACAGCAGGACTACTTTAAAGAATAAAAAGCCGTTAATTACTAAAAGAACAATTGAAGATAAGATTAATCAGGGAGTAAATAAATTAAAGGTTCCGTCTCAGGCAGTAATTACGCCTTTGGCCCGGTTACTTATAGAGGAGGGGCGGATAGAGATTATTGAAGAATAATTTTGTTAATAGTACTGTAAAAGAGTATTTAAATCAGGTGGGATCCAAACATTGTACGCCCGGTGGGGGGAATGTGCTGGGGCTGGTAAACTCTCTTGCCTGCGGATTAGTTTTAATGGCAGCAAGAATTAAAGGACATAAAGAACTGGCAAAAAGGTTACTACACCTCAAAAAACTCTCTATTAAAACAGCTCAAATGGACAGTTTTAAGTTTGAAAAAGTAATGCAGGCCTACAGAAAAAAAGATCAGGCGAAACTGCCGGAAGCCTTAAAAGCAGCAGCCGGAGTATCGCTGGATACAGCTGGACATTCAATGGCCCTTTTAAAGTTAATTAATAATCTGGATTTATCAGAATTTACAAATATTTTGCCTGATATTATTATTGCCGTTGAACTGGCTGGAGTATGTATAAAGGGAAGTTTGTGTAACTGTAAAACAAATTTAACTATGCTGGACAAACCGGAAATAACCGGTAATTTACAAAAACAAGTTAAAACTATTGAGGGAAACTTTGAAAATATCAGGGCAACTTTAGAAAAAAACAAATTTTTAGATTTATAATATAACGTCCAGGGTTAACGAGTAATATAAAAAAATATTTGGGTAATATAAATGAAATTAAAATATTTTAAGATAAAACACGCCCCAAGTGCTAAAGATAAAAATAGATATAAATTAAGTCTGGCTTGTTCGGAAAGTACGGCTAAGGCATTAGTTGAAAAATTAGGAAAGGTAAGCAGCCGCCCGTTTCCTTCCTCGGAAGAGAAGTACACCTGGTCACTTTTTTTGTACGATACAGATAGAAAATTTCGTAAAGTTTTTAAAAAGAAGTTAAATAAAATAGCAAAAACGGGCCAAAAAAAGTTAGATCAAAAAAATAAAAAAGACACGGCTGATATCACTGAACAAGATAAAAATTTAGAAAAATATCTTGCCGATTACACCTCTTTAAAAGAAGATCATCTTTTTGAAAATTTTATTGTGGGGACAAATACCCGGTTTACTTATGCGGCTTGTAAGGCGGTAGCTGAAAAACCTGGCGAAAATTACAATCCGTTATTTATTTATGGAGGGGTGGGTTTAGGGAAAACCCATCTCATGCATGCCATCGGTAATCATGTTAAGGAAAATTTCCCAGAGTATTTAATTGTATATATATCTACCGAAAAGTTTATAGGGGAAGTTATAAATGCTATAGAGGCCGGCACCATAAACGAACTGCGGAACCGGTACAAGGAGATAGATCTTCTGTTAATAGACGATATTCAGTTTCTTGAGCAGTCGGAATCCACACAGGAAGAGTTTTTTCATATTTTTAATGTGATGCATGATGTAAAAAAACAGATTGTCATTACTTCCGATAAACCCCCTAAAAAACTGGCAACTTTGGAAGATAGATTAAAATCTCGTTTTGAATGGGGATTAACAACGGATGTAAAGTCCCCGAATTTTGAAACCCGAAAAGCAATATTAAAAAGAAAAGCAAATCAGTCCGGTCTGGATCTATCAGAAGAGATAACTAATTATATTGCCGAACGACTTACCTCAAATATTAGAGAGTTAGAAGGTATTATTAACCGGATTATGGCGTATCAGGAACTGTCGGATGAAATCATGGATCTGGAATTAGTTAAAACTATAATAAAAAATATTCTTCCGGAAGATGAAAGTTTAGAAGAAGAAGACAAGGTAAACCAAAACCAGAAAATCAAAAAAGAACCATCTCAGCAATCAGGATCAGGTAAAGATACAAGTTCCCAGGCTCCGGATAATAATTATCAAAATATTCCCCATCCTCAATTTTCTGCTCAATCTCAATCGTCGCGGTATTCAGCCCCACAAAAAGTATGTTCCCGCTGCGGTAATCCACAGATAAGGTTTATTCCTCAGTATCAACGATGGTACTGCGGTAATTGTGGGATGTATATTGATCCTGCCACCTCCAGCTGGCAATCGTACGGGACCCCTCCACCGGGTTCGGGCGGCTTTCAGCAGTCGCCGCCGCCACCGCAGGCACCTCCGCCATCTCAACAAGCGCCACCTCCACCCCAGAAAAAAGAAGCAGAAAAAGAAAAATGTCCTGATTGTAATAATAATTTAGAATATATTTCCCAATACGATAGATTTTACTGTAGAAATTTCAGTAAATATACAGAACCTACTGCCGAGGACACTCCCCCACCCCCCCCGCCTCCTTCTGAGAATACCGGAGAGGAAGTAGAAGAGAGTTCTTCAAAAGGCCCGGCAGAAGAGGTTAAAGAATCTAGGGCACCGGAAAAAAGTCCGGCTGATGAGTTTAAACAAAAAGTTATAGGGATAAAAAGAGAAGATGTCAGAAAAATAAAAGCCGGTTATATATTGCCAGAAGGTTCGAAAGAACTGTTTGGGAATATTGTAAATAAGTTACACAAATTAGCCCGACAGAAAAAATTTAATTTCTATATACAACCAGAATTTACTCATTTTTATAGTTCCGAGGTAAATATAAATTATGACAAGCTGACCCATTTAGCAAATAACAATAACGTTGACATTGCCCTGTGTATGGAGCCGGGAGATGGTCCGTCTGAATTTAAAAGTAAGATTAACAGCAGTATGGAAGAAAAAAATATGCCCCTGGAAATATTACCCCGGGAGGAGATAAAAGATAGTTTTGCGTTAAATATAATGCTGGATATAGCGATCTGTGCTAAAAAGAATAAGTAATAAAGGAAGGAAATATTTTATTAAGCTTCTTGAAAATAAATATATAAAATATAGAATCTATAAAAGGGGATTTTAAAAATAAGACTTTAAAATATTTGTCCAAGAAGCAGGAGGAAAAATAAATGAAGAAAAAGATAATGTCAGTTGAAGATGACGCCACCACAATAAAGTTATTAAAATTTATGCTTGAGAAAAAAGGATATACAGTGGTAAGTTTTCAAAATGGTCGTGACGCCGTAGATAACGTAGAAGAAGTAATGCCTGATTTAATATTAATGGATATTATGATGCCCAGGATGGACGGCATAGAAGCTACTAAAAAAATAAGAGAAAAGGAAAAATGTACCGACATACCTATAATAATGCTTTCTGCTCTGGGGCAGGAAATGGAAGTTATGAAAGGTCTTCAGGCTGGGGCGGACGGATATGTTGTTAAACCTTTTGATTCAGAAGCGTTATTAAAACAGATAGAGGAAAAAACTTCTTGAATTATTCCCCTAAATTTACTATTATGTATAACTTTAAATGGAGTAATACAGTTAAAATTTAGAAAAAAGAATGGCTTTACTTAAAAAATAGTACATAAGGAGGAAAGATGGCTATAATAGATTCAAAAACAGGAAAAAAAAGAAAAGAATACGATAAAAAGGCTTTAGAAAAAAAAGCGCGGGAAATGAGGGCGTACAATATGATAGCTCTTCATGCAGCATGCTCGGGTCATACCGGGGGTACCCTGTCTATAATGGATATTACGGCTGCACTTTATTTAAATGTAGCTGAACATGATCCCGATAATCCGGAATGGGAGGACAGAGACAGAATATACTGGTCAGCAGGTCATAAAGCGCCGGCCCTGTATATAGCTTTGGGAGAATCCGGCTATTTTCCTGTGGAAGAAGTAGTAAAATTACGGAAATTGGGTTCTGGTTTTGAAGGACATCCCAACAGACTTAAATTGCCTGGAATAGAACTTTCAAGTGGATCTTTAGGCCAGGGTTTGGGGGTAGCGGTAGGGTCCGCTTTAAATGCCAAACTGGAGGGGAAGGATTACCAGGTATACTGTATTATGGGAGATGGCGAGCACGATGAAGGTTCGGTTTGGGAATCTATAATGAGCGCCAGCCATCATAACCTGGATAATTTAGTGGCTATTGTTGATAAAAATAAACTTCAGATAGACGGTCCTACTGATGAGATTATGTGTGTCAGTCCATTAAAAGAAAAATACGAATCTTTTTGCTGGAATGTTATAGAAATTGACGGGCACAATATGGAAGAGATACTTAACAGCTTTAATGAAGCTAAGATCACAAACGGAAAACCTACAGTTATAATTGCGGATACCGTTAAAGGAAAAGGGGTATCCTATGCTGAAAATGTTGTGGGGTACCACGGTACTCCTCCAAAAGGAGGCCGCAGTGGTGAAGAATCGCTGGATAAAGCTTTACAGGATATAGGTGATAAACAGTTCACCAAAGAAAAAGTTGACGAACTGCTTGAAATTGCTCGGGCCTACCAGAAAGAAGTTGATGCAAAAATAAAAAACAAAAAGCCTAAATTCTCAAAAGATTACTGGTGGAATGCCCAGGATGTTATGAAAGTAGAAATGGATGCTACCAGGAATGGTTTTGGGGAGGCAATAGCTGAACTGGGAGAGGATGAAAAAATTGTTGCGCACGGCGCTGATATTTCAGGATCTATCCGGATGGATAAATTTTACGAAAATCACCCCGAAAGAAAGAAAAGATTTTTCAGTGTGGGAATTGCCGAATCCAATATGGTCCAGGTGGCCTCGGGACTGGCCAGGGAAAATAAGATTTCATTTGTTGGGTCGTACGGTGTTTTTTCCACCGGAAGGGCCTGGGAACAGATCCGGACGACTGCCTGTTATAATAATTTTAATGTCAAGATAGCTGACGCCCATGGAGGTATTTCTGTGGGGCCGGACGGTGCCACGCATCAGGCCCTGGAAGAAATATCAATTATGAGCTGTTTGCCTAATATGGTGATGATGGTTCCGTGTGATGCAACGGAAACTTACAAAGCCACTAAGGCTGTAACCTATAAAGAGGGCCCGGCAACTATCAGATATGCCCGGGAGGCAACTCCGGTAGTATCAGATGAAAATACCCCATTTGAATTCGGTATGGCTAACGTTATTAGATACCGTAAAAAAACCGAACAGTTTAAAGATGCTTTTGAATGGGTCCTGGGTTCTGAGTCCAATAACGAAAATGAGGATTTGGCTATGATTGCCTGCGGCCCCATGGTTCCGGAAGCTATGAGAGCGGCTTACATTCTGAAAGAGGATTTTGGAATTGAGACCAGAATAGTGGATGTCCATACCGTTAAGCCTATAGATAAAGATACAATATTAAAGGCTGTAAAAGATACCAATGCCATAATTACTTGTGAAGAACATCAGGTGGGAGGTTTTGGTAATATAGTAGCCGGCGTAATAAATAAAAACAAACAATTCAGTACACCGGTAGTTATGGATATGGTCGGTGTCGAAGATACTTTTGGAGAAAGTGGAGCTCCCTGGGAGCTAATGATTAATTTTGGGCTGGTTGCTGAAAACATAGCCAGTAAAAGCAGGGATCTCTTAAAGAAAAAAGAAATTTAAGCCGGTTGCGTTTACCGGTTAACAATAAAATTTTGCCGGTGGTCATATTATGGTTAACAACAGGACGGATAAAAATAAAAAATTGGAAAAATAGATGACTCTGGAGAAATTTATAAAAGTAGCTACCGGTGAAAATCCAGCCGATCTGGTATTGAAAAATGCCAGAATTGTAAATGTATTTTCCGGTGAAATCGAGCATAACAATGTTGCCATTTACAAAGGTAAAATTTGTGGAATAGGGGAATACAAAGCCCGAAAGACCATAGATTTAAAAAACAGATATCTTCTGCCCGGATATATAGACGGTCATATACATATAGAGAGCTCTCTGATGACGGTTTCGGAGTTCGCCAAAGCTGTGGTTCCCCTGGGTACTACGTCAGTAGTTGCCGATCCTCATGAAATTGCCAATGTTTTGGGTTTAGACGGGATAAAGTATATGCTGGATTCGGCAAAGTATCAACCCCTGGAAGTATATTTAACATTGCCCTCATGTGTCCCGGCGACAAATCTGGAAACATCCGGAGCCGTTTTATCAGCCGGGGATATTTTCCCCTATCTTTCTGAAAAATGGGTAGTTGGGCTTGGGGAAGTTATGAATTTTACCGGAGTTTTAGCTACCGATAAAAAATTACTTGATAAAATCAAATTAATTACCAAAAAAAGGATAGACGGGCATGCACCCGGTCTTTCGGGAAAAAAGTTATCAGCTTATATACTGGCGGGTATAAAGAGCGACCATGAATCAACCACCTTAAAAGAGGGGGCTGAAAAAATAAAACGGGGCATGCACCTTATGATAAGAGAAGGTACTGCCACTAAAAACCTGAAAGATTTATTGCCTCTTGTTAAAGATATAAATTCTGAAAATTTTTCTTTTGTATCCGATGATAGATCACCGGAAGATTTGTTAAAATACGGACATATCAATCATATTGTAAAAAAAGCCTGTCAGCTGGGAATGGATCCCTTAACGGCGGTTAAATTAGCTACTATAAATACGGCCAGGTATTTTAAACTGTCCGACCACGGAGCGGTCGCTCCCGGGTTTGTTGCGGATCTTCAGGTTTTAGAATCTTTCGAGGATACAGTACCTTTAATGGTGTTCAAACGGGGCAAACGGGTTGCGGAAAAGGGGCGTTTAAAAACTAAAATGGCAAAAAGGCGGGATATTCCTATAAGAGGTTCGATGAACGTTAAATGGTTGACTGCGGAAGATTTTAAAATTAAAGCTAAAACAGAAAAAGTGCAAGCTATAAAAATAGTTCCATCTCAGATTGTAACCGACAGTGAGGTTTTTTCAGCCCCGGTTAAAGATGGTTTTTTAAAATCAGATCCCCGCCTGGATTTGCTTAAAATTTGTGTTGTAGAGAGACATCGGGCCAGCGGCAATGTAGGAATAGGTATGTTAAAAGGGATGGGTTTAAATAAAGGGGCTATTGCAACTTCGGTGGCCCATGATTCCCATAACATAGTAGCGACCGGGGTGACAGATTCGGATATTATGGCTGCCTGTGTAGAAGTAGTAAAGATTGGAGGGGGAATAGTAGCCGTAGAAAGCGGGAGAACAATAAAAAAACTTGCTTTGCCAATAGGGGGGTTAATGAGCGAAAAACCGGTTAAAGAGGTCGCCCGGAAATTAAAGGCTCTTAAAAAAGCGGCTAAAGAATTGGGAGCTAAACCCGAAGACCCCTTTTTTACTCTTTCTTTTCTAGCTCTTCCTGTAATTCCAAAATTAAAAATAACGGATAAGGGTTTGGTGGATGTAGATAAATTTGAGAAAGTAGATCTTTTTGTAAAATGAGCAAAAATATTATTATTATAGTTTTAGACAGCGTGGGAATAGGAGCTATGCCCGATGCGGTCAGATATAAAGATAAAGGTACTAACACTTTAAAACATATATATGAGATGAATAACGGGCTGGATATAGTAAACCTGTGTAAACTGGGTATGGGGCGTATTGTAGATATCAATTGTTCAGAAAATACGGTTAAAGGTTCTTACGGTAAAATGCAGGAGATTGCCCCTGGAAAAGATACCACCTCGGGACACTGGGAGTTAACCGGAGTACGTCTTGATTTTACTTTTCCTACTTACCCGGACGGGTTCCCTGAAGAAATAATTGAAAAATTCAGGCAGGTTACCGGTTACGATATAATAGGAAATTATCCTAAATCGGGTACGGTTATTTTAGAAGAGCTGGGCAAGGAGCATTTGGAAACTGGAAAACTTATTGTGTACACGTCGGCCGACTCCGTATTTCAGATTGCCGCCCATGAAGAAGTTGTACCGGTTGAAGAACTGTATAAAATATGTGAAAAATCGAGAAAAATTCTTACCGGCCGCAATTCCGTATCCCGGGTCATAGCCCGTCCGTTTAAAGGAAAACCGGGAAATTTTATTCGTAATAATGCCGACCGGAAAGATTTTTCGCTGGACCCGCTGAAGGAAACTCTTTTAGATATTTTAGTTAAGAATAACAAAAATGTAATAGGCATAGGGAAAATTGGGGATATTTTTAATCATAGGGGGCTTACCAGGGACATTAAAACCAAGAGTAACGAGGATGGAATCAATAAAACCGTACAGGTAATAAACAAAACCCGTAAAAAAGATAGTCTTATATTTACTAATTTAGTTGATTTTGACAGCGTCTACGGTCACCGCCGGAATGTCAAGGGATACGCTGAGGCCTTAGAATATTTTGATCGACGGCTGGAGGAAATTCAGAAAAATATGGATTCCGAAGATATTTTATTTATTACAGCGGATCACGGCTGTGATCCGACTTATGGTAAACATACAGACCATACCCGGGAATACGTCCCTTTACTTGTATACGGGGATAAGGTGAAAACCGGTGTGGATCTGGGAGTTAGAAAAACTTTTGCCGATTGCGGTCAGACAATTGCCGATATAATGGGGGTAGAGAAACTAAAGTTGGGAAAAAGTTTTAAAAACAAGATTTTGAAAAGCAATTAATAAATATGGAAAGTACCGTATTTTAAGTAAGGAGTAAAAAATGAAAAAAAATGAAATTAAAGAGGCAAAGAAATATATTGAAAATAATATTAATGTAAATCCGGAAATGGGGCTGATTTTCGGCAGCGGTCTGGGAGAACTGGTCCAGGAGTTTGAAAATGCAGTAGTTTTGGATTTTACTGATATTCCTAATTTCCCTCAGTCAACTGTTGAAGGTCACGATGGGACCGTGGTTGGAGGAGTGCTGGAAGGTAAACCGGTAATCGCGCTTTCCGGAAGAATTCATTACTATGAGGGCCACGGTATGAAAAAAGTTGTGTTTCCCATGGCGGTAATGGCCAGTATGGGCATAGATAAATTGCTGGTCAGCAACGCCGGCGGTGCTGTGCGGGAAGATTTTACTCCCGGAGATATTGTCATTATAGAAGATCACATTAATTTTATGGGAGATAATCCCTTAATAGGAGCCCCGGATTTTATAGATATGACCGATGCTTATAATTCTGAACTTAGAAGGAAAGCTAAAGAGGCGGGAGAGCAACTTGGGATAGATATTAAGTCCGGAGTGTACATGGCAAACAGCGGGCCTTCTTATGAAACTCCGGCGGAAATAAAGATGGCCCGGGTGCTGGGGGCGGATATAGTTGGAATGTCCACGGTGCCGGAAGTTATTATGGCCAATAAGTTTAATCTTAAGGTCATCGGGCTTTCCATGATTACAAATATGGCGGCGGGAATTACAGGAAATGCGCTGTCCCATGAAGAAGTTATTGAAACTACCAACAAAGCTAAGGAAAAATTTAAGTCAGTGGTTAGAGAATTAGTTAGAAATATATAAAAAAGGAGTTAGACAGTGGATGTATATGAACTTATAAAGAAAAAAAGAGACGGAATTAAACTTTCTGATAAAGAGTTGGGTTTTTTGGTAAACGGGTACATCAAAGAAGAGATTCCCGATTACCAGATGGCGGCGTTTTTGATGGCGGTCTTTTTTAAAGGAATGACACCTGAAGAATGTGTAAGTTTTACCCAGATAATGGTGGATTCCGGAGATAAAGTTGATTTGTCGGGCATAGAGGGATTTAAGGTAGATAAGCATTCCACCGGGGGAGTGGGTGATACCACTACCCTGGTTCTGGCGCCGTTAGTTGCGGCGTCCGGCGGGACTGTGGCAAAAATGACCGGACGAGCTCTGGGGCATACCGGTGGGACAGTGGACAAATTAGAATCCATACCCGGTTTTAATGCCGAACTTCCGGCTGAAGATTTTATGGAAGCAGTTAATAAAATAGGGGTTAGCTTGATAGCTCAAACAGCGAAACTGGCACCCGCTGATAAACTGATATACGCTTTAAGAGATTCAACGGCAACGGTGGATTCGATTCCCCTAATCGCGGGTTCGATTATGAGTAAAAAACTGGCCGCCGGTTCAAACGGAATAGTACTGGATGTAAAGACCGGAGTGGGAGCTTTTATGGCCGAATATGAGGATGCCTTAGAACTGGCAAAGACCATGGTGCAGATAGGTGAAGGCGCCGGTCGCAGGGTAGCTGCTATAATAACCTCTATGGAACAGCCCTTGGGATTCGCGGTTGGAAACGGTATTGAAGTTGCCGAGGCAATACGGACTCTTAATGGCGACGGCCCCCGGGACCTGGTGGAACTTGTTCTGGAACTGGGCAGCAATATGTTGGTGGTTTCCGGTGTGGTTTCTTCACTTGATGAAGGTAAGGACCTGCTTAAAAAGAATATTGAAAACGGAAAAGGGCTAGAAAAGTTGAGACAGTTAATTGAAGCCCAGGGCGGTAATCCTGAAGTGGTTGATAATCCTGAACTGCTCCCCCAGCCTAAAGAAAAAATAGAGGTCAAAGCATCTAAATCAGGGTGGGTAAGCAAAATAAACGCCTTGGAAGTGGGAATGGCTTCAAAAGTTTTAGGCGCCGGAAGAAAAACTAAAGACGCTCCCATGGATTTATCCATAGGAATATATCTTAAAAAGAAAGTTGGCGATAAAGTTAAAAAAGGCGAGCCATTGGCTATATTTTACTCGGATGGGGACAGTGAAAAGTTGGACCCGGCCAAAAAAAGGTTTTTAAATGCCTATACTATAAGTGAGACTCGAGTAGAACCGCCAAAATTTTTCTACGCCCGGGTACTTAAAGATAAAGTTGAAGAAATTTAATAAATAAAGGAATATAATATGAAAATTGGAAGAAATTTTACAAATACGTTTATAATAGATAAATTATCCCCCGAACAACAGGAGAAAATAATATCAGGCCAGCTGGATCTGGCGTCTATGAATGCGTTGGGGCTAAAAGAATTTAAAGCGGATGTGGATTATCAGTTAAATAAGATAAAAGAGCTTGGTTTTGACTGGCTGGAGCTGGATTGCGATGTACCAAATCCCTATCTGGATTTTACAGATGAACAGGCCGCTAAAATAAAGAAAAAAGCCCGGGATATGGGAATTTCTCTTTCCATACATCTATCCTACTCCAGTTTTGGAAAAGAGGTTAGCTGCCTTCAGGAATATGAGCGGAGCCTGGTTATAAAATCACATAAAAAGTATCTGGATTTTGGTGAAAAAATAGGGGCAAAGGCCTGTGTGTTACACCCGGGGACAGCACCTTTTTATCATCTTACCGAATTGTTTCTTGAACAGTACGAAGAAGCGGTTCTGGATTCGGTGGTGACTTTAGCTAATTACGCCAGTAGCAAAGGCATTAAATTTCATGTTGAGAATAATGTTTCTTTTGACAATTTATACTATGAAACCGATGACCTTTTGAGAATTGTTAAAAAAGCCCGTGACAGAGGAGCGAAAGTCTGGTTCAATTTTGATATAGGCCACTGGTTTACCAGGGCCGAGAAACCGGGAAAAGATATTCCCGATGATTTTTTATCCGAACTTGGAAAAATTCCTGCACAATATGTATATGAGTTACATCTGAACGACTATGTTCCCAAAAAAGTTATATTTCATCCCCCGCTTATGAATACCCCCGGACAGTTAAAAGAAGAAGAATTAAAAGAATATTTCAACATAATAAAAGAAAAGTTAAAACCGGAAGTGGTGGTTTTAGAAACTGCTTTAAAAACAAAAGAACAGATAGCGGACAGAGAATCCTTGATCCGGGATGAATCAGAATATATAAAAAATATAGTGAGGGAGTCATGAGAAAAGAGTTCTTTTTTATGCTGGGTCGACCCGGTTGTGGAAAATCGTTTCTTTATAAAAATGTATTTAAGTCTGTTTTTTCGCAAGAGGAAGTTGAGGATATTATTAGAGTTGATGATTTTCCGATTTTGCAGAAATTATTGGATAAAGATACTGAATTTAAACGGCATGTACGCAAGGAAGGCGGTTTTGAGGTTACAGACTGGACAATAGTTGATGATGTTTTAAAGGAAATGGATAAGATTTTAAAACAAAAAGAAAAAACCGGTCAAAAAGTTTTTACTGAGTTTGCCCGGGATAATTACCGCGATGCAATAAATAATTTCTCAGATTATGTAAGGGAGCGCAGCGTCCTCATATATATATGGTCTCCCTATGAGTTATGCTTAAAAAGTAACCGGAACCGGTTTGAAGATGAAAACAAAAATCACAAAACTGATGATCATATAGTTCCCACTTCTCTTATGGAAAGTTACTATAAAACAGATGATATGGAAGAACTTTACGACGGAAATTCTGAAAGTCAGAAATTAAAAGTGAACGGATGGGATTTAATGATTTTTCCCAATCCCGATCACAGTGAAACGGTAGATAATAAAAGAAAACGGTTTAAAAAGGCAGTGGAAAAATTTCAGTTGTGATATATTCTGAGTTTGTAAAAAAAGAGTTAAAAAGGATTAAGGCCCTAAAGGTCACCGACCTGATAGATAGTTTACGAGGCCGGAGAGTTCTTGTGTACTGCCATGATGATCCCGACGGTTTAACATCCGGAGTAATATTTAAAAGATTACTTACTAAAAAGGGAGTTTCCTGTGACATAAAAATTCCCGGAGTTATGGAGCTGGGAAAAGATGAACTTCAGGGTGATGTATCTAATAAGGATTACGGAGCAGTTTTTGTTTTAGACAAGGCCACCATGGGATATTACAGCGAGTACGCTTCTATGGTTCCCAATTTTACTGTTATTGATCACCATCCGCTTATAGGTGACAACCCTGAAAATATTTTTGTTATAAACCCTCAAATACACGGAGAGTATAAAGGTTGTTCTACTTCTTTTATAGTACATATGATATCTACTTTTATGGGGGAGAGTGACAGATACGATGATTATCTAAATTTAATCGGTCTGAAAGGTGATTGGACGATCGAACCGGCAACGGATTATGTGTCTCCTTATGTAGAACTGTTTTATAGGGAGAGAGGTATCTCGCAATTTGGTAATTTAGTTAAAAAAATCGATTCACGGCCTACTATGTTTGAAGTTGAGCAGAGAAAGAAGACTACTCTTTTAAATCAGATTACCGAGCTTTATTTTGCCTTGGGAGGAGGGGGTTTTCAGTATTTTTACAATAATAGAGATAAAAGTTTAAGTGATATAGAGCAGCCCGAATTTACTTTTAAGCTTTTAGAAGAGGGCACTAAGAATTTTGAACCTGAAAAATTGGATACGCTCGATGATTATATACGGTCAACCGGAAAAGCAGAAATAATTAATTTAATTTTTAAATATTTTAGCCAGGACTGGAAAAAGACCTCAAAATCTTTTTCTAATTTTACACATGTATCACGTATGGGAGAAACGGAGATTTATTTATTTAAAGGTAAAGATGTACGCTTGATGCCCATGGTAGGTTCGGTTTACCTTAATAATTTAAAGCAGCATTCCGGTTCTAATAAAGTCTTTTTTATCATGGTAGATGAACAGTCATCCGGAAAAATTCATTTTTCGATGCGCTCAACCACAGATAAAGTACATGCAGGTAAAATATGTAGTAATTTATCAGATAGATTGGTGGGGGAATTCGGTCATCGCGACCAGATCACCGGCGGAGGTCATCCTTTTGCCGCAGAATGTAAAACCGGAGATAGCGGTGTAGAAATGCAGGATGCTATGGAGGTGTTGAATAATTTACTCCGGGAAATGAAAGAAAGCATCACTAAGCAGAATATAAGTAAAGGCAGGGAGTTAGGTCTGGAATTTCTAACTAAAAATTCCAAAAAGGAGTGAAATAGTGCAAAACAGGGAATTAAATTCATTTAGATTTCAAACGGATAGGGGGAAAACTTTTTTCTTTGATATTAAGGAGAATAAAAACGGAAGATTTGTAAAAATTACGGAAAGCCGGCCCCAACAGGGTGATAAATCCGGTTACATAAGAAATTCCATTACTGTTCCGGAAAAATTTTTAGAAGAATTTATGGGAAATATAAAAAGATCTATGAACTATTTTAAGGAGAATAAAACAGATGCCTGATAAAAATATTGATATAGGTATTATAGGGGGTAGCGGAGTATATGAGTTCGAGGGGCTTGAGGATATTAAAAAAATTGATATAAATACCCCTTTCGGCAGACCGTCAGACAGTATTGTAACCGGCCGGGTAAATAATCTAAGGGTAGCTTTTTTGCCCCGTCACGGTAAAGGACATTATCTTATACCGTCCAAGGTTAATTATAGGGCTAATATATTTGCCTTAAAAAAATTAGGGGTTAATAAAATTATAGGGGTAAGTGCAGTCGGAAGCATGAAAAAGGAGCTGGCTCCTGGAGATCTTGTTATTGTAGATCAGTTTTTTGACCGTACAAAAAATAGAGAAAGCACTTTTTTCTCAAATGGTCTGGTCAGCCATATCGGTTTTGGCCAGCCGGTTTGCGAAGAGCTAATCGGTTTAATAAACCGGGAGAGTCAGGATAAAGATCTTAAAGTACATAAAGGGGGAACATATATCTGTATTGAGGGCCCCCAGTTTTCAACTTATGCGGAGTCCAGAATATATAGGTCCTGGGGCGTTGATGTAATAGGAATGACCGCCATACCCGAAGCTAAGTTGGCCCGAGAAGCGGAGATATGCTATGCCACCATGGCCTTTATTACTGATTACGACTGCTGGAATAAAGAGCATGAGGCAGTTACGGCCGAGATGGTGGTCGGTCAGGTAAAAGAAAACTCTTGCAACGCTAAAGCCATCTTAAAAGATATATTTTTAGCTTTAGAAGAAAACAATATAAAGGAATGCAGCTGTAGAAATGCTTTAAAACCCGCTATTCAGACCGCACCGGAAGCTATAGATGAAACTATGAAAGAAAAACTTAATATTTTAGTAAATAAATACTTATGAGTATATAGATGTTTTTTACAAAAACCGCAAGCAGTCCAGTTATAGTGGGTTCGGTGGGGCTCGATGATATTCAGACCCCATTCGGGAGCAGAAAAAAAGTTTTAGGGGGCTCAGCGGTTTATGCCAGCTGGGCTAGCAGTTATTTTACTCCTGTTTTTATGGTGGGTATTAAGGGAACGGATTTCCCAGATAAGTATATAGAAGAGCTGAGAATTCAGAACATAAATCTAGATTCTTTACAGGATGGTGACGGCAAGACTTTCCGGTGGAAAGGTAAATACGGGTACGATCTTAATATTGCCCGTACTCTGGCTACGGATTTAAATGTACTGGATAAATATGAACCAAAAATTAGCGGTAAGCAAAAAAAAGCCTCTTATATTTTTCTGGCCAATGCCGATCCCGAAGTTCAACTTAAAGTTTTAAATCAGATGGAATCGCCAGAATTAGTGATCACGGATACAATGAATTTTTGGATAGAAAATACGCCTGAGAAGTTAAAAGAGGTATTAAAAAGATCCAATTATATTTTTCTTAATGACGCTGAAGCCAGACAGTTGGGTGACGATCCCAATCTGGTAAATGCCGTGAATAATATTTTTGGTTTGGGTCCGGAATTAGTATTAGTTAAGCAGGGAGAATATGGGGTCACGGTTTTTTATCATAACGGAAATAAGGAGAAAATTGAAGTATTTACAGCTCCCTCAATGCCTCTGGATACGGTGATGGATCCCACCGGAGCCGGTGATAGTTTCGGAGGAGCGTTTATCGGTTATATAGCCTCTAAAGATGCTGTTGATGAAGCTACTCTCAGGCAGGCGGTAGTTTTAGGGAGCGTAGTAGCTTCATTTACAGTGGAGGGTTTTAGTGTGGAAAAATTAAAGGAAGTAACACCTAAAAAAATTTTAAACAGGTACAGGTATCTTAAAAAAATATCGCATATTGAAAGCATAAAGGAGGAGTTAAATGAGAATAGGTAGAAATTTTACAAACATGTTAGAGACTTCTTTTCTTACAGATAAGGAAAGAACAGAGTTTAAAAAAGGGAATTTGCCGGTGTATAATATGGATGCACGGGTTCAGATAAGGGCTAAAAGAGATATTATCAACCAATTAAAAGTAGGGAAAAAAATAGGGTTATCTCATATTGAATTGGATGGAGGAGTACCCAATCCCTATCTGGAAATTGATGATAAAGAGATTGAAAGTGCCCGCAATTTCGCTGAAGAAAATGGAATGACAATGTCTTTTCATTTGCCCTATACTTATGTAGGTGCCGCTACAATAGCTTTTCAGGAATCAGACAGAAAAATTGCCTGTGATCTTCAGAAAAGATATATGGATGTTGCCTCTGCTTTAGGCTGCAAGTCTGTAGTTATGCATCCGGGATCGGTTCCTTTTTATCAGGCCATGGGCGAATATCTTAAGATGCTTGAAGAATCACTTACTAAAACCTTAAAAGAACTTTATCCTTACGCTAAGGAGAAAGGGTTGGTTTTTCATCTCGAAAACAACACCGCTTTTGATTCTTACGGGGTATATAATAAAAAACTTATAGAGGTGCTTGAAAAATTAAATAAAGACGGGATGTACATAAAATACTGTTTTGATATAGGGCACTGGTTTACAATTGATTTACCTATGCATAAAAAGAATTTCAGTGAAGAGCAGATCCCCCAAAACCCGGAAGATATTGTAAAGGACATCCCTGAAGAACTTCTTTATGAAGTACATCTTAATGATTTTGTTATAGACGGTGATGATTTTACTTTTCATCCTCCGCTGCACAGGCAGGAGGGATTTTTAAAGAAAGGTAATTTAAAAAATCTGGCCAAAATATTTAAAGATAAGGGAGTTAAAATTGTGGTGGTTGAAACTGCCGTAAGAGAAATAGAAGAGTTATTAAATGCTGAACAAATTTTAAGTGACGAAACAGAATATTTAAACGAGGTTTTTGAAATATGATCATATTTTTGTTTGGAATTCCCGGTTGTGGTAAATCGGAGGTCTACCGTAGATTAACAGCCCGTCTTAAAAAAGATGGGCTGTATAAGGAGTTTCCCAGAGTGGATGATTTCCCTAAATTATGGGACATTTTTAAAAAAGATGAAAAATCCGGTAATTGGGACCGTTGCCGACCGACCAAGGATGGTGGGTACAAGGTTACGGATGAGACGGTATGGGATGATATCTTAAAAGAAGTTAATAAAGATGTTCTTAAGATGAAAAAAAATACGGGAGATGATACTCTTATTTTTATAGAATTTTCCAGACCTAATTATGTACATTCAATAAAAGAAAATTTTTCGCAAGAGGTACTTAAAGATAGTTCTGTAGTTTATTTGGATGTGCCTTTTGATATTTGCTGGGAAAGAAATGTAAGACGTCATGAACAGGCCCTGGACGAAGGTTCGGATGATCATCTTGTCTCTCGTGAAGAAATGGAAGAGACTTATGGGAGTGACGATAAGAATGATTTAAAAGAAAAATTAAATATTCCGGTAATATTTATCAGTCCGGATGCACGGGATGAAAATGATTTCGAAAAATTGAACAAATGCGTGGATAAGGTATATAAGTTTATAAAAGAAAGGGCTACTAATTAAGGAAAAAGTTTAATATGACGGATAAAAAAGAGTTAATAAAAAATATGCCCAAGGTGGATTTACACTGTCATCTTGACGGTTCATTAAGAACTGAGACAATACTGGATTTAGCCAGAAGGCAGAACTATAAATTACCGGCGGATAATGTTGAAGATCTTCGAAAATTTGTAAGAGTTCCACCGTGGTGCCGCAGCCTGGGTGAATTTTTGGAAAGATTTGAAGTGTTTTATCCTCTTCTTAAGAATGCCTATGCCTTAGAGCGTAGTGCCTATGAACTATGCCGAGATAGTGCTGCCGAAAATATTAAATATCTGGAAGTCCGGTTCGCTCCGGTACTTCAGAAAACCGATAATTTTCCAATACCCGAAGTTATTAAAGCTGTTCTCAGGGGGCTAAAAAGAGGTTCAAAGGAATTCACTATTAAGACCGGAATAATACTCTGTCTGTACCGGGGAACTCCTCTGGAAATATCCCTGGAAACCGTAAAATGGGCTAAAAAACTTAAAAATGAAGGTATAGCCGGCGTGGATGTAGCCGGTGACGAGAGCACATATTCGCTTAAAAAGTTTGAAAAACCTATTCACAAGTGTAAAAAAGCCGGAATCCCGGTGACCGTCCATGCCGGCGAAGCCGCCGGGCCGGACAGTATACGGGCAGCTTTAGATTACGGAGCCAACCGGATAGGGCACGGGGTGGCTCTGCAGGATGATAAGAAGTTGTTGAAGGAAGTTGCCAGAAAGCAGATACCTCTGGAAATATGCATTACTTCAAATGTCCATACGCAGGTAGTAAAAAGTTATTCAGCCCATCCATTTAGAAATTTTATAAGTACGGGGGTTAAAGTGACCTTAAATACCGATGACCGAGGAGTGAGCGGTATAGATTTAACTCATGAGTACAATAAAGCCTATGAACTTGGCATAAAAGAGGACCAACTTTTTAGTTTAGCTTTAAACGGAATAGAAGCGGCTTTTTTAAATAGTTCGGAAAAAGAGAATTTGGAACAAAATTTTAGAAAAGAATTTACAGAACTTAGGGGAAAGGATAATGAAGAAAAATAAATTAATAGATACAGCTATAGAATACCGGGAGCGGGCTTATGCACCTTATAGTAATTTTAAAGTAGGGGCCGCAGTTGAGGCCGGGTCAGGGGAGGTTTACGGGGGTTGTAATGTTGAAAACACATCCTACGGTCTTACAATTTGTGCTGAGAGAGCGGCGGTTGCCCGTGCGGTTGCCGAGGGGGAAAGGGTAATAAAAAAGGTAGCTGTGGTTACCGATGATCTACAGGTTTCTATGCCCTGTGGCGCCTGCCGGCAGGTTATAGAGGAATTTGGTCAGGATGCCGATGTATACTGCTGTGATATCGAGAATAATTGTAAAACCTATAAAGCGACCCAGTTGCTTCCCTACTATAACAAACAAAATGTTTTTAAAAATAAATTAGATGATCTAAAAAAGAAAGGATAGTAGGAACTGATTTATAATGAATATAAGGGAGAAGACTGAAAAGTGGGAAAAAGATAATTTATCCCCGTATGCAACTTTAAGTTGTGATTCTAAAGGTCGTAATACTCCCGAAAAATCCTGTAAAGTAAGAACAGAATTTCAAAAAGACAGGGATAAAATACTTCATTCATTAAGTTTTAGATTGTTAAAACATAAAACCCAGGTTTATCTTTCCACAACCGGAGAGGATTTTAGAACCCGTCTGACGCATACTCAGGAAGTAGCTTCGGTTGCCAGAGCAATTGCCAAAGCGCTGAGTTTAAACCAGGATCTGGTTGAAGCTATTTCCCTTGGGCATGATCTGGGGCATACACCTTTTGGCCACGCCGGCGAAAAATCTTTAAATGAACTTGCCCCTTTTGAATTTAAACATGCTGAGCAAAGTGTAAGAGTGGTTACCAAAATTGAGGATAACGGCCACGGCTTAAATCTAACCCGTGAAGTAATTGAAGGTATTGAGGGTCATACTAAAGGGGAAAAAAGTTTATACGCTGTTTACAATGCCAACCTTAACGGCACAGGACGGCCCGCCACCCTTGAAGGAGAAGTGGTCCAATTTTCGGATTGGATAGCCTATATTAATCATGATGTCGATGATGCTTTTAATATGGGTTTAATAAAAAAAGATGATTTACCCGAAAGTACTATAAAATATCTGGGCCATAATTTTCAGCAAAGAGTACTTACTATGATGAAATCGGTTATAAGTTCAAGTTACGGCAAAAACCATATACACATGGAAGAAAAAGTAATGAGAGCGACGGATGAACTGAGAAAATTTTTATTTAATAACATATACAAACTTCAGGAAATTGAAGTAAAAGAAGATACAGCCTACGGTGTTATACGGAAATTATACACCTATTTTCTGAAAAATTACAATGAAGTTCTAAAGGAGATGACTTTTTTAAATGAGCAAGATATTCCCCGGGGTACGTGTGATTATATTGCTTTTCTTACCGATTTAAAAGCGCAGGAAATTTACAATAAAATTTAGCAGAATCATTGTATTTAAATAAATAATAGATGAAATTTTATAAAAAAATCTATTTTATTACCTTTCTGATACTGTTTTCGGGCTGCGCAATTAGAGAACCAAAACCGGATCCGTCGACAGAATATGAAGTATACAAACCTCCGGTCAGGGAACCGGAAATTGATCCAGAAATCCGTCAGCAGGTTTTAAGAATTCTTGAAACTGTCCAAAATTTATCCCAGCAGGGGTCCCTAAATTATTTAGGTCAAAATACTATGAACGAGGCGGTTATGATCATGGATATGGGCAAAAAAACCTCCCCTGTTTTAGGGCGGGAGTTAAGAAAAAACTTTAACTGGAAGTATAGATACTGGCTGGTAGATATACTCGGCTACATAGAAGATCGTAATAATATCATACCTTTAATAGAGATAATTGAGAATGAAAACGAAAATTTAAAGGTTAGATTGAGAGCCTGTGAGTCGCTTCAGGAACTTGGGTTTAAAGAATCCGCCGAGCAGTTAAAAATTTCCAGAAATATAGTTGAAAACGAAAAAGTTAAAACTAAAATAGACGAAACTATAAGTAGTATCAGGTAGGTTGTTCTGTGGCCAGCTTTTTTTTGGTCAACCCTGCTTTTTTCTTTTTTTCAGATTTCTCCGGTTGACTGTTTTGCTGACTTTTCATAGTACAATTACCGTTAAATGTAGCCCCTTCCGATATAGATAAATCTACAGCTTCGATATCCCCTATTACTGTAGAATCCGGAAGAAGTTCCAGCTTTGTTTCAGAAATTATATTTCCTTCCACTTTTCCGGAAATAGAGATCCCGGTAGAGTGTATATCCCCATTAACTACACCACTTTGTCCTAGAATTAGACCGTCAGCCTGCCGGATTCCTCCTTTTACAGTTCCATCAATTCTGAGGGTACCCGTGGCATCTATAAAACCTTCTATTTCTGTATCCTGACTTATTAACGTTTCGATTTTACCAAAGTTATTATTATTTTTTTTATTGGAACCAAACAATATTTACCTCCCTTGAACGTAGTTTAATGGATTTACAGGTTCTCCCTGATGCCATACTTCGTAGTGAAGATGGGGACCGGTTGACCGCCCTGTATTCCCAATATATCCTATTATTTGTCCGTGTTCAACTTTTTCTTTTTGCTCCACAGTAAATTTAGATAAATGACAGTACCTGGTGGAAAACCCATCGCCGTGTTCTATAATAATAGTACGCCCCCGTGCCCCGGCCCAGCCAGCCAGTACAACTTTTCCCCTGGCGGTTGCTCTTATCGGAGTTTCCCGCTCCATAGGGTTATAAATGTCAATAGCCCGGTGAAAATGCCGCCGGCGGGTTATCGGATGAGTTCGCCATCCGTAACTGCTGGTTATATATCCAAAAGCGGGCCATATGGAAGGAGTTGAGAGTAAAAAATTCTGCTTTTTTTGGATAAAAGAATCGACATTTTCCAGTCTTTGTTGTTTTTCCCAGGTCTGATTTCTCACTTTATTAACATTTGCCATAAAGCGACGTTCTTCAAATATTGAATTCACCGGTGATATATTGTGGGGCAAGGCTAAGAGATCGTCTTTTCCATCTGTCCCCCCCACATTTGAATGTTCAAGTATTTTACGGGTATCTTCCATACCCAGCAGACCGCTTAGCTGGATCTCCATTTCCCTTAATTTTTGAGTCATATCCAGGGTTTCTTCAACTGTCCGAGCGTAATCTTCTTTCTGACGGACCAATTCCTGGTTTACATTAGTGGCGTGCAGATAACTTAAATAAATATTAGAGATATACAACCCAGCTGAAAATATTGATATTAAAATAAGGGTAACAGCCAGTATAAACGGATAGGAGAAACTGCCATGATAGCTACGGCTTCCCTTTCCGGGGGCAAGAATTATAGTTAATCTTTGCTGAAACCAATTTTTTATTTTTTGAATCATAATTTTTCTCTTTTATAATGATAATATATTTTAAATTTATTGTCAAGAATATTTTGTAAACGGTTCTTTGAAATTAAAAAACTTGATTTCTGGAAAATTATATTATATTATCATACAAAACTAATTAAATAATTAAAGCCGGGGTGATGGAACTGGCAGACATAACGGACTTAAAATCCGTTGGTGATTATATCGCCGTGCGGGTTCAAATCCCGCCCCCGGCACCAAAAATAAACTTTGATATTTGAAAAGAAGGGATTTACACCGTACTGGTACAGTGAAAGAATATTTCCGCTCCATAATGGAGATGCAAAGCCGTTAAAAAAATGACCTAAATGGTCGTTTTTTAGTTGGAGCACACTTGTTAGCCCGGAGGGCGACAGGAAATATGACCGGCTTTTAAGGAGCGAAGAAATGAGCGAGTTTAAAAGAAATCCCGCCCGGAACTATTTTTATAAAAGTACTTCCTTGTATATAACAAAAAATGAAATAATACCAAACGGAGAAAAATATTATGAATACTATCTTAATAAAAAACGCTTCAGTTATTGCAAAATTTGACGATAAAAATACTGTTTTAAAAAACAAAAGTATTTTAATCGAAGGAAATAAAATCAAAAAGATCGGGGATATTTCTCAAGAAGCGGACCAGGAAATAGACGGCCGGGGAAAAGTAGTAATCCCGGGAATGATAAATACCCACCATCACTTATACCAGACTCTGACCAGAAATTTAAAGCAGGTACAGGACGCTAAATTATTTAAATGGCTTAAGTATTTGTACAATGTATGGAAGTATATAGATCAGGAAGCTGTAGAAGTAAGTACTAAAGTTGGAGCCGGTGAGCTGTTACTTACCGGGTGTACCACTACTAGCGATCATCTTTATCTTTACCCGGAAAGTCAAAAAAGCAATTTAATAGATATAGAAATTGAAGCCGCCCAGGAGATGGGAATAAGATTTCATCCCACCCGGGGCAGTATGTCTTTAGGGGAATCTGACGGTGGATTGCCGCCGGACAGTGTTATCCAGAAAGATGAAAAAATTTTACAGGAATCCGAACGGGTAATAGAGCAGTACCACGATCCAGCCGAATTTTCCATGTGCCGGATAGTTCTGGCGCCGTGTTCTCCGTTCTCGGTAACCGAACATATAATGAAATATACGTCAAAATTGGCCCGGGAACATGATGTTTATATGCATACTCATCTTGCGGAAACCAAAGACGAAGAGGATTTTTGTCTGGAACAGACGGGCATGAGACCGCTGCCATATATGGAAAAAGTAAATTGGCTGGGAAAAGATGTTTGGTTTGCCCATTGTGTTCATTTAAACGACCGGGAGATTAAAAAACTTGCCGATACCAACAGCGGCGTTTCCCATTGCCCATCTTCTAATTTAAGATTAGGCTCAGGAATTGCTCCTGTAAGAAAGATGCTTGATGCTGGAGTGAATGTATCTTTGGCCGTTGACGGTTCAGCTTCTAACGATACATCGGATATGCTGGGAGAGGCAAGAATGGCCATGCTTGTGGCTCGGCATAAAACCGGTGAGGATTCTATGGGCGCGGGTGATGTTTTAAAAATGGCAACCAGGGGAGGAGCGGATGTGCTTGGCAGGAATGATATAGGAGAGTTAAAAGAGGGGAAAGCAGCCGATATAGCGGTATTTGATGTAGATAGAATTGATTTTGCCGGAGCTAACAGTGATTATTTAGGGGCTCTTGTTTTTTCCGGAGCCTCTCATATTGCCCATACCGTTATTGTTAACGGTAATATAAGAGTTAAAAATTCCAAGCTTGTAGATATAGATACAAAAGAATTGACCCGTAAAGCTAATACAATATCAAGAAAATTGCGGAAAAAAGCAGGTATTGAGAGTTAAAAAGTATTTAATATTAACTGTTTTTTTAGTAATTACAGTATTTCTCCCAATAGAGGCTGAAGAAAAAGAGTCTAATTCCCGGACCCAGGTATTACTAGAGCAACTTTATAGTTCTGACAGAAATGTTCAGGTTCGGGCAGCCCGGGAGCTTAAATATTATAGTACTCCAAAGGTGATTAATGCATTATCAGGAGTAGCGTTAAACAAAAACTTTGATTCAGTAGTGCGTAGAGTTGCTTTAAGAAGTCTTGGAGATATAGCGGATCCGATGGCAGTCCCTACGGTTCTTTCTATTATTGACAGCAGTGAAGTAAATTTAAAAGTAGAAGCTATGGGAGCGGCAGTAAATTTTTCAACTCCGACATTACATAAAAAAATTTTAGAAAATACCGGAGCCGATAATCCATTAGTTCGTCAGAAAGCAATATTATATCTGAGCAGGATTGAAAAATTGCCGGATGGTTTTGAATTAAAGGAAGTTTTGTTAAGTAAATTAAAAGATATCCATGTCGGTGTTCGGAAAAACACAGTTAAAGTTATAGAAAAACAGAATATTGAAGAATTAATTCCCTCGCTGGGAGTATGGCTGGAAGAAGAAAATTCTGAAATAGTTCGGATCCAGATAGTAAAATCCTTGGGAGTATTAGGGGGGGAGGCAGTGCATGAAATTTTAAGGAAAGCACTTTTGGACAGTTCGCCCATAGTAAGGATTACAGCAGCGTTAAGTTTGGCAGAGTTAGGTTCCCGAGCCGGTTTGAATGAGGCGACAACGGCGATAAAATCCGCGGACGCTCCAATAAGAGTAAAAGCTTGTCGGGTTATGGGGTTAGTGGGTAGTGATAATATAATATTTTTTTTAGAACAGGCTGTCCAGGATTACGATACCAGAGTTCAAAGAGCTGCCCGTCAAGCTTTAAATAAGGTAAAAGTTAGGTTAAAGGAACGAGATAATAAATATAAGGAGTAGTTAATAATGACATTGAGAATAGAAGGGGGTACAGTTGTAACGCTGGATAAGGAAAATAGGATTTTAAATCCGGGTGCAGTGGTGGTGGAGGGAAAAAAAATCAAGGATATAGGAAGCCTCTCAAATATAAAGCAAAAATATTCCACTGCTGATGTTTTAGATGCTACAGGAAAGGTAATAATGCCCTCATTTGTGAATACCCATCATCATTTTTATTCCACCTTTGCCCGTGGATGGGCGCCAAGTGGACCTACTTCTAATTTTAATCAGGTTCTTGAAAACATGTGGTGGAAACTTGACGATGCCCTTTTCCGGAAATCGATTTATTATTCCGCACTTGTCCCCCTTATAGAAAGCGTTAAATGCGGGGTAACTTCCATAATAGATCATCATGAAAGTCAATCTTATCAGATCGGCAGTCTTGAAGAAATAAGTAGAGCGGTTGAAGAAATAGGGGTAAGAGCGGTTTTATGTTTGGGAACTTCGGACCGGTTCGGCAAAGGAGAACCGGGAATAGCGGAAAATGAAAGATTTTTAAGAAAAGATTTTGACCGGATAAAAGGCATGGTTGGATTGCACGCATCTTTTACGGTGAATCAGGAAACTTTAGAGCGCAGTGTAAATTTAGCAAATAAATTTAACGCCGGTATTCATGTACATGCGGCTGAAGATATTTCAGATCAAAAAGTAACTAAAGAAAAGTATGGTCAATCCGTTATAGAAAGGTTTAATTCCGTTGGCGCATTAAATGAAAAAAGTTTACTGGTACATTGCATACACATAGATAAATCCGAAAGAGAAATAATTAAAAATTCCGGAGCTTCTGTTGCCCACAATCCGGAAAGTAATATGAATAACGCCGTTGGTTATTCAAAAATCTTGGATATGTACAATGAAGGTTTGGATGTGGGAATAGGTACTGACGGTATGAGTTCGGATGTGCGCAGGCAGGCCCGGACAGCTTTTTTACTGGCCAGACATCAGTATAAAGATCCTGAAGCGGCTTTTATGGAAGTTCCGGATATGTTGCTGAACAACAACCCCAAAATTTTAGAAAAGATAACCGATTGGAATAACAGTAAATTGGAAGTTGGAGCAGATGCGGATATTGTTTCTATTGATTACAACCCTGCAACTCCGATTACTAAAGAAAATTTCCTGGGCCATTTTCTTTTCGGTATGGGGGATTATTCGGTTGACAGTACTATTTGTGATGGAAATATTTTAATGAGGCACAAGAAAATTCCAGGAGTAAAAGAATCGGAAATATTTGCCCGGGCCCGGGAAACCGCTCAGAAAGTTTGGGAAAATATAGAATAAATGGAACCTGTAGTTGAATTTTTAAAGGATTTAGTTGAAATACCTTCTTTATCCGGTGAGGAACAGGAAGTTGCCCGCCGGCTTAAAGATGAGTTTTTGAAGCTGGGTTACGATGAAATTATCGAGTCCGGGGGAAATATATGCGCCCGCCGGGGCCACGGTAAGACAGTATTGGTCTACGATGCTCACATGGATGTTGTGGAGGCTGGAGACGGGTGGAAGGAAAACCCCTATAAGGTTAGGGTTAAAGATAGTAGTCTGATAGGCCGTGGGTCCTGTGATGACAAGGGCCCCCTTTCTGCCATGGTTTACGGAGGTGCATCATCTGATATTGAGGGCTTAACCCTTTATGTAATAGGGAGTGTCAGGGAAGAAGTAGCAGAAGGCAACGGATTAAAAGAATTTTTTAGGACTTCGAAGATCCAACCTGATTTTATTGTTATAGGGGAACCCTCCCGCCTGAAGGTGGCCTATGGGAACCGGGGGCGTCTGGGAATAAAGATAAATGTCATGGGAGAGTCAGCTCACGCAAGTGATCCTTTAGCTGGTGAAAATTCAGTTTACCGGGCGGTTGACATAATAAAAGAGATACAAAAAATCGATAAAGACTTAGATGAAGATTCAGTGGTTGTTACTAAAGTGGAAACTTCAAATGAAAATATAAATATTATACCTGAAAAATGTATAATATACTGTGATTATCGCAGCGGAGCTGGACGAACTCAAAAAGAGATACTTAACAGATTTGAGAATTTAATTCAGGGAAGGGATTATATTGATGGGATAACCCCTTATTATAAACCCTGGGAGATATCTTTTAATAATCCTTTATATCGGGCTGCCCGAAAGGCTCAGAAAAAAACAACCGGTACCGGTGATACTGTATTCTGGCCTTTTTGCACCAACGGATCATTTACTGCCGGAGAACAAAAAATCCCTACAATTGGTTTTGGCCCGGGGGAAGAAAAAGAATGCCATACTGCTGAGGAAAAAATAGATATAAACCAGGTGAAAAAGGCGGTGGAATTTTATGCCTGCCTTCCCGGCTTGATAGTTCAAAGTTTAAATGAATAAATGTAAATTTTATATTTTATTACTTATTGCTCCGGTTTTATGGAGTTATCCGGTAGAAGTTAACTCTTATCCTCATTATGTAAATTTTATTGCTGAACTTCCCACCCCGGCTGAATATAATCTTTTTGCTAACGGGGGCTGGACGGGAAACTGGTATGTTGGTAAAGATCACGGCTGGATAAAAAAACTTCCCGAAATTAATACAGCCGGCTATGAAAGATTTTTTATAGGGGCCAGACTGGGTAGAGCTAAAACCTCCAGCCAGGTAAAAGAGGTTTTAGAAAACGTGCCTGATGATCAAAAAATAACCGAGATAAATCCGGGACCGTACACAATACACATAGGAATATCCGACATCCGGAAACAGTGGCCTGAGGGTCATATCCTGACTACAACCGACAGAATTCCCCGGGAAGGCTCTCCCGACCAAGCGGAGGAATATGTAAGAGAAAGCAGGTGGTTCTGGGTTGAAGTTACAAAAGATGATTTTACTGCCCAGGGCCCTAATTACATACATCTGTGGAGTAATAATGATGAACTTAACGGTATCCGTACTGCGCCAATTCTGGCCGGCGGAGTGGGATCGAATGAGGGCGAAAACTCTTTTCTGGTAAAAGCCAGCGGGCCGACGGTAATAAAATTCTTTGAGCCGGCACTGGCTGTAAAAATGGTTAAAGAAAATATTTCTCCAGTTTCTGTAAAGATAACGGATTTTAAATCTCATCCTATAGTAAAGTCCCGTATGCTTGTAAATACAGAGGTTTCCGGAGATTATGTGAAAGAGATAAATTTAGAAATTAATGACGGAACAGGCTGGGAAAAAATAGGATATCCCGTTACGTCTCCGCCTTATAATCTAGTTTTAGATTACCGGGACCTACCCGCAGGAGAATATAATATCCGATGCCGAATAAGAGGGTGGGGTGAGAACCTGGGTTTTAGTGGGGAACAAAGTTTTACTGTCACCAGATAATTGACAGTAATATAGTAAATTTGTTATTATAAATATTAAAATTACAGGATAAGGGAATAAGTTAAGAATTAATAAAGGAGGATTTATCGATGAAAACAAATCGATTTCTTGGGAGAGATTGGATTGACGCAACTTTGGATTATTCCAAAGAAGAATGGGAGACTATGATTGATGTTGGTCTGGAGCTTAAAAGAAGATACGCTATGAATGAATCTATGGATGATCTTTTAAGGGGACAGACCTTATTTACAATATTTTTTAACCAGTCTTTAAGGACCCGGTGCACTTTTGCTGCCGGAATTCAGCAGTTAGGCGGTTATCATGTAGATTTAGAACCGGGTAAGACATACACTCCGGCCAGAAAGGGTTTTGAAATTCCCTATGAAACAGAGAGGATTTCCGATGTTTCAAGGATTCTAAGCCGGGTAGGTGATGCTATAGCCATAAGAATGTATGGGCCCAAGGCTCACTGGATTTACGGATTTGCAAACGAAACCATTAAGGAATTCGCCGAGTGGGCGGATGTACCAGTGATTAATATGGAATGTGATAAGTTCCATCCCACCCAGGCTCTGGCTGATCTGATGACCGTAAAAGAAAAGATGGGTGGTTTTAAAAATAAAAAACTTACCATGTCATGGGCCTATTCCGGTTCAATTGAAAAACCCCGGGCCGTACCTCAAAGTGTAATTCTGGCCGCTTCAAAAATGGGTATGGATGTTACTCTTGCCCGGCCTGAGGGTTTTGAGCTGGATCCGGAAGTTATTGAAACTTGCAAAGGTTATTCCGATCAGCAGGGCGGTTCCTTTGGAGTCACTGATGATTTTGACCAAGGTTTTGAAGATGCTGATATAGTATACCCCAAATCCTGGGGAGCAGCTTCCTGTTTTAATTATACAGATGAAAATAACAAAACAGTTAAAGAACAGGATCTTAAAAAAGCTGAAAAATTAAATGAAGCCAATAAAGACTGGATTACTACTGAAAAACAGATGGCTCTGGTAGATAAAAACGGTAGATATATGCATTGTCTGCCTGCTGATAGAGGGCAAGAAGTTACCGACCCGGTAATTGACGGTCCACAATCCGTAGTTATAGACGAAGCTGAAAACAGACTCCATGCCCATAAAGCTATTATGGCTATGGTAATGGGAGGACGTCTGTAAAGAGAACCGGGAAGGTAAAAGTTAAAGTTTTACGGCGCGTAAATTAAATTTTACGCGCCGTAACTTTTCAACTTAGAAGTTGACAGAATTTTTTAGGAGGAAAAATGGAAGGAAAATCAAAATATCGCGGTAAAGATTTAATTACTACCCAGGAATGGTCAAAAGAGGAGTTGCTTGAAACTCTTGAGTTGGCCGAAGAGATGCAGGAAAAGCGATTTGCACCGGAATTTACAAGTATTTTAGATAACAAAAGTTTTTTAATGTTTTTTTATAATCCTTCGGTAAGAACCAGGCAGTCATTTGAAATTGCGGCCACTGAATTAGGAGGTCATGCACTGTTTTTAGAACCTTCTACCATGAGATTAAAAACCAAAGATTCCGCCGGCGAAACTGTAGAAGACGCCGCCCAGGTAATGTCCCGCTATGCCGTTGGATTGGGAATAAGAATTTTAGAAGATAAAATAGGGGAGTACGGCCTGGGAGATCAACTACTTAAAAGTTATTCTAAATATTCAGATATTCCTATAATAAGTATGGCTCATGATCGGTTTCACCCCTGTCAGGGTCTGGCCGATGTTATGGGATACCGACGTCACATAGATAAAGATTTAAAGGGAAAAACAATAGTTCATGCCTGGGGCCACGGTGCTTTGGCCCGGTCTCACTGTTCGGTTCACGAAAGTATGCTGATAAGTTCAAGAATGGGAATGAACGTCAGGGTAGCTCATCCGGAAGGGTATGAACTGGATGATGAAGTTTTAGAATGGACCAAGAAAAACTGCCAGGAAACCGGTGCTGAATTTGCGGTATCCAACGATCCGGCTGAAGCTTATGAAGACGCTGATATAGTTTATTCCCGAAACTGGATGAGCAAAGATGCGTATAGAGACGGAAAATTGCGTAAACAGGAAGAAATTGAAAAGGCGCTAAAATACAAAAAGTGGATCTGTAATGAAGAAAAAATGGAATTGACTAACAATGCGTTGTTTTCTCATCCCATGCCTGTGGATAGAAATCATGAGGTAACCGATGGTGTAGCCTCTGGACCCCGGTCTATTATTGTTGATATAGCCGAAAACAGGCTTCATGTTCAAAAAGCCGTTATGGCTTTAACAATGGGTGAATAAAAAGGTTAAGGAATTAGAATTTAATTAATACGAAAATGGAGGAATAAGATATGCCTTTAGCAGTAATTGCAGTAGGAGGAAATTCGCTGATTAAAGATGCGGATCACCAGAGTGTGCCGGATCAGTATTCAGCAATAGTAGAGACTTCAAAACATATAGTGGATCTTATAGAAGACGGATGGGATGTAATTATTACTCATGGTAACGGCCCTCAGGTAGGTTTTATACTGAGGCGGTCTGAACTGGGAGAAAAGGCGGGCATTCATCCCGTACCTCTGGATTCTTGCGGCGCTGATACCCAGGGGGCTATAGGTTATTTGTTCCAGCAAGCTTTAAAAAACGAGTTTGATCTAAGAGGTATTGACAAAGAAGCCACAACGGTGATAACCAGAACTTTGGTGGACAAAGATGATCCCGCTTTTGAAACCCCCTCTAAACCTATAGGTAGTTTTATGGATGAAGAGACAGCCCGTAAAAAAGAAAAAGAAGAGGGGTGGAATATAGTAGAAGATGCCGGACGGGGATACCGCCGGGTAGTTCCGTCTCCGGATCCCAAGAATATTTTAGAGGAAGACGCCATAGGGAAATTGGCGAAAAGCGGTTACACAGTTATTGGAGTCGGCGGTGGCGGCGTTCCGGTTTATAAAAGGGACGACGGCTTAATAACCGGAGTTCCTGCGGTAATAGATAAAGATTATGCCTCTTCGCTGCTGGCAACCCGGTTAAAAGCCGATATGTTTATTATATCTACAGCCGTGGATAATGTGTGCTTGAATTTCGGGCAGAAAGATGAGAAAAAATTATCCGCTCTTTCCGTAGAAGACGCTAAAAAATATATAAAGGATGGCCATTTTGCCGAAGGGAGCATGCTACCTAAAATTAAAGCTATCTTGAGGTTTATGGAAAACGGAGGAAAAAAAGCGGTGGTTACTTCCCCGGCAAATTTAAAAGAATGCGCCGAAGGCAAGACAGGCACCACTTTTACCGGTTAAAATGTCAAATTTCATGACCGGCTTTGAGTGTCTGGTATGCGGTAAGAAGCATCCACCGAATTACACCGGATACACCTGCAAAAATTGTTCGGGAAATCTGGATCTACTCTATAACTACAAAGATATAAAGAGTATATTCTCAGTATCGGACTTGAAAAATAATTCTCAAAAAAATGTATGGCGATATCATCCTCTTTTTCCTTTTAAAGATTTAGAGTTTGTACCGCCGCTGGATATGTCTTTAACACCTCTTTATGACAGTGAATACATAGCCGGTGAGACGGGAATTGAAAAAGTGTATTTAAAGGATGATACCCGCTTACCATCGGCGTCGTTTAAAGATCGGGCCAGCTCAGTGGTTATGGCAGTGGCCCGGGAGAAAGGTGTTGAGGTGGTCAGTTGCGCGTCCACCGGAAACGCGGGATGCTCCTGGGCGTGCATGGGAGCTGCTTCCGGTGTAGAAGTTATTATCTATGTACCCGAATCTGCGCCCCGGGCTAAAATAGCCCAGCTGGGAGTTTACGGAGCGGATGTGCGACTGGTTTCCGGAACATACGATGAGGCCTATGATATTTGTGTTGAGGATTCACTGGAAAATAATTATTTTAACCGGTGTACGGGTTACAATCCGTTTACCAGAGAAGGCAAAAAATCGGTTTCATTTGAAATCTGGGAGCAGTTAAACTACCGGTCCCCGGGGTCTGTTATTGTCCCCGTGGGCGATGGAAATATAATAAGCGGGGTGTGGAAAGGATTCAGGGATTTAAAACAGCTGGATCTTATAGAAAAAATGCCTAAAATCATTGCGGTTCAAAGTGCTAATTCCGATGCAATAACCAGAACCCTGGAAAAGATAGAAGATAAAAATATCAGTCCCCGGGACATAAAACTGGAGATAGTTAAAGCTTCTACGGTTGCCGATTCCATAGCGGTTGACGAGCCCAGAGACGGTATTGCCGCAGTTAGGTCCGTATTGGAAACGGCGGGCCGGGCTGTAAGAGTTACGGATGAGGAAATAATTGAAAATATTTCCTATCTGGCGGAAAATACAGGAATTTTTGCTGAACCCGCTGGAGTGACCAGTGTGGCCGGATTGAGAAAATTGGCCGGGGAAGAAGAAGGAAAAGTTATGGAAACTCTATCCCCGGCGGTATGTTTGCTGACCGGAAACGGATTGAAAGATGTAGATGCGGTGTTAAAGGATAATGAATAAAAATAATTTAATTGATTTGCGGAATCACGGGGAGAAATATTTAACCTCTCTTTTAAAAAGAGGGATAGAACTTAAAACCGGGGCTGCCCCGGTTGCGGGTAAGGATAAAAATCTGGCCATGGTATTTACAAAACCTTCCACGAGGACAAATGTTTCTTTTCACATAGCCATGAAAAGACTGGGAGGAGATGCACTTTATCTGGGAAGTGAAACTTTACAGCTTTCCAGGGGCGAGACCATTTACGATACTGCTAAAACCCTGGGCGGATATGTGGATGCCATAATGATAAGAACTTTTTCCCATCAGGATGTTATAGATATGGGCCAGGCGGCCGGTGTCCCGGTTATTAACGGGCTTACCAACCTTTTGCACCCCTGTCAGGCTATGGGAGATGTCATGTCCATCGCCGAAACAAAGGGATTTGATTTTAAAAATTTAAAAGTGGCTTTTATCGGTGACGGCAATAATGTATGTAATTCCCTAATAAACGCGGCGGGTATTTTTGGTTTTGAACTTAATGTCGCTTCTCCGGAGAATTTTGAACCGTCCGGCCATATTGTAAAACCTGCCCGGAAGAAAAACTCCAATATCAAAATTTTAAATGATCCGGTTAAAGCTTCTGAAGGAGCGGATGCTATATACACCGACGTTTGGGTGAGCATGGGGGATGAACAGGAAGAATATCAAAGAGTGGATAAATTCTCAGCATACAGGGTGGATACGGATTTACTGAAAGTGGCCAGCCATGATGTTATAGTTATGCACTGTCTCCCGGCTAACAGAGGAGAGGAGATAACCGATGAAGTTATGGACGGCAAACATTCTTATGTTTTTCAGCAGGCCGAAAACCGGATGCACATTCAGCAGGCTATATTAGAAGACCTTTTAAAAGAGAAAGGATGACACGCCCCCGGTATTATAAATTACTTACATTTCTGTTAATTATTGGAATTACCGGGATAAAAATTGTTAACGCCACTGCCTGGGAAGACTGGGAACTGGGGGGGGAGCTGGGTTTAGGGGTGGGGGAAGGTTCGGAGAGGGGGGGTATTCTTTCTCCGGCGCTTATGATTACCGGAACCCGTCAAATAGAAAACCGGTCGCTGGAACTGGGCTTGGGTTACATGTTCGGGACTAGCCAGGAAGTCAATTATACTGAAGATGATCTGAGTTATCCGGATGCCCGCACTCTGGCAGATGCCGGGAAAGATGTAGATGTTAAAATAAACGTTATTCCCATGACCGTTAATTTTATGTACACTATTTACGATTTGTTTTACTTGGGAGCGGGAATAGGACTGTACCACGTATTTTATAGGAAGGAGCCCCTGGGAGCTCATAAGGCATCTCCTGATGCCGAACCTGGAGAAACAGTCTCCCGACCGGCCACGACGGCCATAGGGTTTCAGCAAAAAATGGGTATGGAGGTTTTCCCCATGAGTCCTAATTGGAACTGGTTTGTGGGGATACAGAGTTTTCTCACCACTGATACCCCGGCGGGCAGCCTGCTGGGAATTTCCTTTGGTGGAAAAGTCCGGTATTCCTGGTAATATACAAGGCCCCAATAATTTAATTTGAACGGAAAACTTACTACAGAAATATTTTATAATCCCGGTTTTGAAAAGCAGAACGGATCCCCTTCATTTCCGTTTAAAAAGTATAAATTGATAAAAAATAGACTTATAACCGGGACAACTTTAGAACCAAAAAATTTCACCGGGGTACCGGCTGTCAAACCTGAAAACCTTGCCTTAATTCATTCTGAAAATTATATAAATAAGGCCTTAAGAGGAACCTTGCCAATTGAGCATAGGCTCCAGAGCGAGCTTAAATATCCTCAAAAAGCGGCCCGAGTTGCTCTTAAAAGCTGCCGGGCAACTTATTTAAGTTCCCGGGTGGCTTTAAATAAAGGTAGGGGCATATTTTTAGGAGGAGGGTTCACTCACGCCTATAAAAATAAGCCGGGAGCTTTTTCGGTGTTTAACGACGTAGCTTACGCAGCAATGAAACTGTCCGGATTAAATAAAAAAGTTTTAATTCTGGATTGCGATCTTCACCAGGCTGACGGAACTATAAAAATAACCGGTCAGGATGAAAATATCCGAATTTTATCATTTTATTCTAAAGAATTTTATCCTTTAATTAAAGCAAAACCGGATTGGGGTATGGAACTTAACCCTTCAATCTCCGGAGAAAAATACAATAATGTATTGGCCGAAAATTTAAGAAAAGCTTTAGATAATTTTCACCCTGATATTATTATATATATAGCCGGCGCCTGTGGTTATAAAGAAGATATTTTTGGAAATTTAAATTTAAAAAAGAAGGATTTTGTAAAAAGAGACAATGTTGTTTTAAATTTAGCTGATTCATATAATATACCACTAGCTGTTTTACTGGGAGGGGGTAATGCAAAAAACTTAAAAGATACTGTTGATATTCATATAGCTACCATTAAAAAGGCGGTTCGGTTATGATGAGAAGTTTACGGGGTAATTTTAAGATAACCCGGCCCCCGGTTACTTTTATCGATCATCGTAAAAAGCCTGTTACAAAGAAAAAAAACAAGAGTTCTTCTCCGGCAAAATACTTTACCGAGGATAGAAAATATTGCCGCCAAAAAGTTATTCAGGCAGGTATATTTAATGAAAAAGAGATAAGTCAAATAGAAAAAGAAGGCTGCGGCCGGGTTACCGGTAACGGAATGGTTAAATATCCTTTTATTGGCTGTAGAAATATTTTAGCAGAACTGTTAAGTTTTCAAATAATTAAAGGATTGAAATTATTGATGAAAGCCGTGGCCGCCGATTACGGCCAGGTGGTAGTTACTGAAAAATATGGTATAAAGAAAAATATTAAAAAGGAAATTAGTCGTTCTCCAAATATTTTATTTAAGACAAAAAAAAACAGATATCCGTTGGGATTTAATAAAATATTGTGGCGAAATAATTACAGGCTTAAAAAAAATAATTATTATTTTCCAGGTAAAAAAGGTAATCTTGTTATTGGGATAGAAAAGTTGGTAAAATTGTACAGATTTATTGAACTGTCCTCAGAAGATTTAAAAAAATATATTATAGTGCATCATAATGGGTCCAATCATCTGTTTGAAGTTAATGAAAATATTACTATTCAAAATTTAGTGGACCGGATAGATAAAGATGTAAACCTTATTTTAAAAGATGGATTTTTAACCGGAAGAGCAGTAAAAAATACCGAACAATTGCGACCGGCCGATTTTGATAATATAATATTGCTTAAGACTATGAAATATGATCTGATAGATTGTACGGGATGTGGAAAATGTGTTGAAATTTGTCCGCAGTATCTTAAAGTTCCACATATATTAAAAATTTTTAAAGAAGGCAGGGGATTTATGCCCTTTTCAGAACTAGCCGGTTGTATAGGGTGCGGATTATGTAGTTATTTTTGTCCGGGATGGAGTTTAAGATGAATACTTTTATGGTAGCTCTTCCTCCTTTTATTCATAGAAAGAGAGAAGAATTAAATATCTGGTTGGATTATTTTTTATCCATCATTCCCGGTACAGTATATATTATTATTACCGACGGGCAGTGGAATAAATTTTTTACTGTTTTTGGGGTTTCTTTAGTTAGTATGTATGTAGTCAGTTATTTTAACTCCACTAATATTTGGGTTAAAATTTTACAGGCATGCCTGACAGCGGGGCTTGTATTTATTCTTACCGGACCTGTAAATGGCCGGCAATTAGCTATCTTAGGAGCACTGGTGTGCATTTCTATTGTAGTATATGAAATAATATTTTTAAACACGTCTGTAACGCCTTTTAAACCGGTAATTATAGTTTCTGTCTTTTTACTTAATACTGTTGGATTTGCGAGTCCCGATTTTTCCTTGTTTCTTAAATATTTATATTTAGTTGGAATAATGTATTTAGTATTTAAAAAGAGGATTAACCTGTATTTTTTGTTGGGTTCGGGTATAGGTTTTTTGGCGGCGGGACTTATTTATCACAGCATACCTGAGTTTTACGGTAATTTACCTGTTTTATTAATTTATACTTTAGTTCTTTCTTATCCGGGTATTTTACCTTTGTACGGTAAAAAGAAAGGGATAACTGGTTTTATAGGAGGCGCCGCTGTTTCTGTATTAGGTTTTTTAGGAATACCGCTGGTGGCGATAACAGGGAGCATATTTAAAATAAATGACTAAAATATTAGTTGTAATTTTAACTTTAAGCGCAGCTTATGTAATTAACATCCAAAATGAAGAAGAATCTTCCAATATGGAAGCGGGATTAAAAGAATTGACTCCGGAATTAAAGCGGATTTCTGCTTTGCCGGATAAGGAAAAAGTGGTATTTGAAGGTCTCGGTCGGGGTTTTGTAGACATCATAAAAGTAGAAGTCACGTTTGCAAGAGAAGAATCCTCCCGTAAAATGCGTATTGAAAAAGTAGAAGTTGTAAAACATAATGAAATAACCAGCTACTGGAAGGAAGTACCAGAAAAAATAATTTCCCGGGTCCTGGAAACCCAGTCTACAGATATAGATGCCGTTAGCGGTGCCACTCACTCAAGTGAAGGTTTATTAGAAGCGATCCAAAATGCAAAAGAAAAAATTCATTAATGGCCTGCAGATAGTTTTCAGCCAGGGAGTGGGAATAGTCCCAATTCTCTGTTTTGTCTATTACGGAGATAAACCTATATTGTTAATTTTAACTGGTTTATTATCCGTTGCCGGGGCGTCAGCAATTAACTATTTTGGGTTTAGTTATTTTACCAGAAAGGAACTTCTTGTACTTATAGTGACCTGGGGGGCGTTGCTTTTTGGAATTATCCCCGTTTCGGAATTAATTATATACCGAGTTTTAGCCGTGACCTGGCTCGGTTATGTTTTTTCTCGAGGAACAGGCAATTTTTCGAGACGTGGCGATATTGTTTGGTTTTTGGGATTGGTATTGGGTTTTGGAATACTTGGGTTTACGGTTTTTTTTATAGACAGATTCCTCTATATAACTGCCGGTATGCTGATGTTGTTTTCTTCTTTGGTAATGATAGGGTACAGTTTTATTTTAGGTAAGGGGAAATATTGAATATAAATCAGCTATTGACAATTTCTTTTATTGTCTTTTTCGGGCTTCGGTTAATTATTGATACTTTCCCTAGGGTAGATAATTACAAAAATCTCATTAAACCCTCAGTCTATGTAGTTATCCATTCTTTTTTTGGTCTAATTTTATATATTATTATAAATACTCTTGTGCCGTCCGGAAGCAATAGATTAAATTTAATTACAATACCGTTTATAGTAATTATCTCCGGTGAACTAACCGGAAGAATATTTAAATTTTCTGAATTTAAAAAGTACCCGGGTTCATATTTCAATCTTTTTGTTACCGGACTTATTTTTTACGCGGTTACAACAACGGCGAGCTTTTTGGGGTATATGAAAGCTGCTTTATTTATCGTCGTAGGATTTCTGGGACTATCTTTTGTAGGGTATTCAGTTTATAAAAATATTTCTGATAATAGAAAAATAGAGGAAATCCATATTATAACAGAGCAACAAATTATTATGGTAATAATTTCATTAATTGTTTTATTTCTGGAGGGTTTAGTATAATGGTTCAGATAGCGATATTACTAATATTGATTTTTTTATTGTACCGCCAGCCCATTTTCAGCCTAAAAACAGATAGGGCAAAAAAAAACAAAATAGCGGTAATTAAGTGCGTCTTGCCCGGGACCGTGAATTTTAATTACGGTAATATTAAAGATTGCGGAGTCGCTCACCGGGAGTTTAAAAATAATTCTTTGTGTAAAAACAGCTGCATGGGGCTTTATTCCTGCATAAATATCTGTTCCCGGCAGGCTATAGGCAAACAACTGGATGTCGATTCACAAAAATGTAACGGATGCGGTGACTGCATCGAAGTGTGTCCGGTGAATATTATAGAACTGGTTGATAGTAAATCCGGGGAGATATATATATCCTGTAACACTTCTTTAAAAGCCGAAGAGATGGAAGAATATTGTCCAGAGGGTTGTATCCAGTGTTACATATGTATAAATGTATGTCCGACCGGCGCCATAGACCTTACCGGAGAAGGCCTACCGGTCATAGATTATAAAAAATGTACCGGTTGCGAGGTGTGCGTAAGAAAATGTCCTCCGGGGGTAATAAAAACAGTAGTTTAGAAATTAAAATGAGGCACACAGTATTAAAATTATTAGTAGGAGGACTTATATTAACCGGATGTAGCGCGCCGGAAGAAGAATTTAAACAGCATACCCGTTTTGTAATGAATACCTACGTCAGTGTTACTGTCCCTGAAAATATATCCAAAGATATTATTGAACAAGGTTTTAAAAAAATCATACGCATGGACAAAGAAATATCCTCGTTTCGGGGTAAAAACCGGATTGATCCAAATTATTATAATCTGATAAAAGATTCTTTAAAGTTAGCTGAAAAAATAGATGGTTTTTACGATCCCACCGTATATCCGGTTCTTCAAGCATGGGGTTTTTACGGGGAAAATTACCGGGTACCGGATAAAGGTGAATTAAGTTCGGTATTACAAAAGACAGGGTACAGCAAAGTAGAATACAAAGCGGGAAATATAAAAGCGCCTGAGTATATTAAATTTGATCTGGGAGGATTTGCCAAAGGCTGGGTGGTTGACCGGATGGTGGAATATTTTAAAGAAAAAGGAATTGAAACCGGGCTGGTAGATGCGGGGGGGGATATCCGGGGATGGGGGGATAGAATCTGGAGAATCGGTATAAAATTGCCCCGTGCTCCGGGATTGGCCGGGGTAGTAAAGATAAAAAATTCAGCGGTGGCGACTTCTGGAGATTACGAAAATTATTTTGAATATAAAGGAAAAAGATACTCTCATATTATAAACCCTAAGACCGGGTACCCGTCAGAAGGGATTTACAGCGCAACGGTAATCGCTGAAGATTGCGCCAAGGCGGACGGATTATCTACGGCTTTATTTGCTGCCCGTGGAGAGCTAATAGATATTGTGGAATATTTATCTATAGGGTGTGCAATAATCGGGGAGGATAGAACATATACCACCCCTGGTTTAAATATAGACTGGGAGTAAAGCATATTGACTAATAGAGATATTTTACTGGCCGGTATTTTAGTTTTTTTAGCCTTTGGAATCTATTCGGGTAATCGGTGGATTGGCCAATCAGAACCGGATAAATTTGTTGTCAGTCTGGATGGGCAATCCATATACGAGGGTAGTCTTAAACTGGATAGGACCGTTGAAATTAGGGGTGGGGAAATTTATTTATTGTTAAAAGTTAAAGATCACCGGGTAAACGCGATAAAAGCGGATTGTCCAAAAAAAATATGCGTAACACAGGGGGCAGTTTATAATACCGGCCAAACTATAGTATGTGTTCCCCAGAAATTAACCGTTACCGTTAAAGGAGGGAGGAAAACAGTTGATGCAATCACAAGATAACAGACAGCTGGCTTATCTGGCATTATTTATATCAGCCGCTTCTGTTTTACAGGGGATTGAATGGATGCTGCCCCGTCCTTTTCCCTGGTTAAAACTGGGGCTGGCTAATATGGTTACTCTGGTGGGAATAGTTATGTACGGGGGGAAATTCGGGTTGAAAATAGCCGCAGGTAGAATTTTGCTCAGTTCATTTTTACTGGGGACGTTCATGACTCCGTCGTTTTATCTTAGTTTCGCCGGGGGTATGGGGGCGGTCATGGTTATGAGCGGAGTGTATCGGCCGCTGGGAAAACTTAGCCCGGTGGGAGTGAGTATTTTAGGAGCTCTGGTCCATAATTTAATTCAGATGGCTGTGGCTTATGTTTTTTTTGTAAGGCACGGAAGTATATTTTATATGATGCCTTTAATTTTTATTGCTGCGGTTGCCGGGGGCGGAATAAATGGTTTTCTGGTTAAAAATATAGTTCCTTCTATTGCCATATATGCTACCCGACGGATATTTTTAGCGTCGGGATCGCCACGGAGATTTAATATTCTTAAAAACGCCGGTTTACCGGTAGTTAGGGTTACTCCGGAATACGAAGAAGAAATCCCTGAAGAAAGGGAACCTCCCGAAAAGTATGCCTTGTGGCAGGCCCGAAAAAAACTTGAAAGCGTAGCTCATTTTCTTCAGCCTCCCGGCTGGGTTGTCTCCGGTGATACGGTAGTTGATCTGGATGGTGAAATATTGTTGAAACCCGACAATGTACACCATGCGGAAGAAATGCTTAAAAGGTTAAGCAACCGTACACAGAAAGTTCATACCGCCGTAGCGTTAAAAAATTTGGCCTGGGAAACTGAAAAAATAATGACTGATATAGAACAGACTGAACTGAAGATGGCCCGGTTTACTGAAAAAGAGATAAAAGAGTACAGCAAAACCCATTTAGATAAAGCCGGGGGTTACGGAATACAGAGTATAAAAGACAGCAGCGTAGAATGGATAAAAGGCAGTTATACAAATGTTGTGGGTTTTCCGGTGGAACTTTTAAGAAAATTGTTTAAAAATTTTAAGATTTAATTAAAATTTTTTCTAAAAATTAAACTATACCGTTAAGGTTGTAAATCTTTGTGTGGGGTAAGGATATATTCGCAGTCGGTTTACGGCTGTGGAGTGGGCTGGGGGGAAGGGGGCTGTTCTAAGTTAGCCAGCTGGGGGTTTATGTCTAAGTCAGCCTTCTGGTGAAGTTGGGAAATCCAGTTACGGTATATATTGGACCTTTTTTCTTGGATAATATTGTTTTGCAGTTCCTCTTTTTTTTCTTCAAATCCGACCAGGGTCCCGTGCTCGGATTCATATCTTAATTGTAATTCGGTTAAGGTGGTATTTGCGGTGGCCAGAACCAGTCTTTCAACTTTTTGTGTGGTAATATTTTTTCTTATCATTTCTTCAAATTCAGCAGGGGTCATATTCATGGAATGTTGAAGAGCGCGGGTATACATCTGCATGTTAAACTGTCCCTCATGTTGAAACTGAGGAAGTCGACGGACGGTATCAATAACTTCTTTATCGGTTACACCGATCCCCATTTTTTTAGCCTGGTTATATATGATTTCTTCGTTAATCATGGAACTTAAGACTTGTCTGCGGATCTTGAAAATCTGATTGTCGGATAATTCTCCATCGGTTTCTTCTCTTTCGGCCCGCAACTGCCTAGATACTTGCTGTTGATAGTCCTGAACATTTATTTCGAAATTTGCGCCGCGTGCTACTGTATCGTCCATCCTCTGTCCGGTTCCGTACCAGAAAAAAATACCGGCAATAAATACCCCGGCAATTACCCACATCACCTTCTTCATATGTTTTCGCATTGAATCCATCATAATATACTAATTCTAATTAATAAAAATTGAAATTTCAAATATTATGTGATATATATAAATTTATGATTACTGTAATTGATTATAAATTAGGCAATATAAAAAGTGTAGCTAACGCTTTAAAATATCTTAGAAATGGGCCGGTTAGAATATCGTCCGTTCCTCGGGATATCTTGAATGCCGACGGAATAGTTCTACCCGGAGTAGGAGCTTTCGGGAAGGCCATGGCCAATATGAAAGATCTTGAATTGGTCGAACCGGTTAAAGAATATATAAAATCCGGGAAGCCATATCTGGGAATATGTCTGGGGCTCCAGCTGCTTTTTACTCAAAGCACCGAATACGTAACAACTCCCGGGTTTGATATTATAACCGGAAAGGTGAAAGAATTGCCCCAAAATGTGAAGAGTCCTCACATAGGTTGGAATCGAGTGGGCGCCGGGAATGTAGCAGGTATGTTTAAGGGGATAGAAAATAATTCTTTTTTTTATTTTGATCATTCTTACCATGTTGAGGTCAAAAATAGTAAAAATTTGGGGGTGGGAGAAACGGAATACGGCTGTAAATTTATAAGCGCCCTGATAAAAGATAATATATGGGGCGTTCAGTTTCATCCCGAGAAGAGTGCTGATAGAGGACTAAAACTGTTGGAGAATTTTACAAAAAAATGTTATCTAAAAGAATAATACCCTGTCTTGACGTAAAAGACGGCAGAGTGGTTAAAGGAGTTGAATTTAAAAATTTAAGGGATGTCGGCGACCCGGTGGAAGCGGGTGCAAGATACAGCCAGGAAGGAGCCGACGAGCTGGTTTTTCTGGATATCGCTGCGGCGCCGGAAAAAAGAAAGACCAGGGTGGAACTGGTGGACAAAATTTCCCGGGAAGTATTTATACCGTTTACCGTAGGGGGAGGTATTAATACTGTGGAAGATATTAGCACTTTACTTAGAGCCGGTGCGGACAAGGTGTCAATAAATACCCGTGCGGTTAAAAATCCGGATATTATAAAAAAAGCTTCCCGGGACTACGGCCGACAGTGTATTGTGGCGGCCATAGACGCTAAAAAAATTGACGATGAAAAATGGGAAGTTTATATCTGTGGCGGGCGTGAGCCCACGGGACTGGATGTCTTAAACTGGTCTAAAAAAGTGGAGCAGTATGGTGCCGGAGAAATACTGTTGACCAGCATGGATGCCGACGGGACTAAAGATGGTTATGATCTAGATTTGACCCGGGCAGTGTCCAGCACGGTAAACATTCCTGTGATCGCCTCCGGAGGAGCGGGAAGTTTAGAGCATATATATCGAGTATTTAAAGAGGGAAAAGCTGACGCTGCTCTGGCCGCTTCGATATTCCATTTCGGTAAATATTCTATACAGGAGACCAAAGCTTATCTAAAAAATAGAGGCATTGAAATAAGGGATTAAATTTTACAGAGTATCTGTAAATTCTTTTATTCTTTTTAGAGCTTTTTTAAGATCGTCCATGGAAACGGCATAGGAAAGTCTTATATACCCGGAAGCGCCAAACCCTTCGCCGGGAACGCAGGCTACAAATTTTTCGTCAAGCAGTTTTTTGGCAAAATCCAGAGAAGATTGAACCTTCTGGTTAAGTAAATCTGTTACGGAGGGAAAGATGTAGAAGGCTCCGCTGGGTTTTTCAACTTCTATCCCATCTATTTCTTCTAAGAATTTGTACACAAAATTTCGTCTCTGTTTAAATAAATTTTTCATTTTTTCAATAGATTTTTTGCTTTTAGGTGAACTAAGAGCTTCCACGGCCCCGTACTGAGAAAAAGTTGCCGGACTGGAAGTGGAGTGGGATTGCAATTTAGCGCAGGCCTGTATAATTTTGGAATTACCGGCAGCGTATCCGATTCTCCACCCGGTCATGGAATAGGCTTTGGATACCCCGTTTACTACTAAAGTCTGCTCCTTTAAATCTTTAGAAATTGAAGCTATGGAAGTAAAATCGCCTTCGTAGACTAAATGTTCGTAAATTTCATCGGATATTATGAGAACATCATGCTCTAAAATAATTTCTCCTAAAGTTTTTAATTCCTCTTCGGTGTATATAGAACCGGTGGGATTGGATGGGGAATTTAAAATTATCAATTTTGTTTTTTTAGTTAAATTGTTTTTTAGAATTTGGGGAGTTAGTTTAAATTCCGCCCGGCAATCAGCAATTACAGGGTCAGCGCCAGCCGCTTTTACCATTTCCGGATAGGATACCCAGTAAGGGGCGGGAATTATTACTTCATCACCTTCCCCGCAGGTACACATTATGATATTAAACAGGGAATGCTTGGCACCGCAGTTAACCATAATTTCATCCTGATTGTAAAGAAGGTTGTTATCATTTTTGAATTTATTGATTATAGCTACCATTAATTCTTGAGTTCCGGTTGCAGGTGTATAGGTGGTCTTACCGGAAGTAATTGCCCCTACCCCGGCATTTTTTATATGGGAGGGGGTATCCATATCCGGTTCCCCGGCACTTAAGCATACTACGTCTTTACCTTCTTCTTTAAGCTGTTTTGCCTTTTTAGAAATGGCCATTGTCTGTGAAAAGTTAATGTTGTTTGATAAATTTGATAAATACATTTTTTAGTTCCCTCTTAAAAATTCTTTTAGTATACATTTATCATTAAATTTATTAATAACTTACAAATTTTTAACCGGTTTGACAACATTGCCTTTATTTTACTAATATAAGCAAGCTGCGAATAGGGTTTTTATACTGGTCCGGCTATATATTTTAATTTTTCGAGCATTCTCGAAGCAAGTGTGCTCGACCTAAAAATCAACCGTTACACCTGTCACCGTCATCAGTCACCTGTATTGGTACAATGACGATGAACTTGGCGCATCAGTGCCTGATACAGGTGCAAGTGAGGCTAATTGTATTAACAACCTCAAAACAAGTGTGCTTCGCTAAAAAACATCCGTTAAGGATATTTTTCTTAACGCTACGCACCCTCGTAGCTCAATTGGATAGAGCAACGGCCTTCTAAGCCGTAGGCTGGGCGTTCGAGTCGCCCCGAGGGTGCCATTTTAACTCCAACCGACAATTACGTAAAATTTGAATTAATTTAAAAGTAACGTTATAATTTATTAATTAAACATAATTAACCTATTGTAGAGGAAAAAATGAAAAAAAACATACTTGCGGTGGGGCCCCACCCTGATGATATAGAAATTGGGTGCGGGGGAACGCTGCTGAAATTAACTAAAAAATTTAATATTCACCTGCTTATCTTGACCGGGGGTAGTGTGGGGGGGAAGGGAAGAAAAAAAGAACAGCAGGCCAGCGCCCGGATAATAGATGTAGAAAAAATCTGGTGGGGTAACTATACTGACACGAATATACCTAACTCCAGGGAAGTTATCCGGTTTATTGAAAAAATAATAAAGAAAGTTAATCCTCAAATTATATTTACAAATTATTTTAAAGATACTCATCAGGACCACCGGGCGGTAGCGGAAAGTATTCAGTCCGCAACCCGGTATAAGAAAAACGTCCTTTTTTACGAAGTTCCCACTTCAATTAAATTTAATCCTTCGGTGTTTATGGATATTGGCAGTGTATGGGAAAAGAAAAAAGAAATTCTTAAAGCCCATGCCTCACAGATCGACGCCACCCGGATTAAAGGACTTTCAATTTTAGAAAGCGCAAAGTCCTGCGCCATATTCAGGGGATACCAGGGAAGGACAAAGTATGCGGAGGGATTTTTACCTTTAAGATTTTCTCTTGACTGGACTCTTGAATTAAAGTGACTTTTTTTACAGCCTTAAAAATAATTGTTCTGGGAACGGGAACGTTAATTTTAGCTCATCCCGCCGGTGGTACTATATTTTATATTTTAAGAATACGGTATCTCTATATCCTTCTTCTGTCATTTTGTAGTACTTATTTTTTAACTATATTTATGATTAATGCCGGCAAAAAATTAGATTTCAATGATTATCCCAGCAAAAGAAAAGTTCATCAAAGACCTATTCCCGTAACCGGTGGGATAGCCGTATTTACCGGTTTTTTTGTTGCCATAGCCAGAAATATGGTTTTTACCGATCAGGTTAAAGGAATATTAATAGGCTCGACAATTATATTTTTTCTGGGACTTTTAGATGATAAATACAATTTATCTTCTTTGGTGAAACTGTTTGTTCAGATGGTTGGCGTAGGCGTGTTAGTATATTTTGGGATAAGAGTCAGGATTGTTCCCCACACAGTACCCTTAAAAAATTCCTGGGATATACTGATAACTTATTTTGGGGTTATAGGGATAACTAACGCCTTTAATTATCTTGACGGGATGAACGGAGAAGCCCCGGGGCTGGCAGTTATATCTTCCCTGACTCTTTTTTTTATTGCCCATGACGGGGGTATAAGAACAGTTTCCTGGCTGGCCATAGCCCTGTCCGGCAGCGCCCTCGGTTTTTTACCTTATAATTTTCCGGACGCAAAAATATTTTTAGGAGATAACGGTTCTACGGTAATAGGATTTCTGCTGGCCTCCATTGCCATAGCCGGCTCCTGGAATGCAGTTAATGTTCCAGTCGCCATTGTGACGCCGGTTTTGATCTTCTCTATCTATATATTTGATATGACTTATACTACTGTATCGCGAGCCAGAAACGGTCTCATAAAAAATTTTAAGGATTGGGTTAATTATACCGGACGGGATCATATCCATCACCGTCTGGTACAGATAGGTTTCACAAAAACTCAGGCGGTGATTATAATCTGGATATGCGCATTAATTTTTGGGTTTTCGGCGTTTGTCATTCGCCGGGCCAGGTTGTTAAATACTGTTGTCATTATTACTCAGAGTTTGTTAATATATGTATTAATAATGGTATTAATGTACGCAGGGAGAAATAATACCTGAACCGGTATAACAGGGATATAATAAAAATGAGTATGATTAAATATCTTAAATCAACAATAACCGATAATGATAATAAAGCCCCCAAATCTCCTGTGTATAAAGAACTGAAAAATAAAGTTCGGGAGATTGTAAGATTAAAAAAAATGGAGGCCCGGTTAAAAATGAAAAATGACCGGCTATCTAAAGAGAATAAAGAGTTAACCGGAAAAGTAGAGAAGTTAACTAAAAAAGTGGACGATGTAAGTGACGGAATAAATACTATAAAAGATCAGACCAGGAGGAAAGATAAAAATATTCTGGACAAGTTACACGAAACCCGGAAATTATTTAAAAAAACAGAAAAAAAGTTAAATTCGAAGATAAATCAGTTAGAAGATTTAAAGGAGCAAAACAGTTATCTAAAAGAGGATAGAGTTTATTTAAAAGCAGAACTGGATGATCACCGGATAAAATTGGATAAAATTATAGAGGAAAAAAAGAAAGCTAAAAAAGAGTTAGACAGCCTAAAAGAAAAATCTTATTCCGGTCAGGATAACTTAAAGTCCCGTATAGAAGAACTGGAGTGGGAGCTTAAAAGAGCAAAAACCAGAAATAAAAATTTAATAGCTGAGTTTAATAATAAAAAAAAGAAGGAAAAAGCCCACCCATTAAAAAAGCAAAGAAATAACCGGATGGAAAAAGAGTTAAATTCTCTTAAGGGGAAAGTTGAAAAACTTATGAGGGAAAAAAAATCTTTAAAGAATATATTAAAAAAAGTCAAAAGTGAAAATAAAGAATATGCAAAACAAAGCAAAAATCAGATAAAAAAAGAGTTAGACTCTCTTAAGGGAAAAGTTGAGAAACTTATGAGAGAAAAAAAATCTTTAAAGAATAAACTGAAAAAAGAAAAAAGTGAAAATGAAGAATATACAAAAAAAATAAAAAATAAAGAAGAAAAACTTGACAAACTTGAAAACAAGATAAAAAATAGAGAAAAACAATTAAATAATAAGGAGACCCAAATAGATACGATTGAAGGCGAGATAGACGCCATAAAAAAGGAAATTCAGGAAAAAGGGTTGGAATTAAAAGAAGAAGATAAGCCCGACGCCGGAAATGAAAAAGAAGAAAAACATGGGGACAGAACTAAAACCACTAAAGAGTTCAGAATGAAAGAAGCAAGAAAACTCAGAGGAAAAGAAGATGTATGAGTCTTACTGGAGGTTATCGGATAAGCCTTTTAGAAATACCGCAGAACCGAAATTCTTATATTTATCCGCCCAGCATGAAGAAGCTTCAGCCAGACTGCAGTACGGTATAAATTCAGCGCTGGGTTGTATTGTATTGAGCGGAGTTTTCGGTTGCGGAAAGACCCTGCTTCTTAGATCTCTTTTTTTAGAACTGGAAAAAGGTAAATACAGCACTGTTTTTATTCCCAATCCCCAGATGACCCCGGTTGAACTTCTTTCATCGGTAACCTATAATTTGGGGATAGATGAAGATATACCTCACAATAAAGCTGAATATCTGAAAAGAATAGATAAAGCGGTTTTAAATAATTATAACGACGGCAAGCATACCATTATAGTAATTGACGAGGCCCACGTAATAAATTCTAAGGATACTTTTGAAGAGTTAAGAATGCTATTAAATTTTCAGCGCAAGGAAAAATTTCTTATAACTCTTATTTTATCCGGCCAGCCGGAGATAAATACTAAAGTTAATAATATTAAACAGCTGGCCCAGAGAGTAGGAATAAAAGCCCACCTGGATAGAATGAATTTAGAAGATACTACCGGTTATATAAAACACAGGCTGGAAATTGCCGGCAGAGAAGAGGAAATATTTACCGGGAATGCTTATGAATTAATTTTTAATAATTCCGGAGGAATTCCCCGGCGTATTAATTCCATATGTGATTTAAGTCTGCTGGCCGGTTTTACCCAGAAAGCTGAACAGATAGATGGAAATATTGTAACTGAAGTAGTGGGGGATTTAATTTAATTTTAAAGCTAACATGATAAGAATTTCAGATATATACAAAAAAAATGACAAACCGGATGATAAACCGGATCTTGGGAAGAAGAAGGGAAAAAAAGAACCCGAAAGCCCTCCGGAATTTACCGAAGAGGAAATTTATAATGAGGCCCTGCTTCTTGCCAAAGAAAAGAATGATAACGTTGATATCGGGGGAAGCATCAGGGTAAGTAAAGAAGATATGGATATTATTACTTCTTTAACTGAAAGAGTTCAGAAAAAGCCCAGGGAAATGTTGAAATATTTTTATGAAAACACCCCCGTTAATTATTTATATGCCCACTCGGTTAACGTATGTATTCTGTCCAATATACTTATAAGAAATATGATTTACAATAAAGATCAGATCGAGATTTTATCTCTGGCCGCTTTTTTTCATGATCTGGGTATGATAAATTATATAGATATTGTAAATCACCCTGGGAAACTTAATTCTAAAGCCATGAAAAAAGTAAAAAAACATCCCCAGGATCTAAAAGATATATTAACAGAAATTGAATTTTTATCTTTGTATACCACTGACCAGATTATAAAAATTGCCTCTCGGCACCACGAGAGAAATGACGGGTCAGGGTATACGGAAGGGCTTAAAGGGAATAGTATAGATCGTATGAGTTCCATAATAGCTATCAGCGATGTATATGAAGCCCTTACCCATGACCGGTCCTGGAGAAAAGCGTACAACCGGGCCCGTGCCATGGTTATTATTCTGGAAGGACGGGCAAAAAATTTTCCCGGGCATCTGGTAAGAACTTTAATTGATGAACTTACCCTTTTTCCGGTAGGATCGGTAATAAAATTAAGCGACGGCCGGAAGGCCCGAGTAATAAAGACAAATTCACAATCTCCAACCTGTCCTACGGTAAAAATTTTGAGTAGTAATGGGAAAGTAGTGAATTTAGGTCGACAGAAGCTTATAAGTGTAGAGGGTAGCTGTGAAAGGGAGTGATGGCGAATTATAAAATAAAATTAAAAATAGCTGGGTTGCCCATCCGGTTAAATTTAAAGAATATTTCGTTGGATTTCATGGAAAAATTTAATCGGAGATATTCAAATTTTAAGTATACCGCCGGTGATTTTAAACATACTGTTTCCCCGAATTTTACCGATAGAGTAACTGTTGCCGAAGATCTCATATTTAAAAAAAAGAGAAATTTATTTAAAATAGAGGGCAGGGGAATGAATGTCTTTTTTTCGCCTCTTCAGACCGGCGGTGAAATACTGGAAAATATTCATATATTAGATTCACTTTTACGTATAATATATTCCCGGTTATTAATAACCCAAAACGGTTTTTTGATACATGCTTCCGCAGCTTCAGGAGAAATTTATACCGGTCCGGCAGGCAGCGGTAAGACTACTTCTGTCCAAGAAAATAAAGAGATGCTTGGTGATGATATTGTATCTATTAAGAAAACAAAAAATCAGTGGAAAATATTTTCTACTCCTTTTACCGGCGAATTTGAAGGTTTAGTTAAAAATAAAACAGAAAACCTTGACAGAATTAATATTTTAACCACTGAAACAGACGATATAAGTTCTGGAGGGATATATAAAACCCTGCTGAAAAATATTATTTATTATATAGATGTCAACGGGGGGCTAAAAAAGCTAACCGATTACTGCCAGGATATAGCTGGTACGGTCCCAGCCCGGGGATATTACAAAAGTGCCCGAAAACTTAAAAATAACAGACTGGCAACCCGGTGAAAATATCGGTAAATAAAAAGATGGTAACCCGAATTATAGATGGGGAGTACTATATTGTTGATCCGGATAATCAGGTACTCCATTCATTAAATGAAACAGGAACTTTTATTTTTAAACAGCTCAAAAAGGGAGTAATCCAGCCGGAGGAAGTAGTTAATGCTTTATGTGAGAAATTTGAAACCGATGCACTTACTGCTGAAGAAGATGTGGATGAGTTTTTCAGGAAGATGGAAAAGAAAAAAATAGTAAAATGCCAAAAGGACTGAACGAAATATTAGCACAAAAAACTCACCGGCTCCGGGTTCCGTTTGCTGTTCATCTGGAATTGACTCACAGCTGCAATCTTGAATGCGTACATTGTTTTCACCGGGGGTTTAGAAATGACAAAAGGCAGGAACTTACCACCGGTGAATGGAAAAATATTATGGCTGAACTCAAAAATCAGGGAACGATGTTCCTTATAATAACCGGCGGTGAACCGTTTTTAAGGGAAGATATTTTACGGTTGCTCCGTTATGCGTCCAGGGTACCGTTTTCTATTATGTTATTTTCAAACGGGTTGTTTATAGATGAAAAAAAAGCGAAATTTATTGCTTCTTTAAATCCGTTTGCCGTACATATATCACTTTATTCTCTCCAAAAAGAGATACATGAAAAGATAACCGGCCGTCCGGGCTCTTTTGAAAAAACAATGAATGCTATTGATTTGCTTAAAGAGAAAGAAGTCAATACCGTTATAAAATGTCCCCTGATGAAAGAAAATTTCAACCATATAGATAAATTAAAAAAATGGTCTGATAAAAAAGATATAACCTTAAAAATTGATCCGGTTATTTCCCCGTGTTATGAGAAAAACTGTACGGATATAATAGAACACAGGTTGGATTTGGATTCAATGTCCGATATGGTTTTTGACAGCGGTATTTTTGATATTAAAGATTTCAGGTCCAGAAAAAATCTTGAGTGCGGAGCGGGAAGAAACATGGTCACAGTTGATTCGGTAGGTAGAGTATATCCTTGCGTGGCCTGGAGAAAGCCGGCCGGAAATCTTAGGAAAGAAGAATTTATCGATATATGGAAAAAAATGGAACCGGATTATGATGTAATTGAGAGTTGTAAAAATTGTTCTTTACTACCTTACTGCGGAGTATGTCCGGGAGTTGCTGAAGCTGAAGGTAAGGAAATGTTTTGTGATATGTCCCGTAAATTAATAAAAAGACCGGAAATCTAAAATTTAAATAATAGATAAACATACTGGATTATGTTATTATTACTACAATGGAAAATAAAAAGAAAAAAAGTAAGTATATAAAACCTCAAATAAAATCCGAAAAAATTATTGAGACAGCGGCTCTCTCCTGCGGTAAATGTACTTCGGGATTACCTTTCTGGGATTTTAACTGCGGGATAATTCCCGAAAGATCATGAACAGAGTAACACCGGTAAAATTAAAGGGGGGGTGTATGCGGCCTTTATTTAAACCGGGGGGGTGGGTATTGATAAAAGGTTGTTCCGTTTATCGGTGCGGCGATACTGTATTTTATAATCGACAAGGTAAGAAATATATACACCGTATTATAAGAAAAAAAGATAAGAAATTTACGGTGGCCGATGATGCGGGGATAGGAAAATATCATAGGATTGATTTAAAGAATATAGAAGGAAAAGTCGAAAAACAGTTTATCACCGGGTTTTTGGGAGTGATCTACTGTATTTCTTCAAGGGTTATTTTTAAAATTTTAAGACGACTAAAAAAATTTTTATAAACCATGAAGTTAAACTTAAGGGTTTTAAATTTATCAGGGAGGATATACTAAATGACAGAAGAAGTTGATTTATGCACAATCGGGAAACTGGCAGAGTGCGCGGGAGTACCTCGATCAACGGTAAATTATTACTGCAGGATGGGCTTAATAGAACATTCAGACAGAACACCGGGAGGGTTTAGACTGTTTGAAAGGAAATATACCGCCGGGAAAATAAAGCACGTACAGGATTTGCTTAATGGACGACCACGAAAAGTATTGGAT
>CAYZAK010000004.1:0-65520 GCA_964476445.1 uncultured bacterium
ATGGAAAAACAGGGAAGAAATAATAGGAATGTTAAATAAAGCACATATATTTATACTACCAAGCGTTACAGCTAAAAATGGTGATCAAGAGGGCACACCAACGGTATTATTAGAGGCTATGGCTGAAGGGTTACCGGTTATTTCTACATATCATTCGGGAATTCCAGAACAGGTAAAAAATGGGAAAACGGGATTTTTAGTGCCTGAAAAAGACACAAAATCCTTAACAAAAAAAATAAAATATTTAATTGAGCATCCAGAAACTTGGTCAGGAATGGGGCGGAAAGGCCGAGAATTAGTAGAAAAAGAATTTAATATTAATAAATTAAATGATAAACTTATAGAAATTTATAAAAATTTAGTAGATAAATAACAGTAATTGTAAATAGTAAATAAATTGAAAAATATGACACACTTACAATTTGTGAAAAATTAGCTGAATTTTACTCAAAATGAAAACTCATAAAAAAATTTTATATTACAGCGATCACCTGAAAGGAAAAAGGACTGCGCAAGCAGTTCATTCTAAGGAATTTGTTAGGGCGGTTAAAGAATATTCAAAGTTTTCAATATCCTATTATCCTCCTATTTCAAAAGATAATATGGAAAAAAACTTTTCAAATAAAACGAAAAAGATTTTTTTAATACCCGGTAAAATTAAAAAGTTTTTAATAAATAAAAGAGAATGGAGAAAATTAAAAAAGGTTATAAAAAAAGAAAAACCTGATGTGATTATAGCCCGTCACAATTTCCTCTTTATTTCAGTTATTAAAAAACTGGTAAATATACCGCTACCATTTATTCTTGAGGTTAACGGTTTGGTAGAATACAGCTTCAATTTCACCGGAAAAAAGAAACAAAAAAAACTTGTAAGTTTGGAAAATGAAATTTTAGAAAAAAGTAATTTTATCTTTACTATTTCGGAAATTTTCAAGTCAGGAATTATCTCAAAGGGCTTCAATGAAAATAAAGTTGCTGTATTTCCCAATGCTGTAGATGTTGAAAAATTTAATCCGTCAAACTGCGAAACGAAAGAAAACAAAAATGAGTTTATTATAGGTTACATTGGAAGTTCTATGCCTGGCAGAGATATAAAAACGCTTATTGAGGCATATAAGATTGTAAAAAAGAAGTTGCCGGATACCAGACTTGAGTTGATTGGAAATTTTAAAAGTAAATGTAATATTGAGGGGGTTGTTTATAGAGGGACTATTGCTCATGATAATATTCCCAAAGAAATAAACCGAATGGATATAACTGTTGCCCCATATTTTAAAACCCATACCGATCGCTGTTCACCCTTGAAGATACTTGAATATATGGCAATGGAAAAACCCGTAATTACAACTAAAGGAAAAATGGCGGAAAGTATTTTTTTGGATGAAACCGAAAAACATATTTATATACCGGAAAACCCTAAATCTTTAGCTAATGTTATTATTAAAATTTATGAGAATGACGAGTTAAGAAAAGAAATGGGAGTTAAAGCAAGAGGAATAGTAATGAATAATTTTAACTACAAAAGATATATCACAAGATTGGATAAAATTTGTGAAGAAAATTTGATACGTTAAAGGATAAAAATAAAAATTGAAAAATTTTAATTACGACAAATATCCTCTTCCACTGTATTTCTTTAAAATATCAAACTCTTTAAAACTGATAAGAAACTTCTTTTTTAACAGGCACCCTAACAGAAAAAAAACATCCAATCTCAGCTGCATTCCTTTTTTTATTATCGGCTCCGGCAGGTCCGGCAATACTCTTTTAAGAAGAATTCTGTGCCAGCATGGGAAAATAGCCATTCCTCCCGAATCCTATGTTCTGGGCAGCGTAATTAAAAAATTTCAGTATATTAATTTTTTACCCTGGCAGGAGATAGTAAAAATAGTTCTCGGAGAATTCCAATCCCATGAGGAATTCTATACCTGGGAGATAAGCTTAGATAAAGTTTATAAAAAACTATTCAATATTGAAGATGACGAGCGTTGTCTGGCAAAAATTATAGATGAAATTTATCGCCATTATTCAAAAGTCAAATTCCCGGAGGCCGAACTATGGGGCGATAAGACTCCTATTAACACTCTGAATCTTGGATGGATAAATAAGCTTTACAAAGACGCGAAGGTTATAAATATGGTAAGAGACGGCAGGGACGTTGTAAGCTCCTACCTTAAGATGGGGCGCTATAAAACAGTTGAGGAAGCCTGCTTGAGATGGGATAAAAGTATAGAAATGGTAGATAAATTCGGTAATTATAAACCGGAAGAGGAATATATAGATATAAAATACGAGAATCTGGTCTCTTCTCCCCAGAAAGAAGTTAAAAAAATATGCGAATTCCTATCCATAGAATATGAAGTTGAAATGATAAAAAGCTGTCAAGAAGTTGAAAAGCTTGGGGATGTCACGGATAAGGACCACCACAGGAATGTTTTGGGAAAGATAAATACGGATTCAATTGGAAAATGGGAGAAAAATCTATCAGAGAAGCAAAAAGAAAAAACCAATAAACTGCTTGAAAATAATCTAAAAAAGTTAGGTTATATATAATGTCAATTTTGTTTATCACCCCGGATTTTCCTCCTAGGGGGGGAGGAATGTCAGAAAGGGCCCGCCAGCTTGTTGATATATGGCAAGATAAAGAAAAGGTAATAGTCCTTACCGATGTTAAAGGAAAAATTTCAGATAAATATGAAAGAATTTATATCCCCCTGAAAGGCCATTACGTAAGAAAATCAATTAAACTTTCCAAAAAAATAAAAGAAATAGTAAAAGAAAGGTCTATTACAAAAATTTTCTGTTTGAGCTGGTCTCCCCCGGCGATAGCTGTACTGCTGTCGGGTGCTTATAAAAAAAGAAAATGGGCCGTTACGGTAAACGGGTTTGATATCATAGACGGGGTTAAAAATTTTAGAACCCGGTTTCTTTTAAAAAAAATATTTAAAAGGTGTAATAATATATTTTCCCCTTCACTTTACCTGAGGGATAAAATATTAACTTTGGGAGATTTTTCAGATAAAATCAGCGCTATATCTAACGGGGTTCAGCTTGACAGGTTTAAAAATCCGGATAGAGCAGGCGTAAGAGAAAAATACAACCTCAAAGATAATACTGTTATTATGAGCCTCTGCCGGCTTCACCCCATAAAAGGAATAGATACACTTATTAAAAGCTTTACCGATCTTAAAAACGATTCGGATAAAATAAAATTATTAATTGCCGGTGACGGCCCCCAGAGAAAAGAACTTGAAAAGCTTGCTTCTGATGAGGGGGTTAGAGAAGAAGTAATATTTACCGGCTGGATTAGGCAGGATGAGGTGGCGGATTATTATGCCGCCTGCGATATTTTTGCGCAGCCCAACAGGAAATACAAAGGTTTTGAAGAAGGCCAGGGCATTACTCTTATGGAAGCCTCGGCAGCCGGCAGGCCTGTAATATCAACAAGAACCGGGGGTATTGGGGAAGTTGTTGATGATAATGAAACAGGGTTTCTTGTTAAGCCGGAATCAGAGGAGGAACTGACCGGGCGAATAAAAAGACTTATTGAGAATCCCGGTTTAAGAGAAAAAATGGGGAAAAAGGGAAAAGAGAAGGCTTTAAAAGAGTTCGACGGTATAAAAAACGGTAAATTAATATACAGAGAATTATCTTCCCAAAGAGTTTTGTATATAGATGAACCCCTTGACCCACCCGGAGGAGGCCAGAAAAGCCTTAAGATTATAATAGACAATATTGATAAAGGGAAATTTACTCCTTTTCTTTTTGAAGCGGGAAAATATTCAAAGAACAGGTATTTTTCCCTGTGGGAAAACCTGTCCGAATGTATAAACAAAACAGGGTGTAGTATAATTCACTGCAACGCCGGTACTTCAAAGGTCAGTTTTATCTCTGCCCTGCTGGCAAAATTAAAAGGAATTCATTTTATCTGGCACGCAAGGGTTTCGGAGTCATCAAAACTTAGAGAAAGAATAATAGGGAGATTGGCAGATAAGATTATTATTATATCCGATTCGGTTGGGAAACGGTTTAAAAAGAAAAGTGTAAGAAAAAAAGTTGTTAAAATTTACAATGCCGTTGATACAGAAAAATTTAAACCCGGAACTCCTTCAGAGGCATTATACAAGGAATTAAAAAGAGATAAAGATAAATTCAGTATAGGTATTTTTTCAAGGCTTGTGCCTATGAAGGGACACCGTCTCTTTCTTGATACAGCCTCAAAGTTAATAAAAGATGGATTTGCTTCATATTTTTTAATAGCCGGAGATGGTGAAGAAGAATATACGGCGGAACTGAAAAATTATGCAAAGTCTTTAAATCTGGAGGAAAGGGTGAGGTTTCTGGGTTACATAGATAATAGTGAAGAAATTATGAACGCCTGTGATATAATTCTTCATACTTCGATAGAACCGGAAGCCTTCGGGAGGACTATTGTTGAAGCAATGGCCTGCGGCAAGCCTGTAGTTGCAACTGATTTGGGAGGCCCAGTTGAAATAATTGACTATGGTACAAACGGCTTTCTCTGTGAAGCTGATGCAGCGGCTATGGCTCAAAAAACAAAAAAAATTATAGATAATAAAGACTTGAGAAGAAATTTAAGTTTAAATGCCAGGGAAAAAGTTGTTAAAGAATTTTCAATACCAAATCATATCGAAAAAATTTGTAAATTATACGAAGAAGTTAAGAGTAATAAAAAATATGGCCAATAATAAATCAAGAATTCTGATAATCAGAAACGACAGAATAGGGGACATGGTCCTTACCCTTTCTGCGATTACGGCCTTGCGGAAAGAATATCCGCAGAGCCGGCTTTATCTGCTCTGCTCCAAAAGTAACAGGGAAGTGGCTCAGCTTCTGCCTTTTGATATAGATTTGATTGAAGATAGGGGTTTTAAGGCAAATATAAAGAAACTTAAAAACCTTGAACTTGATATTGGAATCGATTTTGTAAATAACTGGCGGGGAACAAACGCTGTTCAGATGTTTCTGTCTAAGATTAAAAAAAGAGCGGGTTTCTACGGTCTATTGAACAGGGCTTTTCTTAATACCGGCTTAAAAGCTAAAAAAGATGTTTCTCTTTTAAAGCAAAGCTTTATGCTTCTGAAAAAATTAGGTATAAATAGAATTGAAAGATACAGGCAGGAGTTGAATATTCCGGATACGGATATCAAAGTTGATATTGTCGTTCATCCGGGAGGATATTACCCTTCCCAGAAGTGGCCGGTAGAATATTATATAAATCTTATGGAAAAAATTAAAAATAAAACCAACAAAAGTTTTTGCGTAATAGGTGTCACCGGAGAAAAAGATATTATAGGTAAAATAAGAGAAAAATTTTCCAATCAAATATATCTTATAGATGAACCGATAAAAAAAATAGCTGCTGTAATGAAAAAGGCAGAGCTGTTCATAGGAAATAATTCCGGCCCGCTTCACCTGGCTTCTATGATAGGAATAAAAACGGTATCATTTATTGGCCCAACAAATCCGGATGTATTTTATCCCCAGGGGGAAAACGACTATGTTTTTAGAGAGGAGTTAGATTGTATAGGATGCGGTCGTGGGGAATGCGGACATCATTCATGTATGAAAGAGATTACTCCGGATAAGGTGTGGGAAAAAATTCGAAAATTAATATTATGAAGACCCTGTTAATATCAAGCGATTATCCGCCTATGGTAAGCGGGATAGCAAATGCCTGTTATAATTTCTGGAAATATTTACCTTCCGAAAAAGTTGTTGTACTGGCTCCGAAAGTAGAGGGGTATGAAAAATATGATAAAGAAGCGGAGTTAAAAACTTACCGTTATTCGCCGGCGTTCACCGGCACATCTATAATTTCCAGGGTTTGCCGTTTTATGATGCTGTTAAAGAAAATTTTGAAAATAGTAAATAAAGAAGATATTAAATTACTTCATGCAGGGCAGCCGGTTTTAGTTGGATTTGTTGCCAGATTATTTGCAGGGTTATTTGATATTCCCTATGTAATTTATGTCTATGGCGGCGAAGTAAAAAAATTCGAGGGAAGCATATTTTTTAAGTTATTTGTAAAAAACATGAAAGAATCCCGGGCTGTTATAGTAAACAGTAATTACACCGCTTCGGAGATAAGGCATTTAATTCCCGAAAAAGAAATAAAAACGGTTTATCCGGGAGTGGATACAAAAAAATTTGTGCCCCAAATTAATACGGAGGAGTTGGAAGAAAAGTATAATGTAAAGAAAAAAACCGTTTTACTGACAGTTGCCCGATTGGTAAAAAGGAAAGGACAGCATCTTGTTTTAGAGGCCATAGACAGGCTCAAGAAAGAATATCCGGATTTAGTATATCTTATTGTAGGAGAGGGTCCGCGACGGGAAACCCTGGAAGAATTGGCGGAGGCATACGGATTAAAAGATAGAGTAATTTTTGCGGGGGAGGTAGATGAAGAGGAACTTCCAGTTCTCTATAATGTATGTGATATATTTATTATGTTAAGTACTCTTACCGATAATGAGGAGGTAGTGGAAGGTTTCGGTATATCCTTTATGGAGGCTAACAGCTGCGGGAAGCCGGTAATAGGAGGAAAAACCGGTGGGGTTGTTGAGGCCGTCAAGGATGGCGAAACCGGTTTTCTGGTAGTTCCAGAAGATATAAATCAGGTGGTTGCCAAAACCAGAAGGTTTTTGGAAAATAAGAGCCTGCGAAAGAAATTTGGAAAAAAAGGTCGTCAAAGGGCGCAGAAAGAGTTTGACTGGAGAAAACTCAGCCGACAGTTTCTTGATTATATTGTCTGAATGCGAGGAGGAGAACAGTGATTAGCCTAAACGAGGTAAGAGAAATTAATGCGGAAAAAAAAGACCCTCATATTCATTCCAGATTTATATACAGGCCCGTATCCATAATCATCTCCTGGATATTCTTAAACCTTAAAATAAGTGCGAATGCGGTAAGCGTTATGGTTATTATTTTATTGATATCCGGATCATTCTTAATTTTAAAAGAAGGTGTGAAATTTCATATTATGGCCGCTATATTGCTTATAATAGGCGTAATATTTGACTATGTTGACGGTAATATTGCCCGGTTTAACCGTAAAAAGAATAATAAAACGGGTTCCGGTTTTGGGGGAATGTATTTGGATCGTCTGGGGCATTTTATAAGTTCTCCCGTGCTTTTTTTCTGTTTGGGACTTAGTGTATATTTTGAATTTGGTTATTCGATGTTCCTTTATTTAAGTCCCGTTATTGCTCTCTCCATGACTTCTTTTCCCTCCATGCAGAAAGATTCGGTTTTTATGAGATATCTTAGGCCTCAAGTAAAAAGCGGAGGTGATTATAAGAAAAGTATTGTTGCCAACAAGCCCCTTGCAGCCGCACTTAATGAGAATATCAGGAAAGAAAAAAAATGGAGTAAAAAAATAGTTCAGGTAATATGGAAGTTTTTTTCGGAGATTATAATGCCGGGCTCATTAATAGGGATGGTGGCAGTTGCGGTTATTATGGATTTAATTTTATCTCCGTTCAATATTTTCGGATATAGTGTAAATTTTAAATTGATAGTTTTTATGCTGTACGGTCTGCCGCTGTTTTTAAGACTGCCGTTTAGTATCAGCAGGCATTATAAGAATCTTGAGAAACTTTAATAATTAAATTGATACACAAACTCTATTCACGTTTCATAAAATTCTTCAGGCCTTCCGGGGAGAAGGACAATCCTTCCTCCGGGCCTCTTTCGGGTAGGATCAGAAGATTGGCCCTGGGAGCTCTGGAAGATATTGAAGGGAAATTTTTGGATGTGGGGTGCGGTGAAGGATTGTTACTGGAAGATGTACTTGAACAAAATTCTGATCTTAAAATTTTCGGTATAGATATGGATACCGAACAGATAAAAAGATGCCGTTCAAAGATCGGGGTCCCTGCGGATGAGGTGAATTTGCTTACCGGAGATGCCGGTGAACTTCCTTTTAAAGATAATTTTTTTGACCTGGTTACGGCTATAAATATTTTTTACAATCTTTCTGAAGATAAGATGACAAATATTATTAAAGAGATCAACAGGGTGTTAAAACCGGGGGGAATACTGGTGGCAGATTTTAGAAATAAAAATAACTTTTTTCTAAGATTAAGATATCTGCTGGCCCCGGTATACGATAAAAGTTTCAGAAAGCAAGGAAAACTTTTAAAAGCGTATTCAAAAAAAGAAATGGAAAGTATTGTTAAAAAAACAGGTTTCCGGTTACGGGATATATATAAAACAGGTCGGATTATCACTTCTGCCCGGGTTACGGTTTTAGTAAAGAAGTAAATTAAATTGGGCGGGGTAATTTGAACCCGTAAGTAAATCTGTTTATAATTAAAAATCAATATAAAACGGTAAAAAGGAAATTGGAAAAGAAAATTAAGCTTAAAAAAACTAAATGTATTCAGAATACTGGGGACTAAAAGAAAAACCTTTTAAAAATACCCCCGATCCAAAATTTTTATATAGATCTGCACAGCATGAAGAGGCCCTGGCCCGGATGTCATATGTGGTTCAGGAAGGTATGGGCTGTATGGTAATGAGCGGGGTTTTCGGTTGCGGGAAAACTTTACTGCTTAACACTCTTACAGGGAAGTTAGCCGGGAGTAAATTTCATGTAGCCAGAATAAATAATCCCCAGCTGGATCCCTCCGGTCTGCTTCATTCTTTTATTTACCAGATGGGAATAAAAGATAAAATACCTTCTAAAAAAGCGCCGATGCTGAATCTTTTGGATAAGGCAATTGAAAATATATACAATGACGGCAAACATATTATTCTGATTGTGGACGAAGCCCATGTTATAGGGGAAGTAGATGTTTTTGAGGAGTTAAGGATGCTACTTAACTGGCAGAAAAACGACCGGTATCTTTTGACTCTTATTCTTTCCGGTCAGCCGGAGCTGCTCAAGTCAATTTCCAATATAAAACAGCTGGCCCAGAGAGTGGGATTAAGAACGGAATTAGACCGGTTTGAGCTGGATGATACAGTTAAATATATAAATCACCGGCTGGATATTGTTGGAGCCGGTGATCCTATTTTTTCGGATAAGGCTCACCGGGAGATATATGATAACTCGGGGGGAATACCCAGGCGGATAAATACAATATGCGATTTGAGTCTGCTTACCGGATATATACGTAAAAAAAACTTTATCGGGGAGGATTTGATAAAAGAGACCATCGGGGACTTGATTTGAGGCGATCTGTAAAAAAGAGCTGGTAATTATATGAAAACTCTTGTTCCCATATCCGGTACTCAATATTCTCCTCTGGAAATATTTTCTAAACCGGATCTCGTTGAAATTTTAAAAGAAATACTGGGTAGAAAAAATTGTCTGCTTTACGGTTCCGGCGCTCAGGCACTTTATGTGGCTTTTAAAATTCTGAGTAAAATAACTAAAAAGGAAGAAGTTATAATACCCGCCTATACGGCAGATGCTGTATATGTAGCCGCTAAGGAGGCCGGATTCAGGGTTAAACTATGCGATATATCCCTGGATAGTTTTAATATGGATCTTGAGTACTTGAAGATGATTGTGAACGAAAAAACAGCTGCAGTTGTGGCTGTTCATCTTTTCGGTATTCCGGAAAATATGGACCGCGTATTTACAATAATAAAGGATTATTCGGGGCTGGTTATAGAGGATGCAGCTCAGGCTCTGGGAAGTTCGTATTCCGGGCGGTTGGCTGGGAGTGCAGGAGATATGGCAATTTTTTCTTTTAATAAGGGAAAAAATCTTCCCGCTTTAAACGGTGGAGCTTTACTGTTTGATAAAAAAGCGATGGCGGTGGAATCGCAAAAATTTCTCAAAAACAACAGTACCGGTTTTATAAAAGAGATTAAATCAGTATTAAAAGCCGGCGGTGTTTCTTTTTTTAGTCGTCCGGAGCTCTATGGTTCTTTGTACAACCGGTTATCTAAATTCCGAAAAGTTTCCGCAAAAAGGAGCATTGAACCCGGACCTATGCCCGTATCAAATAAAAGGCTGGCCAGTTCTTTACTTAAAAGAAGGGAAGAAATTTTTAAATCGAGAAGGGAAACGGGTATTAAACTGCTGGAAGGTTTAAAAGGAGTAAAAGATTTAAGAGTTCCCCGGATAAGCCCGAACAGCAATACCGTATTTAACAGAGTTCCGGTAATAATAAAAAACTTAAAAAAGAAAAGAGAAATAAAAAAATTACTAATGGAAAGCGGAATAGAAGCTAACTACTATTATAACAATCCTTTCTATTTTAACCGGGAGAAAATACCTGAAAAGGCGATTTATTTTAGTAAGCATTTGTTAACTATTCCTTCCAATGAATTTATGAGTGAAGAAAACATAAAAGAAGTTATTGATATTTTTAGAAAGGTTTTAGATGTTTCCGGTTAAGAATTTTAAAAGAAATATATATAAATTTTTCCGCCAGCCTTTTTATGGGATGAAAGTTTTTTTAAAAAGGGTAAAAGCTGCTCTTTACTATAAACTGGGCCGGGGTCAGGCTCCTTTACCCGAAGCCGTTACTCTGTTTCTTACCCGCAGATGCAATCTTAAATGCAAAATGTGTGGTCAGTGGGGGGACCAGGGAGTTACCAAAAAAGGCAATAAAATTCAGCCGGATATGCCTCTGAAAAAATTAAGAGAAGTTATTTTGACTCTGGCTGAATTTAGACCTTCGATAACATTGTTCGGTGGAGAGCCTCTTCTTTATACTGAAATAGAAGAAATAATAAAATTGATAAAAAGAAACCAGCTGCACTGTGTAATGATAACCAATGGATATTTACTTGAAAAATATGCCCGGATTATTACCAGTGAAGAGCTTGACGAACTAAATATATCTATTGATGGTCCAAAAAAAGTTCATGATAAGATAAGGGGAATCAACGGACTTTACAGTAAAATAGAAGAGGGAATTAAAGCGGTACATAACTTAAAAAAAGGGAAAAAACCGCTCATAAATTTGCAGACAACTATAACGAAATACAATATAAATGATATTGTGGATATGCTGAATGTGGCTGAAGAGTTTAAAGCGGATTCTATAACTTTTCACCATCTTATATTTCTTGATAAAGAAGATATAAAAAATACGGAGGCACGGTTTCCTTCACTGGGCTGTAAAGACTGGGAGGGTTTTGTATTTAAACCCGGTATTGAACCGGGGAAATTGAGTGATATTATCGGGGAAATAAATGATAAAGCTAAAAACAGACCGTTTTCTGTTAATGTTTATCCGAATTTTAGTCCCAAAGAGATAGAACAATATTATCGGGACAGAAAATATTTTCCAAAATCTTACAGCGGCAGATGTAAATCTTCCTGGCTGTGCGCTTATGTGTTTCCGGACGGGGAACTAAGACCCTGTCTTAATTTCAAGTACAGTTTCGGTAATTTAAAAAACGAAAAATTTGAAGATGTCTGGAATTCCGAAAAGGCAGTTAAATTTAGAAAAATGCTTACTGATAATTGTCGATTTCCGGTCTGTTCGAGATGTACGGAGATTTTTAGATATTGAAAGTTTTACATATTATAACCAGGCTGGATCCGGGAGGTTCCAGCGATATGTGTCTGAAAATTTCGGGGATGCTCCAAAAAAAGAAAGTGAAAAGTTACGTGGCTTCCGGACCGACTCAAGCCCGGGTGAACGATAATATTATTTCTCTTAGATTTTTGAAGAGAGAAATCTCTCTATTTTGGGATTGTCTCGCCGTTGCTGAGATTTTTTTTTTATGCCTCCGGTTAAAACCGGATATACTTCACCTGCATACTTCTAAAGCCGGATTCGCCGGCCGGATGGGGGGCTTTATGGCCGGGGTAAAAAAAATATTTTATCAACCTCACGGTATAGTATTTTACGGATATTTTTCACGGCTAAAAAGCAAGATTGTGCTGTCGGCGGAAAAATTACTGGCCCCTCTGGCAGAAAAAATAATTGTATTGACTCCCAATGCTAAAAGAGAATTTCTCTCTTATGGAGTAGGAAAAGAAAAGCAGTTTCGGATACTTGAAAACGGGATATGTCCGGAAAACTTTAACAGAGATAAAAAACTCAAAAATCAATTAAGAAAAAAATTTCATATAAAAGAAGATGAACTGGTTTTCGGAATGGCCGGCCGGTTAGTGCCTCTTAAAGGCCACCGTTTTTTCATAAAAGTTTTTTCTAAACTGGTTAAAACCGGGTCAAAAACAAAAGCGGTTATAATAGGAGCCGGTCCCGAAGACCCCGGACTTAAAAAAGTAGTTGAAAAATACGGGCTTAAAGATAAAGTTATATTTACCGGTTACCGAAAAGATATGGAAAAAGCGATACAGCTAATGGATGTACTAATACAACCTTCTTTGGTTGAAGGTTTCGGGCTCACTTTAATAGAAGCGGGAGCTGCCGGGATACCGGCAGTAGGGTTTAAAGTGGGGGGAATAAGGGATATAATTAAAAATATGTATAATGGTATTTTAGTGGATTGCAAGGATATTAAAGGTATTTACAAAGCAATGCAATATTTTATTGATAATCCAGCAAAGGTAGAAGATATGGGCAAAAATGCCAAAAAAAGGGTTCAAAAACATTATACTCTGGATAACATGCAAAAAAAACTGTACAGAATTTACGGGTTAACAACATGAGGCTGGGAATACATCAACCTCAGTATATGCCCTGGTTGGGATATCTGGATAAGATAAACAAATGCAAAAATTTTGTTTTTTTGGATGATGTACAGTACAAAAAACGGGAATTTCAAAACAGGAATCGGATAAAGACGCCCCAGGGAACCATGTGGCTTACCGTACCGGTAAGGGTAAAAGGACGATATTACCAGAATATAAATGAAGTGGTTATAAATAATAATACTAACTGGCAGAAAGAACATATAAAAGCTATACAACATAATTACAGCAGCTGCAGGTATTTTGAAAAATATTATCCTTTAATTAAAGAAATTGTAATGAAAGATTGGGAAATGCTCTGGGCACTTAATATGGAAGTTATAAAATTTTTTATGAAAATTTTTAAGATTAATCCCCCGTACGTAATGAGTTCGGATATGGATATTAGAACCACTAAGACCCGGAGGCTGGTGGATATGTGTAAAAAACTTAATGCCGATGAATATCTCAGCGGGACAGGGGCCAAAGATTATATGAAAGAAAATCTTTTTAGAAAATCCGGGATAAAACTTTCTTATCAAAAATTTAAACATCCCGAATATTCCCAGAATTTTGAAGGATTTATCTCCCATCTCAGCGCTTTAGATTATCTTTTTAACTGCGGCCCGAATTTATTTAACTAATTTATTCTGTTAATTCAAACTTTAAATTATTCGAATTTGTAGTACATAAAACTATGTATGAACTATTTGACATTTAAAATTTGATTTAATAGGTTATTATGCATTCATTTTTAAAATTTTAACTTTTTTATGAGTGGGCCGCTAGCTCAACCCGGCAGAGCAACGGACTCTTAATCCGTAGGTTCGGGGTTCGATTCCCCGGCGGCTCACCATTTAAAGTTAAATTAAAAATTTAGTTTAGGATAACGTAATTTTAAAAGTGTCGCGGTGGCGGAACTGGCAGACGCGCCAGGTTTAGGACCTGGTTCTTTTAGGAGTGCGAGTTCAAATCTCGCCCGCGACACCAACATTTTTAATGATGACGGAGAAAATATTTAAAAAGAGGTATAAATATGGAAAATTTAGATTATAAATTAGAAAAAAAACCCAAGTGTATAATTGAACTGGATATAACTATACCCTGGGAAGATTTAAAAGAAGAACTTGAAGGAATATATCTTGATATTAAGAATAACGTAAAGATGCCCGGTTTCCGAAAGGGCAAAATTCCCATGAGCCAGATAAAAAATCAGTACCGCCAGCAGGCCCGGGGGCAGCTGATTCAGGAAGTTTTACCCGACATACTGGATAATATTTTTAAACAGGAAAAAATTGTTCCGGTGACTACACCGCAGATTAAAAATTACAATTTTAAAGAAGACGAGGCATTAACTCTTAGCGTTAGCGTGGAAACTTCCCCGGACGTAAAATTAAAAAAGTACAAAAAATTGAAATTAGAGAAGAAGATAAAGCCCATTGAAGATGAAGAGATTCAGGGCACTATTCAGAATTTAAGAGAGCGCAACGCTTCTCTTAAGGGAAAAGAAGGTAAAGTGGAAGACGGTGATTTTCCGGTGGTGGAGTATAAAACCTTTTTAAACGGTAAAGAGATTGATCCCGGTATTCCTCAGGAAAGAATTGTGGAAGTGGGAAATGATAAGGCGATGCCCGGGTTTGGGGAAAAACTTAAAGGTTTAGAAAAGGGTGATGAAGAGAAAATAAGTTACCGGTTTCCCGAGAAATACCGTAAAAAAGAACTCCGAGGCAGAAAAGCGGATTTTGAAATTAAAGTTAAAGAAATAAAGGAGAAAGAATTACCGGCTGTAGAAGATATAGCAAAAAACCTTGATTTTGAAAGTGAAAAAGAAATGAAAAAACATATCCGGGAGAGTCTAGAAAACCAGATCGAACAGTCGGCCCAGAAAGAACTTGAAGAACAGATAATAGATGAAATGATAGATAAACACGATTTGGAAGTTCCGGACGGACTGGTTAAGGAAAGTTTTGAAAAAAACAAAGAACAGATGGAGAACTATTTAAAGCGACAGGGCGGTGATCCGTCTATGATAGAGGATGAAAAAATTCAAAAACAAAGCGAAAGAGAAGTTAAAGCCGGGCTTCTTCTTTCCAAAGTTGCCCAGGAAGAAGATATAAAAGTGACTCCCGAAGATAGGGAAGAAGAAAAGGATAATTTAAGAAAAATGTACGGAGAGAATACACCAGATAATTTAGATGAGTATGTTAATGATAATAAAATTTTGACCGGAAAGGTCTTTGATTTTTTGAAGGATAAAGCTAAAATAAAAGAAAAGAAAGTAAAGAAAAAATAACAGGAGTATAATATGAATTATAAATCCAGTACAATGAATGAAGAACTTATGCAGCTGGTACCCATGGTTGTAGAAAAAACCCAGCGTGGCGAGAGAGCTTTTGACATATTTTCCCGTCTACTTAAAGATAGAATAATTTTTGTAGGCACGCCTATGAATGATACGGTATCTAATTTAATAATTGCTCAGCTTCTTTTTTTAGAAGCTGAAAATCCTGATAAGGAGATATCCCTTTATATAAATACTCCAGGGGGAGTAGTTACTTCCGGGCTGGCAGTTTATGATACCATGCAGTATATAAAACCCAAGATTTCAACTATATGCATGGGGCAGGCGGCCAGTATGGGCGCGGTACTTTTGGCAGCCGGTGAAGAGGGCAAAAGATTTGCTCTTCCCAACGCCCGGGTGATGATCCACCAGCCTCTCGGTGGCGTACAGGGGCAGGCTACAGATATCGGAATTCAGGCCGAGGAGATAATGAGAGTAAAGAAAAGGATTAATGAGATTCTTGCCCGTCATACCGGACAGGATATAGAAAAGATAAAAAAAGATACGGAAAGAGATTTTTTCATGGATGCCAAAACTGCTCAGGATTACGGAATAGTTGATGAAGTTATATCAAGTCGACGCCAGGTGGAGAAATAAGTTATGTCTGATGACGGAGTATATAAGTACAACTTGAAAAAATGCACGTTCTGCGGGAAGAGTGAAAAGGAAGCCCAGAAACTGATAGGGGGGAAGGATACCTATATCTGTGCTGAATGTATAGAGACTTCCCACCATATTATAAATCAGACTCTCAAAAAAGAGGAACAAAAAACCAAGCGGCCAATACCTCGCCCCCGTGTTATTAAAGAATTTCTGGACGAGTATGTTATAGGACAGGAAGAGTCCAAGAAGATGATTTCCGTGGCTGTTTACAATCACTACAAGAGAGCCAGCGTTAACAAGAAAGGCCCTTTTATATTACCCGATTCCCGGGATAATGACGTAAAAGTTGATCAGGATATAGAACTGGAAAAATCAAATGTTCTTATGATAGGCCCCACGGGAACGGGAAAGACATTTATGGCCCGAACTCTGGCCAGGATACTCGATGTGCCCTTCGCCATAACGGATGCCACAACTTTAACCGAAGCCGGATATGTGGGGGAAGATGTGGAAAATATTCTATTGAGGCTGCTTCAGAACGCTTCTTTTGATAAAAAACTGGCCGAGTGGGGAATAATATACGTGGATGAGATAGATAAGATCGCTCGTAAATCTGAGTCGCCTTCCATCACCAGAGACGTTTCGGGAGAAGGCGTACAGCAGGCTCTGTTAAAAATTTTAGAAGGGACTGTTGCCAACGTACCCCCTAAGGGCGGCCGTAAACATCCTAACCAGAAGTTTATAAAGTTCGATACTACCAATGTTTTGTTTATCTGCGGGGGAGCTTTCAGCGGCTTGGAGGATATAGCAGCTGAAAGGTTAAGCGATAAAAAAGTAGGTTTTGGAGCTGAACTGGTAAAATCCAGATCTAAAGATGTGGGGGAAGTCATAAAACATGTAGAACCCGAGGATATAATAAAATACGGAATAATACCGGAATTAATGGGTAGGCTGCCGGTAGTGGGCCCTTTTCATAATTTAAGCGAGGAGGATCTGGTAAAAATACTTACCCAGCCTAAAAATTCTCTGGTTAAGCAGTATAAAAAATTGTTTGCCCTGGAGGGTATAGAATTAACCATAACCGATTCCGCTTTACATACTGTAGCCAGCAGGGCCAAACAAAAGTCCAGCGGTGCCCGGGGTTTAAAGACCATCATGGAAAAAATTATGGTTGAAATAATGTATGATATACCTGAAAGGAAAAATATAGTTGAATGCGTTATTAATAAAGAAGTCATTGACAACAGCAAGAAACCTGTTTTAAAGACTGCTTAATGACCGCAGATAAAAAAGTGAAAAAAAAGCTACCCCTGCTTCCGATTAGGGATATTGTTATTTTTCCCCACTCCTATGTTCAGCTGGCGGTGGGAAGATCAACATCCGTCAATGCTCTTAAAAAAGCTGAAAACACATCCGGGAAGCTTGTAATAGCCGCCCAGAAAGATATTTACGTTGAGAATCCAGAAAAAGAAGATATTTTTGATGTGGGAATTATTGTAGAAGTTAGGGACAGGCTGAAACTTTCCGATGGAACGTACAAAGTAATTATAGGGGGTAAAGACAGGGTAATATTAAATGATATCCGGGATACGGGATCTTTTCTGGAGACAGATATTGTTATTCCTCCGGTTTCTGTATCAGATGGCCAAAAAACAGAAGTACGGGCCATAAAATCCACAGTTCTGGATCTTTTTAAGGAATACGTAAAGTTGAAGTCCGGTTTGGACCAATCTATAATTGTTACTATTTCCGAAATAGAATCTCCCGGGGAACTGGCCGATGTAATTATAGGTCATCTGGGCTTGAAAAAGAAAAAAGCCCAGAAGCTTTTAGAGGAATTCGATCCGGTAAAAAGGTTAAAAGCTCTGGGCAGAATATTAAAAAAAGAGATAGAAGTACAGAAGGTAAAAGAAAATTTAAAAAAACAGTTTAATCCCCGGTCCGGACAAAAAAGTAAAAAAGATGATGACGATATACTAAAACAGGTCAAGGCCATGAAAAAGGATTTTATGGGAAGTCAGGAGAATAAAGAAGGCACAGAATACGAAAAAAAGATTAAGAATTCAGGGATGACCGCGCAGGCTAAACAAGCAGGATTAAAGGAGGCAAAAAGGTTAAAAAAAATGATGCCCTATTCCCCGCAGGCTTCGGTGGTTAGGACTTACCTGGACTGGCTGATTAAACTGCCTTGGCAGAATACTACACCGGATGAAAATGATCTTAAAAAGTCGTTCCGTATTCTGGAAAACGAACATTACGGCTTAGAAGAAGCCAAGGATATGATTTTAGAACACCTGGCAGTCACTAAATTATCCAATGAACTTAAAACTCCTATCTTATGTTTTGTAGGGCCCCCGGGGACAGGCAAAACTTCATTTGGTAAAGCGGTCGCCCGGGCTATGAACCGAAAATTTACCCGGGTATCTTTAGGGGGGATAAGGGACGAAGCGGAGATTCGAGGACACCGGAGAACATATATAGGAGCACTTCCGGGCCGAATAATTCAGTCTCTGACTAAGGTCGGCTCCCGGAACCCGGTTTTTATACTTGACGAAGTGGATAAAATGGGCAAGGATTTCCGGGGTGATCCGGCGTCGGCACTTTTAGAAGCGCTGGATCCCGAACAAAACAGCCATTTTAGCGATCATTATCTGGAAGTTGATTTTGATCTTTCCGATGTTATGTTTATAACCACGGCCAATACTACAGCTACGATACCTCCCACTTTACTTGACCGGATGGAGATTATAAAATTTCCCGGTTATACATTAAATGAAAAATTAAATATAGCTAAAAAATTTCTCGTTCCCAAACAGCAAAAAAAAGCCGGTCTCGGTGATTACAGAATAAATTTTGTAGATAAGGCCATAAAAATTATAATTAACAAGTACACCCAGGAAGCGGGAGTTCGAAATGTGGAGCGGGAAATAGGAAAAGTGATGAGGAAGTTGGCCAGGGAAGTTGCCGAAGGGAAACGGAAAACCGCCAAGCTTACCGAAAATAATTTAGAAAATTTTTTGGGTGTCCCAAAATTCAATTACCCTCATAAAAGAAAGAACGATATAGGCATAGCTACAGGTCTTTCATGGACCCAGAAAGGCGGGGATACCATTTCTATAGAGATATCTTTAATGCCCGGCGACGGTAAATTAAAACTGACCGGAAAACTGGGAGACGTAATGAAAGAATCAGCCCAGACGGCGGTAAGTTATGTGAGGGCCAATGCTCATAATTTAACCGTCCCTGCTGATTTTTACAAGAATAAGGATATACACATTCATGTTCCTGCCGGGGCCATACCCAAGGAAGGTCCTTCAGCGGGAATAACTATCTGTACAGCCCTGGTTTCAGCCCTGAGAAAGACTCCGGTAAGGGAAGACGTGGCCATGACCGGGGAAATAACTTTAAGCGGCAAGGTACTGGGAATCGGGGGGGTTAAAGAAAAAATATTAGCCGCCCACCGGTCCGGTTATAAAAAGGTAATTTTCCCTTCAGATAACAAAAAGAATATCACCGAAATACCGGAAAGAGTTAAAAAAGAGTTGAACTTGTTTCCGGTGGAAAAGTTTGAGGAGGTTGATAAAATTGTATTCTAATTTTAAGATTTTAATTACGGATTCTATACATGACTCCGGAGTAAAAAAACTTAAAGACGCCGGGTTCCGGGTAGAAGAAGATACATCGTTAAACAAAGACCGGTTGAAAAAAAAGATTAAAGGTTACGATGGACTTGTAATAAGAAGCGGTACGGATGTCACATCTGATATTATAGAAAATGGATTTGATCTTAAAGTCATAGGCCGGGCCGGTATAGGGGTTGATAACATAGATGTTAAAGCAGCCACCCGGGCCGGAATACTGGTGATGAATATCCCGTCCGGAAATACAATTTCGGCCTGTGAACATACCTGGGCTCTTATAATGAGTCTGGCAAGAAATATTCCGTTTGCCCATCAGGCGCTGGCCGCGGGCCGGTGGGAAAAGAAAAAATTTAAGGGCACCGAGCTTTATTCAAAGAGTCTGGGGATAATTGGCCTGGGTAAGATAGGAACCGAGGTGGCTAAAAGGGCCGGAGTTTTTAATATGGAAGTTCTGGTTTATGATCCGTATTTAAGCAAAGAAAAAGCTAAAGATAGGGGAGTAAAAAAAGTTGAACTTGAAGAATTATTATCCCGGTCTGATATAGTTACCGTGCATGTCCCCGGAAACAAAAAAACTGAAAATATGATAACTTCAAAAGCTTTTAAAGTAATGAAAAAAGAAGCTTTTTTTATAAATTGCGCCCGGGGCAGCGTGGTTGAAGAAAAAGCGCTCGCGAATGCGGTAAAAAATAAAGAGATCCGGGGAGCAGCTGTTGATGTTTATAAACAGGAGCCGGTTACGGATTCACCTTTAATAGGAGTTCCGGGTATAATTCACACCCCTCATCTGGGAGCAGCAACCGTAGAAGCTCAAAAAAGAGTTGCGGTCCGGCTGGCCGATCAGATAATTAAATATTTCAAAAAAGATAAGATTAAGAATGCCGTAAACACCGTCTCTGTCGATATAGATGAAGAGGTTAAGAACCTGGCACGTAATTTGGGCGTTTTGTGTGGCACCCTGTCTGAAAATTTGACAGACAAGGTAATAATAAGTTATATAAGTAAGCAGAGTAAATCCGGTGAGGAGGCAGTAAGCCGTACTGTAATAACCGGATATCTTTCTCAATTTAACGAAGGTATAAATTTTATTAACTGTAAATACATTGCCAAAGAAAAAGGGCTGGAACTGATTAGTCGAACTTCGAGTAAGGAAAATTGTCCTGTTGGAGTAACCGTTGAATTGAGCAGCGGATTAAAAGTGAGCGGTAAACTAATCGGAGATACGGCCAGATTGACCGGAATTAATGAATTTATTATAGATATACCACTTTTGGGCCGCATGTTGATAATTGAAAATCAAGATCGTCCTGGAGTTATAGGTAAACTGGGAACTCTTCTGGGGAAAAAAGGTATAAATATAGGTAATATGGAAGTTGGGCGGAAAGATGAAAAAAATAGTGCGGTAACCGTAATTGGGGTGGACCAGGAAGTACCTTCGGAAATAATTAGCCAGATAGGACAGATAAAAGACATTATAAAAGTAAATAATTTTGTGGTGGGCCCGTAGCTCAGACGGCAGAGCAACGGCCTTTTAAGCCGTGGGTCGAAGGTTCGATTCCTTCCGGGCTCACCAATTATTTACAATAAAAATTAATATTTAAATTTATCTATTTAAGTTACACTTCACACATAAATAAGGCAACTCTTTATAATTATACATAAATTCGGAGGAGAAATATGGAAACAAAAAAAAGATCGATAGCCAAATCACTTACCTGGAGAACTTTAGGAGTAGTGATGCTTTTAATAATAGGGTATTTAATAACCGGCAATATAAAAGATACGGGAATTATTACAGTAATTTTTCACGGTTTAAGAATGATATTGTACTATATTCACGAGAGGCTATGGCTTAAGGTAAAGTGGGGTAAAATAGAACATCCCCTGTGTGAGATACCGGTCACCGGTAAATTAAAGTCGGCTGATAAAAGTAATATTGAGGAGATGTTGAGGGATAATGGACACCTGTGAAACCTCCTTAAAAATTTGACATAAGAAGATTAAATTAGTAAAAGATATAACTATGAAAAAAGATATACACCCACAAGTACATAAAGCAAAAGTAAGTTGCGCCTGCGGCGCAGAATTTGATACCATCTCCACCAAAGAGAAGATTAAGGTGGAACTTTGTTCAAAATGCCATCCATTTTATACCGGCGAACAGAGACTTGTTGATTCCGCCGGCCGGGTAGAAAAATTTAATCGGCGTTACGGCAAAAACAATAAAACTAATTAGCAATTCTGTATTTCGCCTAAAATCCTGAATTCTTTCGGGGTTTGGGTTTTTACTATGAGCAAATTTGATAAGTTTGAAGAGTATTTAAAAGAATTCAAGAAACTGGAGAGCGAACTCACCCGCCCCGAGGTAATAAATAACCGGAAAAAATTCAAGCAATATTCTAAAAGGCACGGAGAACTGCGCCAGCCCGTTGATAAGTATATTACCTATAAAAAATTAAAATATCAGTACTCCCAGGCGGAAAGTCTGTACAGGGAAGAAAAAGGCGAGATGCAAGATCTGGCCGCACGGGAGAAAAAAGAACTTTCTGGAAAATTAAAAGAGCTGGAAACAGATTTGAAATCGTATTTGTTGCCCCGCGATCCGGACAGGGACAGGGATGTTATTATAGAACTCCGGGCGGGCACCGGGGGCGATGAGGCAGCTCTTTTTTGCGGTCACCTTTTCCGGATGTACCAGAAATATTTTGATCACCGGGGCTGGAAATCCGAAGTTTACAGTTTAAATAAAACTGGTCTGGGGGGGTATAAAGAAATTGTCTGTTCTGTTTCAGGGTCCCGTGTTTACGGTAATCTTAAATGGGAAAGCGGAGTCCACCGGGTTCAGAGAATTCCGGAGACCGAAACCGGTGGACGGATACATACCTCCGCCTGCAGCGTGGCGGTACTGCCTAAAGCCGATCCGGTTGATGTAAATATTAAAAAAGAGGATCTCCGGATAGACACCTACCGGGCGTCGGGAAAAGGGGGTCAGCATGTAAACGTTACTGATTCGGCGGTAAGAATCACCCACATACCCACCCAAATTGTGGCCCAGTGTCAGGATGAGCGGTCTCAGAAACGGAACCGGGATAAGGCCATGGATATATTGAGTGCCCGGGTTAAAGAAAAAAAGATAAGAGACCAGCAGAAAAAGAAAGAGAACCGTCGCAGGGAACAGATAGGATCCGGGGACCGGAGCGAAAAGATCAGAACCTATAATTTCACCCAGAACAGGATAACCGATCACCGGGTTAACTTAACACTTTACAATCTTGAAACTATAATTGACGGTGAATTTGAAAAATTCCTATTAAAACTCCAGAAAAAAATAAAGGAAAAACAGCTTGAAAACCTGTAACATAAGAAAAATGTTAGACTGGGGATATAAAAATTTAAAATCAAAAGATATCGATTCCCCCCGGGTGGACGCCCGGTTGATTCTGGCCTATTTAATGGGTACCTCCCCGACAGGTTTGTATTTAGAGCCGGAGATACATTTAGATGAAAAGACAGTTCAGAAGTATAAAAATTTAATTGAAAAACGGGGCCGCAATTATCCGGTTTACTATTTGTTAGGGAAGGCTAATTTTATGGGGTTAGAATTTAAGGTGACCGGAGACACGTTAATACCCCGACCCGAAACCGAGATAATGACCGAAAACGTTATTGATTATCTTAAAAAACATACCGAAAAAAATGACAGAATACCGTCAGTACTGGATATGGGAACCGGCTGCGGCAACATAGGAATAACCATAGCTAATGCGGTAGAGACCCAAGTTACAGCAGTTGATATAGACAAAAATGCTTTAAAAGTGGCCAAAGAAAATGCCTGTTTTCACGGCGTAAAGGATAAGATAACTTTTTTAATGAGCAATCTATTTGAAAATTTAGATTCTTCAGAAAAACATAAATATGATGTTATTGTCTCCAATCCCCCCTATATTAAGGACCGGGAATATGTTAATATATCAAAAGAAGTGAAAAAGGAACCTCGAATTTCTTTAAAAGGGGGAAAAGAGGGACTTGATTGTATAGCCAAAATAATAAAAGCGGGCCCTGATTATGTAAAAGATAATGGCCAGATTTTTATAGAGATCGGTTACAGTCAGAAAAAAGAAGTTGAGAGTTTGTTAAAGGTAAATCCTAAAATCAAGGAGTACAGCATTATAAAAGATTACAATGATATAGACCGTATTGTTAGAGCGGGAGTGATTAATGAATAAAAAAGAACAGAAAATAGTTATCCGGGGTCCAGCCCAACTTAAAGGAAATATAGGTATTTCCGGGTCTAAAAACGCGGTCTTGCCTATGCTGGCGGCTACTCTGCTTACCGATGAGAAATGCGTTATAGAAAATGTTCCCCGGCTGAGTGATATTAGGACAATGATAAATTTAGTCCAGGTTATAGGAAAAAAAGTAGTTAGAACCGGGGATACTGTAACTGTTAAATCTACAGGTAAATTAAAAAATGAAGCCCCCTATGACCTGGTTAAAAAACTAAGGGCATCGGTTCTGGTTATGGGGGGATTGGTGGGCAGAATGAAGAATCTTAACGTAGCTTTACCAGGAGGCTGCCCAATAGGTTCCCGGCCCATAGATATACATCTTAAGGGATTCAGAAAAATGGGGGTACAGACCAGAGTTGAGAGAGGATTTGTGAATTTAAAGTCCCCCGTATTAGAAGGAGCCAGAGTATGTCTGGATTTTCCTTCGGTGGGGGCCACCGAGAATCTGGTAATGGCAGCCTGTTTGGGTGAAGGCACTACAGTACTTGAAAATACAGCCACCGAACCGGAGGTTATCCAGCTGATGAAATTTTTAAAAAGTATGGGTGCTTCAATAACTACTGACGGGAATATAGTGAAAGTAGAAGGATGTGACCATCTTAAAGGGACAAAATTCAGGGTAATGGATGATCGCATTCAGGCGGGAACTTATCTTCTAGCCGGATTAATAAAAGGCTCAAAAATAAATTTTGAATTTTCCCACCCTCGGGCTTTAGAATCGGTAATGGATAAGGCTACAGAGTGTGGGGGTAAAATAAAAGTTGATAACGGTAAAATTTCCATAAAAGCTCCTCGGGTACTTAAAAGCGCTGACATAAGAACTTCTCCGTATCCTGGATTTCCCACTGATCTACAGGCTCCTTTTGCCACTTTAATGACTGTTGCCGAAGGAACAAGTGTCATAACAGAAGAAATTTTTGAGAACCGGATGATGCACTGTTCGGAACTTTTAAGGATGGGGGCTGAGATAGAAGTGAAAAAACAGTCCGCTATAATAACGGGAGTGGATAGTTTGAGCGGAGCGCCGGTTTCCGCCGCCGATTTGAGAGGTGGCGCGGCCATGGTAATAGCCGGACTTATAGCCCGGGGCCAAAGTGAAGTGTACGATATTTATCACATTGAAAGAGGATATGAAAATATAGTGGAAAAATTTTCCAAACTGGGAGCTAAAATATGGAAAAAGTAAAAAAAGCGGTTAAAAATATTATAAAAAAAGTAAACCGTGATGGAGATGAGGCATTAATTGAATTTACCTCCAGATTTGACGGAGTTAGGCTGGGCAGGGATGATATAGAAGTTAACGAGAAGACCAAAGAGAGGGAAAGTTCTAAAGTTGACCGGGAAACTCTGGAATCCTTAAAAAAAGCGGCCAAAAATATTAAAGAGTATGCCGCCCAAAATTATAAGACAATTCCCCGGGAAGAGCTGATTAAGGGAAACGGAGTAATAATAAGGGATCGCTACATCCCAGTAAAACGGGCCGGTTTGTATGTTCCCGGAGGAGAGTTCAGTTATCCATCTTCGGTACTTATGACCGCAATTTTTGCTCAGGAAGCAGGGGTTAAAGAGGTAGTGATGATGTCTCCGCCGGGTAAACTTACCCCTGAGGTAATTAAAGCGGCTCAGATTTCCGGAGTGGACAGAATATTCAGGATAGGCGGCGCCCAGGCAATAGCCGCTATGGCTCTGGGAACCGAGAGTGTACCCGGGGTAGATATAATTGTTGGTCCCGGAAATATGTATGTTCAGGAAGCTAAAAAAGAACTGTCCGATAAAGTGGGCATAGATATGCTTGCCGGTCCCAGCGAAGTGGTTATAATAGCCCATGAATCCAAAGAATACTCCTGGCTGGCCACCGATCTGATGGCCCAGGCGGAACATGCCCCGGATGCCCGAGCAGTACTGGTTACCCCTGATAAAGATATAATAGAAAATGTTAAAAAGTTGATAATACCCCGGTTAAGGGAAAGAGTGGAGTTTAAACTGGCGGAGGATATTGGCTCTGCGGTGAATATATCCAACCGGATAGCCCCGGAGCATCTTCAAATTATCTGTCCGGAAAAAGCAGAGAAAAATGTTTTAGAGGGCATATATAATGCCGGTGCCGTATTTGTGGGCAAGTACACCCCGGTAGCTTTAGGAGATTACTGGGCCGGTCCTTCCCATACTCTGCCTACAGGCATGACAGCCAGGTACAGCGAAGGACTTAACGTGAGGACATTTTTGAAAAAAGTTTCTTTTATGGAAAGTTCAAAAGCAAGTTTTCAGGGGTGGATGAAAGATGTGGAAAGATTGGCCGGAATTGAGGGGATGGAATATCATAAAAAATCGGTTAGCCTGAGAAGGAAGAATACAAAAAATGAAACACCTTAAATTTGTCAATGACCGTATTAAAAGTTTAAAATCCTATACCGTTCCCCCGGTTTTAGAGGGAGAAATAAAGCTGGATGCCCAAGAAAATCCCTACCAGCTTCCAGATAAATTAAAAGAAAAGCTGTCCCGGATTTTATCCGAGGTGGAACTTAACCGTTACCCCGATCCCGGGTGTTCTGAATTGAGAATTAAAATAGGGGAATACTGTAATCTTGAAGCCGGGAATATTCTGGTTGGCAACGGTTCCGACGAACTGATACTGATGCTGTTTTTAGCCTGCGGGGGAGTGGGGAAAAAAGCGGTTTTTCCGGTACCCACTTTTTCTATGTACCGGATTTTATCCCGGCTTACGGGTACCGGTTACCGGGGAGTACCCCTGGAAGAAAATTTTGCTCTGCCGGCAAAAAAAATAATGTCCGCCAGACCGGACATGTTGTTTATAACCTACCCTAATAATCCTACGGGGAACTGTTTTTCAAGAAAAAAAATAATAGATATTGTGGAAAACACCGCCGGATTAGTGGTAATAGATGAAGCTTACTTTGAATTTTCGGGAAAAACTTTTCGGGATCGGTTAAATAGGTATGACAATTTAGTTATTTTGAGGACTTTCTCCAAGGCTTTTTCCCTGGCCGGTATCCGGGCCGGATATATAATGGGGGGAAAGAAAATCATAAAAGAACTGGAGAAAGTTCAGCTTCCCTATAATGTAAGTATAGTTAATCAAAAATTATTAGAAGCGGTAATGTCCGAGAGAGATTTAATAAAACCGGTAGTTGAAAAATTAAACCGGTCCAGGGAAAAGTTAATGACCGGGCTTAAAAGAATTGAAGGGATAACACCGTATCCGTCGGAAGCAAACTACATATTGATGAAAATAGACAATATAGATAAAGTGGTGAGAAATCTTAAACGGAACAATATAAAGGTGCGGGAATTTTCCGACGAGTCCCTTAAAAATCATCTAAGGGTGACCGTGGGTACCGACAGGGAAAATAAAAAATTAATAGAAGCTTTATAGGGTTAAAATAAGAGCAGGGAGGAAATATGAGAACAGCCCAGAAAAAAAGAGAGACCCGGGAGACCCAAATAGTTGCAAGGGTAAATCTTGACGGTAAAGGGGAGTACAGTATTGATACGCCTTACGGATTTTTTAATCATATGTTGGAATTATTATCCAAACACTCGGGGATTGATATGAATATAAAAGCCAACGGGGATACAGAGGTTGATCCCCATCACACTGTAGAGGATGTAGGCATAGTTCTGGGCCAGGTCATAGATGCGGCCCTGGGGGACAGAAAAGGAATAGAGAGGTATGCCAGTATAATGATGCCCATGGATGAGACCAGGTGCGATGTTGTCCTGGATTTAGGGGGTCGATCCAATTTGGTGTACCGAATAAACGAAAATATGAAATCGGAAAATAAATTTGATTTCACCCTGTTTAAGAGCTTCATGAAGGCATTTTCGGATAATTTAAAAGCTACCCTACATATAAATCTGGTATATGACGAAGGGGATTTTCATCACGCCGCCGAAGCAGTATTTAAAGGCCTGGCCAGAACCCTTAAAAAAGGTATTAGGATAACCGGCGAGGATTTACCTTCCAGTAAAGGGGTTATATAAGATGATTGTAATTCCGGCCATAGATTTAAAAAACGGTAAATGCGTGAGGCTTACCCGGGGAAAACCGGAGAACGAAACTATTTACTCCAACGATCCGGTAAAGATGGCTGAATTATGGCAGTCCAAAGGGGCGGGAAGACTGCACATAATAGATCTTGACGGAGCTTTTTCGGGAAAAATGGGTAACGGCGATATTATAGAAAAAATTGTAAAAGAGGTTAAAATACCCGTTCAGGTTGGCGGCGGAATAAGAGAGTTTTCGGTAATTGAAAATCTGATAGAAAAAGGGGTTTCCCGGGTGATTATGGGAAGCGCGGCAATCTACGACAAAAATTTGGTGAAGAGAGCGGTAAAAAAATGGCCGGAAAGGATTACTGTGGGCATAGATTCCGATTCCGGAAAAGTGGCTGTAAAAGGTTGGAAGGATATTACCCAAATACCGGCTGTTGAACTGGCCCGGGAAATGGAGCAGATAGGGGTCACCGAACTGATTGTGACCGATATAAAAAAAGACGGGACCTTAGAGGGTCCCAACATAAAATGGTTTAAAGAGATCTCCGGCAGTGTATCGGTGCCGGTAATAGGGGCCGGGGGTATGTCCAAGCTGGAAGATGTGAAAAATTTAGACCGGGCGGGTATTGAAAACTTAAAAGGGGTTATAATAGGAAAAGCCCTTTACAGTAAATCCATTGATCTGTCCCGTGCTATCGATATTGTTAAGTAGGTAATAAAAAAAAGAGGAAAGATATGAATGTAGATGAATTAAAATTTAACCCGAAGGGTTTGATACCCTGTGTGACTCAGGATTACAGAGACGGAAAAGTACTTATGGTGGCCTACATGAACAGGGAGTCCATTAAAATAACTTTAGAAAAGAAAAAGGCCTGTTATTTTTCCAGATCCAGAAACGAGCTGTGGTTGAAAGGGGAAGAGTCGGGTAACGTTCAGGAAGTAAAAGAGATGTACATAGACTGCGATAAAGACACCATTCTTTTAAAAGTTAACCAGATTGGTGACTGTGCCTGTCATAAGGGATACCGGTCCTGTTTTTTTAGAAAATATGACGTTTCTGGATGGAAGGCAGTAGGTAAAAAAGTACAAGACCCGGATAGTATGTATGATAAATAATACGGGTGATGAATTTTCCCAAAAAGGGTATATATTTTTTATTTAACCCTTTAAACTGGGAATCCGGTGTCTGGGAGAAAAACTTAAAAAAAATTGTACCCTTACTCTCTGCCATACAGTTAAGGGCCCCGGATTTAACCGACAGGGAATTTTACAGAATTTCTTTAAAATTAAAAGAAATTCTGAAGAATTCCGGGACTCCTTTTATAGTAAACAACCGGGTGGATCTGGCTATAGCCGTGAAGGCGGACGGGATTCATCTGGGAGAAAAAGATTTGCCCCTTAACCCGGCCCGCCGGATATTTGAAGGTATAATAGGTTCTTCCCGCCATACTTCCCGGGGGGCAAAACAGGCCGAAAAAGATGGAGCGGATTATATAGGATGCGGTCCCGTATTTAAGACTGAAACCAAAAAATTAGACCGCAAAGTTTTAGCCCCGGAAGGGTACAAAAAAGTGAAAAATAGCGTAAATATACCGGTAATCCCGGTGGGGGGGATCAAACCTGAAAATATTAAATATATTAAAGGTTACTCATCAATATTCGCCCTTTCTTCTGCAATAAACTGCTCGCTTTATCCTCTTAGAACTTGCCGTAAAATAAAAAAAACAATCAGTTTAGTTTGAAATAATTTTAATTCTATATTAATATTTAATATCATACTTCGAAAAAAAGTAAAGGTGTTGCAGAGGATATAATTATATTCTCACGTGTGCTACTGCAATACTAATATACTGCGGAATAAAGGCCGTACCACAGATCAGATCTCAGGCTGGTAGCAACATGCTGAGCTGTGAATATGGCCTTTAAGAAAGGGGATTCTTGCCTGAAAAGATACTGGTGATAGAAGACGATCCTGGAATTCGCGCATTATGCGGAAAAATTTTAACGAAAGTTGGTTTCAAAGTAAATACCGCTGCAGATTTTAAACGGGGTATAGATCTACTTTCCAGGGAAAACTGGGCTGTTGTTATAATCGACATCCAGCTTACCGACGGTTCAGGCATGGATATCTTAAAAAAATGTGTAAAAACCCACCCAGGTAGTGTTCCAGTTATGCTTTCCGGGGCAACCTCCGTTAAGGAAGCGGTAACAGCAATTAAAATAGGTGCAAAAGATTTTATCACCAAACCTTTCAATATAAGTAAGTTGCGCGATTCTGTCACAGAAGCGGTATCTCAAAACTCTTCTTAACCTGCCTTTTTTTTAAAAATAAAAAGTGAATTACAGATAGTATTTGAATTTGATTAATCCCTGGGTATATATTATAATTAGGATAATTAGAATAATAGTAATAAAGGGATTAAATTGAAAAACCAAAAAATACTAATAAAATTTGTAAAGGTACTTCTTACAGCATTAATATTGCTGGGGCTTTATGTTATGGCGGAAGTTAATTACTTACTGTTTCATTCTCTTGTCGAAATATTCAGTGTGGTTGTGGCTTGTACATTATTTATTATTGTCTATAATTCTAAAGTTGATAAAGAGCAGAACGCGTATCTCATTTTACTGGGTGTCGCCTACCTATTTGTGGGTTTAACCGATCTTGTCCATGTACTTGCCTATTCGGGAATGGGGATTTTTCAGGAGGGAGGGGGAAATTTAGCCACCCAACTTTGGATCGCCGGCCGGTATCTGGAAGTATTTTCTCTTCTGGGGGCATTTATTGTTTATAAGAAAAAAGTAATATGCAAAAATGCCAATTATCTTTTAGGGTTTTATTCTTTTATATTTACGCTTTTAATGCTCTCAATATTTTGGTGGAATATATTTCCGGTCTGTTTTGTCGAAGGTGCCGGTCTTACCCGGTTTAAGGTTATAAGTGAATACTTTATCGTAGGCCTGCTTTTAATATTGATTGCTCTAGTTTATAAAAACAGAAAAATTTTTATTAAAGGAAATGATAAGCTAATTTTAAAAATAGTGGTATTTACAATGCTCGCAGAACTGGCTTTTACTTTTTATGTGGGAGTCTATGATATTTCAAACTTTATAGGTCATATATTTAAATTAATATCTTTTTACTATGTCTATAAATTTATTGTTAAAAATCTAATAAAAGAGCCCCAGGAAGTACTGTATGAAAAACTCAGCGAAAAAGAACGAAAGTACAGAGAATTATCTGAAGAATTCGAACTTATATTAGACCATATTCCCGATATTATATATTACAAGGATAACCACAATAGTTTTCTAAAGGTAAATAAAAGTCTTGCCAAAGCCCACGGGATGACAAAAGAAGAATTAGAAGGGAAAAGCCTTTTTGACTTATACCCTGAAGATGAAGCTCGGGAGTATTGGGAGGATGACATGGAGGTTTTGGAGACAAAAAAACCGAAATTGAATATAATTGAACCCTGGTCTCCGGATGAAAACCGCTGTGTTAAGACCAGTAAGATACCCTATATAGTTAACGGAGAAGTAAGGGGAATAGTGGGGATTTCGACCGATATTACAAAGCAGAAAAAAAAAGAACAGCAAATTAAAAATGAACGCAAAAAATTTAAAAAGATATTCCACAGTTCCAATGACGCAATGTATATACACAACTTAACGAAAGAGGGTATGCCCGGTAGGTTTGTGGAAGTTAACAGTACTGCCTGTAAAATGTTGGGCTATACCCGGGAAGAACTTTTAGATATGTCTCCAAAAGAGATTGATGCCGGAGAAAAGAGCAAAAAAATGGCTGCAATTATGGAAAAGCTGGTAAGAGCCGGGTCTATGAAATTCGAAATGACTCACCAATCTAAGGACGGGAAATGTATTCCCGTGGAAATACATTCCCACATTTTTAAACTGGATGGAAAAGATAGGGTACTATCTGTGGCCCGCGATATATCAGACAGGCTGAAAAAAGAGAAAAAACTGGTAAAACTTAACGAATATTTAACCAAAATTTTTGACAACACCAATATGTGGATAAATGTTCTGGATAAAGAAGGGAATGTCCTTATATGGAACCGGGCAGCCGAAGAAATCTCCGGTTACTCCGCGGAGGAGGCTAAAGGAAATAATAAAATATGGAAATTACTCTACCCTGAAAAAGCATACTGGAAGAAGGTATTTCAAAAAGTTAAAAATATAATTCAAAACGACGAAACCGTAGAGGGTTATGAAACGATAATTACCGATAAGGCCGGCAATAAGAAATATATTCAATGTACATATAACTCTTTAAAAGATAAAGACGGTCAAATAATAGGTTCTGTGGCTATAGGCCGGAATGTTACAAATATTAAAAAAATGAGAGCAAGAGAGAAAGAACTGCAAAAAGAAATTGCTGAAAGGGAAAAGATGTATCATCTAGGTCAGATGTCCGCCGGGGTGGCCCACGAGATAAATAATCCTCTGACCAACATACTTACAACCGCCCAGTTGCTTTTAGAAGAAGATATAAATGCGCAATACCGCGATGATATAGAAATTATAAGAAAAAATACCGAAAGAATAGCAGCCACCGTAAAAGGATTTCTGGGATTTACAAAAGATCGGGATTTTAAGTTCAGGGCCGTGGATGTAAATAAACTGCTTGATAAAACTATTAAGTTGGTAGATAAAGATCGAAGGGATGATATTGAAATTTTGAAAAAATATGACAGAAATATGTCCAATATCAAAACCAGCAGTTTTCACTTAGAAGAAGTATTTGTCAACCTGATTAAAAATGCATTAGAAAGTATGGAGAGTTCTCCTGAAAAAGTGTTGACTTTAAAAACAGAGGTGGAAGGGAAATATGTACGAATTTCCATAAAAGATACGGGGGAGGGGATAAAACAAGAGAATTTCAAAAAGTTATTTGAGCCATATTTTACCACAAAAGGTAAAAAAGGAACCGGGCTAGGGCTGCCCACCTGCAAATATATTCTGAAAAAACTCGACGGGAAAATTAATGTAAAAAGTGAAGGAAAGGGTAATGGTATCGAATTTATACTGATATTGCCATTAGCAAAAAAAGAAAAAGGAGGTAAAAGTATATAATTAAGAGTTTTCATTATTAAGTTCATAACAGTGCTCTTTTTTATATAACAGTAAATATATGATACAAGATTTTAAATTTAAAGTTTATTATATGGGCAATAAAGTTGCTATTGAAGACGAAGTAGAGGAGTTTAAAAATAAATTCAAGGAAAAATTTGATGAATTTCCGGAAGTTGAACTTATTTCTATTTCCAAAAATACAGAAAGCGCTGAATCTAATAATATACTGGTAACTCCAACTATTTTGAGGATTTCACCGGAACCAAAGATGAAAATTGTAGGAGATTTTCCTCAGAAAGAAGAAACATGGAATAAAATTATAAAGGAGTAATAAAATGACTGAAGCAGTAAAAAAGTTAAAGACAGGGATAGAAGGGTTGGATAATATGCTTAAAGGCGGTATTCCCCAAAACCGGATGGTGGTAGTTTCCGGTGCCGCGGGTACTGGAAAATCGGTTATGTTAAATAATTTTTTGTATACGGGAATCCGGGACTTTTCACAGAACGGCGTGCTGGTAACGTTTGAAGAATCGCCGAGAGATATAAAAAAGAATGTGAAAGGGTTTGGCTGGGATTACGACAAGTTAGAAGAAGAAAATAAGTTGTTTATTGTAGATATGACTCCGGCAATTTCAGGTAAAGTAATGGTTATAAAAGAAGATTTTGACATGGACCCTATAATTGAAAGAGTGCTGTACGCGGTGAACAAAGTCGGGGCCAAAAGAGTGGCATTAGACGGTATAGATTCACTTTTTTCCAGGTTTAAGAATAAAAAAATAATAAGAAATACGATATACAGGCTGAGCACAGCCCTAAAGGAAAAGGGTATAACCGGCTTTATAGCCATGGAATCTTTAACATCTTCTCCCGGAAGTACCCGATACGGCGTAGAAGAGTTTGTCACCGACGGGGCTGTTGGACTGAAAATGATAGAAGGAGAGCTGGAATTTGTACGGAAACTTTTTATAAGGAAACTCAGAGGGTGCAGTTTTCGCAGCGGGATAGTTGAGTATGAAATAAACAGCCAGGGAATGAGAGTTTTTTCCAGACTAAATAAAAAAGATTTAGATGTTAAGACGGATTTTAAAAATAGATTAAAAACGGGAATGGAAGGAGTTGATTCGGCATTGACCGGAGGGATACCCCGGGGACATAGCGTACTGTTGTCCGGAAATTCGGGTACGGGTAAGACTCTTTTTGGGATTAAATTCTTAATTGAAGGTATAGAACAAGGAGATAAATCCGTAATGGTGGCTCTGGAAGAATCTAAAACACAGATTAAAAAGACATCCTTAGAACACGGCTGGGATCTGGATAAAATGGAAAAAAACGGCCAAATTTCGTTTATAACAGCCAATCTCCTAGACACCCAAATTAATAAGCTGTTGAACGATATTAAAGATGAAATCAAAAAGACGGGGGCCACCAGACTTGTAATAGATTCTATATCCAGTCTGGAATCCGCGTCTATGCAGGGTAATAAAGTGAGACAATTTATGATTCAGTTAAATAATTTTTTAAAAAATCAGGGAACTACTACCATATTGAATTATTTATCTTCAGCTAATTTCGGGGCTGCGGGCAACCATCTGCTTTCCGCTTTAAAGACAAATACTTTACGATTGAGTTCCATAACCGACGGTATATTAATTATGCTTTATGTTGAGGGCAAGAAAGAAGTTGGGCGAGTCTTTAATGTACTTAAAATGAGAGGAATACAACACGATAAAAGTATAATTAAGTATGAGATAATAAAAGGTGGGGTAAAACTTAAAAAGTAATTTCATGAATTCTAAAAATCAGTTAGATGAGAACATGAATTTTAGAAAAATGGTTGAGAACAGTCTCGACGGTCTGGTGGTGGTAGATGATTATGGGACTATTATTTACGGCAACCGGGCGGCAAAGAAGATTTTCGGAAGAAAAAATATCAATGGAACAGATTTTGGAATACCCTGTAAAGAAAATGAGATGAGTGAAGTTCAGATACCCGGTTATAAAGATTCGGGGTTTAAATACGCGGAAATAAAAACCGCCCGGGTCAGTTTGGAGATCGGGCCGGTATATGTTGTTAATATAAGGGATATAACCCGGAGAAAAAAAGCGGAAAGGAATTACAGAAAATACCGTAAATTATTTGAAAAGAACGAAAAAAAAGTTTTAATGGGCAAAATGGCCGGGGGTATGGCTCATGAAATAAATAATCCTCTTACCTCCATTATGGCGATAGTTCAGTTGCTGTTAGAAAAATGCAATGATCGAAAAAACAGGGAGGATTTAAAGGTTCTGGAGAAAAATGCAAATAGAATTTCCAATACGGTCAAAAGCTTCCTGAGTTTTTCAAAAGACCGGGACTATGTGTATAAAAAAGTTAAACTGGGCAAAATAATAGATAAAAGCCTAAGTTTTTTAGATAGAAAAAGAAAAGCAAAAGTTAAGATAAATAAAAAATACGGTAAAAATATACCGGAGGTGAAAACCAGCCGGTTTCATTTAGAAGAGGTGCTGACCAACCTGATTAAAAATGCATTAGAAAGTATGGAGAATTCTCCCAAAAAAGTTTTGACTTTAAAAACAGAAGAAAAAGAAGGGCAGATTGTTATTTATGTAAAGGATACTGGCCGGGGCATAGAAAAAGAAAATTTTGAGAAAATATTTGAACCCTACTGCACTACTAAAGGCAAAAAAGGTACGGGTCTGGGACTGCCCACGTGTAAGGATATAATGAAAAATCTCGGAGGATATATTGAGTTAAAAAGTAAGGGTGAGGGTAAAGGAGCGGAGTTTATAGTTAAGTTACCCAATAACATCTAAATGATATTATTTATTGAAAGGAAAAGGTTAAAAATAAGGAGAATATAATGGAAGGTAAACAAGATAAACGGGTTCTTGTGGTTGATGATGAAGAAAATATAAGAAATATAAGCAAGAGAATACTTTCAAAAAAGAGGCTTATGGTAAAAACCGCCCGTTCCGCCGAAGTGGGGTGGGAATTAATAAAGAAAGAAGAAGATTTTAATGCAATTCTTTTAGATATTGATTTACCGGGCATGAGCGGAATTGATTTCCTAAAAAAAATGAAAGGTAAAAATATCAGTGCCGAAGTTGTCATGGTTTCGGGTAAGGGTACAATTGAAGATGCGGTAGAGGCCATGAAGCTGGGGGCTTATGATTATATAACAAAACCTTTTGATATAAATAAACTACGGACCGTGGTAAAAAAAGCTGTTGAGAAACAAGCTCTTTCCCGGGAACTGGATATATTGCAAGCGGTTAACAGTATAATTGAGAAGATCAGCCGTCTTAAACCTGTTGAGGAAATAATGGAAAGTATTATTGACTTTTTAATGGAGGCAACCGGAGCTGACGGCGGCTCTATAGGAATTTGGGATGATAGTAAAGAACTTATAGTAATAGAAGTGGCTAAAGGAGCGGGAGCGGATGAGAGTATAGGTAAAAAAATTAAAAAAGGGGAAAGACTCTGTGGGTGGGTGGCCGAACATAGAGCGCCGGTTTTTTTAAATAATTCTCCAAATATGGATAAAAGATTTAAAAATATTTACCCAAGAAAAGAAATATCATCGGGAATAAGCGTTCCTATTGTTAATAGAGATGAGTTTATGGGTGTATTAAATATTAAAAAAATTAATTCCAAAAAAAAATTTACCCGGAAAGATTTTGAGGTGTCTTCCCTCATAGCAACCCAGGCAGCTTTTGCGGTTAAGAACGCCGCTGATTATGAAAAACTTTTAGATCTGGATAAACTTAAAGACGAGTTTATTGCCAATGTCTCCCATGAACTCAGAACTCCACTTCAATCTATAATGGTGAGTTGTGAAATAATAGAACAGGAGTTGCCTGAAGATCAGATGGTTAAAGTGTGTCTTAGGAATTCTAAAAGAATGCATAAACTTATATCTCAGTTATTGGATTTTTCCCGGTGGGAATCGGTGGGTATTTCACTCAATAAGGAAAAAATAAACTTAAAACAGCTTTGCCGGGAAGTTGAGGAAGATATTGGTCACAAGATAAAACAAAATAATATAAAAGTATCCCATAAATTTAAAAAGAAAGATGAAGTATACGGTGATCATGAGGCCCTAAAAAGGGTAATGATAAATCTGCTGGATAATTCTATAAAATACAGTAATAAAGGCAGTAAAGTTAAAGTATTTGGAAAGAAAAAAAGATATAGTGTTGAAATTTCTGTTGAAGACAACGGAAAAGGTATACCCGCAAATGAAAAGGAAAATATTTTCAACCGGTTTCATCAGCAGGAACCGGGGAAGCTGATGACTGCAAAACACAAGGGTCTGGGCCTGGGTTTGTCTATGGTAAAAAAAATAGTTGAGGCTCACGGCGGTAAAGTGGGAGTTGATAGTGTTTCTGGTAAGGGAAGCCGGTTTTATTTTACCATACCCCGTTTTAAAGAGGGAAAACATGAAAAATAAAAAGATATATACTACTAAAGAAGCATCTGAACTTCTAAACGCGGACATAACTACTATTTCTAACTGGATAGACGAAGGCAAATTAAAAGCCTACCGGACACCCGGAGGGCACCGGAGAGTGCAGCAGAAGGCATTGTTGAGTTTTGTGAAAAAGTATGAAATGCCGATCTTTGACCGGCAAACTACAACTACAAATTTTCTTATAGTGGACGATGAGCCTAAAATCCAGAAAACGGTTAAAAAAATCTTATCTAAAAAATATCCGGAGGCACGTATATTTAAATCCGATAACGGTTTTAAGTCGGGAAAATATCTGGCCCGGGGAGATATAGATTGCGTTATTCTGGATATTAGAATGCCGGGGATGGACGGTTTTGAAGTTATGGAGCAGATTAAAACCGACCCCGATCTGGGTTCACCGGCTGTCATAGTAATAACCGGATACTCCGAGGAAGGTCTGAAAGAAGAAGTAAAGGACAAAGGAGCCCAAAAACTTCTTTACAAACCGTTCGATATTAAAGAGCTAAGGAATGCCGTGGCCGAGGTATTAAATGAGTAAAAGAAGGGTAAAATTTTTTTTGTGCTTTGCTTTATTTATTCTTCAACTGAATATTAAGTTATTTGGAATTACAGTTGAAAATGAATCGGGAGAAAATTTTAGCGGTGAATTGGGTTATTTAATGGTTACCTCAACAGGAGTAACTCTGGCTAATAAATTTGAACAGTTAACCCCCGAACAGTCACCCGAGCCCAGGTACTGGCATGCCATGTGGACCGATAATATAGTTGAAAAAATATATCTTTTCGGGGGTCGGGGGGTTGTTGTTGATGGGGGCAGCCTGGGGGATACTCAATATTTCAGTGAAAATACATGGAACATACAGGAAGGAACCGGGCCTTCAAAAAGATCCAATATGGCGATTACCGACTGCGGCCTACTATTTGGAGGTGTACATAGTGACACATTGTATGACGATACCTGGCGATTTAATGATGGTAATTGGAAAAAAATAGATGTTTCCACTCACCCTTCCGCCCGGTTTGGGCATACCCTGAATATGACCGAAAAAGGCATGGTTCTTTTTGGTGGCAGTGAAGGAGCCGGGGAGACCTGGATTTTAGATACTCAAGTTGATGAGTGGACTGAGGTTACGCCGGCAAATTCACCGCCCGGCCGGGAGAGACATGTATCCTGGGTTACTGAAACCGGGGAAGTTATTATTTTCGGAGGCCGGAACGGAGATGATTTTTTTGGTGATACCTGGAAGTATGATCCGGTAAGTGAGGAGTGGGAAAATCTGGAAATTGAAGGCCCTTCCGAAAGAGAGTTCGGTACAGTATTTTTCGATAAAGATACCCAGGCAGCGGTATTGTTTGGCGGCGGAAAAGGACCTTCAGCTATATATTTAAATGATTTATGGATTTTTCACGACGGTAAATGGCATCAGAGTTATCCTTATTTACCCGGTGAAGCGCCGGAGGAAAGAACCAGCGCCGCCGCTTCGTACTATCCGTCGGAAAAATGGGGTATGTTTTTCGGGGGCTATCAGGATTTAAAGAATTCTGAAGAAAAATATTTCGGGGATACCTGGAAACTCGAGCTTTCCACCGGCGGTGTTTATGTATCCCCTGTTTTTGATACCGGCGAAATTAATACCAGGCTGTACTATGAAAGGTTGGATTGGTCCGTAAAGGGGGCCTCCGGCAGCGTTAAATTTCAGGTCGCCTCTTCTTCGATAAATCAACCGGCTCCGGATAATTTCACCGGCCCTGACGGTTCTACGGAAAGCTATTACACCGCGCCCGGCGAGGTTGATTCCTACCATTACAATAACCGGTATTTCAGGTACCGTTTTTTTATGGAAAATGATAAACCAGGGGTTGTTGACCCGGTCAGTGTGGTATCCGCTTCGGTGACATATAATCATGCTCCCACTACCCCTACATTGAATTCCCATGAATCCTCGGCTGAAGACGGGGGAGTATCCGGAGCGGCAACTAAATTTGCATGGAACCATGCCGATGATAGTGACGGAGATGAGATTAAATATAATCTACAGGTGGCTTATACACAAAATTTCAGTGATTTTATAATAAACGAAACTAATATTGAAGAGCACGATCATTCGCCGACAGGCATTGAGAGAGAAATGGAGCACGGAGGTCCCTACTACTGGCGGGTCAGGGCTAATGACGGTTCGGTCTACGGGAATTTTTCTTCAACCTGGTCCATTTATATAGATACGGTCCCCCCGGCGGCTGTAACTACCCTTACCGCTCAAAGAGATGATTATAAAAGCGGCGCGGTTGAGCTGGAGTGGACCGTACCCGACGAACGGGAACTTACCCGGATTAGATGGACACATTTATATGAAATTGATAGTGAAAGCAGATGGGGTAATTCTGATGAAAAAGAATATACTTCTACCGTACCCACAGGTTCAACGGACAGTTATGTGGTCACCGGTCTTAACGATGCTACCACCTACTGGTTCTCGGTCCGGCTGGAAGACGAAGCTGGAAACCTGAGCGATTTTTTTTCCAGCCCGGCCTGTAAGACCAATTCTCCTCCTGAAATAACTCTTACTCAGGATCTTGACGGAGAGTGGGGAACGGCTTCGGATAAGGGAACCTCAACAATAGTGTTTTCCTGGGATATATACGATCCGGACCCCGAGGACACCCATGAAGTGGATATATGGATGGCCGAAGATATAGATCGGGATTTCGATATCCGGGTGGCTACCGGTATAATCGGCAGCGCCGGGGAATATAGCTGGGATTCCCGGCACGTAAGAAACGCCCCTTCCTACCGGGCCCGTTTCATGGTCAAAGACCAGCGGGGGCTTTCGGGATATATCATAAGTCCGGGTACGATGAATATAACTAACTACAATGAACCCCCGGAAATAACCTTGATTACTCCTTCCGGCGGAGAGGAGTGGAACGATATTAATTATATAGACTGGGACTGGTACGATCCCAATCGCACGGATACGGTATATTTTGAAATTTTAGTGTCCACCGATGCCGGCCAAAATTTTACCTATGTAGAGGAGTATGTCCGGCCATCGGAGATACCCTACCGTTGGGGCACGGGAAACGTCCCCGACAGTGATGAGTCTGTAGTAAAAGTTATAGGCATAGATAATCACGGTGCCGAAGGCAAAGATATATCCGGGGAATTTTCCATAAAAAATGATTCTCTGCCTCCCAAACCTTTTGATTTAATATCTCCGGAATATGGTTCTTTTTCGTATTCCACCCAGGTTGTATTTTCGTGGGAGGAGACCGCCGACGCCGACGGCGGGGAGATTACCTATACCTTATGTATTTCTGAAAATCCTGATTTTGTACCACATAATCTTTACGAAGATTTAACCGGGACTCAGAAAGAACTTGCCCTTGAAGATGAGACTATTTACTACTGGAAGGTTCTGGCCAAGGACGAAAAACTGGTGGATACAGAGAGCTCATCCTGGGGTAAATTCGCCGTTAATATAAATCCCCCCCAAATTCTTTCTTCCTGGCCGGAAGACGGGGATATGCTTATTATGACCGGCACGGAGACGGTAAGGTTCGAACTTAACAAAAATTATGACGATCGAAATCCCAAAACTATTTCCGTTCACGAGCATATTAGCATATATGATGAATACGGTAATTATATCAGCGCAATGTACTATGATCTTTCATTGGATACTCATACCCATATTTTAAAAATCACCCCTGATGCAGAACATAGAAAATTTATGCCTTCCCGGAAGTATACAGTAAAAATTGGTAAAAAAATTACCGATTCTGTGGGGCATACTTTTTTAGGAGACCGGAAAATAGAATTTGTCCGGCTTCTGGAGGATAAAGATACCGCCGGCCTTGAAATTACAGAGCTTGCCTCTCTAGAAATCCCCTCCGGTTTTATAGGGGAAAGCAGCTATGTTCGATTGACCAGGAGGGATCAGACCGAAGAGACCCGCCGGGCCGACAGAATGGTTGCTACTAATCCGCTGGTCAGTATTGAAACATTGGATATGGTTGAACTTAGGGCGTTTGATTCTTCGGGAGAAAGAGTAGATGATTTTATTAAAAATCCTGATTTAACTATGTACTACACTGAAGAAAAGGGACTGGCCGGTGGTAAAAATATTGATGAGAGATTTCTTAAAATTTTCAGGTTGAATTCTGACGGTACGGTCAGTGGAAGTTTCTCCGGCGGGTCCAGTTCCGGATGGGAGTATGTAGGCGGGGAGAACGACTATACTCAAAATAAAGTTACGGTAAGTCCGTCCCGGTCGGGATTATATTCTTTAAAAGCCTATTCCGAGCCGGTAAAGGAGGTTTCAGAGGTAATTGCTTACCCCAATCCGTTCAATCCTTTTGAAGATGAGTTAAACATTAAATTTATTATTACTAAGAATATGAGTCTGGAACTGGAATTTTACACTCTGACCGGGGATCTGGTTTACAGACATGAAAAAGAATTTCAGGGAGATTCGGCAGGAACCCAGGTAAGTTTTACCTGGGATGGAAGAAATAATGAACATACTCTTGTAGGTAATGGAATGTACTACGGGCGTATTAAAAACAAGGGTGAGGAGAAGGAAAGTTTTTTAATAGGAGTAGTTAAATAGTTAAATTAAAAGGAGTTATATTAAAATGATGGAAGAAAAAAAGAGAGTATTAATTGCCGAAGATGACGAGGATGTAATACTGGTACTGAAAGAAGGTTTAAAAGGATATGAATTTATAACTGCCAAAGATGGGAAGGAGGCTTATAAGAAGATAAAATCAGAACATCCGGATTTAATCATTTTGGATGTTATGATGCCTGAAATTAATGGAGCCGATTTAAATAAAAGGTTGAAAAGAGAAGATGAAGTTAAGGATATTCCGGTTTTAATAATTACCGGCCGCCCGAATCTCCGGGGCCTTTTTTCAGATTCGGGGGTCAATAAAGTCTCCGGATTTTTGGAAAAACCTTTTAGTCTAAAAATACTTAAGGAGGAATTAGAAAAAATTATTAATAAATGAGAAAGAGTTTTTTTACATACTGTATAATAATGATTGTAGTAACTCCTGCCGGTGCTTTTTATGCTCCTTCCGGTGGAACCGGGGGAGTGCCGGGAGAGTATCTCTCTTATTTTTCTGCCTCGGCCAGGGCGCTGGGTATGGGGGAGGCCCATACTTCAATTTCAGACAGCGCGTCGTCTATTTACTATAATCCGGCAAATATTGGTGGTTTGGGCAATCATACCGTAGACACTCTTTACACGACTTTGTTGGGAGGAGGCAATTACGCGTCTCTATTTTACTCGGGTGCGCTGGGTATGGATTATACGGTGGGAGCCGGGGTGGTATCCTTAAATTCCGGTGAAGGGGTAAAGAGAAACCGATGGGGAGCTGACGAAGGTAAGTTTAGAGATTACAGAACTGCAATTTACCTTGCTCTGGCAAAAAATTTTGAACCTAAATTTAAGCTGGGTTTAAATTTAAAAATCTTAAATCAGCAGATAGATACTTATGAAGATTCGGGGTTGGGTTTGGACGGAGGTTTAAAATTAAGGGCAACTGATAGAATTGATGTAGGCTTAAATATCCAAAATATACTTTCTCCCGCCTTAAAGCTAATAAATGAAGAGGAAAGATACCCCCTCAATATAAAAATGGGAGTTAGCCGCAGTTTTTTTCTGGACCGGCGGTTGACTGTTACAGGCGATTTAGGTTTACTTGACCCCGGCGGTCAGAGAACTTTAAGATGGCATACCGGATTAGAATATAAAATTTTTGACCTTATCTATTTGAGGGGAGGATTGAACTATAAAAATATTACCGGCGGACTGGGATTAAAAACGGATAAATTTGGATTTTCCTATGCGGTTAGATATTCTGACCCCGGTCTTTTCCATACGGTGAGTACATCCTATATGTTTGGCATGCTTCCATCCAAGAAGGAAAAACAGCTAGCCCGTAAAGAAGAACTGCTGGATGAACGGGAGCAAAGATTTAAAGAGTGGAGAAAAGAACAGGAGAGAGCTCTCAGGGAAAGGTTGGGACGTACCCAGGAGGAATTAGAAGAACAGATGGAAGAAGCCAGGTCCAAAAATGAGGAGCTGGAAGCTTTAATACAGGCGGCTATAGATATTAGACGTGGGGATTATGCCCGTGCCGAGGAGAGTCTCAGGGGAATTTTAGAGCGGGATCCCCATCAGGAAGATGCTGGTAAACTGCTGGAAATTATCGAGAAAGAACTGGCTAAAGAGTTTTCGTTTAATCGGATGATGGGCGCCTATAACGAGGGAAACTATGAAGTAGCTTTAAACGAATCCCGTAAAGCAAAAAGGGATAATACCCAGTTTGAGCAGATTCAGATTATAGGTCTTTTGTCATCGGCCCGGGTAAATATACTGTCTGAAAATTTTGAGCGGGCCAAAAGTGAGTTGCGTAAAGTGATGGATATACGTCCAGATAGCGAGACGGCCCGTTCTCTTCTCAGGAGAGCTGAAAGATTAGAGGAAATACATGGACAGTAAAAATAAATTAATGAGGCTGGCTTTTTTAGTGGTGTTGTTAGGGTTTAGAAGTTATGTTCCAGTTGTGGCCGTTCAGGATGCCTACCAGCAAGGAGTAAATTTTTATTTGGACGGAAATATAGAACAGGCCATGACATCTCTCAATGAAGCCTATGAAGAGTCTCCGGAGAATGAGAGGGTAAAAGGGCTGTTAGCCGAGGTATTAATTTTAAAAGCCGGAGAGTTAAACGAAAGAGAAGAGTATGAAAAAGCGCTTGACCATATTGGAAAAGCTAAAGATTTAAGACCGGACGATGATAAGGTCAATAGAGTTTATAATATGTTGCATTCAAAAGTCCATCCGGATGAGTATTTAAAAGAAAAAGAGATTGAAACTACTGACCCGGAATTTGAGGAAGAACCTGAACACCGGGATTTACAGGAGATTAAAGAAGAAGAAGAAGAAAAACGGGAAGAAAGGGTCCGGATAATAGAAAAACCTCCGCAAAAACTTACCGTAAGAGAAAGGGAGCTTTTAAGACCTATAATTATGACCGGGGAAGACAAGACAGATAGTACAATTTATTATGTAATGGGGGGAACTGTTTTTTCATTGATGTTGTTTATGAGTATGGCGGGATTCTGGATAAAAAACCTTACTCAAAGTAACCGGGAGAGTATGGAACAAATCACCCAGGCCTCGTCAGAGAAAGTGGAACGGATGGAAAAAGAATTAAAAAAGGTCCGCCGTGAAAAACAAAGGATAAATAAAAAAGAAAAAAAGGATTCTCATCGGCAAAAAAAAGACCGTAAAGTCAGGGAAGAACGACTTAAAAAAGAATACGCTCAGCTTCTTAAAGAGGCAATTCAATCCGATAACGCGCCCCGGGTGATTGAAGAACCCAGAATAGCTGAAAGTCCGGCCGATAAAGAAGAAGAAAAAGAAGTTAAAAATTCATTTAAAAGATTAAGGAAAACTAAGTACAATGAGGCATTTAAATTATTAAAAAGTATGACCGGTAAAGGTAATTCTTGGGTCCGGTTATGGGCCGCCGAGCTTACGCCGGATTTAAAAGTACAGGATCGCCTTAATATTTTAAAAGAACTGGTTACTGACCCGGAATACCAGGTAAAAAAGAGGGCCCTTAAGGAACTTAAGAATATAACCGATTCCAAAGAGGTTGATAAAGTTTACCGGATAGAAGCTAATAATATTTTAAAAGAGGTTAAGACCGACGGTTGGGTAGTGTAACTACAAATATATCAGGTTGACCAGAAATATTAATTATGGTATATATAATTTATAAACTGGGAAAAAATTTATTATGACAAAAAACCGTATACCGGAACCGATAAGATACACCAACCAGAACGTACTAAATACCTTAGACCGTTCAACGTATAATACAGACTATTTGAATTCCTCCGGCAATTATAAAGATGACTAAAAAAAAACCGTTACTATGTATTACCGTTTCAGTAATTTTTACAGTTCTTATATTTTTTACCTTAGGGTGGCTTAAAGTTGTTGATTATAAAATAATGGACCAGATGTTTGAGCTCAGAGGTCCGGGAGAGTTTTCAGAATCAATAAACGTGGTAGCCATGGGGGATGGCAGTTTAAATGCCCTGGGGCGTTGGCCGTGGCGGAGAGCCTATATGGCCTCTTTTATAAATATAATGAACAAATATGATTTGAGGACCCTGGTTTTTGATGTACTTTTCTTAGAAGAGGACGAAGAGCATCCCGGCGACGATGTTTTACTTCGGAATCAGACTGAACTTCTGGGTAATGTCTTATATCCCTTTTACGGTATCCCTGAACATATTTATCGTGAAACAACCTATAAAATTCATATTGATGAAACTCAGAGAAAGATTTTAGAAAAAAGTTCATTGGGTAAAGTTTCCGAACTGGAAAATCCCGAAAATTTAATTGAGGTTGGGGGGGTATCACTTCCGATTTCCAGTTTATGTGAAGTTGCCGCCGGTGTGGGAGCTATCAATGCGGATTCTGATTCAGACGGTATATATAGGAGAGTTCCTCTGGTTTTAAGGTTTGAAGATTTAATCGTTCCCAATATGGCTCTGGCTTCAGTGTTAAATTATCTAGGAGCTCAAAAAGAAGATGTAACTATAACCCCCGGACGCTCAATAACAATAAAAACTGATTCAGATACAATTGTAATTCCCGTAGACAGTAAGTACCAGATGATGGTTAATCATACCGGTGATTTTAAACCTGATAATATCAATGTAGCATCGTTCATCCAGATAGTTAGATCTGACTATGACGATATGGAAGACCCGCCGATTGATTTAACTATACTTAAGGAAAAAATGGCTTTTATAGGCCTTACGGGAACGGGAACAGCGGATTTAAGTCCCACACCCTATTCTAACGTATATCCAATGGTCGGGTTCCTGGCAACAATATCTTCAAATATTTTAGAAGGAAATTTTCTTAGACCTGTACCGAGCTGGGTAAATTATTTTATTATAGTATCGATAATTTTAATGGCCATCTTAATTACAGTAAAGTTTAAAGCCTTACCATCGGCAATACTTAATATTATTATGGGCACGGTGTATTTTTATCTGAGTTATATGTTATTTAAAAATGAGTACGTAGTGAGTACCTTTTATCCCCTTATGGGAATATTTTTTTCATACACCAGTTTTACAGTATACAAATTTGCCACCGAAGAAGAGGAAAAAAAGATCATAAGAAATATGTTTCAGCGATATGTTTCAACTCAAGTTGTGGATGTATTACTTGATAAGCCGGACCAGATCCGTCTCGGCGGCCAGAGAAAGCTTCTTACAGTTTTCTTTTCAGATATAAGAGGATTCACTTCAATGTCCGAGAAACTGCAGCCGGAAGAGGTGGTGCAGGTTTTAAATGAATACCTTACCGAAATGATTAAAATTGTTTTTAAGTACAACGGTACTCTTGATAAATTTATGGGCGATGCTGTTATGGCTTTATGGGGAGCGCCAGTAGAGCAAAACGATCACTCCATCCAGGCGGTGAGGGCAGCCTGGGAAATGAAAAAGACTCTTAAAAAACTACAAAAAAAATGGGCCCGGGAGGGAAAGAAATCCATAGCCGTGGGTATGGGAATTAATACCGGTGATGTAGTCGTCGGGAATATGGGTTCCGAACAGTTTGCGGATTACACCGTGATAGGTGATAATGTAAATCTGGCTGCCCGGCTTGAAGAAAATGCCGAACCGGATCAGATTTTAATAAGTGAAACAACTTACGAACAGGTAAAGGATATGATAAGAGCAAAGAAAATGCCCCCCCTGAAAGTTAAAGGAAAAGAAAAGCCTGTTAAAGTGTACGAAGTTTTAGAGGTAAAAAATTAGGTTAAAGATAATTGTTAAATAAATTTTTTACTGTAAATGTGAGTAAAGTCACTGAAAATTTAAGTTAAATAAGCTATTATTTGTAATGCTGGCACTAATTAACAGGGAACCAGCGTAGAAAGATGGTAAGTTAACCGGAGGATTTTTAAAATGGAAAATTTTTATAAAAAGATAATGTTTATTTTTGGGGTATTGTTTATGTTTTCATACGGAGCAGCGTTAGGCGGTGTGGCGCTGTTAACTCAGTTAGAAGGTTCGGTAGAATATAGATCGGAGGGTTCAGAAGACTGGACCGTCGCACAGGTAGAGCAGCAGCTTAACAGAAAAGATCATCTTAGAACCGGCAGTGATTCTATGGCTGTAGTAGAGTTTAACACCGGTCATGAAATTGAAATTTCTGCAGAAAGTTCTTTTGAGATAAGAGAATCTAATAAAGCTCAGACCGATCTTGAGCTTTTTAAAGGTAAACTCAGGTCCAGAGTAAAAGAATTAAGTAAGGATGAAAGTTATGAGGTCCAGGCTCCCCAGGCAGTTACCGGAGTCCGAGGTACCGATTTTTCAGTAGAGGTAGTGGATAACACTACCCGGGTTGAAGTTTTTGAAGGGAAAGTTTTGGCCAGAGAGCTAATTACTGGCCAGAGCGTGGAAGTTAGTGCCGGGCAGTACACCAGTATAGAGAGCAACCAGCCGCCCGCCGCTCCTCGGCAGTTAGAACCTGCTGAACCGGCTCCTCAAAAAACTGAAGCCATCGAAGAAAGAGACTTCGGGAATATCAGGGAAGAAGTCCGCCGTGAAATGTTTGAAGAGATATCCAGGGAAGCGGTTCTATCCCGTGCCGCCGAGGAAATAAAACAGGCTGAGTATGAAAATGGAAAAGTTATGATCGATGTACATGGAAATAGAGTTAGGCTGGAAGAGTATGTTGTAAGACTCAAAGAGAACGAATTTAAATACGTGGTTTTAAATCACCGGGATGAAAGATTTGATTTCGGTAAAATAGATTTTGTATTCGACAGCAGTTTACCCGGGGACTTAAGCCGGGCCACCGAAAATATGTTTTATTCGGATAATTCTGAAAAGCCGGACTGGATACTCACTGATTTAACTTCGGTTATTTCCAACACTAAAGACAGGGTAAACGAAGTGGCCACCGGCGGAAATATGATCCAGGATTCGGAAGATAACTGGAGACATTATTTTTCAGATTTTACTTTTTCCATTAAGGGTTTTGAAAAAGAGGAAAAAGTATTGTGGGCCAGGGAAATTTACGGTGGATACGGAGGAGCGGTTTACGATGACTTAACCGTGGAATACGAATATCTCGGAGGTGATGATCCGGAAGTTGAAAAAAAGTATCCATCCGGTGAAGAGTCTTTCCATTTTTACAATAGAAACACTTTTGCCGACGGGACCTGGATATCAACTGAAGATTATTTTATAGATGACGAGGGAAATATACAGAGTTCATCTGACCTTTCCGATAATTTTAATTCGGAAATAGGAGGAAGTTTTAAAGAGTATCTGGCCGGACTTAATTTTGAGAGAAAATATGAAAGTTCTGAATTTGGAGACCGGGATATTGACCTGGTATTTTCGACAAAACTGATTCTGGATGCGGGCATGGTTTCATATTAAATAGCATTGAAAGGAGAAAAGTAGTGAAATATTTAACCAGTTTAATTGTAGGAATAGTATTTAGTTTTGGGCTTTACAACCGGGTAGAAGCTGAGATTAAGTATACTCCGGTGGCCGATATTTCGGTATCCGGCGGCCAGTATTTTTTACAGGGAGATCCGTCTTCTTTAGGGGGAAATGCCAGTATATATTTTTCACCTGCTCTCAATTTCAATCCGGAGACTTCTTTGATTCCCATTTTAAGTTTAAATTATTCGGGAACCCGCGATGTCAGAGAACTTGTGGGCGGGGATACGTTAACCCGGCAGACCGGAGATGGGGGAATAAATTTAATATATGTAACTTCTTTTTCGGATATTAAAACCCGGGTCCGTACCGGCTACAGAAAATCTCTTATAAATGAGACTAAAGACGAGGATTGGTCGGATGGTCTTTTTAACTATAACCGTATTCTTTTTGGAGTACAGGGAGAAAAGAAGATTTTTGGATATGATATATCTTTGTCCGGAGACTATTACCGTATGAATTTCCCCAACTATTCCAGTCTTGTATCAGAAGCCCGGGAGGATTTTGAAACTTCCATAGATACCTATACTTATACCGAGATATCCGAAAATGCCGGTGAAAATGTCCTGAACTATTCCAATATTATGGTACGTCTTAAAGGTGCAAAAAATTATACCGGTAACCTTTCAGCCGCGTACTCTTATGGAGTGGATTTAAGAAACTACGATGACCAGACAATAGTTCAAAAAGCCGGGTCCTTTTCTGAAACTTTAAGAAGTGATCTGGTACATACTTTCACCGCCGGTTTGGATTACCGTTACAAAAAAGCGGTGCTGGGACTGGAAAATAAAACTACTTTTTTAAGTTCCAATCAGAACTCTTATGATTCCCGCACCCCGAAATACATAGATAATTTTTATTCATACTCTGCAACTTCCTTTATTCCTTCGTTAACTTTGTATCTGGGCGATGAAAATAAGATTAGCAGTTTTAACATAAACTGGTATATAAGTTTAAGAAAGTACAATGACCGACTGGCACGTGAAGAGGATGGAGACTATACCGAAGATAATATAAAACAGCTTTACAATAATTTTGGCTTATCCTACAGATACCCGGTATCGAATAATATATACGCATTTGCCCGGTTAAACCGGCAGGTGGTATCCTCAAACATGGATTACGAGGCCGCTTATAAATACAACTACACTGCGACCAACTACAGTCTGGGAGTAAACTGGCAGTATTAAACTTTAAAAATAAAAGTGACTAAAATCACAGACATATATTTAGAATTAAATTATAATGATACTAAATAAATATAAAAATTTATAAAATTTACGGAGGAAAATTTATATGAAAAAAAGAATATTTTGTACTGTTGCGGCCTTATTAATATACTTTGCCGGTATAGCGGCAGCTGCAGAGGATGTAACTTTAACTGTTAAGGTTGAAGACGGTTACGGGGAGAGTGTAAGGGGTGCCCGGGTGGTACTTGCTGATTTTGAAGATTTGGCAAATTCCTATATTGACTATACCGCAGAAAACGGCGAAACCTCATTTACCGTTCCCAATGACGGAAAACAATATGCAATAATACCCTCTTCTCACGGCTGGACTCCGACTTTTCTTGACTGGGTAAATTCAGCCGATTACGAGCCGGTTGAATGGGCCGCATCCACGGCTGAGGAAACAGTTACAGTCGGGCTTCAGAAAATGACGGATTTAAGCGGGATATGCAAAGTTAAATCTGAGGTCACAGTAGATACAACTACAGTTATCTTCGGCGGCATAGGACACGACAGCCGCACGGGGGATGTGGCAATGGGGGCAGGCTTTGCGCCCGATGCCGACACCGATTCCATCTATTATTACAATGTGCCCAACCATCTCGGTGACGACGGCTATGGCGCGGGATGCTTTTCTCCGGTTATGAATACGCATATTGACGGTACGATTTCGGGCATTACCTCATCGGAAACAGGAACAGTTGCCGGCCCGACGCTGGATCTTACTTCTACGGAGGCGGAAAGTCCTGATACTACGGAAAGTTCCGCCGGAACCGCCGACCTCCTTATTTTCCGCGGTGTTGTGACAAGCCCGGGCGGCGAGGCCCTGCCCGACGCCGAGGTAAAGATTGAATACGGCACTACTACGGCCGACGGTAACTTGGTTTGGGATTCCTTTACTTCCTGGACGGACTCAAACGGGATTTACCGGGTTTACGGCGACACCGTACCGCCCTCGGCGACTTTTCACTACTATGTTTCAAGAAAAGGCAGCGTTGGGGTCAGCACCGCGGTCCCCGTTAACTTTCAAGAAACTACCCTGCCTGCAAGAAAGAATTTCACGCTTGATGTGGCAGATGGGAAACTAAAAGGAGTGCTTCTGCTGGACGGTACCCCTGTTCCCGACGGCCACGTTCACGTTCACGGGGACTGGACGGCCTGGAGTATTGACGGGAGCACAACCAATTTGGTTAAAGAAGAGCCGTTTATCTGGGCGGACTCCCGGATAAGGTCAGACGGGACTTTCGATATAGGAGGACTTCCCCGGGGAAACTATATACTGGAGATATGGTCGGATTTTTCGCAGGACGAAATTATTTACAACAACGGCCCCAACGGCCGCGAAGATATCGTAGACTGGAGCTACAGGCGTGTGGGGAGCGACGATTTAAGGATTAAGGTATGGTCCAGCACTTTCAGCGTCTTTACCTCCACAGGAGGGGATGTTACCGTCCAGGAAACCAACGAAGACGGCCGGCTTAAAGTAAATATCCCTCCCAAGGATTTTACGGAAAGTTCAACCGCTACTATTACCGGGTTTGTTAAACTGCTTTCCGGAGATGAGATTGTTGATGAGAGCCCGGTGACTTTAATTGTCAGCGAAAACAATTATGAACACGAATTTTCGACACACGGAGTAAACTCCGGTACTGCCACGGAAGAAGAAGACCTTGTATATGTTGATCTTCCCCACAGCCGGGTGAGCGAGGATAGTGTTGAACTTTTATCACATGAAGACTTTGCGTGGGTTGACTGGGAACACCCGGAGACCGGAAAAAGCCGGATATACTGGTATGCTACGCAGGCACCGGAAAAAGGGGAAACAGTTGAATTAAACTACGATTATCAGAACCCGGACATGCCGGTGCGCTTATTTGAGACGGTTTCCGGTACGGGCACGGACTTTCCGTTTGAAATAACAGTGGAGGCCGGCAAAAAATACCGGATGAATATAAGGTCGCTTTACTACGGCGAGTCGCTTAAAATGGGCCAGTGGGATCAGCTTGACAATATAGATTTTACCGGTGACAGGACAACTCTTGATATAGGCGAGCTGGCGGTAGCCCCGGCCGGGCAGGTAAGGGGATATGTAAGAAAACCCGACGGCAATTACTTTAGGCCTGTATACAAATTGATTGAGGATGATGCGAATGATTACAAGGTGGAGCTTGGTATGGAGGTAGTAGCCGACGGGATAACGGTGGATTCCTGGGACGATGCGGAAGTTCACGATGACGGCTCTTTCCTGTTGACCGGCCTTCTTCCCGGAGAGTACCACCTCAAGACCAGGACCGGGCTCTGGGTGGAACCGAAAGAAAAATTAAACGAGGAACTCGGTAAAGTACCCTGGGCCGATACAAGAAGGGAGATTACCGTGAGGGCTTCAACCGAGCCCGCCAGGATAAACTTGAATCTTGAGAGAGGGATAAACATAAAGCCCGAGGGTATAAGCGTAGATCTTACTCCGGGGGCGACTCATTATTTTTCCAAAGAGGAAGAATGTTGGGAGACCGGCGATGTCAGGCGCGAGGGTATGATAGGGTTTTTCGCGCTTAAAAAAGATACCCAACTCACCCCGAAAACTTTGAAAAGTTTCTTTATGGGCGGCAGTGAGTTTTTTGACATAGGGTTCGGCTACAACCCTGATAGCGATGAATTTTTCGCCGGCGAGACCTTTGAAAAGAGGGTTGCCCCGGGCGAGTTTGATTTTTACGGAGGGGCGATAAGAGAATACGATCCCGAGACCGATCAGGACGATATGAATATGCTTTTTCTCTCCCGCCGGAGGGGAGTGACGGTAAGCGAGGACCTGGCAGAGTATATCGAACAGGAAGGCCCCGTCCAGGAGATAAATATTCCGGACTTGGAACTGGGGAGCGTCGAGCTTACCGGACATATTGCAGGAGACCATATTATTACTAAGGAAGATCTGCCTGCAATTAAGGCAAATCCAAACGCAGTAATTGAGTTACTGCCCTCTGTGATGCTCTATGATGATACCGACGGCCGCCTGGCCGGCTTTTCGGCGCTGGTACCCAAACCCAGCGAAGATTTTGGTGAAGAGTTTCAGGCTATTATTGACCAAATAGGGGAAGATGACGCTCAGGCACTTGAAGATTTTAATGTTCTTCTATCCTCTGATAATGCATCCTATAGGTTTAGATTTTTGAGGCCGGATACCTATAACGCTGTATTTTACAGCCCGAACTATCCTGCTGTATCGGCAAAAGTTGATTTAACTGCCGACGACCAAAAAACTCTTAATATAGATTTTGACTATGGAGCAGCCGAAGGAGAGGAAAAAAGAGAAGTAAGAACAGCTTCAATATACGCTACGTTTGTGGATACGAACACTCTGCCGATTAGCGGGGTAAAGGTTACTGCAAAAGGACCTAATTTTGACCAGAACTATCTATCTGACACCGAAGGTAATATAGAAATAAACCGTCTTCCCCTGGGGTTATACTACTTTTTTATAAACGCAGATGGTTACGAAAGGAAAGCAACCAAGGTTAGGGTTGATAAAACCGGTGTTCACGAAAACGAAGTGGTACTCAAAAAAGCGCCGGAAATATTCTGGGGAGAAGTTCTATCCCGTAGACTTCCCAGTAAAGTAGCTTATGAAGGTGCTGATATAGTGGCGTATCATTATCTCGATGATTCAGGGGCTCGGGTAACAGATGAACTTGTGGGTATTTATTCGGATACGTCGGATTCAGAAGGAAATTATTTAATAAATAACCTGCTTACCGACCATACTTACCGTATGTGGCTTGTTGTCCCCGGCCATCTGAAATATTCCGCTGATTTTAAAGCCGACGGTACCTTTTCAGGAGCGAATTTTCTTTTAAGAAATCTTGAACCTAATTTCAGTGTTAATTACCGTTTGGACGGCTCGTCTTTTGTATTTACAATTAATGCAAATAAAACTATGAACGGTGCTCCTTTGGTAAGATATACCAAAGGTAACTTTTCAAGCGCTGGTTCAGCGGAATGGACAGATGTAAATTTAAATACTGTAACCTCCTCAAGAAGATGGAGGGCAACTATTGACGGCAGTGATTTTGATCCCGAAAATTTATATACGTTAAGAGTGACAGGGGAAGATACCAACGGAGTAACAGTTGAAAACTATTCCTCTAAATTTGCAAAAAAGTATCCAACCCGGAACATAAAACTTCTGGAAGACCTGCTGGCTGAGGGAGGCACAGTGGAAGTAGATGATACTGGAGATGACGTATCAGTAGTGGAAGTTCCTGCCGGGGCTATTGAGATAGATGAAAGTTCCGCAGAAGCAACGGTTTCTGCATTTTCGTCTTCGGGAGAAGAGACCGAGATAAAGGCAATGGCCCTTGGAGGTTTTGCTTCCCTGCTCTTTTCAAAAGAAAGTCTTGTAAGTCAGGTAAGCAACCTTATAAGCGAGGTTTATACTGTAGAGTTAGAAGCCGAGGACAGCGTAGCCATAACAAAGCCTCTTAAAATTAAACTTGAGTTCAACCGGTCGGATTTTAGTGATGCCGGCAATAATTCGGATAATATAAATATCAGGAGAAAAAATTCTGCCGGAGAATGGGAAGTGGTAGAAGGTATAATATCGGTTGATGAGACAAACGGTACTGCGGCAATAGAGGTATCCGATCTAAATTCTGCCTCATTTGCCTCGGATATGACTTATTCCGCTCAGTCCGGTTCCCAGGGCGGGGAATACGCGGTCTTCTACGGGATACCCGAAGAGCAGACCGGTCCTCAGGAATATATCGAGGAGAAGTTCAGGGCCTATAATTTCCCCAATCCTTTTAATCTGAAACAAAAACAGGTGACTCTTGAAAATTACGGGACCTCTTTTACCGGAGCCCAGCAGACAGTAGAGGGGACGGTGTTAAAATATTATCTGCCGTCAAAATACGGTACGGACGCCGACGTGGAGTTTAACATATACAATGTGGCCGGAGAGTTGGTAAGAACCATAAACGAACCGTCCCGGGAGGGAGGCTACATATATTTCACCGAATGGAACGGAAGAAACGATAGCAACAATAAATGCGCCAGCGGGGTATATCTTGCAATACCCCGGGTTGACGGAGCCGCTGTAATGAGCGATGCTCTTAAGATGGCCATAATAAGATAAACAGGAGGATAATTTTATGAAAAAATTAATAATTTTGAGTATAGCGTCCCTGCTGGGAGCCGTTCCGGTGTCTTACGGCGGATTGGGAACCACTGGCGCGCAGTTTTTAAAAATAGACCCGGGAGCCCGCCCGGTGGGAATGGGAGGAGCCTATTCAGCGGTGGTAAGCGATGCCAATACATTGTTTTACAATCCCGCCGGAATAGCTCAAATGGAAAACCGACAGGTTTCGGGAACCTACCTGAGATATTTTCAATCCATCAACTACGGTAATATAGCCGGAGTTATGCCCTCGGAAGGGTCATCCTCCTGGGGAATGGGAATAACGTATCTGGGAGTAACAGATATTCCCCACAGAGGGCTTGTGGATACCGATGATCCCACCGGAACCGGTTCACCGGAATCCACTTTTGGGTCCATGGATACTGCTTTTAACCTGGCCTATGCCCGGCAAAATCCTTTTCCGTCTGTTTTAGACGGCCTGGATCTGGGCGCAAAACTGGGTGTAATTTATCAGACTCTTGAAGATAAGAACTCTGTTACGGCCATGGTTGATGTAGGAGGTTTTTACAGTGTAAACGAGAAACTCTCTTTAGCCCTGGTATTTCAGAATATAGGTATGGGGGTAAAATTTGATTCCAAAACCGATCCCCTTCCCTTTAATATAAAAGCGGGAGTGGCGTTTAAACCGGTTGACGGGTTAACTCTGGCATGTGATATAAACGAATACATTTTAGATGAACAGCTATACGCTTCTATAGGAGCGGAGTATTGGATTATGGATATGCTGGCTTTGAGGGGAGGCTATAAATACGGTTACGATACCCAGGCATTGGATTCTTCCATGGTGGGTTTTTCCGGCGGCCTGGGGTTTAGCATATCGAATATGAATTTTGATTACGCCATGGCTCCCTTTGGAGATTTAGGCGATACCCACCGGGTTACTTTATCAGTTAATTTTTAATTATACGCCCTATTAAAAAATATTTTGTCCATTAGGGCGCTGGGGGTATTAAAATTACTTGTAAGTAAATTAAAAAATTATTATACTTAAGCCTATGGACAATAATGCAGTACTACTAATTTCGTGTCCCGATCGGAGGGGATTAATTGCCAAGGTTACCGATTTTGTTTATAAAAACAACGGGAATATTGAACATTCAGATCAGCATGTGGATCACCGCCCGGAAACATTTTTTATGCGGATAGAATGGTCTCTGGATGGATTTAATCTGGATAAAAAAGGTATTAAACAGAGTTTTTCTGAACTGGCCGGAGATTATAATATGAAATGGGAACTGTATTTTAAAAAAAATACTAAAAATACGGCTATTTTTGTCTCCAGAAACCTTCACTGTCTGTATGAACTTCTTTACCGTTACGAGTCAAATCAGTTCAATACTACTATTCCCCTTATAATATCCAATTACAAAAAGGCGGGAAGGATATCCGAAAAGTACGGCATAGATTTTTATTATATACCCACGGATTCTGACCGGGAAAAAGATTACGAAGAAAAGCAGTTAAGATTACTGGATAAATACGGAATCAATACGGTTGTGTTAGCCCGGTATATGAAAATACTATCGCCCAGGTTTGTAAATAAGTATCCCAACCGGATAATAAATATACATCATTCATTTTTACCTGCTTTTGTGGGATCCAAACCCTACGAAAGAGCCCACAGGCGGGGAGTAAAATTAATAGGGGCGACCAGTCATTATGTTACCCGGGATCTGGATGACGGCCCTATAATAGAACAGGATGTTACCCGGATAAGCCACAGAGATGCAGTTAAGGATTTAAAAATAAAAGGTGAAGATCTTGAAAAACTGGTCCTTTCCCGGGCGTTGAACTGGCATCTGGACAGAAAAGTGCTTGTCTATGGAGACAAAGAGCGTAAAAAGACAGTAATTTTCGATTGATATGAAAAAAGGTTTAAAGCTGAAAAGCCGAAAACATTCCACCCGGTTTAAAAGGATAGAAAAGATTCCTGTACCCGGTGAAGTATTACTTCATCTCGACCAGCATATAGGCGCTCCGTCTCGGGCGATGGTAAATAAAGGAGATAAAGTTAAAAAAGGAACGATGGTGGCTGAGGCTTCCGAAGGCTGTTCGGCGGCGCTGCACTCCCCTATTGCCGGTATTGTAAAAGATATAGGTCCGTATCCCCGGCTCGATGGTCAAATATCCCCTGCGATAGCTATTAAAAAGAGCGGCGACCAGAAAAAAGATTATATGGAACCCGTAGAGGATATTACCCCGGAAAATATTTATGAAAGAATAAGAGAATCCGGAATAGTAGGTATGGGGGGAGCGGGTTTTCCGGCTCACGTAAAATTGAAACCCCCCGTGGAAGTGATAACTTCTTTTTTAAACGGTTGCGAATGTGAGCCCTACCTTACCGCCGATGAAAGAATTATGGATGAAGAAGCAAAGAAAATTGTTCGGGGATTTGACTATGTAAGACAGGCTGTGGGTGCCCGGGAAGGTGTAATAGGAATAGAGGCCGATAAAGAGGATGCCATAAAAAGTATGAAAAGTTTCGTCGCCCGTCATAAAAATATCCGGGTGGAGGTGGTTCCAAAAGTTTATCCCCAGGGTTATGAAAAAATGCTGATAAGCAAAGTAACAGGCCGGGAAGTGCCGTCCGGGGGTTTGCCCCATGATGTGGGGGTTTCAGTTCACAACGCGGCGACCTGTATGGCCGTGTACGAAAGTATAGCCGAAGGAAAACCTCTTATAGAGAGAGTTCTTACGGTCAGCGGAAACAGGATGGTAAAAACCGGTAATGTAAGGGTTCCTCTGGGAGTATCCTTTGGTGAAATTATTGACTACTATGATTTTCAAAGGTCAGATAGTGGGTTCGAACTTTTTGCAGGAGGACCGATGATGGGTACGCCGGTGGATTCTTTGGAAGTTCCGGTAGAGAAAACTACTTCCGGCATTCTTATAAACCGGGCCCGGTCTATCGGAAGTGAACCATGTATAAGGTGCGGTAAATGTGTAAATGTATGCCCGATGGGGCTTGTTCCCCAGGAGCTGAATAAATACTTTGAGGGGCTGGATTATGAAAGGATAAAGGAGGCGGGGCTGGAGGATTGCATGGAGTGCGGTAGCTGTACGTATAAATGTCCTTCGGATATTTCTTTAACTTACAATTTTAAGATAGCCAAAACCAAGTTGTGAAAAATAAAAATTCAAATTTCAATATGATTCTTATCCTAGCCGGGGTCTGTTTAATTTCGGCCGGTATTTTGGGTTTACTGTACTCAGAGACCAGGGAAAAAATTGAACAGAACCGACAAAAGAGAATTGAGAAATCTGTTTACGAAGTTATCCCCGGCATAGACAGTTATGAAGGGTCGGGAGAAGATATAAAATCATTTAAAGGGAAAAAAGGAGATCATGTAGTCGGTTACGCTGTGTTAACTGAAGGTATGGGATTTCAGGGAGAGATAGAGCTTATAGTAGGTGTAGCCAGCAATATGAGGAGTATAACCGGGGTCCGGGTATTGGATTCGGTAGAAACCCCCGGACTGGGAAATAAAATTGCCTCAAAAGAATTTTTAAATCAGTTTGACGGTTTAAAGATACCCCGCCAAAAAGGTATTGAAGTGGAGGCCATAACGGGAGCCACAATCTCCTCTCAGTCCGTACAGAGAATAATAAACGAGGCCATAGAAGATGCTAAAAGAATTCATTAAAGGACTCTGGGAAGAAAACCCTGTTTTATGTCAGTTGCTGGGCATGTGTCCCACCCTGGCGGTAACCACTTCGGCTATAAACGGGTTGTCCATGGGGGCGGCTACAACTTTTGTGGTAGTGAGTTCGGGGATAGTGATATCCCTGTTTAGAAACGCCATACCCGATAACGTGCGTATACCTGTGTTTACCGTGGTAATAGCTACTTTTGTCACGGTGGTGGATATGACTTTAAAAGCCTATTTTCCAGATATATCCAGAGCTTTAGGCCCGTATGTGCCCTTAATAGTGGTAAACTGCCTTATCTTAGGCAGGCAGGAAGCTTTTACTTCCAAGAACCCCGTTTCCCTGGCAATAAGCGATACCCTGGGCATGGGGCTGGGGTTTACCTGGCTTCTTACCGTACTGGGTTCGATACGGGAAATTTTGGGATCCGGCAGCCTGATGGGAATAAATATAATGCCCTCTAATTTTAGACCGTGGGTGGTTATGGTTCTGCCGGCAGGGGCTTTTATAACCCTGGGTTTCCTGGCAGCTCTTTATAACTACATTAATCGTAGACGGAGATGTTAGGAATGAATCTGGCAACCATATTTATATCAGCGGTCTTAGTAAACAACTTTGTACTTTACTATTTTCTGGGCATATGTCCTTTTTTAGGGGTATCCAACCGTATAGATTCGTCGCTGGGCATAGGTATGGCCACAACTTTTGTCATGACCATGACTTCTCTGGTAACCTGGCCGCTTTACTACTATATAATTTCACCCGAGACGGGACTGGACCTTCCTTTTTTAGAATACGTGGTTTTTATTCTTGTAATAGCTTCTTTAGTTCAGTTTGTGGAGATGTTTTTAAGAAAAAACTTTAAGAAACTGTACAAGGCTCTGGGTATATATCTTCCTCTAATAACTACAAACTGCGCTATTCTGGGTATGGCTTTATTTATGGTGTTAAGAGATTATAATTATTTACAGAGCATGGTTTTCGGTTTTGGTGCGGGGGTGGGGTTTACCCTGGTAATTACCATAATGGCCGGAATTAGGGAAGAGTTAAAATATGCTCCCGTTCCCGATGTTTTTAAAGGAGCTCCGGTAACTTTGATTACCGCCGGCCTGCTGGCCCTGGCCTTTATGGGTTTTACGGGAATGATTACTCCTTAGAAAATGACAGTCTTATACAGCGTTTTAGTTTTTGGGATAATAGGTCTGGCGGCGGGGGTGATACTGGTAATATCCTACGGAAAGCTTAAGGTATCGGAAACCCCCGACATTAAAAAAGTTTCTCGGGTTTTACCCGGAGTTAACTGCGGGGCATGCGGCTACGCTTCATGTCACGAATACGCTGTTTCCGTGGTAGAGGGTAAAGCAGAAATAAATGAGTGTATTCCAGGAGGCGACAAGACTGCTGAAAAAATAGGAAAAATACTTGGCCTGGAGTCTGAAGCCGGCGGGCAGTTTAAAGCAGTTGTAAAATGCGGTGTCCGGGACAGAAAATACAATGCCCGGTACAAAGGCCCGAAAAGTTGCGTTGCTGCTGATTTAGTCGCCGGCGGTCTCAGCTGTAAATACGGGTGTTTCGGATACGGTGATTGTGTTGAAGTGTGTCCTTTTGACGCTATTTATTTAAATGAGAATAATTTACCTAAAGTAGATTTTAAAAAATGTACCGGTTGCGGTCTCTGCGTTAAAGCCTGCCCCAGGAATATAATAGAGTTAGTTGAACCGGAAAAGAATAGAATAGTTTATGTAGGTTGTTCCAGCAAACAGAGCGGTAAGAATACCCGGACTGTTTGCGATTCGGGTTGCATAGGATGTAAAATCTGTGAAAAACAGGGTCCGGAAGGAATGTTTAAGGTAGAAGATAATCTAGCCGGAGTGAAAATACAGAATCAAAAGGCGGATACAGATAAGATAAAATGTCCCCCCGGATGTATTTATGAATTCTCCAAAGATAACGGTTAAAGGAAGGGTAGTCCGGGTTTTTGAGCAGAAAATTGAGATAAAAATTTTAAATCCCGACCGGTGCGAAGAATGCGGACTCTGTCTTGAAGATAATAAAAGCCTTACTGTTTCTGTAGAAAATAATTTTAACAAAAACGATAATGTAAACGTTGAGTTTGACTGTAATATTATGAGGAGAATAATATTCTGGCTTTATTTTGTTCCCGCTTTATGTCTAATAGCGGGATTTACCGGGGGGTATATTTTTTGGGGCAACTGGGGCGGTTTTATTGGCGGGATGTTATCTTTAGGCGCAGGGTACTGGGGAGTTAAAAAGCTAACTTCCGGGTTTAAAAATAAAATAAAGGTGAGCAAAGATGAAAAAGGATAAAAGATATTTTAATTACTCCAGGTATTTAGAACACATGTTTGGGGGTAAGGTTTACAAAGTAAGTGTTGACGCGGGTTTTGATTGTCCCAATCTTGACGGAAAGGAGAGCGACACCGGGTGTATATACTGCGATAATAAAGCATTCAGTTACCACACTCAAAGGGATAGAAAACCTCTTGAAGAACAGATAAAGACCGGTATGTCGTTTATGGAAAAACGTTACGGTGCCAAAAAGTTTATAGTATATTTTCAGGCCCGGACTAATACCTATACCAAACCTGATATTTTAAGAGAGAAGCTGGATGTTATTAAAAAATTTGAAAGGGTAGTTGGGATATCAATAGGTACAAGACCGGATTATGTCAATGCCGCCATTCTTGATGTTATAGATGAATATTCCGGGAATTACGAGATATGGATGGAATACGGCCTACAGAGTATACACAATAAAACTTTAAATGAGATTAACCGTAACCATTCTTACCAGAATTTTATCCAGGCGGTGGAGCTTACCCGCCATTATGATAAATTTAAAATCTGCGCCCATATAATACTGGGACTTCCCGGGGAGACAAAAGAAAATATGCTGGAAACAGCCAGGGAATTAGCCCGTTTAAAACTTGAAGGGGTCAAAATACATCCTCTGTACGTAGTAAAGGATACCCCCCTTGAAAAACTATATGACGAGGGAAAATTTTCACCTCTCTCACAGTATGAATATATAGAAATTATTTCCCGGGTTCTATCCCTGCTTCATCCGGATACGGTAATACAGAGAGTTACTGCCTCCTGCTCTCCTGAGTATCTGGTTGCTCCGGAGTGGATAAATAATAGAAATGAGTTACTTAAAGCCTTAGACATCAAGCTTGAAAAGGACGGTTTGTGGCAGGGTAAAAAATACAGTTATGTTGAAAGAGACGCCAGGTAAATATCAGATTATAGTAGTCGGCGGCGGTCACGGCGGAACAGAGGCGGCTTACATAGGGGCTCGCATGGGCTGTACCACTGCCCTGGTAACTTTTGAAAAAGATAACTTGGGAATGATGTCCTGTAATCCGGCTATAGGGGGAGTGGGAAAAGGTCAGCTGGTAAGGGAAATCGATGCTCTGGGTGGAATAATGGCCCGAGCGGCCGACTATGGGCTTATACATTATAAAAAGTTAAATACTTCTAAGGGACCAGCGGTTCAATCTTCCCGGGCCCAGGAAGACAGAGACAGATACAAAAAGTATATTTACACCACCTTAACCTCCCTTGAAAATCTGGATATAATTGAGGCCGGTGCTCAAGAAATAATATTTAAAAAAAAGAAAGCGGTGGGCATTCGTACAAATTTAGGAAAAAAGATATACGGAGAAAAAATTGTAGTTACTCCGGGAACTTTTTTAAACGGTATGATGCATGTGGGAATGGAAAATTTTTCCGGCGGGCGGATTAACGAACCGTCCTCAAAAGGTTTGGCCGGTTCCATAAAACAGGCCGGCTTTAATACTATGAGATTTAAAACGGGTACCTGTCCCCGCTTAGAAGGAAAGACTATTAACTTTGACCTTTTAAAGGAGCAAGAAGGAGATGGATTTATAGATCCTTTTTCCCTACTGACGGATAAAAAACTTAAGAACAGGATAGTATGCCATATAACCCACACCAATAAAAAGACCCATGCCATTATAAAAGAGGGATTTGACAAATCCCCTCTGATGACCGGAAAAATAGAGGGTACCGGAGTTCGTTATTGCCCCTCGGTTGAGGATAAAATCGAAAAATTTCCAGATATGAACAGCCACCATATATTTCTTGAACCGGAGGGACTGGATACGGACTGGTACTATCCCAACGGGATTTCAACCAGTTTACCCCGGGAGGTGCAGGAAAAGTTTATTCGAACAATTCCGGGTCTTGAGAACGTAAAAATAGCAAGGTTTGGGTACGGTATAGAGCATGATGTAGTCGATCCTCGGGAACTTAAACCCACTCTTGAAACTAAACGGGTAAAAAATCTATATTTTGCCGGCCAGATTAACGGGACTACCGGTTATGAAGAGGCCGCGGCCCAGGGATTAATAGCCGGTATAAACGCTGTTTTGAGTATAAAAGGCGCCGATCCTTTTGTGCTTAAAAGACATCAGGCCTACATAGGAGTTTTAATAGATGATTTGATTACCAAAGGTACTCGGGAGCCTTACCGTATGTTTACCTCCAGAGTGGAATACAGGCTTCGTTTAAGGGAGGACAATGCGTATTTAAGATTGGCAAAAAAAGGTTTTAAGCTGGGAAGCACCGGAAAAAAACTTTACAAAAAAGTTAAAAATTTTAAAGAATATTTAGAAAAAGCCCGTAAAATTACAGAAGAAATAAAAGTTAATCCAGAATCCGAATTTGGCCGGAAATTTAAATTTTCCGGGGTAAAATCTGTAAAAGAATTACTTAAAAATCCTAAAATAAACTGGTCGGATATTAAAAATTATTCCGAAAAAATAAAAAATATACCCGGAAAATTGGGGCGGGAGCTGGATATCCAGACAAAATACGAAGGTTATATAAAAAGAGAACAGAATAAAATAGATAAGTTAAAAGATCTCGAGAACTGCAAATTGCCCGAAAATATAAATTACCGGAAAGTGGAGGGGCTGTCTAACGAAGAAATAGAAAAATTAAGCCGGGTCAAACCGGATAATTTGGCCCGGTCTTCCAGGATACCGGGAGTTACTCCCGCGGCGGTATCCATACTTAGAGTATATTTAAAGGGTAGAAAAAGAAATACTAAAAAATAAGAGGTGAGTCATTCAACCGGTGAAAATCTGTGGAAACTAATAAAAACAGGGGAAAGGAAAAAAGAAAATTTATCCGGGTAAAATTCAGCATTCCGTTAAGGATTGAAACTCCGGATATTACCTACTCAAGCTGTGAAGGTAATTTAAAAAACGTCAGCGCCGACGGTGCTATGGTTGAACTGCCCCGGCGGTTAACTACGGGATTACTTGTAAAAATAAATTTTAGTCTGGACAAAGAAGAAGCCTCTCTTGTAGGATATGTAAAGTGGCAGAGAAAGCACAAAGATAATTACCGCATAGGAATAAAATTTGACCATAGTTGTGCCGAACAAAACGATCGTACGGTGACCGCCATAACCCAAAAAATTATTAATAAAAATAAAAACCGTTAAGCCGGAAAGAAGAATTATAGTTAGGGGATATTGACATAAATTAAAAAATTTGTTAAAAAAATATTGACTGAAGAATAAGTTTTGAATTATATTTATTAAATTAAGGAGGAAAGATGGGAGAAAAAGTAGCAAAAGCAGGTGTAGACAAAAAGAGTGGGTATCTTTATTTTGTGGATAAAGACGGAGATATTTCTGAAGTAAAAATGGCTCGTGGGGGTAAAGGAAAAGGAAAACCTCAAAAAGTGGCCGATACTGGAGTTGATAAAGAATCAGGGTATCTTTACTATGTTGATAAAGAAGGTGATGTAGCACGCGCCAAAATGGCAAGAGGTAGAAAAAAGAAATAAAAAGTAATAATATTAAATAAAACATTAAGTTTTTACGGCCCTTTAAATAAAAGGGCCGTTTTTTTTTGCTTATTTTACAGTGCGGAAACTTGAATAATTTCCTAAAATTAATTAATATACATTAACTTTAAAAGCTGCCGGATGGTCTAAGGGCAGGACAGCGGCCTCTGGAGCCGTTAGTGGGGGTTCGAATCCTCCTCCGGCAGCCAACCTTCTCTCTACTACCCTGGGAATGACTGAAAATAGAAACTAAACTCAAAATCTTCTCCTGTGATTTCCGGTAATCCTTTATTGACTTATAACCAGCATCAGATAAAATATAATTAAACTGTTTGTTTTTTAGAATCACATAACCGGGAGGTAAGATTAAAATGAAACATAAGTCTACCAGAATTTCCGAGAGAGCAGGTATGGCTCCGGGAACTCTTATCAGTTCCGGCGTAGAAGCTGAAGGGCCTGTAACAATTGAAATGATTGATTACACCCCTTCGGAGGTTACGGAAAAAGAGCTGACCCGCATCGAGGAAGGGACGGATTCTGCGGGCAGGAACTCGGTCACCTGGATCAATAATTAACGGCATTCACGATACTTCCTTTATTGAAAAGGCGGGCCGGCTTTTCAACCTCCACCCATTGCTCCAGGAGGATATTTTAAACCGGGACCAGAGGGCTAAGATAGACGATTACGGAGACTATCTATATATTGCCCTTAAAATGATTTATATGGAAGGCAGCGGTGATGAAATTAAATTCGAACAGATCAGTTTAATTGTAGGAAAAAAATATGTGATCACTTTCCAGGAAAGAAAAGGGGACGTGTTTAACCCGGTAAGAAACAGGATCCGCAACGGCAAGGGCCGCATAAGAAAAATGGGAGCGGATTACCTCGTATACGCCCTTGTGGACTCTATTGTTGATAATTATTTTGTCATACCCGAACATTTTGGAGAGAAAATAGATAC
>CAYZAK010000005.1:0-62696 GCA_964476445.1 uncultured bacterium
ACTGAGATAGATCAAAATAATATTAATCAATGAACAGAGTTCGTAATTTTCGTTAACTAAGCTAATAATAAAAGTCTTTTCTTATAACTAAATTTGATATTAACTACTTAATTTATTGACAAGTGAAGTCTGCAATAAATTTCCTTCATAAAACAGGTCTATATACAAAAAAAGGAAATCTTAGAAAAGTAGTAAAATAAGTTTCCTATGTATTCCTATCTACCTACTTTTGCGGTAGGTTTCCACGGATGTGACAAAGAAACAAAAAATAGTGTTATTAATGGTAAATCTCGGTTAAAGCCAAGTAAAAATGAATATGATTGGCTTGGAAATGGTATTTACTTTTGGGAAAACAATCCAAAAAGGGCTCTAAAATACGCTGAAAATATAGCACAAAACCCAAAAAAATATAATTCTAAAATTGAAAAACCAGCTTCTATTGGTGCCTTCATTGATATGACTAAATGTTTTAATCTTTTGGATTCAAAACTTATTGACTTATTAAAAAATGCATATGAAGCCTATAAAAAAATATGCGAAGTAGGGGAAGCAACTATGGCTGAAAATAAAATTATAGAAAAAGGTGTTCCACTTAAAAGAAACTTAGATTGCGCTGTAATAGAAACACTTCATTCAATAAGAGACGAAAATGAACTTCCAGAATTTGATACAGTTCGTGGTGTCTTTTTTGAAGGCGCTGAACTATATGAAGGATCTGGTTTTAAGGAAAAAAATCATATTCAAATATGCGTTAGGAATCCCAATTGTATAAAAGGTTATTTTGACCCACTTAAAAAAATACCTACACATCCCTTACCGTAAAAATAAAATACTCTAAAAACCATACACAAAATAAGTAGAAAAATGGTTGGCTCCCCGGGTTGGACTCGAACCAACGACAAATCGGTTAACAGCCGATTGCTCTGCCAACTGAGCTACCGGGGAACTAATATTTAAAAATTTTGTTTTCTATTCTTCTTTAGAAGTGGCTTCTTGCATATTTTCCAGGCGTTTCCAGTTATCATCAACCCATTCCTGAATTTCATTAATTATATGTTTATTTTCTTCTCGTTTCAAGTGCCTGAACCTTCCCTGCATGTCCAGCCAGTCTTTGACCGGTTTTTGTTTACGGGGCGTCTTAGATATTTTCCAGACACCGTTTTCAACTTCGTAGAGAGGCCATATCTTTGAAGATACGGCTAATTCTGCAATTTCCACCGTTTTCTCAGTTTTATGCTTCCAGCCCGGAGGACACGGGGACATAATATTTAAGAAAGCCGGCCCCTCAACGGCAAAGGCCTTTCTCGCTTTTTCAATGAGATCTTTCCAGTTAGAAATTGCCCCCTGAGCAACATACGGAATGCCGTGTGCCGCTACTATGCCGGTTAAATCTTTTGCAAACTGTGATTTTCCAGGTATTACATTACCGGCTGGGGAGGTGGTTGTGGAAGCTCCCTTAGTTGTTGCACTGGAACGCTGAATTCCGGTGTTCATGTAAGCTTCGTTGTTGTAACAGACATATACAAAATCATGGCCCCGTTCTAAAGCGCCGGATAAAGACTGCAATCCTATGTCGTAGGTGCCGCCGTCACCTCCAAAAGCCAAAAATTTTACATCTTTATCTATCTTGCCTTTTTTCTTTAAGGCCCGGTAGGCGGTCTCAGCACCGGATATAGTAGCCGCCGAATTTTCAAAAGCGTTGTGTATCCAGGGAGTATCCCAGGAGGTATAAGGATAGATGGTAGTGGCCACTTCTAAACAACCGGTGGCATTTGATACAACAACCGGATCTTTGGTTCCCATCATTACCATTTTAGCAACAATTGGAGCGCCGCATCCTGCACACAAACGGTGTCCGGCACACAGACGCTGGGGACATTCGGGTAATTCTTTAATTGATACGCTCATCGAGCTTGCCTTTCTAACTCTTGCATTCTCTTGGCAACTTCTTCCTGAAATTCATGGGATCTAAGAATAGCACGGTTATTATCGGCATGCTTTTCCACATCATCCATAGTTACACCGTAGCGATCCAAAAGCCGATCCATTGATAATTCGTATTCTTCTCTTGCCATATCTCTATCCCCAAACCTTCTCATATAATATTGAAAATAAAATTGTTGATGGGCCATAATATCTACAAATTGGTCCTCATTAAGTTTGTCTCCACCTATAATACCGCACCCGGTGGCGGCTATCATAACAAAAAGCAATAAACCAGCGATATATTTCATTTACCTTACCCCCAGATAGCTAACTTTCTTCTTTACTTTCCCGGCCTCTTTTATCTCTTTTAAGTCATTAAAAACTTTATTTATATGTCCAGGATTAATTTCCCGGCCTCCCAGACCGTATATATAATCTTTAATCAAAGGTTTCCTAGACTCTTCAAATAACGCAGACCGAATTTCTACAAAGAGAGGGCCCCCCTGATTGGAAAAACTTTCTGATCTATCCAGAATAGCAACTGCCGCCTTATCTTTTAAAACTTTAGCTATTTCTTCAGCGGGAAACGGTCTGAACAACCGGGGAAAAACCAACCCGGCTTTTGTCCCCTGTTCCCTTAAATCATCAATCACGTCTTTTGCAGTACCCACGGTGGAGTTCAAAGCCACCACCACAATATCGGCATCATTGGCTTTATATGTTTCAACTTTTTTATATTTTCTTCCGGATAACTTTTCATATTCTTTGTATACCCTATCCACTACATCCGGAACTTTAGTCATAGCTTCAGATTGTTGTCTTTTATGCTCAAAATAGTAGTCAAATAAATCCAGTGGACCGTAGGTTACCGGATCGTCAACGTTTAAAAGCGGTTTTTCTGCTATATATTCCCCCACGAAATCTTTTACAATTTTATCCTCGTTTATTTTTACCCCTTCCATTGAGTGGCTGGTTATAAATCCATCCTGCATTACCATAACCGGAAGAAGTACATCTTTATCTTCAGCTATTTGGACAGCAGCAATTACATTATCATAAACTTCCTGGGCGTTTTCACAGTAAATCTGTATCCAGCCAGAATCCCTGGCACCCATGCTGTCAGAATGGTCACAATGGATATTTATGGGACCCGAAAGCGCTCTATTTACCACTGGCATCACTATGGGAAGCCTTGTTGAAGCAGCAATGTAGACAATTTCCCACATAAGGGCCAGACCATTTGCTGCAGTAGCGGTCATCGCACGGGCTCCGGATGCGGACGCTCCTACACACGCTGACATTGCCGAATGCTCGGATTCTACGGGCACAAATTCTGTATCAACTAAACCATCAGCGACAAATTCTGAAAATTTCATTACTACCGGGGTCTGGGGGGTTATAGGATAAGCGGCTATCACATCGGGGTTGATCTGCTTCATTGCTTCTGAAGCTGCATACGCACCGGTTAACGCTTTGGTTTTTGTCATCTTTCTTCCTTTACCATTTTAATACACTTTTTCGGGCATACTTCTGCACAAATTCCACAGCCCTTGCAATAGTCTAAATCTACCTTGCCCAGTGAACCGCCGTCTTTGGTCTCAATAGCCATATCCGGGCAGTATATCCAACAAAAAAGACAATCAATACATTCATCCCGGTCAACCACCGGTTTAAAAGTTTTCCAATCGCCGGTTTTGTATTCCCGGGAATTGCCGGCCTGAGTTATTTTACCACCTTTAGGTATATCTTTCCAACCGTTTTGCTCAGTCATATCAGTCTGATCCTACCTCTTGGTATGCTCTTTGAATTCCTTCTAAATTTGCCTCCACCGCTTTGGTGGAAAGTTTTTCTTTGAAATGATTTGCAATTTTTTGTTTTAAAACATCAAGTTCTACAATCCCGGTTACCTTTACCAGTGCACCTAGCATCGGAACATTTGTTTTAGGGCGTTTTAAAGTATCTAATGCTATCTTAGTAGCATCCACCGTATAAATTTTTTGGCTATCCAAGGAATTAAGGCTTTTCTTTATTTTAGAAACTGGCTGTTTGGAATTTATAACAATAGAACCGTCTTTTATCAGGCCATTCATTACATCTTCCGTGTCTAAAAGCGTGGGGTCTATTACCACTACGGTCTCCGGGTTTTCAACCCCGGAATGAATCCTTATCTCACTGTCGCTTATACGGGTATAAGCTTTAATTGGAGCACCGGTTCTCTCCGGTCCGTATTCAGGAAAAGCCTGAATAAATTTATCTGCTTCCATAGCAGACTCGGCCAATAAAAGACATGCAGTCTTGGCTCCCTGGCCGCCACGGCCGTGAAATCTTATTTCTGTAATTTTTTTGCTCATAATTAGTATTTAATTTTACTAAATTATTGATTTATGTCAAAATTCTCTTCTACCCTCCAGAGCTTTTCCCAGAGTAACACCGTCAGCGTACTCTAAATTTCCGCCCATGGGTATCCCTAAAGCCAGGTGAGTTACCTTAACATTGTAATCTTTTAACTCTTCTTTTATGTACTCTGCGGTAGCCTCTCCTTCAACATCCGGATCAGTAGCCAGAATAACCTCTTTAATTTCGTCATTTTTCGCTATCCTATTAAGAAGCTGGGATATTCTTAAGTCCTCAGGCTCCACTCCGTCAAGAGGGGACAGAGAGCCCATTATAACATGGTAAAGACCCCGGTATTCACCGGTCGATTCCATGGCCACAACATCCTGGGGATTTTCCACTACACAGATCGCCGTGCCTGACCGGTCCTGATTATCACATATATTACAGATCTTGCGATCGGTGTAATTGCCACATTGCTGACACGGTGAAATATTCTGCCGGGCTTCGTTAATAGCTTCCGCCAGTTCTTCGGCATCTCGAACCGGTTCCTTGAGTATGTAAAAGGCCAGCCTCTGAGCCGTCTTGGGACCAACGCCGGGCAAACGGGACAGATTATTTACAAGTTTTTCTACAGAACTGGGGTAGTTGTACATGTTCTGAAATTACATTCCCGGTAAATTCATCCCTCCCATAACTTCCTTGGCCTTGGTTTTTTGAACGTCCTGCTGTTTTTTAAAACATTGGGTCACTGCTTCATTGATCTCTTTTTCTACAGAACGACGTCCTGAATTATAAAGTTCTTCGGACATACTTACCTTTTTTACTTTTCCGCCGCCGGTTATAGTTATGGAGATACCCTTGGTATCCACATCTATTTTAGTCTTATCTATATCTCTCTGCATCTTTTTTAGCTTACCGGCCTGTTTCATAAAATCCATCATTCCCATAGTATTTACTCCTTTTCTATTTTTCCGTTAAATATATCAACTATCTTACCTACCACAGGTTCATCCTGTTCTATTTGAGCAGGATTAATCCTATTGTTTTTCTTTTTTTTTGAAATGTTCTTACCTGATTGATTTCTTTTGTTAAAAATTTCTTTTGACCTATGAACATCAACAGTATATTCGGCTCCCATAATTTTTTCCACCGAATTTTTAAGAATATTTTTTTTATCCTCGCTTAACTCAAGAGGACTCTTATATCTTATAATAATTTTTTTCTTATCTTTTTTAAGCCCGGCTTCCGCTTTTTTCAATGTATGAAACAGGGGCTGAGATTGACGTTTTATTAAGGATAAAATTTTACTCCACTTTCCCGATTTTGCAGGCTTTTTGATCTGTTTCGGGGGAATTTTTTTACTGGATTCAGGTGAAGAGGGTTTTTGTTCAGAAACCGTCCTCGGAAAATTTTTTTCTTTGGAGGGGCCCCCTTCTTTATTTAACCGGGGCTTTGTATTCTCTTCCTTATCCATAAAGCTAACTATATCCTCAAAACTTACATACTCCTGGCAAAGCTTAAAAATTACGGTATCCATAACTATATGAGGATTATCAGAATATTTTAACCTGCGGGCATTATTGTTCATAAATTCAGTTACCCAGGTTAATTCCTCTTTTGAAAATTTAACTGCTTCAGCTGCCAGGCGTGTGGAATATTCTTTATCAAAACCCATAAATTCTGTAGTATCATCGAATACTTTGGCAAACATCAAATTTCTAAAATGTCTGAACAAATCGTTAAAAAGACGGTTTAAATTATAACCCTCCTGTAAGAGCTTACCGGTCAGTTCAAGAGCAGCCTTTATATTTTTGGTTTTTATGTGCCGGGTGTAAGAAAAAAGAAATTCTCTGGGTATCAAGCCCAGTATATCAGCCACCTCGTCCGAGGGAATATTTCCGCCGGCAAACGAAAGAACCTGGTCCATTATACTCTGGGCATCTCTCATACTACCTTTTGCGGCCCGGGCGATCTGCCATAACCCTTCTTCTTCATATTCCGCGCCCTCTTTTGAAGCTATATTTTGAAGAGCTTCTTTGATCTCCTTTTCCGAAAGCAACCTAAAATTAAAAGTCTGACATCTTGAAACTATAGTATCCAATACTTTGTCGGGTTCAGTAGTAGCCATTACAAAAATGACATGATCCGGAGGCTCCTCAAGAGTCTTTAATAAAGCGTTAAAAGCCTCCTTGGTAAGCATATGAACTTCATCTATAATATAAAATTTGTACTTGGTCGAGGATGGAGCGAATTTTACGTTCTCCCTCAGCTCCCTTATCTCCCCAATTCCACGGTTGGAAGCGGCATCTATTTCAATGATATCAACTGATTCCCCACGGGTTATTTCCCGGCAGGGGATACACTCGTTACAGGGTTCTTGAGCCTGGGGATTTTTACAATTTACGGCTTTAGCCAGTATCCGGGCACTGGTAGTTTTTCCTATGCCCCGGGGTCCTGTAAAAAGATAGGAATGAGAAATCTTATCCATTCTGATCGCATTTTTAAGAGTGCGGGTTATATGCTTTTGCCCTATAACTTCACTGAATTTTTGGGGCCTGTATTTTCTGGCAAGTACTAAATAAGACATATGGTAAACTGTTCTCCGTTTTTTCTCTTCTGTAAATATTACCTAAAACTAAAACTGGTGGAGATGAGGGGGATCGAACCCCTGACCTCGGCGTTGCGAACGCCGCGCTCTCCCGGCTGAGCTACATCCCCCGGCAGATTATTAAAAGTGGCGGAGAGGCCGGGATTTGAACCCGGGCCAGGCCATTGTAGAGCCTGCTAGCGGTTTAGCAAACCGCCCCCTTCATCCACTTGGGTACCTCTCCGGATGATTAAGTATTTAATTATATATATTTTTTTATAGTTGACAAAATATTAGCTGCAAAATCAATGCCCCAATCCTAAGCATATCGGTCTTAAACTACCCCCTGGGCCACCATGGCTCTGGCCACCTTGGTAAATCCTGCTATATTAGCCCCTATAAGATAGTTGTTTCCCCGACCGTAAGACTGGGCCGCTTCCAGAGAATCACGGTGAATATTTTGCATAATCTCCTGTAACTGTCTATCAACTTCCTTTTTAGACCATGAGGTGCCTATCTTATTTTGGGACATCTCCAGGCCGGAGACGGCCACACCGCCGGCATTGGCCGCTTTTCCCGGACCAAAAAGAATATCGTTATTATTAAATATTTCAATGGCCTCCAGGGTGGAGGGCATATTTGCCCCCTCGGCAACACATAAACAACCGTTATCAACCAGGGCTTGGGCAGATTCTCCATCTAATTCGTTCTGAGTGGCACAGGGCAGAGCGATATCAACTTTTATTCCTTCTTTTCTGATAGCCTCCCATACATTGGCTCCCATAATACACATTGTCGAATATTGATCGGCATACTCCTCTATACGCCCCTTCTTAACGTTTTTTAATTCTTTTACATAACTCATTTTTTCTTCGTCAATTCCCTTCTCATCCACAACCGTGGAGTCGGAATCGCATAAGGTAATAACCTTTCCCCCTAACTGATTTATTTTTTCCGCGGCATGCTGGGCAACATTTCCCGCACCGCTTATAGCTACTATCTTATCCTTTATATCTATTCCTTTGGTAGCCAGCATTTCCTGAACAAAATATACCAGACCATAACCGGTCGCTTCCGGTCGAATATAACTTCCCCCGTATTCAATTCCCTTTCCGGTTAACACTCCGGTGTACTCATTAACTAATTTTTTATAGTACCCAAACATATATCCAATTTCCTGAGAACCTACGCCGATATCCCCGGCAGGGACGTCAATATCCGAACCTATATGCCGGAACAACTCTCTTATGAATGCGTGGCAAAACCGCATGATTTCAATATCGGAACGACCTTTGGGATCAAAATCCGCGCCACCTTTTCCGCCACCCATCGGCAGGGAAGTTAAGGAGTTTTTAAAAATCTGTTCAAAGCCCAAAAACTTGATTATTCCCAGATTTACCGACTGATGAAACCGGAGCCCACCTTTATACGGACCTATGGCGTTGTTAAACTGAACCCGATATCCTTTGTTTACCTGGACTTCCTCGTTATCATCTACCCATGGTACCCGAAACATAATAGTTCTGTCGGGAATAACAATTCTCTCAACTATTTTAGCTTTTCTAAATTGGGGGTGTCTTTCCAAGACGGGCTTAATTGTATCTAAAACTTCCTTTACTGCCTGGTAAAATACTTTCTCGCCTTCCTGTTTTTTTAGCGATCTTTCCTTAAATTGTTTAAATGAAAATTTATACATATCTAATATTTAACTCCTTTTTCAGCTATATCTAAAAATTTGATTAATATAATTCCAAAATTCGCTGTTATTATTTTAAAAATTTGTTGCGGCCCTTAAAATATGGGTATGAATTTACAATTTAAAATATCAATATCCGGTACTTTGACACAAAATAAATACCGGTACTTTTTGTTGCTTTAATGGCGGAAGGGGAAGGATTCCCCTTCGGTCAATTTCCTGACTGAAATTGCCTCCGGGTCGGGCCTCGCGGTTCTCGCCTTTCGCTTTACTAAAACTCAACATCGCTCCGGCCTTCTCATCCTCACGCAAATGAATAAGTTCATTTGCTCCTCTCCTTACTTCACTTTGTTTGTTGGCGGAGGGGGAAGGATTCGAACCCTCGGACCGCGCAAACGGTCAACGGTTTTCAAGACCGCCGCTATAAACCAGACTCAGCCACCCCTCCGTTTTATTCTATATAATTATTAGTAATTTAATACTATTTATTATTTTGTCAAATTTTTGCCGCTGCGGTACTTACTTACCGGCCCGGTAAAATTTCTTTTTTTATAATTTTTTGGCCATTCATATATTTTCTTAATGGCTCGGGTATGGTAACATTTAATTCTTCGGTTTGAAAATTTTCCAGAACTGCGGCAAATAAACGCCCCACGGCCACGCCGGAAGAATTTAGAGTATGTAAAAATTCCGTTCCCTTACCATTTCTGTATCTGGCCATCATCCGCCGGGCCTGAAAATCACGACAATTCGAGCAGGAAGAGATCTCTCTCCACTTTTTCTCCCCGGGCATCCAAACTTCAATATCAAAGGTCCGGGCGGCGGCAAATCCCATCTCTTCAGTGCCCAGCTCTAAAATTCTATATGTGAGGCCCAGCTGCTTAAGCACTTCTTCGGACTCTTTGAGCAACTGCTTGTGAAATTTTTCCGAATCACAAGGCAGAACAATGTTAACCAACTCCACTTTGTTAAACTGATGGTTGCGAATAAGACCCCGGGTGTCCTTTCCGTAGGAACCGGCTTCTCTCCTAAAGCAGGGGGTGTAGGCAACATATTTTTTTGGTAAGTCCCGTTTGGATAATATTTCATCCCTAACTATGTTTACCAGGGGCACTTCAGCGGTGGGAATAAGAAACATCCCGTCCTGTCTAGTCTGGTACATATCCTCAATAAATTTGGGGAGTTGCCCGGTGCCGACCATGATCTCTTCGTTCACTAGATAGGGTGGCATAATCTCTTCGTAGTTGAATTTATTTTTATGAATATCAAGCATAAAGTTTATAAGAGCTCTTTCCAGAAGGGCGCCGGATTTTTTAAGCAGGGGGAAACGGGATCCGCTTAGCTTGGATGCAATTTTTAGATCTATGATATCCAGCATTTCGCCAATATCCCAGTGCGGCCTGGGTTTGAAATTATAATCTTTCGGACTTCCTTCTTTTCTTACCACTCTATCTTTTTCTTGAATGTCTTTATCCGGTATATTAGGTAAATTCAACAATATCTGATCAATACGGTTTTTAAATTTTTGCAGTTGAACCTCCGTGGTTTTTATTTTACCGGTTAATTCCCTCATTCGGGAAATTTTTTCTTCTGCGTCGTTGCCGGTCCTTTTTAATTTTCCTATTTTTTTGGAGACCTCGTTTTTTTCCGACTTCATCGCCTGAGATTTTTGAAGTAACTCCCTCCACCGGACATCTAGGTCCTTGAGTTCAGATATTTCACTGCTAAAATCCGAACCGCGGACAGACAAACCCTTAATTATTTTATCATCGTCTTCTCTGATTTTTTCTATATTAAGCATATTATCCTTTTACTACTCCTTTAGGCTCCATTCTGGCTACTTTTTCGGAAAGGCCAGAATTATGACATATACCCACAACATTCACTATATCTTTATATGCGGCCGGCGATTCTTCGGCCGCCGTCTTTGTCTTGTTGGCAATTACAAAAATATTTTTTGACTTTAAATCTTTAATTACCTGATGTCCTCTGACCTCTTTTTTTGCCCGGGTCCGCGACCAGACCCTACCCGCTCCGTGACAGGTTGAACCAAAACTTAATTTCATTGCCCGGTTGGTTCCCTTCATCAGATAAGATGCCGTTCCCATAGTCCCGGGAACAATCACCGGTTGACCTGTTTTTCTGTATTCACTGGGCACTTCTTCTCTGCCGGGCCCAAAAGAACGAGTTGCTCCTTTACGGTGTACTATCAAATTTTTGTTGCCGTGACGTTCAACTTTTCCCACATTATGACATACATCGTAAACCTGATTGATGTTTACTTTCGGAGACAGTATTCGACAGGTTATTTTACGGACCATATGGGTTATACACTGTCTGTTGGCCCAAGCATAGTTGGCCGCGCATTTCATGGCCGAAAAATAGTTTTGGCCCTCTTTTGATCTAAACGGCGCACTGGCCAGCTGGGGATCTTCCAGATTTATATTGTATTTCCCCGACGCCCGCCGCATCATCTTTATGGAGTCATCACAGACCTGAAACCCAAGACCCCGGGAGCCGGTATGGATCATAATTACCAGCATTCCTTCTTTTATTCCGTAGCGTTCAGCGGCCACGGCATCGTATATATCAGTTACTTCTTGTATTTCCAGAAAATGGTTGCCGGATCCAAGAGTGCCAAGCTGATTTTTGCCCCTTTTTACGGCACGGGAAGACAGATATTCCGGAAAAGCTCCGGGCAGGCAGCCTTCATCTTCGGTAAAATTTAAATCTTCTTCAGTTCCGTAACCTTTCTTCACAGCCCAGGAGGCTCCCTGCTTTAAGACCCGGTTTACCTCTTGGGGAGTCAATTTTATTTCGCTGCTGCTTCCCACTCCAGACGGAATATTATTGTATAACGCTATGCAGAGTTTTTCAGCTGTCCGGTAATCTATATCAGAGCTTTCAATATCGGTGGCCAGTAACCGGACCCCGCAATTTATATCATACCCGATACCCCCGGGCGAAATTATTCCTTTATCAAGATCAAAAGCAGCCACTCCGCCGATGGGAAAACCGTAACCGTAATGTATATCCGGCATAACCAGAGCCTTTCCGACAATGCCCGGCAGGCAAGCCACGTTTATAATCTGCCTGTAAGCGTTATCCTTCTTTATTAATTTCAGCATTTTTGAATCGGCAAAAATTAAAGCGTCTGTGTTCATCCGGCCGGTTTTTTTAATTAAATATTTATAATTGTCAATTTTATTAAACATCAAATATTACCTTCGCCCTGTAATCCTCCTGTTTTTCAATCTTAATATTGTGATAGGTGGCCGCTTTTATTTGAACTTCTATGTTTTTGGGTTCCACCGGACGGCCATATAGCTGAGCTTTTAAACAGTTAAGGTCTATTTTCACTCTGCCGGTTACCGGTAACCAGAGAGTTTCATTTACCAGAGATACCAGTTCATTTAAAAAATCTATAAGTAGTCCCTCGTAATTATCCTTAATCTCAAGCTGAATCTTTTTTACAGTTAATTTTACATTTTTTGGATCACGGTTCCCACCAATTATTTTAGACATCCCTTTTATGCCGGATTCAAATAACTGCTCTAAATTTTTTCCTCTTATAGCCAGCCCGATATCGGCGGTGGTTTCTATTATTTTAAAACCGGCACCCTTATCAGCTGTCATCTACAATATCTTCTTTGGCAATCCTGGCTACGGATACAAGCTTATCATCGTTATCCAGCTTTAAAAGTCTTACTCCCTGGGTATTTCTCCCTATAGATCTTATCTCTCTTACCTGCTGGCGGTTAATAATACCATTTTTTGTCACCAGCACGATATCATCCTTAACGTCAACTTTTTTAACTGAAACAACATCTCCGTTTCTTTTGGAAGTTTTTATATTTTTTACTCCTTTACCAGCCCGGCGCTGACAGCGGTAATTTTCTACCGGAGTACGTTTGCCGTAACCGTTTACACAGGAAGTCAGCAAACTATCTCCTTCTTCTACCACTTCCATGCCCACAACCTTATCATATTTGGCCAGGTCTATGCCTTTTACTCCCCTGGTCGCCCGGCCCTGGGGTCTTATATCCTGCTCAGAAAACTTAATTGCTTTGCCGTATTTTGTGGTCAACATTATATTGTCATCGCCGGTTGTCTGTTTGACGGAAATAAGCCGGTTGCCTTCATCGAGTTTAATGGCTATTATTCCACCTTTTCGGGGCCGGGAATAGTCTTTTAATGCACTCTTTTTTACTATTCCCTGTTCGGTTCCCATGGTAAGATATTTCCCTTTGGCTTCTTCAAAATCTCTGACCGCTATCATTGCCGTTATTTTTTCCTCTTTATCCAGCTTTAATAAATTTACTATAGCTTTTCCCCGGGCATTTCTGGAGGCCCTGGGCAGTTCATACACTTTAAGCCAGTAAACTTTACCACGGTCAGTAAAAAACAGCATATACGAATGGGTTGAGGTTATAAAAATGTCTTCCAAGAAATCGTTTTTTTTGGTGCCCATCCCTTTCTTTCCCCGACCTCCGCGGCGCTGGGATTTATAGGTGGAAAGAGGCAGCCTTTTTACATACCCGGCATTAGACATGGTAACTACCATATCTTCTTCTTTTATTAAATCAGACTTGTCAATATTATCAATATCTTCAGTAATTTCTGTGTTTCGGTCTTCTCCAAACTCTTCTTTAATCTCTTTTATCTGTTTTTTTATTATATTTTCAACCCTTTGGGGGCTATTCAATATCGCTTTACATTTTTCAATTTTCTTAATTAAGCTTTTATACTCTTCTTCCAGGTTTACTCTTTCCAGTCCGGTAAGCCGGTGCAACCTCATGTTCAATATAGCTTTGCTCTGTTTTTTGCTTAAATTAAATTGGGAGATAAGTTTTTTTTCAGCGTCCTTACGATCATCCGCTTTTTTAATTATTTTTATTACTTCATCTAAATTTTTAAGCGCAATTCTTAAACCTTCAACTATATGAGCCCGGGCCTGGGCCTTTCTAAGATCGTATTTTGTACTTCGCCTTATTATAACCTTACGGTGTTTAAGGTAATTTTCTAAAATCTGCTTTAAAGTAAGTACTCTTGGCTGCTTGTCCACTAAAGCGATCATAGTTATTCCAAAAGTTGCCTGCAGACGGGTATGGTTGTAAAGCTGATTTAAAACCACATCCGGATTGGCATTTCTGGAAAGCTCGATCATAATACGTATACCGTCCCTGTTACTTTCATCTCTTAAATCAGTAACTCCTTTTATTTTTTTGTCTTTTACCAAATTGGCTATCTGTTCAATTATCCTGGATTTATTGGAAAGATAGGGTATCTCCTTAACTACCAGGGCTGTCTTATTCATCTTTAAATCTTCCCGGGCCACCTTTGCTCTGATTTTTACCGAACCACGCCCGGTACGGTAAGCTTTTTTTACTCCTTTCTGACCGCAGATCATCGCTCCGGTGGGAAAATCCGGAGCAGGGATGTAATCCATCAACTCTACTATTTCAATATCGGGGTTTTCTATTAAAGCCAGCAGCCCTGAAGAAATTTCCGAAAGATTGTGAGGAGGGATGTTAGTAGCCATACCTACCGCTATTCCGCTGGAACCGTTTACCAGTAAATTGGGGATATTTGACGGCAACACATCAGGTTCGGTAAGACTTCCGTCAAAATTAGGACTGTAATCAACGGTATCTTTTTCAATATCCTGAAGCATTAGATCGGAAATTTTGGCCATTCGGATTTCTGTATATCTCATGGCCGCGGCATTATCTCCGTCAATGGAACCATAGTTACCCTGTCCATCTAAAAGAGGATGTCTCATTGAAAAATCCTGAACCATTCTTACCATACTGTTGTACACCGCCCGGTCACCGTGCGGATGGAATTTTCCCAGTACTTCCCCGACTACCCGGGCGCATTTCTTATAGGATTTATTATATCTTAAACTCATGCTGTGCATGGCGTAGAGAATCCGTCGATGAACTGGCTTTAACCCATCCCGGACATCCGGCAGGGCCCTTCCTACAATTACGCTCATAGCGTAATCAATATAGGAATCCTTCATTTCATCTTCTATGTTTATCTCTTCTAAACGATTATCCCTGTTCTGTAAAATTTTTAATTTTTCTTCATCCATATTTTCATTACTGTTTTTATTATTGTTTTCTGACATTGATGTTTCTCCTAAATTATATTTTTATTTACTGTTTTTAAAATTAAATATCAAGATTCCTTACTTCACGGGCGTGGGACTGAATAAATTCCCGGCGGGGAGCCACTTTGCTGCCCATTAACGTGGTAAACATGCTGTCAGCGGCCACCGCGTCATCAAGGGTCACCTTAAGTAATTTTCTGTTTTCAGGATCCATTGTCGTTTCCCATAACTGCTTGGGATTCATTTCACCTAAACCCTTGTACCTTTGTATTGTTATTCCTTTACTTCCCTTTTCTTTTATTGCTTCCAGCACCTGGTAGAAATCAAGGACCTCATCGGGGTCAGACTTTCCCCAGCTCACCATATAAATTTCCTGGTTTAAAAATATATCTTTTTCAATGAAACCGGTCAAAAGACTTTTCAGAGGTTTAAACTCCCACAAATCTATTATTTTAAGACCGTCTTCTTCTGTTACTATTTCCTCATCGATATTTTTAAAAAAATCCTGTTTGTAATGTTTTAATTCTTCTTCCGTAAATATAACGATTTCGGAACCTTTTTGCTCAATTACTTTGTAAAGTGGCAACCTGTCCGGATCAGCCATTTTAACATCTTTTTCGGTGAATCCTTTATTGCGTAATCTGTTAAGCAGATTTCTATAATTATTTGCCTGGTGCATTAATTCTTTTATTTGCTGTTCATCGTTAATTTTAAATTCAGAATCATCTTTTTTTTCTATAACTGTATCTGTAATTCCCCGGTTTAAAAGAAACTTGGTCAAATCTTTTTCTTTCTGCAGATATTGAGAATTTTTTCTGAATTTTACCCTGTACAGCGGGGGCTGAGCTATATATACATTGCCCTCTGTAAGAAGCTCATGCATCTGCCGGTAGAAAAAAGTCAGTAAAAGTGTTCTTATATGAGCCCCGTCAACATCGGAGTCGGTCATTAAAATTATCTTTTTATACCGAAGCTTTTGAATATCAAAATCCTCTTCCACTCCGCTTCCCAGGGCAGTTATTATTGACCGGATTTCATCGTTTCTTAAAATTCTGTCCAACCGGGCTTTTTCCACATTTAAAATTTTTCCTTTTAAAGGTAAAATTGCTTGAAAATTGCGGTCTCTTCCCAATTTAGCCGAGCCACCGGCGCTGTCTCCCTCAACAAGATAAAGTTCACAAAGATCCGGATCTCGTTCAATACAATCCGCCAGTTTACCGGGCAAAGTGGAAACATCCAGGGCACTTTTACGGCGGGTCAGTTCCCGGGCTTTTTTTGCGGCCTCCCGGGCACGGGACGCTGCAATTGCTTTCTGGATTATCTGTTTTGCCACCTTAGGATTTTCTTCTAAAAATATACCTAATTTATCATTTACCGCTGAAGTTACCATGCCCCTAACTTCGGAATTACCCAGTTTGGTTTTGGTCTGTCCCTCAAACTGGGGTTCGGGAAGTTTAACGTTTATCACCGCAGTCATCCCTTCCCGGGTATCTCTGCCGGAAAGTTTTAAATCGTCTTTCAGCTCTTCTTTAATATATTTATTCAGTACCCTGGTAAGAGCAGATTTGAATCCGCTTATATGGGTACCACCTTCCCTGGTATTGATATTATTGGCAAATGAAAAAATATTTTGTGAATAGCCGTTATTGTACTCCATAGCCACTTCCAGATGAATCTTATCTTCCTGTTTTTCAAAATATATGGGTTCCTTGTGAAGAGGATCTTTATCCTTGTTTAGATATTTTATAAATGACACAATGCCCCCCTTATATCTGAAACTATGACTCTTATCCGAACGTTCATCTAGAATAGTTATACTTGCGCCGGCATTGAGAAAAGCAAGTTCTCTTAATCTTTTTGATAGTGTATCGAAACTAAAATTAGTTGTTTCTTGAAATATTTCAGTATCGGCTTTAAAAGTTATCCGAGTTCCCCGGTCATCGGTCTCCCCTTTTTCGATCATTTTTCCCGCAGGGTCCCCTTTTTCATATTTCTGATAATAAATTTTTCCGTTCTTATGAACCTCGACCTCCAGCCATTCGGAAAGAGCATTTACCACAGAAACACCCACTCCATGAAGACCACCGGAAACTTTGTAAACCTTATCATCAAATTTTCCGCCGGCATGTAGCTTTGTCATTATTACCTGAAGAGCGGGTAAATTAAACTTTTCATGCTTATCTACAGGAATACCCCGACCGTCATCTACTACTGAAACTTCACCGCTTTTTTTAATTACTACGTTAATATTCTCACAGTAACCGGCAAGAACTTCATCAATACAGTTGTCCACAACTTCGTAAACAAGATGATGCAACCCATCTTTAGCGGTAGAACCTATGTACATCGCCGGTCTTTTCCGGACCGCTTTTAAACCCTCCAGTACTTTTATACTCTCGGCAGTATAGTTATCTTTAGCCATTAATATTTTCCTCCTAAACTTATGTTAATTCTTTTTATTTTACACTTCGGATCTAAATTTTTGTTCATTAAATTTTTTATTTTTCCTTTATTCATAGATAATTCCTGAAGATAAGCACTATTTTTTGCCTTTAAAATAAGTTCGCCGCGGTGAAATTTCATAATATCCGCTTTATCTTTTTCCGGACAATTATTCCAGGCTTCAGTAATCTTATCTTTTAAAAATATCTTATTCTTTCTTAAAATACTATCCAGTATATTTTCCGTCTTTTTCCAACTCACAGTCTTATAATTTTCCCCCCATCGTTTATTTCTTTGGGAATTTCCGTACAAGTTATTATACTCTGAACACCTTTAATTCTATCTTTTATTTTACTACTTCTGGTATAATCTAATTCACTAAAAATATCATCGAGCAGAATTACAGGATAACTATTTCTTTTCCTTTTAAGCAATTCCCATACCGCCAACCTGTAAATAAATACAGCTGTCCGGACTTCTCCACGGGAACCGTAACTTCTTAAATTTATATCTCCCAGGTAAAAATTGTATTTATCTCTGTGAGGGCCCCAGGTAGTATGTCCGTATTCAATATCTTTTTGTACGCTTTTTGATTTCTGGTATTCAGATTCATCGTAACTAATAGAATAAACTTCGTCAAAGGCCATATTTTTTGCTTCTTTTTTCATTAAATTATTTATCTCAGTTAAAAATTCTTTACGCTGTAAAACCACTTTTTTTGCTGACTGTAAAAGTAATTTTGTATAGGTTTTTAAAGTTTTCTTGGCGTTTCCTGAACTGGTGATTTCTTTTTTCAACAAGGCATTTCTTTCTTTCATAAGTTTCCTGTATTTAATTAAATCATCAATGTAATTAACGTTTATCCGAGATAAACTTATATCTATTATTCTCCGGGTCCGAGACGGTGAATTTTTGACATCCTCAATATCTTCCGGCGAAAACAAAATGGCCGAAAAAGTTTTAACTAAGTTTTTTCGCTTAATTGCCGAGCCGTTTACAGTTGCCTTAAAACCGCTGCCGGTTATATATTTTATATCTATATTGTTTTTTAAAGAACTTTTGTCTATCTTTCCGGAAACCCGCATGTTTTTTTCATCTAATTTTAGCAGTTCGTTTATCTTATTGGTCCGGTGAGATGTCCCGGTGGCCAGCAAAAAGACAGCTTCCAATAAATTTGTCTTTCCCATACCGTTATTCCCGATTATTAAATTTAATTCATCACCAAAATTTAATTTTTTTTTGCTGAAATTTCGATGATTGTATACGGAAAGTTCACTTATGCGCAATTTTTTATTACTGTGACGGGCGCATAGGCATAATTACACCTATATAATTTTCTTTTTTTGATATAGGAGTTATTTTTCCCGGATTTATCGGAGAAGTTAAGCTGAGTTTCATTTTTTTGCTGTTAATAACTTTTAATATGTTTATTATAAAATCAGGATTAAAAGATATTTCTATTTCTTCTCCGTTATATTTAACCGGAACGCTGCTGGTACCCGATCCTTCTGTTGCACTTAAGGAAATTACTACTTTATTTTTACCAAATTTATATTTTACAGGTTCCGTTCCCATGGACTTTACCGCCAGCATTTTTTTGGTAGCTAAAAGTAATTCTTTAGTGTTTAAAACTATATTTTTATCCTGTTTATCAGGAATAACCTGATTGTAATTCGGATAATCACCTTCAATTAATCTGGAATATATTGTAGTATTACCTACCTGCATGCTAATTTTATTTTCAGAAGAACTCAAACTAACTTTAACTTCCTGTTCTTCAGAATCAATTATTTTTCTTAAAACGTTTATGGCATTAGTAGGTATAATAGCCTGAATTTCATCCCCTTTCTTAGATAATTTTTCTTCATAATAAGAAAGTTTTCTGCCATCAGTAGAAACCATCTTGAGTTTATTTTTTATACATTGAAAATATATTCCGCAAAGTATAAACCGGGATTCATCTTTAGATACAGAAATAATTGTTTTATCTATGCCTTCGCATAATATTTGAGTATCTATGACAGTTTTTTTAACTTTTTCTATATCAGGAACTGAAGGAAATTCTTCTGCATTTCCTGCTGCTATAGTGTAAGTAGTGGTTTTATCTTCTCCGCTCAATTCATATTCATTATCAGTAATCTTTTTGATAAAACAATTTTCTGTATCAATCATCTTGGTCATATCAAAAAGTTGTCTGGCCGGTAAAGCGACTACTCCTTCTTTTTGTACATCCGTATCCATACTTGAGACTATCCCTATGTCCAGATCCGTTCCGTACACCTGAATGTTGTTCTCTTTTGCTGTAATGTGAAATAATGACAATGACGGCAAATTACTTTTACTGGATACAGCCGGTAATACCGTTGAGAGTAAATCTACAAATTTTTTTGTTTTTAAATTAAGTTTCATTTTTATTAATCCTCCTTATTATAATTAAGTAACCTTCTTTAACAATTATCATAATAATACTATGTTAATTATGTTAATAACCTGTTATTATTGTCTGTTTTTTAGGTTTAACAACCTGTGTGAAAAACTTATATTTTCTTAACACTCTTAAGAAACCGCTTTAATTTTTTCAATAATCTTATCTAAAATATTTTGAAAATAAGGATCTTCGTTTATTTTATCTTGTATTACATTGCAGGCGTACATTACTGTAGTATGGTCCCTGCCGCCGAACTCATTTCCAATACTGGTAGTGGACTTATCCGTCAGTTTTCTGGTTAAATACATAGCCAGATGCCTGGGGAAAACTATTTTTTTATGCCTTTTTTTACTTTTTAAATCGTCAATTTGCACATGATAATAATCAGCAACGATCTTTTGAATTTTAGCAGTGGAGACTTCAGTATTTTTTTGATCTTTATCTATTATGTCTTTTAAAATTTCTTTAGTATTGTCTACGGTAACTTCACTGCCCATTAAAGAAGAATGAGCGTAAATTCTAATAAGCGCGCCCTCAAGTTTTCTTACGTTGTCTTTAATGTTCGTAGCCAGAAAAAGAATAACATCGTTGGGTACGTCCAGATTTTCCCATTCTGCTTTGGATTTTAAAATTGCTATTCTAGTTTCTAAATCCGGAGGCTGAATATCAGCAATTACTCCCCACTGAAATCTGGAAGAAAGTCTTTCCTCAAGAGTTTTTATTTTATCCGGTGATTTATCCGAAGTGATGACAATCTGTTTTTGAGATTCATAAAGTTCGTTAAAGATATGAAAAAATACATCCTGAGTTCTTTCCTTATTTTCAAGAAACTGAATGTCATCTATGAGCAAGATGGAAACGTTTAAAAATTTTTTCTTAAAAACAGGCATAGTTTTTTTCCGCATACCGTCTACCATCTCCTGCATAAATTTTTCGCAGGTTATATAACGTACTTTTGTTCTTGGATTGTTACTTTTTATTCGATGGCCGATGGCGTGAAGCAAATGGGTTTTCCCCAGCCCTACGTCACTGTATATAAATAAAGGATTGTAACGGGTGCCCGGATTATTGGATACCGCCTCAGCGGTGGCCTGGGCAAATCGGTTAGATGATCCTACGACAAAAGCGTCAAACGTATACCTGGGATTTAAATCCGATCCCGGAAAAGCAGTTTCGTTCTCCGGGAAATGAGTCGGATCGGGTAAATCATTCTTTGCCGGAGGTTTGTAGGAAAAATCATCCGGTTCCACAACAAAATTAATTTTAGCATTCTTTAAATTTTTATTGGTTCTGAGAACTTTTAAAATATCTTTTTTGTTTTTTTCCATCCATCTTAAAAAATACTGATTGGGTACTTTTAAAGTTAGTATATTGTCTTTATAGGATTCTATTTTTGTTGGCGAGAACCATAAATCAACAGTCTTTTTTGAAAACTTTGATTTTAATTTTTCAGTTGTAGTGTCCCATATAGTGTTAAGTTTTAATTGCATCATATAAATTTAATAGTTAAATGTTTTCCACAAGTTATTAACAATGTTAACAACTGGCTAAAATACAGGATAGGAGATAACTCAGTTAAAATTTTTTCCAGTTTTTCCTGTAAGTCAGAATCTTTAATTATAATAAGAAAAAATACATTTTAAGTCAAGATTCTTGACAAGATAATTGAAAGGACTATAATTTAAAAGCTTATATGAATCTATAAAATAAAAAGTAAAAAAGGATGTAATTACTTGAGACAAAAATTTGGTAAAAAAAATCGGCTGGGAAAAGACACATCAACGGTAGTAACTAAAGGGAAACGTACTAAATTTAACAGTACAGTGGTTTTTTACCGGCCGGATTCCTGTCCCCGGCTTTCTATTATAATTTCTAAAAAAGTGGGAAACAGTGTAACCAGGAATAAGTTAAAAAGGTGGACCCGAGAAATATTTAGGATAGAAAAAGATAATTTGAAAAATTTTGGGATTGCAGTAAATTATAAACCCGGAGCAGCAAATTACAGTTATAAAAAAGCAAAAAAAATACTGTTAAAATTATGGAAAAAAAACAAAATACTGAAGAATTAATAAAAAAGATTAAAAATATAATTACGGGAAGTGTCGTGATTTTTATCAGAATATATCAAAAATCTATCTCTCCGCTATTCGGAGATCACTGCAGGTTTACGCCTACATGCAGTGAATACTTTATAAAATCCCTTCAAAAAAATGGTTTGATTACAGGAACAGTGACCGGTTTGTATAGAATTGTAAGGTGTAACCCATTCAATCCCGGAGGACTTGATCCGGTTAAGGAGAAATAAAGATGGAACAAAAACGTTTAATTATAGCTATAGCCATATCGATGTTGATACTGGTGGTTTTTCAACAAATTCAGGCTCCGGAACCGGGCACTGAACCCTCGAAAGATCGCCCGGCCGAAACCGTAGACAAAGAGACAACAGAACACCCCGACCGGGCAGTAGCTGAGCGGGAGCTCGAAGAAACAGTTACCGACGAACCAATTGACTACCAGGTTAAAAAAATTATAACTGATAATATTATTCTGGGAGTTAACTCTTATAATTCGGGTCTGTCCAAGGTAAAAATTAAGGATAAAGATGGTCAGTTTATAAATTTAGTTCGGAGTGAAGATCCAAAAACATCTCCCTTAAAATTAGGTAATGCCCTAAACTGGCAGCTAACTGCCGACCGGAGAGATAATAGCGTTACAGCCCGGTACACTACCGATAAACTGAATATCATAAGGGAATATAAAATAGAAGATAATCTGATTAAAATTGATAATTTTATTGAAAATAGTGGTCAGTCTTCAAAGGAAATTAATTTCAATCAGGGCTGGTACAATGGAATGGAGACCGCCGAGGATCTGAAAAAAGAAAATTATGAGGATACTCGTCTGTTCTTAAAAGAAAACTCTGATGTTGAAAATGATCTAACCGATAAAAGGGTAACCGGTAATTTAAAATGGGGTGGAATTATGAACCGGTTCTTTATCACCGTGTTTTTAAATCTGGACCAAAAGTTCAATTCAGTAATCACCGAAAATGCCAAAAAAGAAGGTGGCGGATGCGCAGGCCCGCCGGAAGATGTGAACTATCCTGAAATTGAATTTCTTAAAACCCAGACTCTCGAACCCGGCCAGGAATATTCTTTTAATCAGGAGTTTTATATAGGACTGAAGGAATACAGTACATTAAGAAGTTTTAATGAAGATCTGGAAAAAGTGCTGGCTTTTGGAATATTTGGTTTCTTAAGCCGTATATTTCTGGGAGTTTTAATAACTTTTTACGGATGGGTAGGCAATTACGGCCTAGCTATAATAATGATGACTTTTTTGCTTCAGATTTTTATATTTCCGCTGACAATAAAAAGTTTTAAATCTATGAACTCTATGAAAAAGCTCCAGCCAAAAACGCAAAAAATCCGTGAAAAATATAAGGAAGATCCTCAGAGGATGAATGAAGAAATGATGCACCTTTATAAAAAGCACAGTGTAAATCCTGTGGGGGGCTGTTTTCCGTTGCTTTTACAGATGCCTATTTTTATAAGTTTGTTTACAATGCTCCGGACGGCCGCGGAATTGAGATTTGCTTCTTTTTTATGGATAAACGATCTAGCCGCCGCTGATGTTCTGTTTAAATCAGTTCCCTTAGTAAGCGAGATACCGGTTTTGGGTTCTGCCGGGCCCTTGCCTTTGCTTATGGGTGGAGCCATGTTTCTACAGCAGCGAGTCACCGGGGGTACGAGTGGGCCCCAGAAGAACTTAACCTATATAATGCCGGTGGCGTTCACGTTTTTATTTATGAGATTTCCAGCGGGCCTTGTACTTTACTGGTTGACGAATAGTTTATTAACTTTTATAGTACAGTATACCATTAGCAAAAAAACAGATTGAGAGAATTATTTAAATACGCAGGTGAATTGTATGAATGAAAAAACAGAATTTAAAGGTAAAAATGTAGAAACGGCCATTAAACAGGGGTTAAATAAGTTAAATTTAGAAAAAGAAGAAGTTGAGGTTAAGATACTGGATGGGGGAAAAGCCGGGTTATTTGGCCTTATGGGTTCAAAGCCTGCCAAGGTTCAATTAATCCCCAAAGCAGAAGATAAAGATGAATCGGATATCAACTGGACCAAAGCGGTTGATAAAACATCCGGACTGGTAAAAATCATAACTGATAAAATTGACTCCCAGGCAAAAATAAAAGCCAGGAAGGGTGATTATGAGATCAAAGTTGATATTTACAGTCAGAGCAGCGGTGTAATGATAGGCCGGAAAGGTTCAACTCTGGCTGATTTTCAGTACATTGTAAATTTAATGTTAAAGCGAGATCCCGCAACCCGGGTTGATGTTAATATAGATATAGAAAATTATAAATCCGAGAAGAATACAAAACTGTTTAAAAAACTTGGTAAAACCATAGAAAAGGTTAAAAAAGACGGCAAAACCAGAGAACTTAAACCAATGAATTCCAGCATCCGAAAAATAATTCATAAAAAAGTTAAAAACATTGACGGTGTGGTCAGTGAAAGTAAAGGCAAAGGTTCCTCCCGCCGAATTGTAATAAAAGAGGCAAGCTGAATTAGGTTCTAGTCTATTTTTTTAAATAGCTCCGGGAATTAACCGGATTGGTGTCCAATAGGTAAAATGAAAAACGATACAATTGTTGCTATAGCTACCCCCCCTGGAATATCCGCTCTTGGAATTGTAAGGATGGCGGGTCCGCAAAGCTGTACAATTTTAAAAAATTTTTTTAGCCCTCCGAAAGGAAAATTTAATCCTAAAAAGATTAAATCCCATACAGTTTATTACGGTAATATTTATCAAGAAAAAACTATAGTTGATGAGGTAATTGTCACTGTATTTAAAAATCCTCGGTCATACACTGGAGAGGATATGGTTGAAATTAGTTGTCATGGGAATTGTATTATTCTGGATTTGGTTATGAATATGTGCCTGAACATGGGAGCTCGAATAGCCCAGCCTGGAGAATTTTCCCGCCGGGCTTTTCTTAACGGAAAAATGGATCTGTCCCAGGCCGAAGCGGTGAACAGTCTGATTCATGCCAGGTCTAAAAATACAGCCAGGGAAGCTCTCAGACTGGTAAAAGGGGAATTAAAGGATAAGATAAAATACATTAAGGATGAGTTAATTTACTTTAAATCCAGAATTGATGCCGAAATAGAATGGGGAGATACCGATCCCGCCAATTTTTTTGAATATAAAAACGCAGAAAAAAAATTAACAGAAATAAAAAATGAAATTTTTGAATTGGTTAAAAATTCTCCAGATTCAAAAAAAATTCTGGATGGCTTTAGAGTAGTTATCTGTGGCCGGCCCAATGCCGGGAAGTCGTCTTTATTTAATTTGCTTTTAAATCAATCCCGCAGTATTATTAATCGCCGGCCGGGCACAACCAGAGATGTAATAGAAAGCCAGGTTCTTGAAAAAGGATGTTTAATTAGGTATTTTGACACGGCAGGGATAGGTTTGGAAACCTCAAACAGTATTGATATTGCCGCCACCTCCAGAAGTAAAAAAGCTATTAACCGGGCCGATATTATCGTATACGTTATAGACGGCACCATAGGTATCGGTAAAAAAGATTATGCTATCCGTAATTTAATAAAAGATACGCCCTGGATACCGGTGGTAAACAAGGTAGATAATAAATTATCGTTGCCCGAGGAAGATATGGATAATTTTACAAATTATTCAAAAGCCCGGTTGCCAGTAGAAGTATCCAGTTTAGAGGCTAAAAATATTGGAAATTTAAGAAGGCAAATTATCAATACGGTAAAATCCAACGACTCGGCCCGACTTATGATAACAGCCCGTCAGAGAAGAGGATTGAGAGAGACCGGTAACAACCTTAAAAAATCTCTGGAAAGTTTAAAATCCGGGCGGTATTTGGATATGGTTTCCTCTGATCTGGGAGAAGCTGTTGAATCTCTGGGCAAGATAGATGGCTCCACTGTACAAAAAGATATACTGGACAGGATATTCCAAGAGTTTTGTATAGGTAAATGAAACATTTTTTTTCCACCAGCAATTTTTATTTAAGAAAAAATCCTGATCAGATTCTAACCTGGGCCGCTGAAAAAAAATTTGACGGGATAGAGATTTTTGCCGATGTTCCCGGATTTTATGTGGATAATTTTAGTGATAAAATATTGAAAAAATACGCTTCCAAGTCGCCAAGTCTTATGTACAATATACATTCCCCAATATATGGAATTAATATCGCCGCGGTAAACCCGGGGATATTAGCCGAGTCGCTGCGACAGATATTAAAGATAATGGAGTGGGCACGGATAATTAAAATAGAAAATTTTGTTATTCATTTAGGAACTCTTCCGGCCCGGGAGAAGGAAGTAGAAGAAAAATCCCTTAAAATTTTAAACCGGAGCATAACAAAGATACTCTCCGCAGCTTCCAAGTACAAGATTAGAGTGATAGCCGAAAATATTGGATTAAGTGAAAATTATATGGATTATGATTTAAATAGTTTAAAAACCATTTCTAAAAAATACAAAATGGGGATCTGTTTTGACGCCGGACACGGAAATATTTCCGGAAATACAGATAGAATTTTAACCGAGTTTAGAGATAGTATTAAAAGTGTACACGTCAGTGATAACTATGAAAAAGCCGATGAACATAATCCAGTGGGGGAAGGTACAATACAATGGACGAACATAGTTAAACTAATCCTAAAGAACAATTTGCCGGTTGTTCATGAAATCCATAACCGGCAAACCCCCGGCCCGTCGACTTTAAAAAGCAGAAAAAATTTAGAGCGGATACTGGAAAGTGTTTCACGTGAAACAATATAAGTTAATTTATGTGGTTTAAGAAAAAAATCCGAGGAGTGGCTTTAGGAGGAGGGGGTGCTAGAGGAATTGCTTCTCTGGGTGTGTTAAAAGTACTCCACGATATTAACAAACCCCCGCGCGTAGTAGCGGGTACGAGCATGGGTGCTATAATAGGGGGGCTGTATGCCTGTTACCAGGACCTTGAGAAAGTTGAGAAGAAAATAAATAAGGTTACAGACAGTATTGAATTTAAGAGACTTACGGAGGAGTTTAAAAACAACATAAAAAAGATCAGTGATGAAAAAAACAACATAAAAGCCAAATTTAAAAGAGGGTATAACAGAATTTATAATTTAAGTAAAATAACTTCGGGGGTAAATATAATAGGAAAAAAATATATTGATCCGGTAATTGATAATCTAATTCCTGAAATTTCTATCGAAGAGTTACCGCTGAAATTTTGTTGTGTCAGTACAGATTTAAAGTCCGGTCGTAAAGTTGCAATAAAGAAAGGTAATTTAAGCGCGGCAATAAAAGCAAGTACGGCTATCCCCGGGATATTTCCGCCCCGGAGGGTGAAGAATATGTTGTTAACCGACGGGGGCACAGTTAGTTTAGTTCCTGTAGAAGAAGTAGTTGAGATGGGCGCGAATTATACGATTGCGGTAGAAGTAATGGAGGAAATCACCCCCGGAGTTGTTTTAAAAAACGGACTGGATATTTTAAACCGGGTGAGTAAAATTACTTCTAATCATTTAAATAGAAGAATAATCGAAAAAGCTGATCTGGTAATCAGCCCCTCGGTAAAGGAACTTTCCTGGGATGCATTTAATAAAAAAGATTACTGTATAAAAGCCGGTGAAGCGGCCGCCTACCGGGCAAAAGATAAGATAAAATAGGGTAAGTTTAAATTATTATTTTTAAAAACTGCAATATTTCCGATCAGCAAAAAGAAAAATTAAGAATCTATCTTAATTTATTGGAAAAAGAAAAAAACTACACCAGCATAATAGGATTGACGGACCGATCCAGTATAGTGAATAAACTGATAGTTCCTTCTTTAAAATTATCCAAAATAGTCCAGGCTAAAAAGGGCGTGGATGTGGGGACCGGCGGCGGTATCCCGGGATTGGTTCTGGCTATAGTTTGCCCGGACAAAAATCTGTATCTTATGGAGCCGAAAAAAAAGAAAGTTTTTTTTCTTAATAAGGTAAACCAAAAATTAAACCTTAATAATGTAAAGATAGTAAGAGGTCGTGCGGAAATCGCTGGTAAAGATTTAAAGTTCAGGGCGCGGTTTGATTTTGCAACCTGCCGGGCCGTCGGTAATTTAAACCTTACCGTAGAGTTAGTTCTTCCTCTATTGGCCCGGGGCGGAATTTATTATGCTGAAAAAGGCTCAAAAGTTAACCTGGAAGTAGATAAGTCTGCAGAAAAAATAAAAATGATGGGGGGTAAAATAGTAGATATTACCAGAGATAATATCGTTGTAATAAAAAAGATATCTTCAACTCCCGACAATCTTCCCAGATCCTGGAACAGGATAGTAAAATAAATTTTGCAAAGACCGGATTTTTTAGGTAATATCTTAAATATAAGTAATAGATAAAATAAAATGAACGGTAAAATAATAACAATAATTAATCAAAAAGGGGGAGTGGGTAAGACGACAACCGCTCTTAATCTTTCAGCTGGGCTGGCAGAAAATTTCAGGGATACACTTTTAATTGATCTCGACGGGCAGGCCAATACCACACAGGGGTTGGGGTTGACCAGCGAAAATTTAGAGTTGTCCGTGTATGATATTTTGATGAATAATTCTCACGTTGAGGATGTAATAAAAAATACCGAAGTTGATCTATTGGACTTAATGCCCGCTCATCCCGACTTAAACGGTGCAAAAATTGAACTTGTGGAGGTGAAAAACCGGGAGTACCGGTTGAAAAAGGCGTTAAAAAATTTAAAAAAGAGCTATGACTTTATTATTATTGATTCTCCGCCGTCCCTGGATTTGCTTACTATAAACGCACTTACTGCCAGTGACTCAGCTTTAATTACTATTCAGTGTGAATACTATGCACTTGAAGGATTGGGCAGACTGGTAGATACTCTTTACCGAATAAAACGGGGGCTCAACCCCACCCTGGAAATAGAAGGTGTATTAATGACCATGCATGACAAAAGAACCAATCTCTCCCGCCAGGTCATGGATGAAATTAAAAAACACTTTAAAGATGCGGTGTACCGTACTGTAATTCCCCGAAATGTAAGACTGGCCGAAGCGCCAAGTTTCGGAGAAACTATTTATCAGTACGCTCCTAATTCTACCGGCACAAAAGCATATAAAAAACTCACACAGGAATTTTTAGAAGATAACGGGTACATAATAAATAACGTTTTGCCGGATTAATCCGGATAAAAGATAATATGATACTCTATATATGAGGAGGTAGCAATATGAAAAAAGTTTTAGGTAAAGGTCTCGGTTCTCTTATTCCGGAAGATAAAAGCAAGGGTTTCAAAGAAATAAAAATTGACAACATAGTTCCTAACAGATATCAGATGAGAGAACAATTTGATCAGGACAAAATTAATGAGTTAGCAGCTACCATAAAAGATAAGGGAATAGTTCAGCCTTTAATAGTTACCGGCGCCGCCGAAGGTTACATGTTGATTGCCGGCGAAAGACGCCTCCGGGCGGCCAGAAAAGCCGGATTTAAATCTGTTCCCTGTATAGAACGGGATTTAAAAGAAGAAGATTCGCTGATAGTATCTTTAATTGAAAACATACAAAGAGAAGAGCTTTCTCCTATTGAGGAAGCCGGAGCGTACCGGATGATGGTCGAGGATTTTTCGATGACTCAAAAAGAGATTGCCAAAGAAGTGGGAAAGAGCCGCTCCGCTGTGGCCAATACTCTGAGAATGTTAAAATTACCTCCAAAGCTCAAAGAAATGGTAAATTTAGGTAAACTTTCCTCCGGCCACGCAAGAGCGCTTTTAGCCGTTAAAAATAAAAAGAAACGCCTCGCTCTGGCCAAAAAAATAGTTAGAGAAAAGCTTACTGTGCGGGAAACAGAAAAAATTTGCTCAAATTTAGAAAAAAATAAGGTCGGAAAAACAAAAAGCAGTACTAAAAAAAGAGCCCGTAAAGATCCTCATATAGAATCTATTGAAGAAGAACTAAAAAAAGTTTTGGGCACCAAAGTAAACATAAAGTTAAATTCGGGATCAAAATCAGTTGACGGTAAAATTGAAATTAAATTTTACGGATTGGACGATTTTGAAAGAATAACAGATGTAATATGTTAGAATTAATTAAAGATTCTCTGCGGACAGTTTATCAAAATATTGAACTGGTTTTAATATTACTTTTAATCAATGTATTCAGCAAGTACATAGGTTTCAGAGTTGGAAATCTCCTCGGCGGCAGGTTTAATATAGTAGCCGGGATATTCTTAGTTGTTTTTAATTTTTATCTGTGGTCTGCTACTATAGCGGCTTTGATTTCCTGTAAAAAAAACGATAACTGGACCGGGAAACAATATCTGTACGGCGGAGTTAGAAATTTCCCCTTTTTTGTTATCTGGCTGCTTACAGTTTTAATAATTTTCAATGCGATATCTATGGCAATAAGTTTGACAGCCACATCAATTTCACTTAACATTATTTGGGAAATTTGGGAACCGATTGTACTGTTTTTGGGTACGGGTATTTTTGGTTACATAACTTCCTTTACCTGTGTATATCTTATGGAAAAACACGGCACCTTGAAACAGGCTTTAAAAGAACAGGCAGAGTATATTGGGAATAATGTATCCGAATATTTGTTCACTGGTATATATATATTTGGAGTATTTATTGTATCCGGTATAGTGGTTTCTGTACTTACCCATAATGCTCGCAGTATAGAGGCATCAATTGTTTTTAGACAGTTACTAATGATAGTGAGTGATTTAATTAGGACGACCAGCATTGTTGTTGTTATGGCAACAATAATTTTTCAGGTGCCCTTGCCGGCCAAAAATGTGCACCAAAGCCAGCCGCCGGCGGAGTAAAGTTGACGGTAGAAAATTTTTAAGTTATAATTTATCAGAAAGTTATTAAATAGAAATCGGAGGTAAGTTTATGGATGATAAAAATAGTAACCAGGATAACCAGGATAAAGAAAAACCTGAAATAGACGAGATAAAGGAATCTATAGATAAAGAGAAAGAAAAGACTTCAAAAAAAGATTCAGATAAAGATATAGATAATATTGATATACCGGATCTGTCCGACATCAATTTTGAAGAAGATACCTCCAGTGAAGCGGAAAAGAAAGAAGAAAAGCCCGATATAGAAGATCTGGAAGACTTTGATATTGCAGATCTTGATTTAGGGGAAGAGGGCGACGATGACGCCCAAGAAGATGTGGATGAAAGCGACAATTTAGCCTCCCGGGATTTAGGTGAGGTTGACATACCGGATATTAAGTTTGATAAACCCGAAGAACTAGAAGAGGACGATGAACAAGAAGACGAACTCCCCGATTTTGATGAGATAACCCCGGATGAGGAAGATGAGTTTTCAGATTTTAAAGACAAAGAAGAACCCGTCGGGGAAGAAACAGAGGATTCTTTGAAAGATGAAGATGGTCAAATTCCTGAAGATATCGACATCGAAGCAGACGACATAGCGGATCAAATAGATGATGATGATATTGAGGAAGTTTTTGAAGAGGAACTCTCTGAAAATATTCCTGGTCAAGAAGACATATCCAAAACAGTTCCGGGTTCCGGAAATAAAAAAGAACCCCCTTCAAAAACTTCTCTTCCTGAAGATGACTTAGAAGATATACCCAAAGAGATAAACAGTATTGAAGAGGACATTCAAGCAGATCTAGAGGATGAAAAAGAACCTGAAGAAGAACAGAGCGGCTCCGATAAAGAAGGGCGGGACAGTTCACCAAAACCCCAAATTTCTGAGGAAACCCCTGAACAATCTGGCGGCCAATCATCTAAAAAAAGCAAGTTTAAATTGATTTTAATTTTAATGATTTTCGGCGGCATGGTCGCCGGTGCATACCTGTTCTTAAATGTTTTTCAAACCGAACCGGTTGTCGTTCATCAAAAGCCGGAGTTTGAACCTGAGCCCGAACCTGTACCCGAGCCCGCTGAGTCCCAACCTATAAAAAGTGATTATATACCTGTTCGGTCCGAAGATATCCAGCAGGATATCAGTGATGGCATCACAACCTATGTGTATACATCACCGGAAACTTTAGATACGGTCAGGAAGTTTTATTTAAATTTACTGGAAAAAGGACAATTTGAACTAAAATCAGATCTTTACAATCAGACCGAGGGTATGTCCTATATGACTTTCAAAAAAGAGAAAGAAGTATTTTCGGTAGTTTTAAGACAGAAAGAGGACGCCTTGAGCGCCGTAGTGAGTTTTGTCAAATAATTGCGTTCAGTTTTTACTTCCGATTTACATTTAAAGATATCACCGTCCCCGGAACAGATCCGTAATTTTTATAGATTTGTAAAGGAAACAGAAAAAAAATATGATAGGCTGTATATTCTGGGCGATCTTTTTACCTACTGGTACGAGCACCCCCGTGTGGATTTTTATTCTAAAAACCCAGTTCTTAAAATTATAAAAGAGAGCTCCCTCAAAATATATTTTATATACGGCAACAGGGATTTTATGGCCGGCATATATTTTAGAAAGTTTTCGGGGGTTGAGTTTATAGGTTCGGATTTGAAATTAAATATCGGTCCAATAAATATATTTCTAACCCACGGAGATAAAATGGCCAAAAAAGATATTCGGTACCAGATATGGAGAAAATTTGTTCAGAGTCCGGTTTCATCTTTTATTTTTAAACGTCTGCCCGTAGGGTATGCCATCTCGGTAGTAGATAATTTTAAAAAAGTTGGGAAATCAAATCCAAGAAAAGAAAAAATAATTGCCCGGATGATCACTGCCGGTGCCAGGAATAAATTAAAGAAAGATAAGGATATAGATATAATTGTATCCGGACATGCCCATTATAAGGAAACAGAAGAGTTTAAAATGGATGGTAAATACAAGAAACTGATTATCCTGCCTGAATTTAAATTTCCTGGAGAGTTTCTGACTTTAAAATCAGGAGACCTAAGTTTTAAACAGATAGGGTAAGTATGAACTATATTTTCTTTTTAACTACTAAGGAATCAAATCTGTCGGCGGCGTTTTCTACTATATCGGCAATGCTGCCTGTCTGTTTTAAAAATTTGTTTAAGTGCATTTTTTGATCCAGATGAAGTTCAGAATTCTCAAATATAGCCTGGGATAATTTATATTCAATCATATCCGCTTTTTCTTCAAGCCTGTTTACTTCAATAATTTTAATATGAATTTTAGAATAATCAGTAAAGAAAAATCTCAGGGCGTCTTCCAGAGGTTTAAGAGTGGAATATATTTGCTGAAGCAGTTGAATAAAATCTTGATGAAGCTCTTGGGGTATATGCGGCCGCTGGGTAATTAAAAAATCGTTTGAAGACTCTATACGATCAGCGATATTATCCTGTTTGGCCAGATAATTTATCAAATCTTCGCGGAGAGTGGGTAAAAAAGAACTTTTGTGAAGATACTTGATTATGGTCCGCCTTTGCCTGTCCGCTTCTCCTTCTGTATCGTGGGTTTTAAATGAGTACTCCCGGGAATCTTCGTAATCTTCATTAAAATATTTTTTGACGGAATCAATGTAGTTAAGTAGAGTGTTATCAACTATCTCCATATGTTCTAAAAACATATTTTTGATATTACTCTTTTTCTTTTTGGTTTTCCGCCCGAATGTCATATTTCTACTTTATCATAAGGTTTTTTCCACTGTAGTTCGCCGTTGTACTTTACTTTGTAAATCTTATCAACAATTTCTTCCGGCTTAAACCACATTTTTATTTCCCTTTCCGCTTCCGCTTTATTTGCAGAAGCATGGATAACATTTTCATAGACGCCTCTAGTGGTTATTCTTCCGTATGCGCCCCGGATGGTAGTTGGATTGGCCTCTTCCGGATTTGTAGCCCCGGCCAGTTGCCGAACCTTGGAAATTGCGTTTTTGCCCTTGTAAGCTAAAACCAGGACCCGCTGATAGTTTTCACCGTGAATATTTCCCATGATGTAATTTTTTAACTCATTAAAAAAAGGTTCGTCCAGCAGATGCTGGTAGTGAGCCCGGGCCCGCTCTTCGGTAACCCGCACTACTTTCGCCCCAACTATCCGGAGTTTTGTTTCCGAAAGCTTGGTCAATATATTACCCGTAAGGGACTTTTGCAGCCCATCTGGTTTTATTATAACTAATGTCTGTTCTTCTTTCATTTTTAGTTTGATAAACTTAGCAAATAAATATACTAAATGTCAAGAAACTTGACTTTATTTAGTGTAATTAATAATATAATTTACTATGAATAAAAAGATAATAACAAAAATTGAACAGACTGAAAAAGAAGCAGCTAAAAAAATAGAAACCGCCCGGAAAGAGGCCCGGGGAAAGGTGAAAAAATTCCGAAATTTTCTTAATTCCCGGTGGGATGAAGTTGAGGAAGAACTTAAAAAAGAAAAGAAATCAGTTGAAAAAAAGTCTTTCCAATCAGCCGGAAAGGAAATAGAAAAGGTCCGGGAAGAGACCAAACAAAAAATCAATAATCTTCAAACAATAGAAGATAAATGTGAAGAGTACGGCAGATCGGTTATTGAGAAAATACTGAACCAATAAAGTGGCTGTCCAAGAAGTCTTAAAAACAACGGTAGTTGTACCAACCTCCATAAAACAGTCCTTGATGAAAGTATTGCAGTCCTGGGGCCATCTTGAGATTATTAAAGATAAACAGCTGTTGGATGGGTCCAATATAAACCAGTCAGAATTTAAATCTTCCCGGGTAAGAGAAATAAAAGACAAACTGGATTTTATCCTGAATTTTATTTATGAGTACAGCCCTCCGGTCTCCGGTTTTAAAAAACTTAAAGAGGGGCTAAATAATATTCCTTCTTCAGAGGCCCAAAAATTAACGGACAAGGTTAATGTAGAAAAAGTTTACCAGACTCTTCGGGATATAGACCATAATCTGAAACAGATAGAAACCCGTAAAAATGAATTAACCGAGCAGGTGGTTCAGCTAAACCAGATCAAAAAAATAGATATCGCTTCTTCAAAAATAAATTTTAAATATATTAAAGCCCTTCCTGTAAAGACAGCTGTCGAAAATCTAGAGAAACTCAGTAAAATAGATAATATTTACATCCAGAAAATAAATCGGGATGAAGAACCTCTGGCCATCCTTTATTTTAAGAAAAAAAGGGCCAGAACAGTTTTTAAAAAACTTAAATCCATTGAACACAAAAAGATTTCTATACCAAAAAATAAAAGTCCCCGGGATAAGATAAACGAGTTTAATAAAAAGATTAAGACTGCAATAAAAAAAGAAAAAGAATTAAACCAAAAAGTTGAAAAAAAATATGTACCGGATAAATCCAAGTATGAAGTGCTTGCGGACATATACGACAACAAAAATACTTTAAAAAGAGAAGAGAAAAAAAACGCAGCAACCGGTTACACAACTATAATTACCGGATGGATTCCCAAAAATAAAAAAACAGAAATGCAAAAACTATTGGATAAGAAATTTGGAAACTGTTACCTGGAGTTTAAAAATCCGGCAAAAAAAGATAAACCGCCTGTAATTCTAAATAATAGCGCCCTGTCCGCACCTTTTGAAGTGGTAACCGATCTTTACGGAACTCCGGATTATAACTGGATTGATCCCACCCCACATCTATCTATCTTTTTTATTTTATTTTTTGGAATATGTCTGGGAGACGGTGGGTACGGGTTGATCATGGTGGGCATCACCCTGTGGGCAATGTTGAAGTTTAAATTATCCCAGGGAGCTCGTAAATTTATAAAAATGCTTTTTTACGGAGGGCTTGCCTCTGTGGTGGTTGGTATTCTGGCCGGTAGCTGGTTCGGTAATGCTCTGGACGGGGTACCAGTAATAGAAAAGTTAAGAGTAATTGATGCTCTGGAGAAGCCGGAATATTTTCTTTATTTTTCAATTGGTTTGGGATATGTACAGGTAACTTACGGAGTATTAATATCACTGGTTAAAAATTTTCAGATTTCCGATTACCGGGAGGCTGTTTACAAAGATCTGGGATGGACAATTGCCTTACTCACTCTTCCGTTTATAACATTAAGTTTACTGGATATAATTACCTGGAATCCTTATTTAATAGCTGTATTTGCTGTGACCTGGGTTTTAATATTTTCAGGTTATAAAAATAAAAATATATTTGTAAGATTTTTATCCGGATTCTACGAGGTTTACGATACTGGTATAGGGTCCCTGAAAGATATGATATCCTATTCCCGGCTTTTTGCTCTGGGAATGGGAACAACCATCCTGGGAATGGCTATAAACGAAATATCTAAATTTACTATTGAATTGACCGGGTGGGCCAGTTATATTATTGTACCTTTTATATTGTTAAGCGGTCATCTTGTTATGAATTTATTTATGAGCTCGTTGAGCGCTTATGTACATACATCCCGGTTGATGTATGTAGAATTTTTTACTAAATTTTTTAAGGGAGGGGGAAAAACTTTTAATCCCCTCAGGTGGAAGGAAAAGAGAGTTAGAATAGAAAAAACTCAAGAAATATAAAGGAGGAAAGTAAGATGGAAGGAATTGTACTGGCAATATTTGGTGCGGCAGCAGCCATGTTTATGGCTGGTAGTGGGTCGGCTATAGGTATTGGTCATGCCGGTCGTTCGGCTAATGGGGTATTATCCGAAGATCCGGAAAAGTTCGGAATTATGTTAATACTGGTAGCTTTGCCTGGCACCCAGGGTTTTTATGGATTTTTAACTTCGTTTCTGGTTATTTTGGAAGTAGGATTGTTAGGAGATCCCAAGGCTCTTACAATAAGTCAGGGTTGGCAGGTGTTCGGTGCATGTTTGCCGATAGCCATTACCGGGTTGTTCAGCGGAATTCATCAGGGAAAAGTTTGTGCGGCCGGTATAGGAGTTGCCGAAAAACAACCTGATCATTCAATGAAAGCTGTCATATACGGTGCGCTTGTGGAAACTTACGCTGTTTTAGGGCTGGTTATCACGATATTTTTGCTTCAGGGTATAAACCTCTAAAATGACCAATAAAGAAAGATTAAATAAGCTTCTGAAATCTATATCTGAAGACGCTCAAAAAGAAGTAGACCAAATCCGTAAAAAAGCTGACCGGAGAGTAAAAGAGCTGGAACAGGAGTTCAAAGAGGACAGAGAAAAGTATATTAAAAAACAGAAACATAAAATGAACCGTCAGGGCGAGCTGTATAAAAAACAGAAAGTAACCCGCGAGCGTCTCGAAGAAAAGAAAAAAATACTTAATCGGAAAAGAGAGTTGATCGATAAGGTTTTTGAAATAGCGGTTAAAAAGTTAAAGGACTCCCCAGCCGGAGAACAGCAGAAATTGTTTCAAAAAATTCTTAAAGAAACAGTTAATACGGGAACCGAGGTGGTAAAACCGGCAGAAAAAGACTCTGTGGTCTCCAAAAACTTTCTAAAAAAAGTAAATAAAGAAAACAACTGGAATCTGGAACTGGGTTCAAAAATAAAATCCCAGGAAGGGGGCTTTTTACTTGAAGGCGAAAATTATGAGACATTGGTGAACTGGCATAATATAAAGGACTATTTAAAGGAAAAAGAAGAAGATAATATTATCCGCTCTTTGTTTAAGGGAAATAATGATTAAAGATCGTTCTTCCTACCTTTTTTTAGTGGGTAAAGTCAGGTTTTTAGAAACCCAGCTTTTTAGGGAATCGGATTTAACTCGTTTTCTTGAAAACAGTTCCGAAGAAGCCCTGATAAACGATCTTCAAAATACAAAGTACGGTAAATTGCTGTCCGATTACGATTTTAACATGGCCCTGGATACCTATATATACCAAAGCTGGCTGGAATTTAAAAAGAAAGTTGAAGATTCTAGAATACTGGATTTATTTATGCTGAAACGGGATGTGCTAAATTTTATAAATTATAAAAAAGGCATAGATGCCGAAAAATATTATGCAGGGGGAGTATTTAAACTTAACCGGGATGAAGAGAACCCTTACTTGCCCCCGATATTTAAAGAAACTGAGGAGAGGCTTGCAAAGTACAGCGTAGATAAAAGTGAAACTATTCCTGATAATCTTGTGGAAAAGGTTTTTATGGATATTGTAACCGAAAACTATATAAATCCTCTGGAAACGGGTCTTATTAAAAATTACTGGCAGGATATGGTGGATATAAATAATTTATTGAAAAATGTAAATTACAAAAAACCGGAGTACTACTGGGCCGGGGGAAAGATAGAGTCCAGTTTTTGGGAGAAAGTTAGAGTTTCCGAAGAAATCCCTTCCAAAATATCATCTAAAAAATATATGAAAGCAGTTGGGCAGCAGAGCAAGCCCACCGAGTGGGAACTAAAATTACATCAGTATCTTTTAAAATATATTAAATCCATGAAAAAGATAACTTTCGGACCGGAAGCCGTGGTAGCTTTTATGCTGAGCTTGTTTACCGAAGTTAAGAACCTTAATATGATAAGGGCGGGTATAAATTTGGGACTGGAGAAAAAAGAAATTAAGGCAAATCTTATACTGGGTTATGTCTGAAGAACATTTTAATATAACGGCCCTGGGAAGAAGAGAATTTATATTACCTTACGGCGCAGTAGGATTCGGTTACCGGGAAGAGAATAATCTGGAACAAGCAATTAATTTTATTTTTGAACAGGATTATAAAAAAACCCTTTTTATATTAGATGAAGATATAATTAAAAATTTAAAAAAAGTTGAGGAAGCAGAAGAAAATGGAGCCAATATACTTATTTTAAAGGCCTGGGGTAAGTCAAAACTTGCAGAAAATAAGATAAGACAGGCCTCAATAAAGGCGATAGGTACGGATATATTGAAGGAATAATTTTAATATGAGTAAGAAAAAAACACATAGTACAGGAAAAATAAAAAGGATTGCCGGACCTCTGGTAGAAGCCGATGGTTTGACGGGCGTAAAGATGAACGAAGTCGTTAGGGTTGGAAAGGAAAAACTTATCGGCGAGGTAGTGGAGTTAAGCGAGAGTAAAGCAGCTATCCAAGTATATGAAGAGACCGCCGGAATAAAACCCGGTGAACCGGTGAAGGCAACCGGAGCACCTCTTTCTTTAGAGTTGGGCCCGGGGCTTATAAGTTCTATATATGACGGTATTCAGCGGCCGCTTGATGTGGTAAAAGAACAGACCGGAGATTTTATTAAAAGAGGGGTTGAGGTATTCGGTCTGGATCACCAAAAAAAGTGGAAATTCGAGCCAGCTGTAAAGGAAGGCGATGAAGTGAGCGGCGGACAAGTTGTCGGAACCGTGAAAGAAACCTCTATAATTGAACACAAAATTATGGTTCCGCCCCAGATAGAGGGTAAAATAAAATCGGTGAAGAGCGGAGAATTCACCGTTTCGGATACCGTAGCTGTTATTGAAGGACGTGATAAAGAACATGAGATAACTATGAGACAGGAATGGCCGGTTCGACACCGACGGCCGTATGAGACCAAGATGCCTCCCCGTGAACCGTTAATTTCCGGTCAGCGGGTAATAGATACTTTTTTTCCCATAGTAAAAGGAGGGGTGGCCTGTATTCCGGGGCCCTTCGGCAGCGGAAAAACTGTAGTTCAGCAGCAGCTGGCAAAATGGGCTGACGCCGACATTATTGTTTACATAGGCTGTGGGGAGCGGGGCAACGAGATGACCGATGTTTTAAGAGAATTTCCGGAACTGGAAGATCCGTATTCTGGAGAACCATTAATTAAAAGAACTGTTCTTATTGCCAATACTTCCAATATGCCGGTTGCCGCCAGAGAAGCCTCCATATATACGGGTACCACGATCGGAGAGTACTACCGGGACATGGGTTATAAGGTTGCTCTTATGGCTGATTCCACTTCCCGGTGGGCGGAAGCTTTAAGAGAGATGTCCGGCCGTCTGGAAGAGATGCCCGGCGAAGAAGGCTATCCGGCTTATCTGGCTTCCCGGATCGCAGCTTTTTACGAAAGAGGAGGCCGGGTTGAATGTCTGGGAACAAAAAAGGAAGGTTCTTTATCCATAATAGGAGCTGTTTCTCCTCCGGGCGGTGATCTTTCGGATCCTGTGGTGAAGAATACTTTAAGAGTGGTGAAAGTTTTCTGGGGTCTGGATGATGATCTGTCTTCCCAGCGCCATTTTCCGGCTATCCACTGGCTTAATTCATATTCACTTTATGTTAATAACATTGAAGATTATCTTACTGAAAATATTGGTGAAGATTTTTCCCAATTCAGGGATAAATCAGTGGCTATTCTTCAGGAGGAAGAATCATTGCAGGAAATAGTTCGGCTAGTCGGAGAGGAATCTCTTTCGGCTCGTGACCGTCAGATACTGGACACCGCAAAAATGCTGAGAGAAGATTTCCTTCAACAGCATGCATTTGATCAGGAGGAAACGTTTACCTCAATTAAGAATCAGTACCGTATGTTACGGGCTATTATGGTTTATCATGAAACAGCATTAAAAATTCTGGAAAAAGATAAGGAATTTGAAGATATAGTTAGTCTCGACGTTAAAAAAGAAATCGCCACAATGAAATATATACAGGAAGAAGAACGAGATAAATTTGATGAGTTAGAAAAAAGTATTCGGGAACAGCTGGAAGGCGGAAGTACGGGGGAAGATGAAGATTTTGGTCCCGCCGAGGAGAAAGAAACGCAGGATAAAGAATCCGGCCAGTCCAGCACTAAGGAAGAGGAAGAAACTCAAGAAAAGAAGGAAAAGTAACCAGGTATGAAACAGGAATATAAAACAGTAAAAAGCATTTCCGGACCCCTTTTTTATGTGGAGAAGGTGGAAGATGTTGCTTATAATGAGATAGCCACCGTAAAGCTTCCGTCCGGTGAGGAGAGGTTAGGCAAGGTGTTGGAGGTGAATGAAAATACGGTGTTGTTACAGCTTTTTGCCGGAACTTCCGGTGCAAATTTAAATAATTCCCGGGTGAAATTTCTGGGAAAAGAGCTGACTCAGCCGGTCTCCGAAGATATACAGGGAAGAATTTTTGACGGTATGGGGCGCCCTCAGGACGGTGCCGGTGAAGTTATTGCCGATGAATATCGGGATATAAACGGTTTGGCTATTAATCCTTCGTCCCGGAGTTATCCTAACGAGTTTATAGAAACCGGAATATCCTCCATAGATACTATGAATACCCTGGTCCGAGGCCAGAAACTGCCTATTTTTTCTGGCAGTGGGTTACCCCATAACGAGCTATCTGCCCAGATCGCCCGCCAGGCAAAGGTGAAAGGGCAAAAAGAAAATTTCTGTGTAGTTTTTGCGGCTATGGGCATAACTTATGAAGAGGCCCAGTATTTTAGGGAAGAACTGCAAAAAACCGGAGCTATTGAGAGGTCGGTGATGTTTTTAAATCTGGCCGACGATCCTGCCATTGAGCGACTGGCTACTCCCCGGATGGCCCTTACCGCAGCTGAGTATCTGGCTTTTGAGCAGGACTATCAGGTGCTGGTTATAATGACTAATATGACTAATTATGCCGAAGCCCTTAGAGAAGTTTCTGCAGCCCGAAAAGAGATTCCCGGCCGGCGGGGATATCCGGGTTATATGTACACCGATCTGGCCAGTATCTACGAGCGAGCTGGAAAAATCCAGGGTCGGAAAGGCTCCATCACCCAGATTCCCATACTTACTATGCCCAATGACGATAAGACGCATCCGATACCCGATTTAACCGGCTATATTACCGAAGGACAGATAATATTGTCTAGGGAGTTGGAACATAATAATATATATCCCCCCATAGATGTATTGCCCTCCCTCTCCCGGTTAAAAGAAAAGGGAATAGGGGAAGGAAAGACCAGAGATGACCATTCTGCTGTCTCAAACCAGTTGTTTGCCGCTTACGCTCGGGGCAAGCAGGCTAAAGAGCTGGCCGTTATATTAGGCGAAGCGGCGTTGTCTGAAACAGACAAAAAATTCTCTGAATTTGCTGATATATATGAGAATAAATATGTGGCTCAGGAAGAGTACGAAGACAGGGATATAGAAGAAAGCTTGGATCTGGCCTGGAAGCTTTTAAAAAATCTTCCCCAAGAAGAATTAAAGAGGGTTAAAAAAGACCAGATAGAAAAGTACATGAAATGACATGGCTAACGTATTAAATGTAAATCCAAACCGGATGGAGTTAATGAAGCTCAGGGACCGTCTGAGTTTGGCCCGCCGTGGGCACCGGCTTTTAAAGGATAAACAGGATGATTTAATGAAGAGATTCACTGAGACAACAGAGCGGGTCCGGGAGTTGCGCGCAAAAATAGAAGATCAGTACCATACCTTAAAGATTCCCTATCTTATAGTAAGGGCGGTCAGTGAAAACAGGGGATTTATTTCTTATTGCAAGCAGGCCCTGGTAAAAGCCGATATATGGGGAACCCGAAAACATCTTATGAATCTTGTGGTGCCTGAGATAAAAGTAAAGTTTGAGGATAATACTCAAAATGCCGGCAATCTGAATGTGTCTTCTTTATTTCCCGGTTTTATTAAAAATTTTCAAGACCTTTCCGACGATGTGGTAAAACTCGGCAATCAGGAAAAGAAAATGTATCTGCTTGCCCAGGAGCTGGAGAAGGTAAGAAGAAGGGTAAACGCTTTGGAATATATATTTATTCCTAAACTAGAGGAAACAATAGATTACATATCCATGCAGTTAGAAGAGATGGAGAGGGAAAACATAACCCGTCTTATGAAAATTAAGGATATAGTTCGAAACCGGTAACGGAACATCCTCCGGCATTCTCTTGATATATATATATATAATAACTTTAACTTTACTTATAATTAGTTTAATTTTTTATATAGAGGAAAAAAGCCGGCGTTCTGAATTGGAATCCCGCCTGAGGCAAGTTCAAAAAGAAAGTCAAAATAACATAGATAATCTTAATAATATCATTTCCATGCTTACTCATTTTCAGGATGTGAGCATGTCCTATAGCCGAACCGACGATCTAGATAAATTATGCGATTTAATTGTAAAGTATGCCACTAGCATAGCAAACACAGAAACAGGGTCTTTAATGCTTGTAGATAAAACTACAAATAAACTTAAGATTGTAGCTTCAAAAGGATTATCTGATAAAGTTAAGAATAATACCGTACTGGAAATCGGGGAGGGTATAGCCGGGCGGGTGGCCAGGGACGGAAAACCTGTGTACTGTGAAGATATTGAGAAGGATGTTCGATTTATGAGAAGTTCAAAAGTTAACTATAACTTTAAATCATTCATTGGAATTCCGTTGGAAAGTAAAGATAAGGTAGTGGGAGTACTCAATATAAGCAGCAGAACAACTAAAAAGCGATTTAACAAAACAACAAAGAAAATGTTAAATATACTTTCCGACCAGGCGGCAGTGGCCATAGAAAACATCAAGCTTTACCGGGGAATGAAAGATATGTATATAGGAACAATTAAAACTCTGGCCGAAGCTATAGATGTAAAAGATCCCTATACCCGTGGCCATGCCGAAAGGGTAACTAAATACGCTGTAGCCATAGCCGGGGAGATGAATTTAAGCAAGAAATTAATAAGAAATATAGAGTATGCCGGATTGATTCACGACATAGGAAAAATAGGTATAAAGGATAGCGTTTTACTAAAACCAAACAAACTTACCGCTGAAGAGTACCGGCAGATAAAGAAACATCCTCTGATAGGAGAACAGATAATATCCCCTATAGAGTTTTTAATTAATGTAGCCCCTCTGGTGCTGTACCATCATGAGCACTACAACGGCAAGGGGTATCCGGAAGGGTTAAAGGAAAAGGCAATTCCGATGGGGGCACGGATATTAAATGTCGCCGACTCTTTTGAAGCAATGGTATCGGACCGGCCTTATAATAAGGGGATGTCTCTTGATAAAGCTGTAAAGGAGTTAAAAAAATGCCGGGGCGAACAGTTTGATCCTGAAGTAGTGGGAGCTTTTTTAAAGATTATTGAAAGGGAAGGTAAGGATTTAACTGAAAATTTTGAAGATTATCATGAAAAAAACAGAAAAAAAAAGAATACTATACTATAAAAATTTTATAAAAAAACAGATAGAGGAAGCTGATAAAAGTGGAGGGGTAGTTGGTATATCCGGCGGTATAGATTCGGCTGTGTGTATGTATTTAACCTGTAAGGCCGTAGGTAAACAAAAGACCCATCCCGTATATATGCCCCATCAAAAAAATACTCGAAAATGGGATAACAGTATAGCGGAACTGACAACTGACCTTGGCATTGAGTTAAAGACCTATAATTTAAAAAATATTATTGAGGAATTTAAAAAACTTATCGGGAGCAGGGATCAAATGGAAGTAGGTAATTTTTCTGCCCGGGTAAGGTCTGCTTTTTTGTATCAGGAAGCTGTTATAACCAACTCTTTAGTTATAAATACCAGTAATCGCAGTGAAGAATTAACTGGTTATTTTACAAAATGGGGTGATGAAGCTGGCGACATAAGTCCACTGGGCAATCTTTACAAAAAAGATGTGTACAGCCTGGGAAAAAGTTTAGGAGTTCCGGAAAAAATTTTAAAAGCCCGACCGTCTGCGGGATTTTACGAAAACCAGACTGACGAAACCGAACTGGGTATCAGCTACCCGGTTTTGGATAAAGTTTTAATTAAAATAGATCAAAAACGGGAAGAAGATGTTGAGCCAGAATTGTTAAAAAAAGTTAAATTTCTTATAGAAAAATCGGAACATAAAAGAAATAAACCGGTTACCGCTTTGCGAATATAGTGTTAAATAAAGAAAAAAGAGGAACCCTGTATATTGTAGCCACCCCCATAGGGAATCTGGAAGATATAACTCTGAGGGCCCTTAAAATTTTAAAATCCGTTGATTTAATAATATGTGAGGACACTCGAACTACAAAAAAATTGCTTAACAGATACGGTATTACAAAAAAACAGCGGTCTTATTATGGCCCCCGGGAATACGACCAGGCCAAAAAATATTTAAAGATGGTTGAGAATGGAAAAGATATGGCTCTGGTCTCGGAGAGCGGAACTCCGGGGGTTTCCGATCCCGGGTACCGGATAGTTAAAAGAGCGCATATTAAAAATATGGAGGTTATACCAATCCCCGGAGCTTCCGCCCTTCCGGCGGCATTAAGTGTTTCAGGTATCGATTATAAAGAAATTTTATTCACCGGTTTTATTCCCCGGAAAAAGGGCCAGAGAAAAAAGTATCTTAAAAAGCATCTGTTTAAAAGTTACGCCACTCTTATATACGAGTCCAAACACCGGATTAAGGATACTTTAAAATATATAAAAGATATTGATCCTGAAAGAACTGTATTTTTAGGAAGAGAAATGACTAAAAAATTTGAGGAATACATCCGCGGTCCGGCAAAAGAAGTTTACTATAGTATAAATAAAAGAGAAATATTAAGAGGGGAATTTGTTATTATATGCTCAGGTGTAAAGGATTAAGTTATACTACTCAGCCTCCTAGAAGAATCGAAATTTTCAAAGATATTGATTTTAAAATTGAAAAAGGGGAAAATACTGTAATTTACGGGGACAACGGGGCGGGAAAATCAACTTTAGTTAAGTTACTTACAGGGGTAATAAGCCCTACCGCCGGTGAAGTAAAAACAGAAAACTCAGCGGTTGCTGTATTTGAAGATGTAGAAGAACAGATACTATTTTCAACTGTAAAAGAGGAAATGGAAGTAACCGGTAAGTTTAAACTTTCCCCGGTTTTAAAAATGTTACAATTGGATAGGCTTAGAGATCGAAGTACTCTTGAACTTTCGTTTACTCAAAAGGCCCGGCTGGGATTTTATACCGCATGGCAGACGGGCAAACATTTTATGCTTGTGGATTCTCCGGTAAACGATGAGGGCTTAAACAGGTGTATATCCAGTATAGTCCGGAGCAGCTCCCGGACAGTTATTCTTTTTTTACCTTCATTGGAGAAAAGGCAATTTACCCAAAACTGGAAAAAAATGAAAATTAAAAATCAGAGATTATCCGTTGAAAATTAAAAACTTAACGGTTAGGCGAGAAACCTATCGGGGAAGCCGGGAAGTATTCTCCGGCTTGAACTTAAATTTAAGTGGTCGGGTAAATGTTATTTACGGATCTCCCGGCGCCGGAAAATCCACTCTGCTTGAAGTAATTGCCGGATTAATATCACCCAGTTCAGGCTCTGTTACAGATGGTACCGCCGGACCCCGTTATTTTCTTATGCAGGTGCCCGAGAGGCAGTTTATATACGGAACCTGCCGGGAGGAAATAAAAAAAAGCGGGGGCTCCCTGAAGAAAGCCGCTGAAATTTTTGGTATACCTGAAAATATTATGGATATCCCTCCATGGAGTTTAAGTAAAGGGGAACGCAAAAAACTTTTACTGGCCGGTCTTTTTTTTAAAAAAAACAGACATCGGGGATATAAAAAAATTGTTCTCGATGATCCGTTTAGAGATTTAGATCAACGGGGCATTGATATGGTAACTGAATATTTTATAAAGCCTGAAGTTAACAAGGTAATTATGGCAACAGCTAACAGTAGAGAGTTTAATTATTTAAAGACAAAAGCAATAAATTTTGATATAATAAATTTAAATGATATAAAAAAATAATGAGTTGGTTTAACAAAGTAAAAAAAATAAAGTTATTTTATAAACTTCTTATCATCCTACTGTTTTTGTCTGTAGTTCCGGTAATTGTAGTAGGTCTGAGATTGATAGAGATAAACAGGTTGGGTCTTCAGGATGTAATTCTAGAGTTACATACCCAGCAGGCTACTTCTATTTCCAACAGCGTAGACTCCTATATAAAAAATTTGCAGGAAAGGATCCGGTTCCTTATTGCCTCTCACGGGGACCCTCCAATAAACTGGACCCTTACCCGGCGGATGTTAAGATCAATGATAACAGCCGGAGATGAGATATTGACCGTAAGTACAGTAAATTCAGAAGGGCGGGAGTTAACCAAGGTATTTCACCCCGATCTTGAAGGCAAGGTTCAACTAGAAGACAGATCAGAGGATACCACTTTTCTAAAATCGGTTGAAAGCGGTAAGTTTGAAACCAGTGAAGTTTATTACGAAAATGGAGAACCCCTGTTGAATACGGTATATCCTTTTCCCGGGGATATGTTTTTGTATATTGAGTCCACTCTTCAAGAATTGCTTGAAGAAGTCAGAGATACCACGATAGGGCAGACCGGATACACCTATATTGTAAATAAAGATGGAAAAGTGGTGATGCATCCCGATCCGGATCAGATAGGCAAAATAATAGTGGACCGCCCCACGGTACAGGAAGTTCTCTCCCGACGGCTGATAGGAAGTAAAGAGTATGAAAACGAAGAGGGCAAAGAAATAGTAAGCTCCTATGCTCCCGTGCCCGGGTTTGAATGGGGAGTCATTGTGGAGCAGGACAAAGCAGAGGCGTATCTTTCGGTGGCTCAGATGAGAGAGAACGCCACGGTGCTGGTAATTATTGTATTAATAATAGCCGGTATAGCCGGTTATTTATTGGCCCGGAATTTATCCCTGCCTATATTGAAATTAACGGAGGCCTCTCGGAGCATTGCCGCGGGCAGTTTTGAAATTGCCCCGGTATCATCCTGGCTGAAGAAGGTTAAGATAAAAGACGAGCTGGTAGAACTGGCGTCTACATTTATTGTTATGACCCAGCAGCTGAAAAGATACAATGATATGCAGGCGGAAAAATTAGACGCTATCCTGTTCTCAATAATGGACGGCATAATAATGACCGATTCTTCGGGGATGATCCAGTTGACTAATTCCCGGACCAAAAGCCTTCTTGACATTCCCGCTGATAAAGATTTAGAGGGCATAGATATTAAAAAAGTTATTGAAAGTCCGGAAATTTCAGAGAGTTTACGGGAAGTAGAAAACGAAGATGAAGAACATATAGTAAAAGAGATAGATCTTTCCGAGGGAAAGGACCTTAAGTTTTTAAGAACGGATACTGCTGTAGTATCCCATTCGGAATCGGGCACTCGGATGGGTATAGTTATGGTTATAAGAGATATAACCCTGGAGAAGGAGTTAGAACAGTTAAAGGATGATTTTATACATTCCATAACCCATGATTTGAGAAGTCCAATGACTTCAATAAGAGGGTTTTTAGAATTTCTTCTGGATGAGACGGCCGGGGAGATCAATGATCAGCAAAGAGAGTTTTTGGATATAATAGATACCTCCTCCCAGAGACTTTTAAATATGATAAACGACATCCTGGATATTGCCAAGATGGAAACAGGAACTATGCCCATGGAGATAGAGACTGTAAATATAGATGAAATAGTTGACGATGTGATAAGATCCATGTCATCCCAGGCTCAAAAAGACAAAGTGGATTTAAGAAAGAAAAAGCTCAATAAAATCCCGGATAAGATCAATGCCGACCCCGGTCTTCTTCAGAGAGCTGTAACAAACTTAGTCGGAAATTCATTGAAATTTACCCCTGAAAAAGGGAAAGTAACTGTGAAACTCCAGGATAACCCGAAATATTTAAAAGTTTCAGTTGAAGATACCGGAGACGGTATGCCTGAGGAGTACGTGGATAAAATTTTCGACCGTTTTGCCCAGGTAAAAGGCAGCGAGGGGAAACGTAAAGGTACCGGGTTGGGTCTTACCATTACCAAGTATATTGTTGAAGCTCACAGAGGAGAGATCTGGGCCGAATCCGAGCTGGGAGTTGGTTCGGAATTTATCTTTAAAATTTCTAAAAACCTTACAAAAGAGTACGAAGAAGTAGAGGGTTCTGAAGAAAAAAAAGAACTTCCTCATAAAAATTCCGAAAAAGAGGAAACCAGTGATTCAGGGTGAATTATTTTTGGGAAATGATTTTTTGAAAGTAAGTAATTGTACTTTTAAGTCCCTGGGTAAGGGGGGTTTCCGGTTCCCAGTTTAGAATTTTTCGAGCTGTAGAAATATCCGGTTGCCTTACTTTGGGGTCATTTTCAGGTAATTGTGTATTGGTAATTTTACTTTGAGTACCGGTTATTTTAATTACCTTTCTGGCAAACTCGTTTATAGTCATCTCTCTGGGATTTCCAATATTAACAGGAAGATGGTAATCGGAGAGCATAAGCCTGTAAATCCCTTTAACCGTATCTTTAACATAGCAGAAACTTCTGGTTTGGCTACCGTTCCCGTATACGGTTAAATTATCCCCTTTAAGGGCTTGAGTTAAAAAATTTGGTACCACCCGGCCGTCTCCCATCCTCATTCTGGGCCCGTAAGAATTAAAAATTCGGGCAATCCGAGTATTAACCCCGTGGGACCGGTTGTAGGCCATGGTCAATGCCTCACCAAACCGTTTTGATTCGTCGTAAACTCCCCGCAGCCCGACGGCATTGACGTGGCCCCAGTAATCTTCTTTCTGGGGGTGCTGTCGGGGATCCCCGTAAACTTCCGAGGAAGAAGCTAGAAGATAGCCGGCCTCTTTTTCTTTGGCCAGCCCCAGAGTTTTATGGGTACCCAGAGACCCGACCTTTAATGTTTTTATAGGCAGGTTTAAATAATCTACCGGCGACGCGGGACAGGCAAAATGGAGCACCCAGTCAATTTTTCTGGGAAGGTATATGTAATTGGTGACATCATGTTCTATAAATTGAAACCCCCGGTTATCGGCCAGATGGGAAATATTTTTTATGTTGCCGGTGATAAGGTTGTCCATCCCAATTACCCGGTGACCTTTTTCTAAAAGATAGTCGGTCAGATGGGAACCTAAAAACCCGGCTGCCCCGGTTACAACTATTCTCACCTGCCTACTCCGGAGTATCGGATACCCTTATCTTTCATCACTTCCGGTTCAAAAAGATTTCTGCCGTCCACAACTGTCGGCGGCGAGTCCAGCAGCTTTTTAACTCTGTCAATATCCATATTTTTTATATCCTCCCATCCTGTGAGAATGAGTAGAAGTTCACAGTTCTGGGCAGTCTCATATATGTCGTCACAGTAATTTACCGCACCGGGTAGAATTCTACTGGCGTTATCTTTTGCCTGGGGGTCGTAAGCTTTAACTTCGGCATTTTCCCGTACCAGTTGTTTTATTATATCAATAGAGGGGGCGTTTCTCATATCATCGGTATCCGGTTTAAACGCCAGTCCCAGCACCCCTATTTTTTTATTGCTTAAGTTCCACAGATTTTCTCTGATTTTATCCATAATTAGGGCTTTCTGGTTTTCATTTATTTTCTGGACTTCTTTTAGTAGGTTAAAATTGTAACCCAGGTTTTCGGAAATCTGGATAAAAGCGGAAAGATCTTTGGGGAAACAACTACCCCCGAACCCTACACCGGCTTCTAAAAACTGGTCCCCTATTCTTTTATCCAGCCCCATCCCCCGGGCTACTTCTTTAACATCGCCGGCGGTTTTTTCGCATATATTTACCACAGCGTTTATATAGGATATCTTCATAGCCAGAAATGAGTTGGAAGCATGTTTAATGAGTTCGGCGCTTTCTATGTTTGTGGTAAGAATTTCAGTTTTTTCCGATATCGGATCATAGAGTTGAAGCATTTTCTGTTTAGCTTTTTCACTTTCTACCCCGATAACAATTCGATCCGGATTTAAAAAATCATCAACCGCTTTACCTTCCCTTAAAAACTCTGGATTAGAAGCTACATCGTAATCCACGTCCCGGTGAGCGTATCTTTGAATAGTTTTTTTTATCCATTTTCCCGTTTCTACGGGAACGGTACTCTTAGAAACAATGATCCGGTAATCATTCATGCATTCGGCGATTTCACGGGACACGTCTTCCACATAACAAAGATTGGCCGAACCGTCGGGTAGGGGAGGAGTGTGAACGGCTACGAAAATTATCTCGCTTGTATTCACCCCCTTCTCTATTTTGGTGGTAAAAGAAAGCCGCCCCTGTTTAAAATTTTTACTGACCAGCTCTTTTAATCCCGGTTCGTATATAGGTATTTTCCCATTATTTAAAGTCTCAATTTTTTTAACATTATTGTCAATGCAGATTACCTTGTGCCCAAGCTCAGCCAGGCAGGTTCCGGTAACCAGACCCACATATCCTGTACCAACGACAGCTACATTCATTTGTTTTTCCTTTCTTTCTTTTTGTATTCAGTGCTTACAGTAATTTTTATTCCTCCCCGGATACTGAAGTACCCGGTTACCTTGATGTTGCGGGGGTTACAGGCCGAGAGAAGATCATCCTGTATCTTATTTATTAATTCTTCGGCAAAGCCCTTACAGTTCCTGTAGGAAAACAGGTATAATTTAAGTGATTTACTCTCGATACATTTTTTGTCTGGAATGTAAACAATATTAATTCTGGCAAAATCCGGCTGACCGGTTACCGGACATAGAGAGGTAAATTCTTCTGTATCAAATTCAACGGAGTAATTATTTTCTCCGGCCGGATTGATAAAGGTTTCCAGTTTTGCCTGAGAAGGTTTCCGGGGGTATTCGGTTTCTCCCTGATTTAAAAGTGTGAGTTTTTCTGTTTTTTTATTATCCATTAATTTTGGCCTCGGTAAAACCTTTTTGTCTTATTTTACAGCTTGGACAATTGCCACAGGGATCACCGTCCGAATAGGGATCATAACAGGATGAAGTTAAGTTTAAGTCCAGTCCCAGTTCTCGACCTTTTTTAATAATTCTGGATTTTTTCATGTTAAGAAGGGGGGCTTTTATATTTATCTGGGTAGAATTTTTGGTGGCCAAATTTGCGGTCTGTTCAAATTTTTTTAAAAAATCGTTTCGGCAGTCAGGATATCCGGAAAAGTCTCTAACATTGGCTCCGATAAAAATAGATTTAGCCCCTTTAATTTCGGCCAGACTTACTCCCACGGATAGAAAAATAAGATTTCTGCCGGGAACGTAAGTAGAGGGTATGTCATTGGTTTCCTTATCAGGTATCCGAATACTGGTATCTGTCAGGGATGATCCTCCAAAAGTATTAAGATTTATTTTAATCTGTTTGTGATCCTGAATGTTAAGATAATCAACTATCCGACGCGCAGCTTTTAATTCATATCTGTTCTTTTGACCGTAGTCAATAGTAAGAGTTACCGGTAAAAACCCGTTTTCTTTGGCAATCGCCAGGCATACAGCCGAATCCAGCCCCCCGCTTAATAGTACAATACAGTTTTTTTTGTTTTTCATTTTAAATTATAAATCCTATGAATATTTGTCTGAATTCTTCCCTCTGGGTAATGTTTCATTAAAAGCTGGAAAAGCTTTCTGAATCCAATCCCCTCGGCCGCCGGAGAAAACAAAATTTCATCCGGTTTTTGTTCAGACCATTTTTTCAGTCGCACAATAGACCAAAAAAAATCTTTTTCATCTTTGATTACAAATTTAAGCTCATCATTTTGGTCCAGATAGTCCAGGTTTTTAATGTTATTTGCTTTTGTTTCCATTGACGAAGGGGTTTTTATGTCCATTATTATTTTTACCTTTTCAGGAACCCTGTTGATGTTAAGAGAACCGTTGGTCTCAAGAACCACCCGATAATCAAGATTAACCAGCCTATCCATTAACAAAAAAGATTCAGTCTGTAAAAGAGGCTCCCCCCCAGTTACTATTACCAGTGAAGTCGGGAAATCCTTTATCCTCTCTACAATCCGGTTAACTGAAACTGACTGTCCTCCGGACCGGGCGTAAACCGTATCGCACCATGTACAGTTTAAGTTACAGCCTCCCAGCCGGACAAAAACTGCCGGTTTGCCGACTAACGAAGTCTCCCCCTGAACCGAGTAAAAAATTTCGTTTACTGCAACCACCGTTATCCAGTTTAACTTTCTTCACTGTAGGCAGCGCAGTATTTTTCCGTTTCAAAAACTTCCACCCGGGTTACAGGCACAAATTTTTTTGCCGCGTCAAATATATATTTAGCGATATTTTCAGAGCTGGGATTATCTTCTTTAAAATAAGGCAAACGGTTTAAATTTTCATGGTCTAATTTATCAAGGATATTATCTGTTATATTTTGCAGTTCCCTGAAATCAAAAGCCATGCCGTTATCATCCAGTTTTTTAAATCCGGCGGTTACTTTTACTTTCCAGTTATGCCCGTGATTATTTTCACAGTTTCCGTTATAATTCCGCAGCCTGTGAGCTGCGGAGAAGTAAGATTTTACAGTAACATAATACATTAGGTTATTTTACTAAATTCCGTTTTTTTTTCAACTTTATAAGCCGGTCGCCTTGATAATCCGTTGCGGTTGACACCGGGTTGCGAGTTTGTTAGTTTATCTAGTGTATAAATAATTTAAAAAATTAGGAGGAATAATGAAGAGATTTGGGTACGGTATATTATTGTTGACTGGCTTAATAACCGGTCTGGTCTCCCCCGGATATTCAGAAGTAGAAACTATGGGCCGGTCGTACTTTATATTCGGAATAAATAGAGTTAAATTAAATCAGTTTAACAGAGTTCTAAATGATACCGGTTATCCAAAATTTTCTGACAGCCTTACTAGCATAGGAGGGGCGGGCTGGGGTATGGAGAAAAGGTTGGTGTTAGGGGGGGAAGGCTATTATTTAAAGGGCCAGGAAAGGAATATTGAAGGATACACCCTTTCTTTAGCCGGCGGTGCTGGATTCTTTAATATTGGTTATCTGCTTTTTTCCGGCTCCCACCTTAATTTGTATCCGGTTGTTGGAATAGGCGGCGGACGCCTCAGTTTTGACATTACCGGTGAGCAGACAGAAACTTTTGATAATATACTTCATGATCCGGGCAAAAGTGTTAGTTTAAAAACCGGCGGTTTTCTCCTGAATTTTTCACTTACTGTCGATTATCTAGTACCAGTATTTGAGGGTATAGATGAGCTAGGAGAGGAAACCGGACTGGCGGTGGGATTGAGGGTTGGATATGTATTTGACCCCACCCCAGGAGACTGGACTGCCAATAAAATTGCTAATATAACCGGCGGCCCGGAACTGGGAATAACCGGTCCTTATATACAGCTTCTACTTGGTCCGGGCTCCAATACCCGGTAAATGATGACCGGAAAGAAAAAGTATTTAATAATTTGAAAAAATAATATTTTTTTTGTATTATGCACAGAACTTGAATTATAATCGGGTTTATAAAAAAAGGATATTGACAAGAGCTGAAAAAAATATTAAAACTATATTAATTATGAGTGACCCCATAGTCTAGCCTGGTCCAGGACACTGGGTTTTCATCCCAGCAACAGGGGTTCAAATCCCCTTGGGGTCACCATTACCAACCATTCAAAATTTCTTTAACACCCGAAAAAATTCTCACGATGCTGTAAATGAAAAATATAATAATGAACAAAAATAAAAACATTAAAGCCCTGTCATTGCTTTCCGGCGGCCTTGATTCTTTTCTGGCCAGCTGTATGGTTAAAGAGCAGGGGATTAATATTACCGCCCTCCATTTTTCCAATCTATTTACTAAAAAAGATAATTTACCCCAAAAACAGTCTGAAAAACTGGATATACCCTACAGAGAAGAATTTATTGGAGAGGATTTTTTGGATATTCTAAAAAATCCGGTCTACGGATACGGAAAAAACCTAAACCCCTGTATAGATTGCCGGATATTAATGCTGAAAAAGACAAAAAAAATTTTAACCCGGGAGAACTACGATTTTGTAGTAACCGGCGAAGTGCTGGGCCAGCGGCCGATGTCGCAGAAAGAGAGAAAAATACATCTTATAGCAAAAAAATCCGGCCTGCGGAATAAAATTGTACGTCCGCTTTCCGGCCAAAAATTCGCCGCCACTCAGGCTGAAAAAAAAGGCTGGATATTAAGAGAGGATATGCTTAAAATTACCGGTCGCTCCAGAAAAAAACAGTTAAAACTGGTGGAAGAATACGGTTTTACCGATAAAGATTTTTCCACCCCGGCAGGGGGATGCAAACTTACTAATGTAGAGTATTCAAATAAAGTGAGAGATTTGATAGAAAACAATAATTTGTCGGTTGAGGATGTAAAGTTACTTAACTGGGGGAGACACTTTAGAAGTTCAAAAAAGTTTAAGTTTATTGTAGGAAGGGACCATCGGGAGAATATTCATCTTCAAAAACAATGGGGGTGGAGTGACGTAAAATTGCATGCAAAAAATTATAAAGGTCCGCTTTGTTTAGGAAAAGGTAGATTTTTGAGCAGGGACATTAAAATTATGGCTGGAGTGTGCGGAAGATACGCTGATTGTTACGGGGCTGGAAAAATAAAATTTAATTATTATAATAGTAACAGTAAAAAGGAAATCAAGGTAGTTCCTTTTGAGAATAACAAGATTGAGAACTATAGAATTTAATTAAAGCTTCGGGCGGATAGCTCAGCTGGCTAGAGCGCTGCCCTTACAAGGCAGAGGTCACAGGTTCAATCCCTGTTCCGCCCACCACCTAACCGGAGCGCTGAATTGTAATCCACAGGGAAAAATTAAATCTGATATGAATATATTTAAATACTATAAATACAGAGTAATAACTTTGCTGACGGGCATGTTACTATTTGCCGCCGGGTCCTTATCTGGTGCCCCAATAATAGAAGATATAGTTATAAGAGGCAATAAAAATGTTGTCGTTGAAGATATTCTTGAGAATTTAGCCATTGCTTTAGAAGATGAGTATGACTATGATAAGATCAGTGAAGATTTAAGGGTTTTGTACGGTATGGAAGAGATAGAAGATGTTTCTGTTTTTCAGGAGACAATTTCCACCGGCACTATAAGGATTATCTATGAAATTATGGAACGACCGGTGGTTAACGAGATATTATTTAAGGGAAACGATAATATTTCCACTCGAAGATTAAGAGATAAAATTCAACTTGGCAAAGACAATTTTCTGGATAGTTTTATTCTAGATCAGGATGTAAAAGATCTGGAAGAACACTACCGCGACGAAGGGTTCTCCGATGCCCGGGTGGAAGCCTACACCACAACGCTAGAGTCTGAAAATGAAGTTTCAGTGACTTATTTTGTGAATGAAGGCAGCAAAATAGCGATAAAAGAGATCAATATAATAGGGGTTGTCGAAGGGGATTATGACAATATAATAAAAAAAATAGATCTGAAAGACGGGGATGTATTCAGGGAAGATAAACTCAATGAGGGTCTACAGGAAATAGAATCCTATTACCGGGACAGCGGTTATTTTAACGTAAATATATCCCACCCTGTAATAACATATTCTCCAGAAAGAAAATATATGTATGTAACTGTATTTATATCCGAAAATAAAAAATTCACCCTTGCCGATGTCGGGTTTTCAGGCAATACCCAGTTTACAGATAAGGAATTGGAGCAGACTCTCTTAATAGAGGAAGGAGATATTTTTTCCGAACAGAATTTAAAATTAAGCTTGCAGCGAATTCAGGAAAAGTATGGCAAAAAAGGTTACATTAAAGCGTCAATAATGCCTAATTTTTATTTTTTTGAAGAGGAAGAAGCCATCTCTGTTAATATAGAAATAAGAGAAGGACCCATGGTGTTTGTGAGAAATATATATTTAGACGGGAACCACAAGACCAGGGATTATGTGATAGAAAGAGAGCTGCAGATTCAAGAAGGCGATCCGTTTAAGCTGGGCCGTATCAGAAAGTCACAGGAAGAGATATTTAAACTTGGATTTTTCAGGGATGTACAGATAGATATGCTTCCTGCAGAAAGTCCGGATCAGACTGATGTGGTTTTTAAGTTGGAAGAGCAGAAGACCGGCACAGCGTCGATTGGGGCCGGTTATTCTACTCAGGATGCACTGGTGGGTAATCTTCAAGTGTCCCAGGATAATTTATTTGGACGCGGACAGCGTCTTTCGGCCATGTGGGAATTTGGGTCCGAAAAACAGAATTACAGAGTTCATTTCAGAGAACCCTATCTTTTGAATACCCGAACCCCCTTCAGCGTGAGCCTGTACAATACTCAGCGCAAAAAATATTATACCCGTTCCAGCTACCGGGAGCAAAGAAGGGGAGGAGATTTAAGTTTTGGTCGACATTTTACAACTGATTTAACCGGATCTATGAAATATTCTTTAGAACATGTTAATAATTATAGTATTCCCAATCAGCTAAAAGGAATTATTTCCGATGAGTCAGAGACAGTATCCAGCGTTACCCCTGGTCTTACGTACGATACCCGGGATTATCCGTTTAATCCCCGACGGGGAAGTTATCTTTCAGTTACCAACCAGATAGCCGGAGGTATTTTTGGAGGATCCTCTAATTTCAATAAATTTGAAACTAGAACCACGTATTTTCAATCCTTATTCTGGAAATTTACCGGAGTTTTGAATTTAAATACCGGAGCTCTGTTCAGCCATTCAGATTCCCAAAAAGTACCTGAATACGAAAGGTTTTATGTAGGAGGTGCCGAATCGGTCAGAGGTTACGAATACTGGGACGACATAGGCCCGCCGGGAGGGGGCAGGTATAAACTGGTGGGAAACGCTGAAATCAAGTTCCCCATAATTTCAGAAAGAGGGCAGACTATTTTACAGGGAGCCTTATTTTATGATATAGGGGGGGTGTGGGAAAATTTAGATGAAATAAATTTATCAGCCGGCCTAAAAAAGGATAAACTTAAACGAGGATTTGGGGTTGGTATCCGGTTTAAAACCCGTGCTTTTCCAATAAGGCTGGACTGGGGTTACGGATTAGATAAGAGCCCAAAAGAGGGTCAATGGTATTTTACGCTTGGAGATATATTTTAATTTTACTTTTAGAGTATATATAGTTATAAAAATTGATAAAAAATAAAATTTTATTAATAGTTTGTCTAACGTCTTGCCTTTACAATCCCGTACTGGGTATGGTAATTACCCCCACCCGTATAGCCTATGTTGAAGTGGAAAAAGTATTCAATAATCTGGACAGGGTTCGGGAGGCCCGAGAAGCTCTGCAGGAACTTATTGAGGATAAAAAAGAAGAAGTCGAGGATACAGAACGGGCAATAGAAGGGGTAGCCGGAAAAATTGAGGAACAGAAAGATTCCCTTCCGGAGGAGGAGTTGAAAGGTTTAGAGGACTCGCTTGATGAACGGCGCGAAGGTTTAAGAGAGTTAAAAATAGTGAGTCAAGAATTAATAACAGACCAGGAGAAGACGCTCAGGCATAATATAATGGGCCAGATATACGATACCATAGAAAAAATGGCCGACAAAAATGATTATACAATAATTCTAAACAAAGATATGATTCTTTTTTCTGTTGAGGAACAGGTTGATCTAACAGATAAGGTTATAAAAAATATGAACCAGGTTAATGACTGATATGAAATTAAAAAAAATAGCTAAATTAACAGGTGGAAAATTAAACGGATCCGGTGATGTTAAGATAGAAAGAGCAAACACTATACAGGATGCCGTCCCCGGCGAGATAACTTTTTTATCCAATCGTAAGTATAAAAAATGGTTAAAAAAGACTACAGCTACCTGTGTTATAGTTGATGAAAAAATAAAGGTAGAAGATCCTAAAAATTATATAAGAGTTAAAAATCCGGTTAAGGCTTTTAGACAGGTGATAGAAAAGCTTTACCCCGAAGAACAAAAACATCACTTTTCAGGCATAAGTAAGCAGGCTGCGATATCTAATGCTGCGGATTTATCCGAACAGGTAGCGGTAGATAAGTTTACTTCGGTTTCCTCCGGCGTACGCATCGGCAGGGGTACAGTTATATACAGCAACTGTTATATAGGCAATAATACCCAAATAGGAGAAAATTGTATTATATACCCGGGGGTAAAAATTATGGGTTCGGTAAGTATGGGCAGCAATATAACAGTACAGCCCGGTGCTGTTATAGGGAGTGATGGTTTTGGATATTCCACCGAGGGGGGAAGACATGTAAAAGTACCTCAGGTTGGAGGTGTTAAGATAGGAAATTATGTGGAAATAGGTTCAAATGTCTCCATAGATAGAGGATCCCCGGGCGACACGGTTATAGGGGAGGGGACAAAGATAGATAATTTGGTTCAGGTTGCTCATAATGTAAAGATAGGAAAGAACTGTTTAATTATTTCTCAGGTAGGGATTGCCGGCTCAACGGTTGTTGAGGATAATGTTGTGCTGGCCGGTCAAGCGGGCGTAGTCGGCCATATTAAAGTTGGCGAAGGAGCGCGGGTTGGCGCTCAGGCGGGGGTTACCAGGGATGTAAAGCCCGGCCAGGCGGTATCCGGATATCCTGCAGCCGATCATCAAAAAGCCCGGAAAAAATATGTGTTAATGAAAAAACTCCCCCAGCTTTATAAAAAAGTTGAAGAACTTACCCAAAAAATAGAACATGGAAAAGAATGATCCTCAGTGTACAATAGCTGAGGAATTTAATATTTCTGGAATAGGAATTCATACCGGCAAAAAAGTTCAAATCACCTTGAAACCGGCTCCGGTGGATTACGGAGTTAAATTTAAAAGAATAGACCTTAAAAACAGTAAGCCCATTCCCGCCCGTGTGGAATATGTAACCGGGGTATTGCGGGGCACTACTCTGGAAAACGGAGAAGCAAAAGTTCAGACCGTTGAACATCTTCTGGCCTCTTTATACGGCCTGGGAGTAGACAATTTAATTGTTGAGACCAATAACAGCGAACTACCTGTTGGAGATGGCAGTTCAAATATATTTATACAGGGTATTAGTAAAGCAGGAATAAGAAAGCAGTCCGGGGTAAAAAAATATTTTAAACCTGAAAAACCGGTGGCTATTTCCGCCGGCAATGCGGATATAATAGCTTTTCCCGCCGACCAATTAATTTTAAATTCAGTTATATACTACGAGGATAAAGTACTGGGAAGTCAGTACCGGGAAATGGTGATAAACAGGGAAAACTTCATCCGGGAAATAGGCCCGGCTCGGACCTACTGCTTTGAGAAAGAGATAGAACATATAAAAGAAAAAGGGTTGGGGAGGGGGGGGAATTCCAACAATACTATAATAATAGGTGAAGAAAAGATTAAGAATACCCAATTAAGATTTAAAGATGAGTTTGTCCGGCACAAATTGTTAGATCTTTTAGGTGATCTTTATCTTCTGGGTTGTAATTTAAAAGCCAGGGTAATAGCTTTACGTAGCGGTCATGATTCTAATATACAATTTACCAGAAAGCTGCGTAAAAATATGGGCCGTTTAAATCCGAAAAAAGTATTAAATGTCGATCAACTGAGAAATATATTACCCCACAGGTACCCTTTTTTACTGGTAGACAAAATAGAAGTTGGAACTTCTATGAAAACCGCAACCGGGTATAAAAATATTACTATTGATGAGCCGTTCTTTAAAGGGCACTACCCTGACAAAGCGGTTTTTCCTCCAGCGCTAATAATTGAATTTATGGCTCAGTCTTCGGCGGTAATGTTGCTTACCAAACCTGAAGTTAAAGATAAACTTGCCTATTTTATAATAATTGATAAAGTTAAGTTTTACGGGGATGTAAAGCCTATGGATGTTTTAAAGTCCAATGTGGAATTGCTCAGGGCCCGTTCAAAGGGCGGAAAAGTAAAAGGAGAATCTTTTGTGGGTAATAGAAAGGTGGCCCAGGCGGAATTTATGTTTACATTGGTAGATAAATAATATGTCTAACAATAATACTGTCCATCCTACGGCAATATTAGACGGGGATATAGAGTTGGGGAACAATATAAAGATAGGTCCTTTTTGTATTTTAAGGGGAAAGGTTAAGATAGGAAACAATACTACTCTGGCTGCCCGGAGTGTAATTGAAGGCAATACGGTTATAGGAGAAAACAACACCGTAGGAATAGGTTCTATAATAGGCAATCCCCCCCAGGATTTAAAATATAACGGTGAAGATACCCGGGTGAGAATAGGGAATAATAACAATATAAGAGAGTATGTTACCGTAAACCGGGGAACTACTGCCCGGGGGGAGACCAGTCTGGGCGATAATAATCTGCTGATGTCCTATGTACATGTAGCCCACGATTGTATAGTAGAAGACGAGGTAATTATGGCTAACTGCGTAACTTTAGGGGGGCATATTACTATAGAAAGCCGGGCGGTAATAGGAGGGATGACTCCTATTCACCAGTTTGTAAAAATAGGAAAGGTTGCCATGGTCGGGGGGGCCTCACGGGTAACTAAAGATATTCCGCCTTTTTGCCGTGTGGCTGGAAATCCCCTTAAATTATTCGGTTTAAACAGCGTTGGTTTAAAACGGAGAGAATTTTCGGCGGAGGAGAGAGAACAACTACAAAAAGCCTATAAAATATTTTTTAAGAGCAGTCTGAATACGTCGCAGGCATTGAGAAAGATAAAGAAAACCGCTCGGTTGAATTCATCTCATATCAATCATCTGGTTAAATTTATAGAACAGTCTGACAGGGGAATCCAAAAGTCCTAAAAAGTTGAAAAACAAAAAAATAATAAAAAGATTATACCGATATATAAGACCGTACAGGCAGAAATTTATTTTAGCTTTTGTTAGTTTAATTTTTGTGGGGGCTCTAACTCCATCTCTGCTCACCATAGTAAAACCGGTAATGGATGGTATATTTACAGCTCAGGAGAATGTCATAGTACCGGTAATAAACTATCGTATTCCCAGGGAAAATGTACTGTATTATCTGGCTTTTATAATACTGGCTTTGACAATTTTAAGGGGAATTTTTACTTTTCTATCCAAATATTACATGGCCTATATTGGGCAAAATATTACCAAGGATTTCAGAAACAGAATTTTCAGACACCTTATGTTTTTAAGTTTAAGCTATTATTCTAAAAACCCCACCGGGCAGTTATTATCCAGAATCACCAACGATGTAAAATACTTAGAGCAGTCTATTGTGAAAATCCCGGCCCGGCTTATCAGAGACGGGTTCCAGCTAATTTTTCTACTATTTTTAATTTTTTATACCAACTGGAGGTGGGCTCTTCTTTCCATGGTCGGTTTTGGAATAATAGTATTGCCCGTATCGAAATTTTCGAATATGATGAGGAAAATAGGGCGCGCCGGTCACCAGAGGATGGCAGACATATATGATTTTTTATCTGAAAAAATTTCAGGTATAAGATTAATAAAAGCTTTTTCCATGGAAAAAGAAGAACATCGGACCATGAGAAAAGTCAACCGTAAATTTGTGGATGTCATTTTAAAATCTGAAAAAATAAATGCTTTCCAGCGTGCTTTTACCGAGTTATTAAGTAATGTGGGAGTGGTGGTTATAATAATACTGGGAGGACGTTCGGTGATGGATGGGGAAATAACGCCCGGTGATTTTTTTATGTTTTTGGGTTTTCTGGTGGGGATGTACATGCCGGCCAAACATTTTTCCAATATAAATCAGAATTTACAGCGGTCTCTTGCGGCGGCAGAGAGAATATTTAAAGTTCTTGATCACCGGGAACATATTTTACAAACTAAAAACCCTAAAATTTTGAGTCGGTTCAGGGAGAATATTGAATTTCAAGATGTCAGTTTTGCCTATAAAGATGAAGACTATGTATTAAAAAATTTAAATTTTAAGATACAGAATGAAGATATAGTGGCCTTTGTAGGACCTTCGGGAGCGGGAAAAAGCACGGCTATTAATTTGCTGCCCCGATTTTTTGATCCTCAGAAAGGAGAGATCTTAATTGACGGAGTTAATTTAAAAGAGTACAATATTAAATCCTTGAGAAGTAAAATGTCCATGGTCATGCAGGATATTATTCTTTTTAATATGAGCGTAAGAGATAATATATGCTACGGTCTGGGAGAATTTACTCAGGCAGAAGTGGAGAAATTCGCCCGGGCCGCTCACGCACATGATTTTATACAGGAGCTACCTGAGGGGTACGATACTATCGTAGGGGAAAGAGGGGTTAAACTTTCCGGAGGGCAGAAACAGCGTATCTCCATAGCCCGGTCACTGATAAAAGATCCCGAAATACTTCTTCTGGATGAGGCTACATCCCACCTGGATACCGAATCAGAACAGCTGGTACAGGAAGCTTTAGATAAACTCATGGAAAACAGGACCACGGTGGTTATAGCCCACCGGCTGTCTACGGTGAGAAAGGCGGATTTAATTATAGTTCTGGAGGAGGGGAGAATAGTTGAACGTGGCCGACACGAAGAATTGCTGGAGATTCCAGGAATTTACCGAAAGATGTTTGAAATGCAATCTCTATAATTTTAGAGTTAGCGGGTTCTGGTTTCGAGGTAAAAGTAAGAAAGATTTTGTAGGTAAAGCCAAAAATTTCAGGGTGGCGGCATCGTCTAGCCTGGACTAGGACACAGCCCTCTCAAGGCTGCGACACGGGTTCAAATCCCGTTGCCGCTACCA
>CAYZAK010000006.1:0-54645 GCA_964476445.1 uncultured bacterium
ATTTAGCGGTGGCAGCATAAGAAAACTCGTGTCTATTATTGACATCACATACCAGTGACTTGTAAAATGTTAAAAAAAAACAAAAAATGGAAAAAACATTTAAATATCCGGGTAGGAATAATATAAGAGAAGAACTCCTTAACCATTCGAATTTCACAAAAGAAGAAGTTGAAATTATGAACTATAATTCTCTATACAATGCTTACGGGCGGATAGTCAGGTATAAGAAAAAAGGTGTAGAAGAGGAGTACCGGAGTAAGGAGTGGTTTAAACAGGCCCTTTTCGACCGTTAAACAAAATTTTTACTTTTATGAGGATTTTAGTATAATAATAAAAAATGATGAAGGTTACATAACTATGTCCCAAAACTTAATTAAAGCAACTAAAAAAGGAAAATTCGAAAAAGTTAAGGAAATTTTAGACAATGAGGTCAATATAGATAGTTCCGATGAGTACGGTCGCACTCCTTTGCTGTTGGCCGCCGAGGGGGACCATTTAAAAATACTAACATTGCTTATTGACGCCGGGGCCGATATTACAATCAGGAATAAATTCGGGCTGACCCCTTTGATGAGGGCGGCCTACTCAGGTAATATCGAAATTGTTAAAAATCTATTAGAAGCCGGCTCTGAGGTCAATGCCCAGTCCCAAAAAGATAGTACCGCCCTCATTCAGGCCGCACAATCAGGTAATGAAGAGATAGTTGAAATGTTGCTGGATGCCGGAGCCCAAGTCGATGCCAGAGAAAATTTTGGATGGACTGCTTTAATGCGGGCGGCTTCTAAAGGGCATACCGGTACAGTTAAAATTCTTCTAAAAAATGGTGCTGATGTTAATACCACTAATAAGGGCGAATGTACAGCTTTAATGAACGCGGCCTCTATGGGACATACTGAAACAGTAAAAGTTCTACTTGCCGCCGATGCGGATGTCAATGCTAAGAGTCATAGCCTGTGGACAGCTCTCATGGAAGCGTCTTCAGGAGGGTATATGGATACGGTTAAAGTTTTACTGAAAAACGGAGCCGATGCTGCAGTTAGAAATCATGACCTTCGCACTGCGGCCCTTGAAGCGGCAGAATCCCGACATTTTCAAATAGCTGATTTTCTTAAAGAATACAACAATAATAAATAGTAAACAGTATTTATTTACCGGAAAGCACAGCCCTTTGAACTAATTTTTACATTCTTATGTGTTTAACCAGGTGCCGCGGTTTTTTACAGGCTATTTGCACAGTTAAAATACGGCATATAAAAAAGCAATATACATACCCAGATAAAATTAAAATTTTTAGTGCTACAACTACCGAGAAATAGTTTGAAGTTTAAAATTTAATATGATATATTTTAAAAAATGGAACAATTCAAAACATAAAAGGAGAAAAAATGAAAAACATATTATCTAATTTGAGTTTTATGGCGGGTATTATTATGATGGCAGGCTGTGTTTCCGGCGGGCCGGCGGATGTAAATGATACATCTCAAAAAGAACAGGTAAAACCGTCCGATGATCCGGGTTTATATGCGGTTATAGAAGTTACCCGTGGGGAAGAAAAATTAGGAGAAATCAGATTGCAGCTTTTTTCCGAAAAGGCTCCTGAAACAGTGGCAAACTTTACAGAACTGGCAACTGGAAAAAAAGAGTTTGTCGATCCGGCTACCGGAGAAGAGAAAAAGGCTAGGTTTTATGACGGAATTATATTTCACCGGATAATTGAAAATTTTATGATTCAGACCGGTGACCCCACAGGAACCGGCCGGGGAGGACCAGGGTACAGGTTTGAAGATGAATTTTCGGATGAACTTAAATTTGACCAAAAGGGCATTTTGGCCATGGCTAACTCCGGTCCAAATACTAACGGCAGCCAGTTTTTTATAACTTTACAGCCCACTCCCTGGTTGAATAACCGGCATACAATATTCGGAGAGGTAGTTGAGGGAATGGATGTGGTGGAAAAAATTTCAATGGTTGAAACCGATCACGCTGACCGTCCGGCAGAAGATATTGTTATGGAAAGAGTAAGAGTAATAGATATAGATTAATCTAATGAAAATGGCTAAGAATATCTGTTTTTTTCTCTGCTTTTTGAGGCGCATATTACTTTTTGGAACAGTTGTTATTTTTAGTTTGACAGTTAACCTTACGGCGGCGGGTATCCGCCCCGGAGACCGGGAGAGTCCCGATGCTTCTGAAGAAAAAGAACCAGACGAGAATGAATTTGTCCGGGAAAGAGAAAAAATGGTAAAAGGTCAGATTATCGACCGGAATATAGCAGATCCGCCCACTCTCGGGGCTTTAAGACAGGTTCCCAGGCACCGGTTTGTTCCCTCTCATTTAATTTCCCGGGCTTACAATGACCGTCCTTTGCCCATAGGGTACGGTCAGACCATTTCTCAGCCTTATATAGTAGCCTTGATGACCTCTTTAATTGAACCGGACCCCGGGGACACCGTATTGGAAATAGGTACCGGTTCTGGTTACCAGGCGGCTGTACTTTCCCCCATAGTTAATGAAGTTTATACCATAGAAATTATTGAAGAACTGGCTAATACGGCCGGAGAAATTTTCGATACTCTGGGTTATGAAAATGTTAAAGTAAAAAATGCGGACGGTTATTACGGATGGGAGGAATACGCTCCCTATGACGGTATTGTAGTTACCGCTGCCGCTCCCAGTATACCGCCTCCTCTTATAGAGCAGTTAAAAACGGGGGGAGTAATGGTTATCCCGGTAGGGGGAGTGTATCAAACCCAGCGACTTATGCGTTTAGAAAAAAAAGAGGACGGATCTATTACCAGCGAAAATATTATGCCGGTGCGATTTGTGCCGTTCACCAGAGAAGAAGAATAACTAAAACAATATGTTTATATCCGCTGCCGCTCTTTTTTTAACTTCGGCCGCTTTACTTGTCTATGAGATCTTGCTCATGAGAATCATGAGTATTGAAGGATGGTCCCATTTTGCTTACATGGTAGTTAGTTTGTCCATGCTCGGGTTGGGATTCAGCGGGGTGATGATTGGACTTTTTCCTGATTTTTTTCGTAAAAACAGAGATCTTATTATCTTGGGCGGTGGCTTTTCGGTCAGTTTATTGCTGCCTTTTATCTTTTATTTAAGCCGTCTTTTACCTATTGATTTTCTTTATATTGTCTGGGATCCGGGGCAGCTGTTTTTTATGGGAATAAGTTATCTTCTGTATGGGCTGCCTTTTCTGGTGCTCTCGGTTATGCTGGCAGTATTTTTTCTTATATATCCCGAGGAAAGTTCCAGAGTCTATTCTGTTAATCTTTTAGGATCGGGAACTGGAATAATAGCCGGGATAGTTATTATGCATATTTTACCGCCCCGTATGTTTATATTTGCCTGCTCATTTATGGCCGGACTGGCTTCATTAGTCTGGTGTTTAAAATCAACGGAAAAATTGTTAATGAAGGGGGGAGTAATTATCTTTTCTCTTATTATGGCACTGAATTTTTTAGTTATACCCGACTCTTTGGTACCCTACATATCCGAGTACAAGGGGCTTTCTTCGGTATTAAGACTCCCGGGAGTTGAAATTGTAGATGAGTACTACAGTCCCCGGGGGGTTTTACATGTCCTTGAAGGAAATTTAATACGACTTGTGTCCGGACAGTCAACCACTTTCCGGGGAGATATGCCTCCCCAGAAAGCTTTGACTTTTGACGGAGATTCTCCGGAATCTGTTATGGAACCTGAAAAGGTTGTCCCGGAATTTTTTGAAAACTTAATATTCTCGGCTCCGTATAAAATAAAAGAAAATCCCCGGGTTCTGCTGGTGGGTGCCGGGGGTTTAAGTAGCGCCCAGTTGGCCGGTCATTACTCAAGTTCGGATATTAATGTGCTGGAAATAAATCCCCGGGTTATTGAAGCTCTCAAAAACCATATGACAGATGATTTCAAAGGATGGAAAAAAGCGAACAACTTAAATATTGTAAGAACCGATGCCCGGGGGCATATAGAAAAATCCACCCGGGAGTACGATATTATTCAGTTAAATCCGGCGGGAACTTTTTCTTCTTCGGCTACCGGGCTTTATTCCATGAACGAGGATTATTTAAATACTGTAGAAGCCAAAGCTCTTTTTATAGATAGGTTAAAAGCGGAAGGTATTTTAATGGTAAGCCGGTGGGTTAATACTCCTCCGAAGGACGGTATAAAACTTCTGACTACAGCTGTAAATGCTTTAGAAAAACGGGGTATTAAAAATCCCGCTGAGCACATAGTTTTACTGAGAAACTGGGATACGGTCACTTTAATGGTTAAAAAAAACCCTTATACGACCGGGGAACTGTCCCGGATAAGTACATTTTGCGAAACAAATCATTTTGATATTTCTTATAAACCGGGTATCAGCGAGGATACTCCAAACCGGTTTCATATTCTTCCCCGTCCGGCTTACTACCAGGCCGCGGAACGAATTCTGGATAAAGAAAGAAGGGAAGAGTTTCTGGATACTTACATATTTAACGTACGCCCGGCAACAGATGACAAACCGTATTTTTCTCATTTTTTTAAGTGGTCCGCCGTTCCCCATCTTATAGATACCCTGGGAAAAGACTGGGTGCCCTTTACCGAATTCGGATATCTGGGGCTTTTGGGTACTTTTCTACAGGCTATACTTATCGGAGGCATTTTAATCCTTGTCCCTCTTTTTTTCTTGATAAAAAAAACCTACCGGAAGGGAACGGATTTTAAATACACCAGCTGGCTTTATTTTGCGATTTTAGGACTGGGATTTATGATACTGGAGATGGGGATGATACAGAAATTCATACTCTTTCTCCACGATCCCATATACGCTGCGGCGATAGTGATAGGTACTTTTTTGATTATCTCGGGGGTGGGAAGCAGGGTAAGTAAAAAGTTCGGGCAGTTACTGCCGTTTGGAATAATTATAGTGTTGGCTGTTTTTTACGGACTTTTTTTGGATAGTATTTTTGAAATATTTATGGGGTTTAACCTTTATTCTAAACTGTTCTTATCGGTAGTAATAATTTCCCCCCTGGCTTTTTTTATGGGTATGCCTTTTCCCATGGGGATGGATAAAATTGCGCCAACCGGAGAATTAAATACGGGAATTGCCTGGGGTCTTAACGGGTATTTTTCGGTTGTCGGGGCCATAATTACTCCGATATTAGCCATGACTATGGGATTTAGACTGGTTGTTATTAGTGGAGGCTGCCTGTATATGGGTGCCCTGGTCGCATGGAATTCCGGATTTAAAAATTTAGTTAACGGGCAGTAAATTTATTTGACTTAAAAGAGATTAAAAAATATTATAATAGCTCTGAAAATTATCTAAAAATTGCTAGTATAACAGTGAAATATAAGGAGGAAAGATGGTTTCAAAAAATAAAGTAGAATATAAACTTGACGGACAGGGAAGATTTACAATAGAGAATTACAACCGGGCCAAAGCCTTTGCCAGTTTTTTTCCCGGCATAGCCGGACGTCTGGGTACTCCCATGTGGGGATATTATGTAAACAGAGGGCAGGCAGTATCCAGTATCGGAGTAAAAAACAAGGATCATCAGATAATGGAGTTTCTTTCCTTTAACCGGGCCAGGGAACTTACCGGTCTTCAGGGGTTCAGAACTTTTATAAAAATAGACGGAAGTTTGTACGAACCGTTTAAGAAACCCGATCCTGAAAGTAACAATATCCGTCAAAAAATGATAGTGGATTCTCAGGAAATAATTATTGAAGATATAAACCGGGATGATAAAATAAAAACCACGGTCACCTATTTTCAGCTTTCCGGAGAAAAAATCCCCGCTCTTTTAAGAAAAATTGAAGTTGAAAACAGGGGAAAAAAAAGCCGGGACATTGAAATTATAGACGGGTTACCCCGGATTTTGCCTTACGGCGTGGACAGGCACGGGGTGAATGTAATTCCCAGACATATAGAGGGGTTGATGAAGGTTTATGATTTTAACGGTATACCAACTTACAAATTAAAAATTAATCCGGAGGACAAACCGGAAATTGAGATTCTGAAAGGACGTAATTTTTACTTCTCTTTTACTCCGGAAACCGGAATTCTAAAAAATAACAGTTACATAGTAGATCCTGAAGCTGTTTTCGGGGATGCCTGCGAGTACGAAATCCCTTATAATTTTAAAAACAATAGTGTCGAGCAGGTAAGAAATTCCCGCCAGATAAAAAGAAACCGGACCCCGTCCGCCTTTACCGGAATATCAAACAAGCTTAACCCGGAAAAAACTTTAGAAATTTATTCCGCTGTAGGCTATGCCGGAAACACGAAATATTTAGAGAATTTTATGGAAAAATTTTCTGACCGGGTCTACTACGATGCCAAGCGTTCTGAACAGAAACAGATAATAGATTCTATTAAAAACAATATGTTCACTGTATCGGGCTCGGAAGAATTCGATCGGTACTGTGGCCAGACTTTTTTAGATAACATATTAAGAGGGGGTATGCCTGTGGTGTTCGACACAGCCCGGGGCAAGAAAGCTTTCTACCTTTATTCCAGGCAGAACGGAGATCTGGAAAGAGACTACCATGATTTTGTTTTAGAACCTACCTACTACTCCCAGGGAAACGGTCATTACAGGTGTATAATCCAGAACAGAAGGCTGGATAATTTCTTTATACCCGAGGTGGGGGATTCAAATATAAAATTTTTCTTAAACGCCATGCAGACCGACGGCTATAACCCTATTGAAGTGAGGTCAACCACCTTTACCTTAAAGAAAAAAGAGAAGTTAAAGAACTGGCTGGATAAAAATATTGATCCGGAGGATATCCGGAAAGATATTCTCGATATAACCTCCCGGCAGTTTGTGCCCGGGGAGATAGCTATGGCCGCGGATAGCTCAAAAATATCTATTGATCCTGAAAAAGTAGCCGAAACAGTGCTTAAATTTTCAGTGCAGAACATTGTAATAGATCTTCACGGAAGGCTGGGATACTGGGTGGATCACTGGTGTTACAACCTGGATCTGGTGGAAAGTTATCTGAGGGTTTATCCGGAAAAATTAGGAGAACTTCTTTTAGATGAAGGTTATACTTTTTACGATAATCCGGATAATGTTCTTCCCAGGGACAAAAAATATATATTGGATAACGGAAAAGTCAGGCAGTACAAAGCGGTAGAGAGAAAAGAAGAGAGAATTCATGAAATTGACAGCCGGGAAGAAGAACCCCGGAAAGTGCGGACCGGTTACGGCGCCGGAGATGTGTACAACACCAATCTTATAGTAAAGCTACTGTCTTTAATAGTAAACAGGATATCCACCCTTGATCCCGAAAATAACGGTTACGAACTGGAAGCCAACAAACCGGGCTGGAACGATTCCATAAACGGACTTCCGGGAATACTGGGGTCTTCTCTTTGCCATTCCCTGCAACTGCAGCGTTACTGCCGGTTTTTAAAGGAAAGTCTTGAAGAAATTAAGTCCGGCAGGGGCGAAACAACTAAAATATATGAAGAACTTAAGGGATTTATGGACCGGTTAATTCCGGTGCTGAACAAACGTATGGAGGACAGTTCTGATGCGGCAAAATTCAGGTTTTGGAATAAGTCCCATAAGATAAAAGAAGATTACAGGGAAAAAATCTCCACCGGAATTTCCGGAAAGGAAGATGATATAACCTTTGAAGAGATACAAAATTTTCTGGATAAGTGTATCACCGTACTGAAAGATATCTTTTCCAAAGAAAATGAAGATAAAATCTTTAACCGGGAAGGTATACCCTACACTTATTTTATAAACGACGCCACCGGATGGGAAAAGACAGGGATGCAAGATGCCTCCGGTAATCATCTGGTAAAAGTTAAAGATTCCCGGCAGAGACCGGTGACCCCGTTTTTAGAGGGTCCGGTACACTTTCTTAAAATTTATCCTGAAAGAGCGAAAGAACTGTACGAAAATATAAGATCCAGCAGGCTTTTTGACGAAAAACTTAAATCCTACCGGAATAACGAATCCTTAGAGGATGAAAGCTACGAGATAGGGCGGATAAAAGCCTGGGGCCGGGGATGGATAGAGAACGAGTCCCTGTACACTCACATGCTTTTTAAGTACCTTTTGGAACTTTTAAAGAGCGGTCTTTATAAAGAATTTTTTAAAGATATACAAAACAGTATCATGCCGTTTTTAGATCCTGAAGTTTACGGCAGAAGCATCCTGGAAAATGTATCTTTTATGGTATCCAGCGCCTTCGATGATGAGAAAATGCATGGACAGGGTCTCCAGTCCAGATTGAGCGGTTCCACCTGCGAATTTATCAATATGTGGAGTATAATATGCGCCGGAGCTCAGCCGTTTTTTAAAGACAGCGAAGGAAAACTCAGATTATCTCTTTCCCCGGTTATTCCCGGCTGGTTATTTACTCAAAAAGAAAAGAAGAGAAAATTTTATACTTCCCGGACAGAATGCAAAGAAGTTACCGTACCCCACAACAGTTTTGGATTTAAATTTTTAGGTAAAACTCTGGTGGTATATAAAAATCCGTCCCGAAAAGCCACTTTTGGCAACGACAAAGCTGAAATTAAATCCTTGAAAGTATTTTTTAAAGATGGGAATATAGAAGAATTCAAGGGGAAAATTCTTGACAGCGAAACCTCCCTGGCTGTAAGAAAAGGAAAAGTACGTAAAATAGAAGCCCAGTTAAAATAATAGCCACATATAGATGACCTGGTTCTTTTACGTTCTTCTGGCCACTTTTATATACGGACTGATAAATATATTATACAAGCTGGGCACCCGCCGTAATTACTCGGGCTTAAAACTTCTCCATTTTCAGGCCCTGGCTGTATCTATAATTTCTCTGGGCACGCTTGTATATACGGAAAATTTACTGGTAGATACCGGTACTTTAAAGTATCTTATAATATTTGCCGGATTAAACTCTTTTTTCTTTGCCTCGGGTACTGTTTTAAAAATTACCGCTTTAAGGTATATACCCGTAAATATAGCTATGCCTCTGGATAAATTAAATTCCGTTTTTGTTATTCTGATAGGTATAATATTTTTAGGAGAACGTCCCGAACTCCGGCAATATCTGGGTATGCTGCTGGCTTTTTTTACAGTTTTACTGCTTTCTAGTACCGGGAAATCTAAAACGGCCAAAGATAAAGAACGCCGGGGCAAGGGAATTATGATTATTGTTACAGCCGCTTTAGTGGTCTCTTTTTCCATAACCGTAGGTAAACTGGCCTCCACCAGGGTGCCTAAAATAAATTATATTTTTTTATCCTACACCCTGGTATTTATATATACTTATCTAACCAAAAAATTTATTATAAACCCCCAGCCGGTGTATAAAGACATAAAAATAGGGATCATATTTCTGGGTAGTACTATAGGGTTACTTAATTTTACCGGGTACTACTTTATTTTAAAAGCCTGGGAACTCGGACCTCTGTCTTTAGTCCAGGGTATTTTTTCTCTATCAATGGTTGTGTCAATTATTATGGCCCGGTTATTTTACAACGAAAAGTTTACGGTTAAAATAGTACTTGCTATTATAACAGCGTTTATTGCAGTATTCCTGATAAAGGGTTAGTTGTTTAAAATACTTCTTTATTGCCTGTACAAAGATTTTTAAGTTGGAATTTTTTATTTTATATATTATTATTAAAAACAGTTAATTGGAAAAAAAACTCCCAAAAAGATACAATTAAAAATAGGGTAATTTAAAAAGTATAAATCAATATGAAAATTTATAAAAGTTACAGAAAAATAATGTTAGCAGGTTTGCTTATATTATGTTTTTCCCCGGCAGTTAACAGTCAGCAGGGCAACAAATTTGTCCTGGCCCAGTTAAAATATAACGGTAACTGGGATCCGTATCCGGATATGTTTGGCCCGGTACATAATTATTTGGTCAATACAACTTCCATAAATATGATTGATGAGAGAAGAATAGTTACTTTAAATGACAGACAGCTATTTTATTCTCCATTCTTGCTTTTTACCGGCCTCGGAAATTATCCGGCGTTTACTTCTGAGGAAATAGAAAATTTACGCAACTATATAAAGGGGGGAGGGATGCTGCTCATAGATACCGCCGGTGATCCAGAGTTCACTGAATCCGTGGATCGAACAGTTAAGAGAGTTTTTCCCTCCCGGGAGTACACTCGAATTCCCAACGACAGCGCTGTATTTAAGTCTTTTTATCTTATAGATTTTGTTTCGGGTCGGGATATAAAAGCACCCTATCTGGAAGGTATTGAGCTGGACTCGCGATTGGCGGTTATAAAATCTGAAAACGATCTTCCCGGAGTCTGGCCCCGGGGCCGAACCGGGGATTTCAGGTACGAACTTAATCCCGGTAAACCCGCACAGCGAAAGGAGGCTCTGAAGCTAACACTCAATATTTTAATATACTCCGTATCTGGTACTTATAAAAGCGACCCTGTTCATCAGCCTCATATAGAAAGAAAAAGGGGACGATGAGTATAGAATACAGCATACAATCAGCGGTTATATTTATTTTACTTTTTATCGGTCTGGTTGTTAATATTATCCCCCCCCGGGATAAATTCGGTTGGCTCAGATTTTTAATATATATAGCGGCCTTTGCGGTTTTATTGGAACCATCGGTGGTAGTAAAGGAGGCCCAAAGAGAGCAGTCTTCGGTGGGTATTTTTTTAGATATGTCCAGAAGTATGGAGCCGGGGGATAAATTTAAAAAGGTTATGTCCGATGCCCGAGAAATAAAAGAGGATTTGGAAGATCTTTGCGAGATTCGGTTGTTTAAATTTTCAGACAAAGTTTGGGAAACAGATTTTAATTCTCTTTCTTCAAAAACAGATTTTACCTGGGGGGATTCAACAAATATAGAAAAAGTTATATTAAAAAACGGGCTGGATGCCAGATTTATACTTACGGACGGCCGGTATAATGAGGGCCGTTCGCCGCTGGTTTTAAATGAGTTGTCCAACAGTCCCGTTTATCCGGTGGGGGTGGATATTGACCGGGAAGTTCCCAATTTGGAAATAACTGATTTTAAAAATCCGGGGTTTGGGTACAGGGGGGAAGATACTCAAATAGAATTTACCCTGTTAAACCGGTCCCGGTCCCCGGAAAGAACAACCGCGTATATAGAAGGTCCCCGGGGTATCGTTGCCCGGAAAGAGATAGATTTAGACCAAAAAGAAGAGATACCGGTGACTATGCATATAAGTTCGGAGGAGATCGGTCTTCGGGAATATAAGTTAACGGTAGAAAGTTTAGCGGGTGAACTGAATAAAATTAATAACACCCGTAATTTTCCGGTAAATATAAAGAGAAAGAAAATCAGAGTGCTCTATGTAGCCGGTACGCCTTCGACAGAATACGCTTTTTTCAGAAGGTTGATTAAGTCGGATCCCCACATAGATTTAACTACATTTTTAATTCTTAGAAATCCGGACAATGTAACCATAGTCCCCGAACATGAACTTTCTTTAATTCAGTTTCCGGCCCGGGAAATGTTTACCCAAAAAATTTATGATTTTGATCTTTTAATTTATGACAATTTTAGATACAGCCGTTTTTTCCCCCGTTCGTATCTTGAACATATTAAAGAATTTGTTTTAAAAGGTGGGGGATTTATAATGACTGGCGGGGATAGTTCGTTCGGTAGGGGAGATTATATAAATACGCCCATCCAGGATTTATTGCCCGTAGAGATGAGCAGGGATTCAGATTGGGTTAACCAGAAGTTCCAACCTGATTTAACAGGTTCAATAAGTCATCCGCTGTTGAATCTGGCCGGAGACGAGACTATCTCCGGGGAAGTCTGGCGGGATATGCCCCTTTTAGAGGGTTATGATGATTCACTCAGAGCCAAAGAAGAGGCTACGGTTTTGCTTAATAATGATCGGGGAATTCCGATCCTGTCCCTGGCTGAAAGAGGTGATGGTCGGGTTATGGCCTTAAATACCAATACCACCTGGAGATGGTGTATGGGGCTTTCCGGTCAAGGTAAAACACCGTTCTATTATAATCAATTCTGGCATAATGTTATAAGATTTATGATAAAATCCGGAGATCAGGAAAATGTCCGCATTTTTCCCGGCCGGAAAACAGTAAATACCGGTGAAGAAATTAATTTAAATATAAATGCGGTTGATCAGTACTGGGAACCTCTTGAAAATGCCAGAATAAGATTGGATATAACATCACCTTCGGGAGATCGTATCCCGGCGGGAAGAATTGAGGCCTCTTCCGAACCGGGGTGGTACAGAGCCCAAGTTTTTGTGGAAGAAACGGGTATCTATCATCTAGAAGCCAGGGCGTATCATTCGGGAAGATTAGTAGGTAAAGGGGAAGAAACTTTCCGCGGCGAATATTTAGATAAAGAGATGTTAAACCTGTCCCTGGACAGTGACCTGCTGATGAATATGGCTCAAAAATCAGGAGGGCAATATTTTATAGCCGGGAATCTAAACCTGAGTGAAATAAGAGAAAGTATCGGTAATCTGATAGACGAAAGCCGGGAAATAGTAATGCGATACAACTGGCACGAATTACCAATATATATATTACTTATGGTAATACTTCTGAGCGAATGGTTATTGAGAAGAAAAGCGGGGCTGTCTTAATTTTATGCCCGACGTTAAAAGAATAAAAAATTATATTAAAAAACTTAAGTTCCGGCAGTTCTTGAGAAGTTACGGCACTGTTTTTATCCGGTACTGTATATTTACAGCTATTTTTTTTGGGGCAATGATCGGTTTAAATGAGCTTTTAAATATTCCCGAATTTCAGATGAAATTAATTTTTTATTTAACCTGGATTTTCATTACCGGAGAGACGGTTTTTAGATTATACAAAATTTATGATAAAAAGGTGATGTCCACGGAGTATATTTCCGGTCAAATTGAAGATAAGCACCCCAGGGCAGAAGATATCCTGGTAAATTCTGTATCATTATGGGACAGCAGAAAGCAGTATAAAAACCCGGTGTCCCTGGAAATAATTGACAGAGTTAGAGAACAAGGTGAACAGATAGTTGATACCGTGGACGTATCAGTGCTGGAGATTAAGAAGTTTTTAAAATACTGTGTAAAGCTGGTATTATTACTTTTGGCGGGCCTCGGTTTTATACTGGCCGGACCGCCGAGAGTAAGAGAAGCGGTTAATAATTTTACTGTTAAAGTTTTTACTCCGTCTAAATATTACATTGAATTTACTCCCGGACCCGTAAAGGTTCCCCTGGGAGGTAGTACAGACGTTGTTTTCAAGACCAACTGGCCGGCGCCGGTGGTCAGAGTAGAAAGGTTGGATTCTACCTATGTGCACCCTGCTGCAAAATCCAATGACGAAAAATTTTCTTATATAATACGGGATATAGAGAGTCAAATAAGATACCGGGTTGAAATTGAAGGGGGAAGAAGACGTACAAGCTGGTACAAAGTAGAACCGGATTACCCCCCCCGGGTAGAATCGGTCACACTGGAGTATTTCTATCCTGATTATACTGGCAAACACCCTGAAATTGTAGAAAGTGAAAGAATAGAAGCCCTCCGGGGCACAAGGGTAAGAGTAAACTTAAAAACTACCCGAGAAGTAGTAGAAGGTTATCTGGAAACCGGAGGGCGTCGTTATCCGTTAATGCGACGAGCGGACGGTAATCTGGAAACTTCGTTTAATCTTGAAGAGCAGGAGTACTACAAGGTTAATTTAAAGAGTTCTGAAGGAATAGAACAGACCGGCGAAACCCGGTACCCGATTAATATTCTACAGGATACCCCCCCCCAAGTGAATTTAATTTATCCCCGGGAATATCTTAAGGTTTCCCCGGATGCCCGGATTGAAATAGAGGGAGTTTTCAGGGATGATATAGGAGTTAAAGATCTGTACTTAGTATATTATTTTGGGGTGGGGGGGGAAGAAAAAGAAATAGGTATAGAAAGTTTTGATAGCCCCAATAAATCAGGGGAATTTAATTATATATGGAATATATCCAATACTGGTGCCGGTGAAGGTAATTTAATTAATTATAGAGTAAAAGCTGTTGACGGCAATACTCTTTACGGCCCGGGGGTGGGGTACAGTTATGAACAGCAGCTGGAGATAAAGGGTTTTAGAGGGCAGCATGAACAGGTAATGGAAGATGCTCAAAAATTTCAGGAAAAAATCTTAGATGCTCTGGAAAAAAGTTACAGCTTGCAGTATTCGATAAGCAGGGAGGACTACGACCGGGCCATGGAGGATCTGGAGATGACCGCCGGAGACCTTGAAAATATGAAACAATTTTCCCGGGATTTAACCGAGCAAATGTCGGATAACCCCTATATTAGAGAGGATACCCTGGCGGAATTTAAAGGAATAGAGGATATTATAGATGAACTTCTGGATAAAGAGGTAGGAGATCTTAAACAATCGGTGGGGGAAGAAGATAAAACAAGTGCTTCAGAAAGTGCATCTAAAATGTCAGATAATCTGGAGCAGATTATGAGAGTTGCCGAGAATACAACTGAAAAACAGAGAATGAGTGATCTTAGTTCAGCAGCGACGGACTCCTTGGATAAGGCCAGGGATCTGGCTGATATTTTAAGAGAAGACAAGCCGGCCCCCGGGGAAATAATGGAAAAATTACAGGAACTGCAAAACATGTTAAGTAATATGCAAAAAATGGTAGAAGAATTCCCAGATAGCCTTCCCGAAGAGTTTATAAATAAAGAGAGCATACAGGATACCGATTTTAGTGAACCCGGTAAAAGTATGGAAGCCCTTATGGAGGCTCTCCGTGACGGAGATTATGAACAAGCAGCCGGTCTGATGGATGAGATGATAGATTCATTGAGAAATATTATGGAAAATATACAGTCGGCTTCTTCCGATACAATGGACAGTTTCCAGAACGATTTTGATACTTTAAGCAGCAGTGTGCAGGATAAGGTAGAACAGATAGTTGAAAAACAGGAGGATATGCTTAAGGATACTGTAGAACGCAGGGACAACTTAGCAGACCGGAAAGAACAGTACGACGACCAAAAATTTGAAAAGTTAAGAGAGGATTTTCAGGTCCTAAAGAGTACCTTGAATTTAAGCGACAGATCTGTACCGGTCCGGGATATAGAGCAGGAGTTCGACCGGGGATATCTATACAGGACCGAAGAATATTTAGACGACTTAAAAGAAGAAGTGTACCAGGATTGGGAAAAAGAAAAAGTGGAGAATTACAGGGATTCGTTGCTGGAACAACCCGAGAATATAGATTTAATGGATGGTGGGGATATTGTAGCATTAGAGGGGCTGTCTGAAGACCAGAAATCTTTACAGGAGGACCTTACCGAGGTTACGGAGGGGATGGAAGCTCTTAATCATATAACTGCTTTAGGAAGCGGGGAAATGCTTGAGAACATAAATTTAGCTTCTGAAGAAATGGGGGATGCCTCAGGTGAACTTGAGGCGTTTCAGCCCGGCGAGGCGGCTATTTCTCAACGCAAAGCTCTTTCATATTTAAGTTCTGCCCGGCAGGGTATGGAACAACTCAGCAGTTCAATGGAATCCCTATCCGGCGCATCCGGAGAAACTGCAACTCGAACTTTCAGTCGTTCAGGGAGAAGAGGGGATAGAGAAGGGCACGTTGAGATACCCGGAATAACGGATGAAATGGAGGATGCAACATACAGACGTCTTATTTTAGAGGCTTTAAGGGAAGAGCATCCCCGGGAATACAGGGATATAATTGAGCAGTATTTTCGAGCCCTGAGAGAATGAATAAACAGATAGATATTAGTTGCATTATGATAAATACTGCGTTATAATAAAAGCTATGGAAAAAATAACTTTATATCCCGGAAGTTTTGACCCCCCCACTAAAGGACATATAGATATTGTAAAGAGAGCGCTGTCAATCTTTGACCGGGTAATAATAGCGGTAATGAGTAATCCAAATAAATCTACTTTATTTTCAGTGGAAAAAAGAAAAAAGATTCTTTCTTTGCTTTACCGGGAAAATGACAGAATAAAAATAGTAAGCTATGAAGGTCTTCTGGTAGATCTGGCCAGAAAAGTTAATGCTCAGACTATTTTAAGGGGGCTGCGGGCAGTATCAGATTTTGAGTATGAGTTCCAAATGGCTCTCATGAATAGACGGTTAAACCCGGATATCCAGTCGGTATATCTTATGCCGTCTCCGGAATTCTCTTATCTTTCTTCTTCTCTCATAAAAGAAGTGTACTCTTTTGGGGGGGATGTAACCGGTTTAGTTCCTGAAATAGTAGTGAAATTTTTATCTGAAGAGCTCAGACAGGGTGAGTAAAATTTTAAGGAGGAAAAATAATATAATTTTACTTTTAAATTATGGATTGGCTAAAAAAAATCAAAAAAGAAGCCTGCTCTAAAGACAGGCTCATAGTTTTTCCCGAGGGGGAAGATAGTAGAATAGAAGAAGCGGCCAGGTTAATAATGGATCATAAAATAGCCAGGGTGCTTTTGCTATCCAAAAAAAAGATAGATGGTATAGAAACTCTACCAGGGGGAGACAATCCTTTAAAAAAGGCCAGTCGGCTTGTTGCGGACGGCAAATGTGACGGAATGGTGGCCGGGGCAGAGTATAAAACGGCAGCGGTTATTAGAAATTCCTTGAGAATTATAGGGATAAAGGATAATACAAAAATAGTGTCATCGTTTTTTCTTATGTCCGGCGACAACAAACGTCTGGGGCAGGGAGGGGCTTATTTATTTGCGGATTGTGCGGTTATGCCGGATCCGACTTCAAAACAGCTGGCCGAGATAACCAAACAGTCTGCGCGCAGCGCCCGGGAAATACTGGGGTGGTCACCGAGAGTGGCATTGCTTTCTTTTTCCACCAAAGGAAGTGCAAAGCATAAACTTGTTGATAAAGTACAACAAACCCGAAAAATTCTGGATAGTCAGAACCTGAATTTTTTATACGACGGGGAATTGCAACTGGATGCCGCAGTGATTCCCGATATAGCACAGAGAAAAGATAAACCCGGCTGTTTAAAAGGAAAAGCCAATATTTTAATATTTCCTGATTTAAATTCCGGAAATATTTCTTATAAATTGGCCGAACGGTTGGGGGGGTACAGTGCGGTGGGTCCGATTTTACAGGGATTTAAAAAACCGGTGAATGATCTGTCCCGGGGATGCGGAGTTCATGATATTGTAAATGTAACGTCGGTTACGGTTTTACAGACTGACTGAGTTGGCAGGACTTAAAAAAGAAAAAAACTAAAAAGAGAGGAAAAGATGTCTATTTCCATTGATAAACTATTGAAATTCATGTTTGATAAAGGGGCCTCGGATCTTCATATACATGAAGGAATTCCCCCTATTTTAAGGATAGATGGCCAGTTAAAAAAGGTTGAAAGTCAAAAATTATCCAAAAAACAGTGTCAGCAGATTATTTACAGCATACTTACAAAAGAACAAAAAGAGGAGTTTGAAGCTGAAAAAGAACTTGACCTATCTTTCAGTCTAAAAGGATTAGGCAGAGTCAGAATGAATGTTTTCCGTCAGAGAGGTTCGGTTTGTGCTGCTTTGCGGGCTATACCGGGAAAGTTTTTTACATTTGAGGAACTGGGACTTCCCGGGGCAGTAAATGAAGTGATAAAACTGCCTATCGGTCTGGTTCTGGTAACCGGACCTACGGGAAGCGGAAAATCTACTACACTGGCGTCGATGATAAACTTTTTAAATGAAAACAGGAATTCTCACATTATTACTGTAGAAGATCCCATAGAATATGTACATGATCATAAAAACTGTATAGTTAGCCAGCGGGAACTGGGTTCGGATACGGACACGTTTCCCCGGGCCTTAAAATATGCTATGCGCCAGGACCCGGACATTATTATGATCGGAGAGATGAGAGATCGGGAAACCATTGCCGCGGCTTTAACAATTGCGGAAACCGGCCATCTGGTCTTTGCCACTTTACACACCCCGGATGCGCCTCAGTCCATAAACAGGATAATAGATGTTTTTCCTCCCCATCAGCAGACCCAGATAAGAAGCCAGATATCCCTTGTGCTTCAGGCGGTATTCTGCCAGAAGCTGCTTCAACGCCGGCAGCAGAAGGGTGGAGGGTTGGCCCTGGCTGTTGAGGTTTTAATGGTCACTCCGGGAATAAGAAATTTAATAAGAGAAGATAAAACCGAGCAGATCCATTCCGCTATGCAGACCGGGGGAGATACGGGGATGCAGACCTTAAACCAGGCTCTGCACCGGCTGTATAAGAAAGGCGATATAACCTATAAACAGGCCCTGTACAATTCTTCGGATAAAAAAGATATGAAAAGGGTGATGGGGAAAAGGAAATCTTAAATGCCTCATTTTATTTATAAAGCCCGGACCCCTTCCGGAAATACGGTCCAGGGAGAAATGGAGGGACAGGATAAAAGGGTTATAGTGGATAGGTTGAGGGATAAGCGTATGATTGTCCTTGAAGTCACCGAAAAGAAGGACAGTTCTCTGATGGCTACTTTAAATAAAATTAATCCGTTTTCGGGAAAAGTAAAGGATAAAGATCTGGTAATATTTGCCAGACAGCTTTCCACTCTAGTCAGCGCCGGGGTACCTATAGTTCAGGGGCTTTCCATTCTTACCCAGCAGATAGAAAACCCTTATTTTAAAAACATAGTGGATACCTTAAGAGATGATATTGAGAGCGGGGAAGGTATTGCGACGGCCATGGAAAAACATCCCACCGCATTTAACGATCTGTTTGTCAATATGATAAAAGCCGGGGAATTGGGGGGGATTTTAGATGTTATTTTAGAAAGGCTGGCTGATTATTTAGAGGCGGCCAGCGAATTAAAAAGTAAAGTGAAAGGAGCTATGGTTTATCCTGCGGTTATCAGCTTAGTCGCCGCCGGAGGAACCATTTTTTTACTGGTGGTTATTATACCTACTTTTGCCGAGGTATTTGAGAGTTTTGGTCAGGAATTGCCTCTACCTACCCAGATGCTTATAGATTTAAGTAATTTGATGCGCAGGTATGTATTACATTTTTTACTGGGGGTAGGTATAATTTTCGGGGCAATAATACGGTATTATAAAACAGAAACAGGGCACAAGAAAATTGATGATATTCTTTTAAAACTTCCCGTTATGGGATTGCTGTTAAAAAAAGTATCCATTGCCAAATTTACCAGGACTTTTGGAACTCTGGTAAAAAGCGGAGTGCCCATACTTGAAGCTCTGGAAACTGTGGCAAAAACTTCGGGTAATAAAGTTGTCGAAGAGGCGGTTTTAAACGCCAAGGAATCCATCAGGGAGGGGGAGAAAATTGCTGATCCCCTTAAGGAAAGCGGTGTTTTCCCTCCCATGGTAATGCAGATGATATCAGTCGGTGAAGAAACCGGAAATCTTGACCTTATGCTTACTAAAATAGCCGACTTTTATGATTCGGAAGTAGATGCTGCCATAGCAGGTCTTACTTCCATGATAGAACCTCTAATAATAGTGGTGCTTGGTATTGTAGTGGGGGCCATAGTTTTAGCAATGTATCTGCCGATTTTTGAAATGAGTACTATGATGTAGAAAGTTAGACAGGGCTTTTCTTTTGAAAAATTTTATCGCTGTTAATTCTAATCTTATATCATAAACCAATTAAAGGACTATTTAAATGAACAGAAAAAATCCTCCGATTTTAGTTTACCTTATTCTACTTTTTACGGTAGTTCCCCTTGTAGAACTGGCCCTTTTAATAAAAATTGGTCAGCACATAGGGGTTATTTATACTTTGCTGGTGGTTTTATTTACAGGGGTGGTAGGGGCAAGTCTGGCCAAAGTGCAGGGGTTTCTGGTACTTAAAAGAATATCCCGGGAACTGAGCATGGGAATTATGCCTTCGGATAATTTATTTGACGGCGCTCTTATACTCATCGGGGGAGTAACTTTACTTACCCCTGGTTTTATAACTGATTTTACCGGTTTTATGGTTTTGATTCCTTTTACCAGAAAGATAGTAAAAAAAGCCATAAAAAATAAAGTTAAAAAATTCATTAACTCCGGAGTTGATTTTACCAATAGAAAATTTTGAGTTTAAGTTAAGTCCGGTTGAAAATTAGACAAAAATTTGTTATAAATTTTAAGCTGAGTGGCAAATAAGTAAATTTGTCACTTTTTTTATTATAAGGTAGATATTATGAGTATTACAAAAGAGCTTACAGATATAGTTAAAGAAGAAGTCAAACAGGCCGGATATGAATTTGTGGATTTAAAATACGGCAAAAGGGGGAAATCCTGGTTTATGCAGGTATTTGCCGATACAGAAGATGGGATAACGCTTTCTGATTGCGAGAAATTATCTAAAAAATTAGAATATGAATTGGACCGGCATCCGGAGCTGTTAAAACATGCATACAGATTGGAAGTTTCTTCTCCGGGACTTGACAGACCCCTGAAAAGTGAACAGGATTTTAATAAGTTCAAGGGCAAAAAGACTAAACTTAAGTTTTACGGACCGTTTGAAAATTATAGAAATTGGACCGGTAAAATTATCGAGGCTAGAGACGGTAAGTTAATCTTTGAGGATGAAGAAGGTCAAAAGAGAGCGGCGGATATAGAGAAAATTGCAAAAGCAAAATTGGAAATTAATATAAATGGAATCTAATTTAAAACCAGTTTTAGAACAGATCGAAAGAGAAAAAGGCATACCCCGGGAAGAGGTTAAGTATATGCTGGAGACGGCTTTGCAATCTGCTTTCAAGAAACACGCCCAGGAAAAAGATGTCGAGTACAGCGCAAAAGTTAATCCGGAAACCGGTGAGATAAAAGTTTATGCCGAAAAAGAGGTGGTTGAAAAAGTAGACAACCCCGGCAAACAGATAAAAAAGATGGCCGCGTTAAAAATTGATCCAGCGGCCCAGTCCGGCGATGTAGTAAAAGTTGAAGTACCGGCTGATAAATTTGGCCGGATTGCCGCTCAGACCGCCAGGCAGATTATAATACAAAAAATGAGGGAAAACGAACGGGAGAGTATATATCAGGAGTTTAAGAAAAAAGAAGGCCAGATTGTTACCGGAAATGTCTACCGGTTTACCCAAAAGTCATGTATTTTAGAAGTGGGGCGCACCCAGGCAATACTTCCTAAATGGGAACAAATAAAAGGAGAAAGATTAAACCGGGGAGATAACTTAAGAGTATATATAATTGAAGTTAAAAAGGCTTCTAAGGGGCCTAAAATATTTGTTTCCAGAACCCATCCCGGCCTGGTCGCCAAACTTTTCCGCCTTGAAGTGCCCGAAATTGCCGAACATGTAGTAGAGATAGCCAGAATTGTAAGAAACCCGGGAATCCGGTGTAAAGTAGCGGTAAAAAGTAACAATGAAAGAGTGGATCCGATCGGAGCCTGTGTGGGAATTAACGGGGTCCGGGTACAGGCTGTAATAAATGAACTTCAAGGAGAAAGAATAGATTTAATAAAATATTCAGATAACGAACGTGAATATCTTAAAAGTTCTTTAAGCCCTGCTCAGGTAAGGGAGGTAATTATTCTAGATGAAGAAAGAAAGGAAGCCCGGTTAGTAGTTGAGGATGATATGTTGTCTCTGGCTATAGGCCGAAACGGGCAGAATGTTCGTCTGGCCGCCAGGCTTACTAACTGGCACCTGGATATACAGTCAAGATCTCAGATGAAAGAACTGGCCAAAAAGAAGATGACCAGAAAAAAAGATGAAAAAAGCCCCGAAGAACAGCCAAAAATGGAAGATATATCAGTTCTAAAAGGAGTAGGGGAAAAGACAGCCGGCTTACTTAAAGAAGCCGGATATAAAGATATTAACGGGTTAAGTAAATCCAACTCGGAAGATTTAGAAAAAATTGAAGGGATAGGAAAGAAGACGGCACAGAAAATATTGAAATCAGCACAGGAATATATAAATGAGTGACAAAGTTAGAATATACGAACTGGCCAGCAGGCTGGATATAGATTATAAAGAAATATTAAAAGAGGCCCGGGAACTGGGTATCCCGGCTAAGTCTCACGCATCTACGGTAACTTTAGAAGAATCCCAGATAATTTCAGAGAGTTTCAAAGAACAGGAAATAGTTGAAGATAAAAAAGAAGCTCCCGATAAAGAAAAAGATACAGTTAAAGCGGAGAAAAAAGAAGAAAAAGAATTTACCGGCGAAAAGGTTTCCATAAATCCCGGAGATACTGTACAGGATTTGGCCGGACAGATCAATATGGATGTGGACGAGTTAATAGAAAAGTACAATGATAAAGATATAGTAGTTACAGCTAATCAAAGGGTAAATACTGAAAATGCTAATAAAGTACTTGAGGGTCTTGGATTCCGGGTTAAAGTAGATCAATTTACCGGGTCTAAAGGGGATATTAAAAGACAAGAGTACCGTTCCCGGGCTCCAGTAGTTACAGTTATGGGACATGTGGACCATGGAAAGACTCAGCTTTTAGATACCATTAGAAATACCAATGTGGTGGCCGGGGAAAGAGGGGGAATAACCCAGCACATAGGTGCATCTAAGGTTAAAGTGAAAGATAGAGGAGAGATTGTTTTTATAGACACTCCCGGTCATGAAGCCTTTACCGCCATGAGAGCCAGGGGAGCTCAGATAACCGATATAGTAATATTAATTATAGCCGGTGACGACGGGGTAATGCCCCAGACGGTGGAAGCTATAAATCACGCCCGGGCGGCCGAGGTGCCCATGATTGTGGCCATAAACAAAAAAGATCTTCCCGCTTACGATGCCGAAAAGGTTAAAACCCAGTTAACTCAGCACAATGTTTTAACTGAGGACTGGGGAGGTGATGTAATCGCGGTGGGAATTTCAGCAACTCAGAATGATAATGTAGATGAACTTTTAGAGATGGTTCTGCTTCAGTCGGAAATGCTTGAACTTAAAGCGCCTGTAGACGGGCCGGCCAGGGGGCTGGTAATAGAATCGGAGATGGATAAACGTATGGGGCCGACAGGTACGGTGCTTGTTACCGAAGGAACTCTTAAAACAAAGGACGCTTTTATCTGTGGTTCTGTGCCGGGAAAAATCAAGGCGATGACTGATTCTTCGGGAAAGAGAGTGAAACAGGCCCCTCCGTCCACCCCGGTCAAAATACTGGGGTTTGATGAGTTTCCCAATACCGGAGATACTTTTGAAGTGGTGGAAGCCAGAACAGTGGCCCGTGATATAGCTGAAGAAAGAAAAGAACAGTTGGCGAAAGGAGCCCGTACTGAAAAAGAAGGTTTCACTCTGGAAGATTTTCAAAAACAGCTGATGGCTGATGAGGCCAAAGAATTAAAACTGGTTCTTAAAGCCGATGTGTCCGGATCTTTAGAAGCTATAAAGGATGCGGTACGAAAACTGAAGACCGAAGAAGTAACTCTGGATATCATCCATGACAGCGTGGGGGGAGTAACTAAAAAAGATATTATGCTGTCTTCGGCCTCGGGGGCGGTAATAATGGGTTTTAACGTAAGTGCCAGTGGTTCAATTAAAAAAGAAGCCGAAAGAGAAGGCATACAGATAAGGACTTACAGGGTTATTTACGAAATCATTGAAGATATTAAGAAGGCTCTGGAGGGGTTACTTGAACCAGAAGAAAAGGAAGTAACCTTAGGCCGAGCGCAGGTTAAGAAAATATTTAATGTTTCCGGTGTGGGGACGGTTGCCGGCTGTAAGGTTATAAGCGGAGTTGTCCAGCGCAGCGTTTCCATCCGGGTACTCAGGGACTCCCGGATAGTGTATGAAGGGGACCTGGATTCCTTAAAGAGGTTTAAAGAAGATGTCTCCGAAGTTGACGAAGGATATGAATGTGGTATGAAAGTGGAAAGTTTCAATGATATAAAGACCGGTGATATTTTGGAAAGTTTTAAGATCGAAACCCGAAAAAGAACACTTTCCTGATCCACTGATTTGTACTCTATAAAATATGAAACAAACCAGAAGAACACAACAGGTATCCGGACTAGTAAAAAAACATTTATCCTCTATACTCATAGAAGAGATCAAAGATCCTAACTTTGGTATAGTAACTATTACCTCGGTGCAGATAGCCACTGATTTAAGAGTGGCTAATGTATATTTCTCTATTATCGGGGGAAAAAAACGGCTGGATAAACAGATCCACATTATTGAGAATATGGCTAAAACATTGCGAATGCATTTGGCCCGCCGGATTGAACTAAAATATATACCCGCTTTAAATATGAAATACGATAAGACTCCTCAAAAAGCTCAGGAGATAGAAGAAATTATTAGGAAAATAGATAAGTCGTAATGATAAGCGTAGATATACCTAAAAAAGACCATACTGTATTGGATTCCATACTGGATGCGATGAAAAAAGCTCAAACCGCTTTTGTGACCTGTCACGCCCGGCCGGACGGTGATGCCCTGGGTAGTTCGCTGATGCTCTATGAGGTTTTGACCAGTTTTAATATAGATACGGAAATTGTATGTCCCAGTCCTCCTCCCGAAACTTATTCATTTTTAAAAAATGTAGATAAAGTAAAGACCCGGGTACCCGAAGGCAATAAAGATATAGGTTTTATACTGGATTCATCGGATACTAAAAGATTAGAGGGGGTAAGCGGTTTGCTTGAAAGCACGGATACTCTTATTAATATAGATCATCATAAATTAAACGAAAAATTCGGTAAACTAAATTACGTCCGTCCAAAATACGCTTCGGTTTGTGAACAGGTTATGTACCTGGCCATGAAAGCGGGGGTCCAAATAAATTCTGATATGGCTGTTAATATTTATATAGGTATTTTGACTGATACAGATAGGTTTCAGGAACAGAACACAACCCCCCAGAGTCACCGCATTGCGGCGGATTTAATTGAGCATTTTATAAATCCGGTAAAAATTTCCACACTAGTTTACGGTAATTGTTCTGCAAATAAGATGAAACTTATAGCCAGAACCCTGGATACTCTTGAATTTTCCGCCGGCGGTAAAGTGGGTTATATTACCATTACTCCTGAAGTTCTCAAAAAAACGGGAGCGTCTAACGAGAATGTCGAGGGTATAATTAATTATGCTCGAAATATTAAAGGTGTGGAAGTAGGTATTCTGTTTCGAAAAATACCCGGTCTTGAGGGGATAAAAGTTTCTTTTCGTTCTAACGGAAAAATAGACGTAGGTTCAATAGCTGTTGAATTCGGAGGCGGGGGGCACCATAATGCTTCTGGATGTCTTTTTAAAGGGTCTTTTAAAAAAGCCCATAAAAAAATAATAGGAGCTGTTGAGCGGGAGGTCAAGGAACTGAAAAAAAGTTAAATGAGCAGTAACGGTCCCGGCGATGGATTTGTTAATATAGATAAGCCCCGGGGCTGGACTTCTTTTCAGACAGTAAAAAAAATAAGATTTCTCTCCGGTCAAAAAAAAGCCGGCCATGCCGGTACTCTGGATCCGGCTGCGGGAGGGGTTCTGGTGGTACTTTTAGGCGAAGCCTGTAAAACATCCCGGATGTTCAATTATATGAACAAAGAATACAGGGCCCTAGTAAAGCTGGGCTATAAATCCGATACCCTTGACGGAGAAGGAAATATTGAAAAAACCGGCGAGGTTAACATCAACTCTAAAAAAGCTAAAAGAGTAGTCAAAAGTTTCAAAGGAAATTACATTCATAAAGTCCCTCACTACTCGGCAAAAAAACATAACGGGAGAACTTTTTACGATATTAAAAGGGGCGGGGGGGTACCGCCGGAAAGAAAACAGAAATCTAAAATAAATAATATCGAATATCTAAAAAAAACCGCCAATGAAATTGAGATATACGTTAAGTGTAGTTCAGGCACTTATATACGTACTCTGGCTTATGATATAGCCCGAAAACTGGGTACGGACGGTTATCTTAAAAAACTAACTCGAATTAAAGTGGGAGAATTTGATCTAAAAAATTCTGCCCGGCCTGAAAAAAAAAGTTGGAAGAAGGGGTTTAAAAATTTAGATATGGGATTGAAGTCAATGGATTATGTAGTTATAAAAAAATCTGCTGCCCGGGATGTTAAAAACGGGATTAATTTTTCATCGGAAGATATATTAAAAAAAAGAAGGGAAACCGGTAATTCTGTAGTGAGTGTTTTTTCTGAGAACTTCACATTAACAGCTCTGGCCGAAAAAGAAGGAGCCCGTTACAATCTGAAAAGAGTGTTTAACCGTTGATAGTAAAAGAAGGGTATAAAAATATAGATTTTAAGGGAAGTCACTCTGTTACAGTGGGGACTTTTGACGGGTTTCACCGGGGGCACAAAAAAATTGCTTTAGAAACTTTAAACAGAGCGGCCAAAAAAGAGTTGGATTCCTGCGCGGTTATCATAGAATCGTTTTTTGATTCTCACAGAATACTTACCACCCAGGAAGAAAAACTATATCTTTTTAAAAAGATAGGTTTTGACAAGGTGATAGTGTTTAAAAAAAACGGCAGTTGGAAAGATCTTGCAGCCCGGGATTTTATAGAAAAGTTTTTAATTGACAAACTTAATTGCAAATATCTGGCCGTGGGTAAAGATTTTAAATTCGGTCAAAATAGAAAGGGCAACAGTGTAATCTTAAAAAAGTATTCCCCGAAAAAATTTTATCTAGATATTCGCCCCCTGGAAAAGTATCAAGGGAAAAAAATATCTTCTTCCGATATAAGAGAACAGCTTAAAAAAGGAAATTTAAACCGGGTCAATCTTTTACTGAACAGAAATTATTTTTTTATTGGAAAGCGGGTGGAAGGTAGAAAAATGGGACGAAAAATCGGGATTCCCACAGTTAATTTTAAAATAAAAAAGAATAAGCTTCTTCCGATCGGGGTCTTCGGTGCAAAAGCGGTATTAAGAAACGGAAAGCATCGTAACGGGGCCTGCTTTATAGGACCGGTGAAGGTGGGGAAAAATATTCGAAAAAAACGAGCGGTGGAGTTAAATGTTTTTAACTATTTTCCGGGTATGGAAAAAAATATAGAGTGTGTACAGTTACTAATGAAGATAAGAGATCCCAAAGAATTTGGTAAAACAAGTGAGTTGAAAACCTGGATAGAGAAAGATATATTGAGCATAAAAGATAAATTGAGATCCAATAAATAATTTAAAAATTATAATTTGACAGGACTGTATCATTCAGTTAAACTATAAAATTAAAATGAAAGAGAAGGAAAAGAAAAAAATATTGATAATCGGTGGGGGAAGAAGAGGTCTTGCCGCCATAGAAATATTGACTGAGAATGAAAATTATACTATTGAGGCAGTAGTTGATAAAAATTCGAATGCCACCGGGATAAAGCTTGCCCAGCGGCTGGGAATAAAAACAGATACCGGGTGGGAACATTATGTAAAAAAACACGCTGTTGACGCGGTAATAAACCTGACCGGTGATGATATTTTGAACCAGAAACTGGCCGAACTGACCCAAAAAACAGGTATTGAAGTTCCCGGAAAGATTTCTTTAAATTTTTTAGGAAATGTTCTCATGGAGCGACAGGTGCAGGTTGAGCTTCACCGGGTTTCACAGAGGATAACTACAGATATAGAGATGGATGAACTTTTGGTTCTTATTCTTTCTTCCTGTGTAAAAGGCACTAAAGCGGACGGGGGAGTTATAGTTCTTAAAAATGAAAAAATCGGGGAATGGGAAATAAAGTCTAACTGGAGTATCCCGGATGCTCAGTCTGAAAAAATTCTGGAAAAAGTTGCGGATAAAATTATATCATGGGATAAGGATAAGGAAATAAAAGAACTTTTTAAAAAATCGGATTTAAATTTAAGTCCGGTTTTGAAAACAGCCCTATGCGCGCCGTTAAAATTCAGAGGAAAACTTATAGGGGCTATTGTAGTGGCCAACAAAGATGAGAACAAACAGTTTTCCTCCCAGTTAAAAAGACTGCTTGCAACTTTTGCAAATCAATCTGTGGTAGCCATAGAAAATATACTGCTTTACAAAAAGTCCCAGCATCTTTCAATAACAGATGGATTAACCGGAGTTTACAACCACCGCTATTTTCAGGATCAGCTGGAAATAGAATTGAGCAGGGCCCAGAGATATGATTTGAATTTTGGGCTGATAATTTTTGATTTAGATAATTTTAAACAAATAAATGATACCTACGGCCATTTGCAGGGTGACGCGATATTAAAGAGGGTGGCCGTTCATATTGAAAAAATTTTACGAGAATCCGATACTATAGCCCGGTACGGAGGGGATGAATTTGTTGCCCTGTTGCCTGAAACCGAAAAAAAAGATACAATAAAAGTCGGAGAAAGAGTAAGAAAGATTTTAGAAAAGGATAATAAAGAAAAAGAGATTGAGGTTCACATTAGTTTAGGAGTTTCCGCGTATCCGGATGACGGCGTGTATAGGGATGATCTGGTTAAAAAAGCTGATAAGGCCCTGTATCGGGCCAAAGAAAGCGGAAAGAACAGAACTTGCGTAGCTTAAAATAGAAGGAGGTTTACGTTTTGTCAATAACAAAAGAGAAAAAACAGGAAGTTATAAAAAAACATCAAAGAGATAAAAATGATACCGGTTCGCCGGAGGTACAGGTAGCGATTCTTACCAGCAGAATCAATAAACTGACCGGGCATGTAAAAGAAAATGCCAAAGATCACAGTTCCCGTTATGGACTGCTTAAAATGGTATCTCGGAGAAGAAAGCTTCTGGATTATTTAAAAGATAACGATGAAGCCAGTTATAAAAAGTTAATTAAGGAGCTAAAACTTAAAAAGTAAATTAGAAAAGTAACTGTCTTTTTATAATAAAGGCAGGAATGTTGGAAACGAGCGTTAAGTTAAGAAAATTGTATGAAGAGGAAAAGATGGAAAAAATTACAGAAAAAGTTGAAATTAACGGAAAAGATTTAGTTGTTGAAACAGGAGAACTGGCCAGGCAGGCCGGAGGTGCGGTAAAGGTAAGTTATGGAGATACAGAAGTACTGGCTACATGTTGTGTGTCGCCGGAGCCAACCAATATGCCTTTTTTCCCCCTGACAGTGGATTACAGGGAACGGACCTATGCGGCAGGAAAAATACCTGGTGGATTTTTTAAAAGAGAGGGAAGACCTCAGGAAAAAGAGATAATTACATCCCGGCTGATAGACAGACCCATAAGACCCCTGTTTCCGGAAGGATTCAACCATGAAGTACAGATAATGATAACAGTACTTTCCTCTGATGAACAGAACGATTCCGACATTCCGGCTATGGTGGGGAGCAGTCTGGCAGTTTCTTTATCAGAAGCGCCTTTTGACGGGCCCATAGGTTCGGTAAGGTTGGGCAGAATAAACAAAGAATTAATAATTAACCCCACTTTTGAACAGTTAGATGAAAGCGATATAGATATTATAGTAGCCGGAAAAGAAGATACCGTTACTATGATTGAAGGGGAAGCGTTTGAAATTCCCGAAGAGGTTATTTTAGAAGCTATAGACCGGGCTAAAAAACCGGTATCCAAAATAATAGAACTGCAAAAAAAGATCATTGACCGCCGGGCCAAGAAAAATATGGAATTCAGCCCTGAAAAAATTGATCAGAAAATCGAGAGTAAAGTATCTGAATTTGCAGCTGATAAAATAGAAGAAGTCCTTAAAGGTGGCTTTGGAAAACAAGAAAGATCTTCTAAAATTAAAGCCATAAAGGAAGAGGCTGTAGAAAAATTTACCTCCGAAATGGAGGACGAGGACGACGTGTCCTCCCAGGTAAAATCTGTAATATCCGGCCTGGAGAAGAAACTTCTGAGAAAGCTAGTTGTAGAGGAAGATCTGAGAGTAGACGGAAGATCCTCCGCGGAACTCAGAAATATAGATTGTAAGACCCAGGTTCTTTCCCGGCCTCACGGCTCAGCTCTTTTTACCAAAGGCGAGACTCAATCACTGGGAGTTATAACTTTAGGTACTTCATCCGATAAACAGGTTATGGATGAACTCCACGGTGAATATAAGAAAGAATTTATGGTTCACTACAATTTTCCACCTTACTCGGTGGGTGAAGTAAGACGTTATTTTGGACCTAAAAGAAGAGAAATAGGGCACGGACTCTTAGCTGAACGGGCTATCTATCCGGTACTCAACCTAGAAGAGTTTCCCTATACTGTTCGTCTAGTTTCTGATATACTTGAATCAAACGGTTCATCTTCAATGGCTACCGTATGTGCCGGTTCTATGGCTCTTATGGACGCCGGAGTGCCGTTAAAAGCACCGGTTGCCGGTGTAGGTATGGGTATAATTGACAATGTCATCTTAAGCGACATGCTCGGTGATGAAGATCACGCTGGAGACATGGATTTTAAGGTGGCCGGAACCCGGAAGGGAGTCACAGCCATACAGATGGATATAAAAATTAGCGGGATAACCGGAGAAATTCTTAAAAAAGCTCTGGAAAGAGCTAAAGAAGCCCGGTTTCAAACTTTAGATAAAATAGAAGCGGAAATTGAAGATTCTCGTGAAAATTTATCCCCGTACGCTCCCCAGTTGGAGAAACTCCAGATACCGAAAAGTAAAATAGGGGCCGTTATAGGTTCAGGTGGAGAAACAATCAATGAGATACAGGACACCACCGGTGCCCAGGTAGATATTGAAGATGACGGCGAGTACGGTGAAGTGACCATCAGCGCTGATAACCGGGAAAGTCTGGAACAGGCCCTGGAAATGGTGAAATCTTACACTGAAGAGGCAGAGCCGGGAAAAATTTATGAGGGCGCGGTTAAAAATGTAGTGAATTTCGGCGCTTTTGTGGAAATTTTACCCGGTCAGGAAGGTTTAGTACATATTTCCGAGTTGGCCCCTTATCATGTCAAAGAGGTCAGCGATATATTATCTGAAGGGGATACGGTTAAAGTAAAATGCATCAAGATAAAAGATGGCGGAAAAATTAGTTTAAGCCGGGTGAAGGCCCTTTCCAAGGAAGAGTACGAGAAAGAAAAGAAAGATAACTGAATAAAAATATTTTAGCCCCGGGGATTTCCCGGGGCCGGAATATTATAAATAGCAGGAAAATCTATGAGTAAAAAAGATAAAAACAAACTAGATTACAGTAACTCTTTAAAAAACCTTACGGATAAGCTTTACGATATTATGGAAGAAAAAGATCTTCAGTCTATATCGTGGGAGGAAGAAGAGAATTTCAAACTAAAACTATCCAGGGAAGATAGTACCCGGGTAGTTGCTTCCAAAAAAGAAAGTGATAAATCGGCCAAAACTTTTATACGGTCTCCGATGGACGGAGTTTTTTACAAATCGCCTTCCCCCCAGGCCGAACCTTTTGTCAAAGCCGGGGATAAGGTAAGTGCCGGGAAAACCGTATGCATTATAGAAGCGATGAAACTTATGAACGAAGTTCAAGTAGAAAGAGATTGCCATATTAAAAACATACTGGTTAAAAATAATTCTTCAGTCAAGGTAAATCAACCGCTTTTTGAAATCACTTCCGGTTAAGTATGAAATTGGAAAAGAAAGTAAAAACACTCAGCACCAGAGTGGTTGAGTTTTTAGATGTTAACAAAAAAGTTAATATAAATAAATTGAAATTTCATCTTAATTGCAAGAGTTCCCATCTTCTAATTACCCTGGGTATTCTGTTGAACAAGGAAAAGATAACCCTGACCGAGAAGAAAGGTAACATCATCTTATCTTCCCGCTAAGCAGTCCCTATGGCTAAAAATAAAGAAAATACAATCCGAGAGGATATTTTAGGGATTAGTCTTATAACTGTTTCGGTGATGCTGTTGGTGGCCTTTATAAAACCGGCCTATGTGGGTAATTTCGGTAAAGCGGTTTCGACCACCCTGGTGAAATTTATGGGTCTGGTCTGTTATATAATACCTATTTTTTTGGCGTACTGGGGAATAACCGAAATTAGGCATAAAGAATTTGATTTTAAATGGGTTAAACCGGCCGGAGTAGCTGTATTTATACTGGGCGGGAGTGCTTTTCTTCATCTGGTTAAACCGGAATGGGGGGGGGAACTGGGGAGTTTTTTAACTGAAGTTATAATTAAATACGCTTTTGGCCAGGTCGGAACCTACATTATTACCATCGCTCTTCTTATGGTTTCGGGGGTTCTTCTGGGAGAAATTTCGCCGGGCCGTATTTTTAAAACTTTAACTGCAATAATAAGTAAAATAGGAAAAAACCTGAAAAACTACTTTAAGTCCAAAAGGATGGAAATTAACGTCTCAAGAGAGGCAAAAAAATCCAAACCGGACGTTCTCCAAAAACCTGACGGACGGTCTAAGAGAAAAAAGAAACCAAAAAAACGCAGTTCAAAAGAACCTTCTAAAGTTAAAAGTGAAGACCGCTTGAAATATAAGATACCGGTAGATTTTCTGATGGGACAGGAAAGCTCTAATTTAGATATTAAACAGGAGAAGGAGAGGGGGCGGGAACTTCAGAAAGTTCTTTCTAACTTTAACATAGAGGCCCGGATAGCGAATATACAGGTGGGCCCTACAATTACCAGATATGAATTAACGCTGCCTCCGGGTATTAAACTATCCCGGGTAAGAAATCTATCCTCCAATATTTCTATGGCCATGAAAGCCAAGACGGTTAGAATGCTTACGCCGATTCCGGGGAAATCCACAGTTGGAGTAGAAGTCCCATCTTCTAACCAGCAGATAGTGAGAATTGAACCTTTAATAGAATCTGAAAAGTTTAAACAGACCAAAACCACGATACCCTACTGTCTAGGTAAATCGGTAAGCGGGGATATAGAGATTGTTGATTTGGCCGCCATGCCCCATCTGCTTTTGGCCGGGGCTACAGGATCGGGAAAAAGTGTGGCCATACATGCCTTGATAAACAGTATTTTATATAAATCTTCTCCTGAAAAAGTTAACCTTTTACTGATAGATCCCAAAAGGGTGGAGCTGCCGCCGTACAATGATATACCCCATCTGGTTAAAATAGAAGATAAAGAAGGCCCCCGGCAGACTGTAATAACTGATTCTAAAAGAGCGGTAAAATGTCTGGAAGCGGTTACTAACGAAATGGATCAAAGATACGAACTACTATCCGAGAACAGCGTAGCCAATATTGATGCATATAACAAGCTGGACTATGAAGAAAAGACCGGCCCGGGAGTACTACCCAAAATTGTTATAATAATAGATGAACTGGCCGATTTGATGGCTGTAGCGGAAAATACGGTGGAGAATCACATAGTCAGGATAGCCCAGATGGCCAGAGCGGTGGGAATACATCTTGTCCTGGCCACTCAGAGACCGTCTGTTGATGTGATCACCGGGGTAATAAAAGCTAATCTGCCGGCCAGGATAGCATTTAACGTAATAAGCGGTACCGATTCCCGGACGATACTGGATTGCAACGGAGCTCAAAATCTACTGGGTAACGGAGATCTTTTATATCTCTCCCCGGATATTGCCCGGCCCCAGAGATATCAGGGCTGCCTTATAACCAGAAATGAAATATACCAGGTTATAGAGAACCTGGAAAGTTATAAGAAAGAGACAGAAGAAAAAGAGGGTAAACTAAACAACTTAACTGTACTGGATATAGGCCGTGGGCGGGGACGGTCAGGGTCTAAGTTCGAGGATGATAAATATCCGGAGGCCGTTGAACTGGTAATAGAAAAAGACGCAGCTTCCATATCCATGCTCCAGAGAAAACTGCGTATCGGTTATAACCGGGCGGCCAGGATAGTAGATCATATGGAGGAAAACGGAGTAATCGGGGAGAGCCGGGGAACCAAAAAACGAAAGGTCCTGGTGGACGAAAGTTATCTAAAGCAGCTGTGATGAAAAAGATTTTAATTATAATTGTTATATTTATCCTGGCTGTGTGCCGTGGAGGCGGACTGAAGGGAGAGGATATAACCGGGTTTGAACTAAACAGGGAAGAATACAAATACAGCCACGAAAAATTTGATCAGTTTAAGAACCGTTTAAGAGAGCATATGAAAGAGGTGGATACAATCTCATTTGATTTTTTACAAAAATCTTATATAGCGGCCAGCACCCGGACCGTTAAGGCAAAAATAAAATTTAAACGCCCGGAAAAGTTATTTATGAAATATACCAGGCCGTCCCCCCAGAATATAATATTTTCTGAAGGGACTCTTTATACTTATGTACCGTCTATTAACCAGGCTACCCGGCAGAAAAGCAAAAGTATATCCGGTATACTGGGAACATCGGCTTCCCTTATTATTTCGGATACCCCTTTTGAAGATTTAAGCCAAAATTTTTCTCTGACCGGATATAAAATTAACTCCGATTTATTTCTTCTCCGTGCGGAGCCCTTACAGAAGCAAAAACATAATTTTGAACATATGGATATATTTGTCAACACCGCAAGATATCTGCCCCGAAAAACGGTGGTCACCGGAGAAAATTTTAAATCTGTAACGGAATTTAGTGAATATAAAATCAATTTACAGCTGGAAGACTCTATATTCAGTCTAAAAGAGGAGGAGGGTATAAATATAATTAACATCAAATAGCTATGTCACTGGGAAGCAGATTAAAAAAAGAACGGGAAAATAAAGATTTAACCCTGTCTCAAATATCCGAAAAACTTCGGATACCCAGAGAAAAGCTGGAAGCTTTAGAGAATGATGATTACTCGGTATTTGAGGGCATATTTTACGCAAAAAAATTTTTAAAGTCTTACGCAGATTTTTTGGATGTAAGTATAAATTCGGTTGAATTACAGAAAATTGAGAGTAAAAGTAAATCCGTCTACAGACAGGAGAGTACGGTACCGGAATCCCCTAAAAGGAGTAATTTATTTCAAATTCTTCTCTTTTTGCTGTTGTGTGCTGTTATTGTATGGGGATTAACCGATAATTACCGGTATAAAAGCGGGGGATTGGAAAGTACTCCCGAAAAATCTGTCCGGCAGAACTATATTACAGAGATTGAAAATGCAGTGGAATTACCTGAAATATATTCCGGATATTCTGTTTTTAAAAATAAACTTATGGCCAAAGCGGTTACCACCGAATCGACCTGGGTCCAGGTGGTTACCGATCAGGAGTTGTTCTACCAGGGAATGCTAAGGGCAAACACCACATTTTACTGGGAAGCTGAAGAACAACTTTTTATAAAGGTCGGATATATCCCGGGGGTGGATATATATTTTAGAGAAAATGACCGGGAAGATTATAATAAAGTGGATATGACCCCCGGCAGCAGGGGCGATATTAATGAAGTGGAGTTTACTAAGTGAATCTGGCCAATAAGATAACGTTAAGCAGAGTTTTTCTTGTGATACCGTTCGGTATTTTCTTACTTATAGATAATACATATTTCAGAGTTCTTTCTTTAGTACTGCTTGTTCTGGCTTCATTTACTGACTATATTGACGGGCATCTGGCCAGAAAGAGGAACGAAGTTTCGGATCTGGGAAAATTTTTAGATCCTCTGGCGGATAAACTTTTTGTACTTACCGGTTTTGTTATATTTGTCGGTTTAGAGGAGTTAGCTGTGCCTTCATGGGCCGTGATATTGATTATTGCCCGGGAATTTATTATAAATGGTTTAAGGACGTTTGCCGCTTCCAGAGGAGAAATTATGGCCGCGGCAATGGTGGGTAAGGTAAAAACAGTTATTCAGCTGGTGGCCATCGGACTGATAATAATTATATTAATATATAACGAGTTTAGCGGTAAAAAATTAGAATACATAATTTCTGTATTAACAGCCGGAGTAACAGTTTACTCTGGCGCAGTATATATTAAACGGTTTTTAAGTAAATAAAAGTTAGGAGGACATATGAGTTGGGTAAATAATTTTATAGCAACAGGTTTTGGGGTGGGGGAAAGGGTTCCCGCACCGGGTACGGTGGCTTCAATAATGGCCGCTGCAGTAATTTTTATAATATCCAGCATACTGGGTATAGGTGAGTTTACAGCTTCTTCGGGGTACTGGGTAATATTAATAATATTAACTTTTTTAGGTATAGTAACAGCCGGAAATTATGAACGGGAAAGTAATATAATTGATCCGCCTGAGGTTGTAATAGATGAAGTCCTTGGTTTTTTTATAGCGGTAGCTTTTTTACCTCCCGTAACTCCGGAAGCTGAAATATACCTTACCCCCGGCCGATTAATTACCGCTCTGGTTATTTTCCGTATAATAGATATAACAAAGGTCTATCCTATGAATAAACTGGAAATCGTGGCCGGTGGGCTGGGAATTATGTTAGACGATATTTACGCCGGCATTCTCACCAATATAATTATCAGGGTAGCCCTTGTATTACTTTAAATGTTAAATTTTTTGGCCTTTTCAGTCCTTAATTTTTTTAAAGAATACAATTGAATAAAAGTTTAAAATCTTTTATACTAAAACCCGGTAATAAATATAAATATATTCAGAATATCAGGGAGGAATTATGACCAAAAAGAAAAAAGATAAAGCTTTAAACAGGGCCGTCGGCCAGATAGAAAAAAAATTCGGTAAAGGTACTATAATGAAACTGGGTGACGATCATTATATAAATGATGTGGATGCTATTTCCACCGGCGCTTTAACTCTGGACCATGCCTTAGGTGTGGGGGGAATTCCAAGGGGCAGGGTTGTAGAAATTTACGGTCCGGAAGCTTCTGGAAAGACCACGCTTTCGCTGGAAATAGTAGCCAATGCCCAGAAAGCCGGCGGCAATGCCGCTTACATAGACGCGGAGCACGCTATGGACCCCGCTTATTCAAAGAATTTAGGGGTAGATATAGACAATCTTTTAATTTCTCAGCCAGATTACGGGGAACAGGCCCTGGAAGTGGCCGAAACTCTTGTAAGAAGCGGAGCAGTTGACGTCATAGTAATTGACAGTGTTGCCGCTTTAGTTCCCAAGGCCGAGCTGGAAGGGGATATGGGGGACGCTCATGTGGGACTTCAGGCCAGGTTAATGTCCCAGGCTTTAAGAAAACTTTCGGCGACCATCTCGAAATCAATCACCACCACTATTTTTGTCAATCAGATAAGAGAGAAAATAGGGGTTATGTTCGGAAATCCGGAAACCACTCCCGGGGGTAGGGCGTTGAAATTTTATTCTTCCGTTAGATTGGATATAAGAAGAATAGGGGCAATTAAATCTAAATCCGAGTCAGTGGGAAACCGGATAAGGGTAAAAGTAGCTAAAAACAAGGTAGCCCCTCCGTTTCGCAAAGCGGAATTTGATATTATATACGGTGAAGGTATATCCAAAGAAGGCTGTCTGATAGATATGGGGCTTGAGCACGATATTCTTACCAAGCGGGGCACCTGGTATTCTTACGGGGAGACTCAGCTGGGCCAGGGAAGAACGAACACCATGGACTTTCTAAAGGAGACTCCTGAGGTATCCAAAGAGATAGAAGTCAAAGTTAGAAAAAAGCTTTTCGATACCGGTGAAAAACAGGAAGAAAAGAAAGAGAAAAAAAAAGATAAGAAGAAGAAAAAATCATAGTTAACCGGATATGAATATAAAATCCCTTACTCTGGGACCCTTAGCCACCAACTGCTATATTATAACCGGAAATTCCCAAAAAGAAGCCGTGGTTATCGATCCGGCGGCGGAAGTGGAAAAAATTATAGAGCAGCTAAAAGATGTCAGGTTAGGGGCAATTATATTTACCCACGCTCACTGGGATCATATAGGCGCGGCAAAAGAACTCAAAAACCGGACCGGCGCTCCCATAATTTCGGGTAAAAATTCTGACCGGACTCTGGGGGACGAAAATTTCAATCTTAACCGTCTTTTACAAATTTCCGATGACTCCCCGCCCCGGCCGGATAAATTTGTTGGAGACGGCGATACTGTTCGGGGGGACGGTTTTTATTTTAAAGTGTTACACACCCCCGGTCACTCCCCCGGCGGTATTTCACTTTTAAATAAAAAAGAAAAAATAGTTTTTTGCGGGGATCTTTTATTTGCCGGGTCGGTGGGAAGATGCGATCTTCCCGGCGGGAGTATCAAAGTACTTAAAGAAAGTATACACAAAAAAATTTTAACCCTTGAAAATGATGTTAAAGTATATCCCGGCCACGGTCCGTCAACCCGGATCAAAAAAGAACGCAACGACAACCCTTTTTTAAATTAATGGCTGGCGAAAAACTGCTGGATACTTTTTTAAATTATCTTTATGTGGAAAGGGGGTATTCTAAAAACACTATACAGGCTTACCGTACGGATCTGACGGAATTCTGCTCATATCTTAATAAAGAAAATATTTTTCCCCCGAAGGTCAAAGAAAACCATATAGTCGATTACCTTATGAATATCAGAGGTAATCTTACTCCGGCTTCCATGGCCCGTAAGCTGGCTTCAATCAAGAGTTTTTATAAATTTTTAATTATTGAGGACACCGTTGATAAGAATCCTGCTTCTGATATTGAAGGGCCCAGGCTTTCTTATAAACTGCCGGTGGTACTGACAGAACCGGAGGTTGAAAAATTGATTCAAAGCGCCGAAAATTTTCGGGACAGGTTGATACTGGAGCTGCTTTACGCTACCGGGATAAGGGTTACGGAGTTGGTGAACTTAAAATTATCGGATATAGATTTAGACCGGGGTTGGGTAAAGATACTTGGTAAAGGCAAAAAAGAGAGGTTTGTCCCGGTAGGTAAAAAAATGGTAAAAAAGATAAAAAAGTACGCCCGTAAAAGAGGGTTAAAACCTAAAAATTATCTTTTTTCTAAATCCGGAAAAAAACCTTTAAAAAGAGAAACAGTATGGAAAATAGTAAAAAAAATTTCCAGGAAAACCCGTTTGAAAAAGTCTGTAACCCCCCACACACTCAGGCATACTTTTGCAACTCACCTACTGGAAAACGGTGCGGATTTAAGAACGATACAGGTCCTTTTAGGACACGCCAGTATAGATACCACCCAGATATATACCCATGTCAACAGAAAAAATATTAAAGATATGCACAAAAAGTATCATCCCCGAGGTTGATTATGAGTTCTAAAGTGTATATCTATAAGGTAAAAGGATATAAAAAGAAAAAAATAAAAAAAGTTGTCCGGCGGTATTTTAAGAACCGTATTTCTTCAGAGTATTTTAAAAATAAAAACATTTTATTGAAACCGAATATGCTTCAGGCTCATAGACCGGAGGAAAATGTAACCACCCATCCAGCGGTGGTGGAAGCCGTAGGGGAAGTGATAAAAGATCGGGGAGGAAACTGTGCCATCGGGGACAGTCCGTCGGGGTGGGGAAAGAAAAATACCCGTAAAGCGGCAGAGGAAACCGGATTTTTAGAGGTCTGCAGAAAACTTAATATTGATTTTGATTTTTTTTCGGGTCAAAAGACAAAGCGGGTAAATATTCCAGAAGGTAAAGTATATTCTGAAGTTTATCTTCCGGAAAGTTATTTTAATTACGATATTATTATAAATATCCCTAAATTAAAGACCCACTCCCTTACGGTTTTCACCCTGGGGGTTAAAAATATGCTCGGTTTAATTCCCGGCGCGGCAAAATCGGAATTTCACAGCCGAGCGCCCCATCCCAAAAAATTAGCTTACGCCCTGGCCGATCTTTACCGGGCAGTACAGCCCGATTTTACTGTTTTAGACGGTATTGAAGGTATGGAGGGCAGCGGCCCGGTGGGTGGAAAAACCGTAAAATTAAACCGCATATTTGCCTCCCGGGATACTAACGCATTAGATGCCTGTGTGGCTAAGATGTGCGGTATTAAACCCGAAAAAGTACCTCTTACCAGAGAGGTATACGTGAGAAAGATGGGGAATATAAAGGATATAACAGTAAAAAAAGATTACCGGAAGGAAAATCCGGGATTTCAAAATTTTAAAATTTCACCGGTATCCGTACTGGGAACAAAACTGCCTTTATGGGCGCTAAACTTTATCTCTCCGCTTCTTTTTTTCCGGCCGGTCTGCAATGAAAAAAAATGCGTAAAATGCAGCCGGTGCAAACAGGTCTGTCCGGCGGATGCCATTTATTTTAAAGAAGGGTACCCCCGGTTTGATTTGGATAGATGCATAAAGTGTTTTTGCTGCGGGGAAAGATGTCCGGAGACGGCTATAGGGGAAAGTAAAAATTTACTGGCCCAATTTTTTTAAAATTATGTAAAAATATGCTATTATAACCTAAACTGTAAGTTTGGATTACTATAAAATTGTATTTTAAAAATTTCACTTAAAATCGGAGGAACTTTATGAAAAAGTATATATTAATTTTATTTTTACTTGCCGGCTGCGCTCATTCCCGGACAAAAATAGAAACTGAAAGTAACACGGAGACCGTGGAACAGACCCCGGAGCTCTCCGGAGATAACAGTCAGGATAAAATTGAAGTTGAACAGGAAGATACCGGAGATTTTAAATATTACGAAGGGGATGTCAAAGTACGGGATCCTGAGGAAGAGCAATGGAAAGAGGTGGATTCTCAAACCGAGTTAAAGGAGGGAAGCCAGGTAAAGTTAGAAGAAAATTCTTATGCTAGGGTTAAGATAAACGAGAATGTAGAGGTAGATCTTAACGAGGATACAGCGGTGGAAGTTGAAGAAAAAGAAGAAAAGACTTCTCTGGAAATGTTCTACGGATCTCTTAAAGCCAAGACAAAGGACTTAACGCCCGGAGAACTGGAGATGAAGACCCCTATAGCGGTACTGGGGGTTAGGGGGACGGAATTTGAACTAATATACGAAGAAAAAGAAGTCTCGGAGGCCGGGGTGTACAGTGGCGAGATTCTTGTTTCCGGAAGAGACGGGGATACCGGTTGGGAACAGGTGAGTGTCGGCCGGGATACGGTTGTCCGCCTTGAAAAAGATTCTCCGCCCAAAATAATAGATGGTATCGATGAAATCAGAAAACTGAGATGGGTGCATTTGGATGCCAGATCCAATATTTCCAATAACCGTAGGAAAGTACGAAATATAGAATCCCGGATGAGCAGGTTGAAAAGGGCCCGGGAGATAGAGGGTGATCCGGAGAAAAAAGAAGAAATAGAGTCCAGAATTGACGCTCTGGCGAACAATTTGCAGGTATTGAATATGGCCGTAGCTCAAAATAAAATAAATCTTGACAGAATAAGAGACAGATACATCTCCATGCGAGAAGAAAAAGTTGAGGCCAGAAGAAAACTTCTCCAGGAAAAACGGCAGGAAATAATAGAAAGAAGAAGGGAAAGGCTCCGGGAAAGACGGGAGCAGAGGTTAGAAGAACGGGACCGTTAATATAAAGCGATGAGGAACTTAAAATATTTACTTATCGTAGGAATATTAGTATTAACTTTAGCCGGATGCGGGGGAAAAAAAGTAGACCGCCTGGAATCCGATGTAACCATGGATCTTTCCGGAAGGTGGAACGATACTGACGCTCAGCAGGTGGCCGAAACTCTTATCGAGCAGAATCTTTCCGCGGGCTGGGCGGACAGATTTAAGAAACAAACCGGTAGGAAACCGGTAATAATAGTGGGAACCGTTCAAAACAGGACCTATGAACATATCAATACCCAGACATTTGTCAAAGAACTGGAACAGGCTATGCTCAATTCAGGTAAGATCGACCTGGTAGCTTCAGCGGAAGAGAGGATGGAAATCCGGGCCGAAAGGGTGGAGATGCAAAAATGGGCGTCCATAGAATCCCGAAAAGATCTGATCCGGGAGACCGCAGCGGATTTTATGTTGACCGGGACCCTGAACTCTATTTTGGATGAAGAGGGTGGAGAACGGGTGGTCTATTATCAGGCTGATTTAAATTTGATAAATACGGAAAATAATAATATAATTTGGGCAGGGCAGGAACGAATAAGAAAGTATATAAGAAGACCTATTTTCAGTTTTTAAACCGGGACGGGTAAAAAACTGAAGATGGCCGATAAAATTATTTAAATATTAAAGTATAAGGAGGAATTTTTAATGAATATCAAAAAAAATGTAGGGCTGGGAGTAGTATTCGGACTCTTAATACTGGCTACCGGCTGTGGAAAAAAAGTTGAACGGATAGGGTTGGACGAACCCAGAGATCTTTCCGGAAGATGGAACGATACCGACTCCCGTCTGGTATCCGAGGCCATGATAGAAGACTGCCTGGCCAGACCCTGGATAAATCAGCACCGGGAAGAGCACGCCGAGAGTCCCACGGTAATAGTGGGGACGGTCTTAAACCGGACCGACGAACATGTAGTTTCCCAGACCTTTACCAAAGATTTAGAAAGAGCTTTTATAAATTCCGGTATGGTCCAGGTAGTGGCTGCCTCCGACCAGAGGGAAGAGGTCAGGCAGGAAAGATCGGATATGCAGGAACACGCTTCCGACGAGACCTTAAAAGAGTTTATGAGGGAAGAAGGAGCTGATTTTATGCTTACCGGGGTCATAAACTCCATCAGGGACCAGGAAGGCCGGGAGGAAGTAATATTTTACCAGGTTAATTTGGAACTGATAAATATAGAAACCAATCGCAAAGTGTGGATAGGCGATAAACAGATCAGAAAATATATCCGCAGTTAAACAACGAAGGTAAATATATTTTGTTTTTAATGCCGGGGTTTTTAAAGTGAAATGGTGCCGGATAAAATTATTTTTCATCTGTGGAATATTTTTACTTACCGGGTGCGCGAGAACTTATAACCAGCAGATAACTCCGGTAAAAAACAGTATACAATCCGAAGATTTTGAAGGAGCCGTTTCTTCTATTGAGGATACTAAAATAGGCGAGCAGTATAGAAACCGGCTTCTCTACCATTTAGAGGCCGGGCTACTGTATCATCTGGCCGGAGACTATCACCAATCCAACTATTTTCTGGAGAGAGCAGAGTGGATTTCGGATGAAATGTACACCCGGAGTATCTCCGCCGAAGCGGCTTCCATGCTGACCTCCGATTTATCTCTTCCTTACAGAGGAGAATATTACGACTATCTGTTTACCAATTACTACAAACTCCTTAATTACCTTTATCTGGGGCAGCTGGAGAGTGCCCTGGTGGAAGTTCGTCGAATAAACCACAAACATACTTTATTTGACGAAACCAAAGCTTTCCTACATTATCTCGCCGCCGTTCTTTACCAGGTCAACGGCCAGAACAACGAAGCATTTATCGAATATCAGAAAGCTCTCCGGGCCTACCGGGAAAAATATCCAGAGCAATATGGACTTAATATGCCCCGGAGTCTGGCCAGGGACATTTCCGTATTCTGTTTGGAGACGCGATTCCCAAGATGCAACGAGTTTCCCGGGGATGTAAAAGGAGTGTATACCCCTCCTGAATCTTACGGTCAGGTAATTTTTATAACGGAGACCAATTTTATCCCTCATAAGGAGGAGAGGACCATAGAAGCGGCCATTCCTCAGAATTTAAGAGAAAAACACTCCCATATACTTGGAAATCAGTATTATATCAAAGTGGCCATGCCCGAGTACACTTCATTTGATAATACCGCGGAATCGGCCCGATTGAATATAAACGGACAGTATTTTAATATGGATTTGGTTGAAGATTTAGGTCGGGTGGCCAAAGAGCATTTTGACCGGGAAAAGTCAAAAATAATGGCCAGGGCGGTAGTCCGCGCGGTTTCTAAATATGTTTCTTACCGGGCGGTAAAAGGCAGCCGGGAAGAGGATGAAGAGAATGATGAAGACGCCGGCCGGCTCAGGGAAATTTTAGCCACGGTGGTAAACATTTTCGGTACGGCCACCGAAAGGGCGGATACCCGGTCGTGGCTTACTCTACCCAACCGAATTTTTTTTAGCCGGCAGTATCTTAAACCCGGAGATTATACATTCCGGGTAGAAATTAAGACCGGTAAAGGTCGATTTCGGACTGTCGATAAAAATCTGACCGTAGAAGAGGGGGAAGTTAAATTCATTTCCTTAAGAAAATTTAATTGATATTTGATAAGAAAATCCGTTTTTTTTATTCATAGATTTTGCCCGGATTTAAGATATGATCCGGATCAAAATCATTTTTTATCTTTTTAAGCAGTTTAATGTAATTCGGGTCCGTGAACTTGCTGAAATAACTTTTTTTAGATATTCCGATACCGTGCTCCCCGGAAAGTTTTCCTCCCAGCTTCACGGTCGCCGAAAAGATACTGTTTTTTAAGTTATCAATAGTTTTCAAAGAGGTTTCCTCCCTGTTTCCCGTAAAATTAAGGTGCATGTTGCCGTCTCCCAGATGTCCAAAAATAACCGCAGGGATCCCGGTATCTTCCGATATTTTTCTTATCTTTTTTATCAGACTACCGGTATTTGCCGGCGGAACTACTACGTCTTCTTCAAGTATAGTTCCGGCTACGTGAGTAATGGCATCGTGAACCGAACTTCTGAATTTCCATATTTTTTCCTGTTTTGGCCGGGTATCGGCCACCAGGGGTTCACCGGCGCTCGCCTCCAGACAGGCTTCTCCTATTTTAAACAAAACCTCATCCAGGTCCGTATCCCTTGCCGAGTCCAGCCGGACCAGAAGCTGATGATATTTTGAATAGGGAATTTCCATATCCATATATTCTTCGCAGTAGGTTAAAGTTTTAGAGTCCATAATTTCAACCATGGTCGGATCAATGCCCAGCTTGAATATTTTTCCCGCCGCTTTAGGTATATCCAGTATATCCCGGTAGGGAATAATCAGCCATACAGTCTTTTTGGGATTTTCAACCAGCCGGAAAGTTAATTCGGTAAATAAAGATAGAGTCCCTTCGCTGCCGCACATTAACTGCATAAGATTTCGGTCGGTTGAATTTTTAACCACTTTGCCACCGGCGGTCCATATATTGCCGTTCCCCGTAATTGCCTTGATGCCAGTTAAATAATTTTCGGTGGTTCCGTACTTAACCGTATTTGCTCCTCCCGTAGATTCGGCTACATTACCCCCTAAGGTGCATGAATCCTGGGAAGCGGGATTCACAGGATAAAAAAGGTCTTCTTTTTGAGCTTTTTTTTGCAAATTACCGTTTATCACTCCCGGCTGGACTACGGCCATCCTATTTTCGGTATCCAGCTCCAGGATACTGTCCAGACGCTCAAATGATACCGTAACACCGCCGTAAATAGCTAAAGACCCTCCGGTAAGGGATGTGCCCCCGCCCCGGGGAATAATGGGGAAATTCAGAGATTGGGCCAGTTTTACCAGTTCTTTAATCTGCTTCGTCTTGCGGGGAAATACCACAGCTTCCGGAAAAAAACAGGCGCCCGGAGTTTCGTCTCTGGCGTATTTTTCCTTATCCTGTTTGGAGGTAAGGATGTTATTGGAACTGAAAATATTTTCCAGTTTATTTAAAATAGAATCATTGATTGTATGGTACATATTAAGATAACCTTACAAAAAGTTAAAGAAAAATCAATTCTTATGTAAATACTAAAAAACACGGTCAGATATATTTATTAACAGTAACTGACTTTAAGAAAAGTCAGAAATATAAAGCAGGGCGGTTAACTAAGATTCAGCCTTCGAAAAACCAGTTTTCCTGTTCTACGTTCCAGTCTTTGGGATTTACCAGATACTGGAGGGTATTTTCTAAAATTTTGCGGTGATTTCTTTCTTCGTCGGCTACTCTTTTAGCCAGGTCTGCATCTTTTCCGGATAAAGACTCGGCTTTTTCAGAATAAAATTTTATACCTTTTTCTTCAATCTTTATGGCGCCCTGTATAACTTCTTTCTCTTTGGCGCTGGTTTTTGTTGTTTCCATAACTTTTTGAGATATATTGGAAAAAATTGTCTTAATTTTACCTGAAAATTCTTTTGCTTTTTCTTTTCCGAATTCCTCAGGATCCAGATTTTTTGCCAGCTCCCGCCAGAGTTTAAGATGTCTTGTCTCGTCTTTTATCAGAGATTCAAACATCTCTTTTCCCAGGGGGTTCTGTAAATTTTTGGCTGCATCTTTGTAAAATTCAATACCGTCTTTTTCCATCTGGATAGCCGATTTCATTACCTGTTTTAATTTTTTGTCAGTCATAATTTAAATTCCTTTAAGTTTGTATATTTAAATACGCAATCTTTAGCTGAATTCGTATTTCCCGCCGGAATCTTTGTAGTAACCTTCGCCGGTGGCGGTATCTATGTAAACTTCAGCTTTATATCCTCGGGAGGAAGTTATTGTACCTTCGCCTTCTCCTGAGCTGTTAAAAGAAAGTTCGGTTTCATAAGAGATATTTCCTATCTGGGAGTCAATACTTAGATCCCCGCCGGTTATACCGGTATCAGTATCCAGAACAATGCTGTTTAACGTACACTCAAAATAAAGTCCCCCGGTAGTGGTACCCTCTATGTTACCGTTTATAGTCGCGCCGTCGGATAAGTTAAGATCTCCTTTGGTATTCAGGCGGAAAAGATAGTCAATATAGACTGAAGGCAGATCCAGCCCTGCGGTATTTTCTACCGAATCCAGGGTAACTTTAATCTGAAAAAACCGGGCCTTGGCCTGGTCATTGCCTTCTTCGGCTTCATTTATGGTGGCTTCTAAATTATCTAGTACTGAACCGGAGTCAATAACTATGGGATCATTTTCTTCGTACAACCAGCGGGCCGCGAAAGAATCGCCTTCAAATTCTAATACGAAAAAGCCCTCATTATCAGGACCCCGTATAGTATCAAGTTGCTCACTTATTTCCGACGCGGAAAGCCGTGAAGTCCCTATAATACTGTCAAACCCGACCGCATAATCTCCCATTGAGGAAACCATATCGGCTGATAGTTGAGCGGATTTAGCGGCTGATTCGTTGGCCTGAGAAGGGTTGTATAGAGTATGTCCTAATAGTTTCTCCGGAGTTTCGTTCTCACAGCCGGTTAAACTTACTGCCAGAAAAGTTGCTGCGCATAAAGTTAAAAGTTTTTTCATAATTTTTACCTCCGTGTATTTTATAATCTGTAAGTTATTCCCGCGAAAATGCGGTAATCGTATTCCCGGTAAGTTTCCTCTCCTAAGGAAACTCCCAGTCCCAGTTTGGTTCTGTAAGAACCGCGGTTAAGTCTGAGCCCCCCTATAATTTCGGTTCTTGAACCGTCAGTACCGTCAATTTCTGTTCCGTCTCGTTGCAGTGAAGTTAAATTTTCATAGATCAGCTCGCCGGCAAAGGTCATTTCCTCCGAAAAGGGATATTCTAGCCCCCCTCCGAGCGATAAGATGTCACCCGGGTTAATCTCGGTCCCGGTTTCATCGTCAAGTTCATAGGACCCGGTTAATTTATACCCCAGATTGGCATTGACTATTACCGGCTCCACATTTTTTCTAATAGAAATAGAGGGATAAATGTCAAATCCCTGTTTAAAATCATCCCCGCCGGTAGGAAGTCCCAGTTTAAGATTCCCGCTTAATATTAAACCGTCAAGTAAAAAATTATATTTACCGGCTACTCCGGCATTACCCAGATCAGAATCAGTATCCGAATCGGTCTCTCCGCCGGTGGTGGTCTTAACAGTCTGTAACCGGTAGGGGATAGTGGCGGAAAATTCCATAGTATCATTCCAGGCGTAACGGCCGAAAAGTGGGACAAATATTTGAGATACGTCTGTCTCAAGGTCTACGCCTTCGTACTCTGTTCTATCTAAACTGTAAGTTACATTGTTCAGTCCCGCTTCAAATTCACGGGGGTTAAGATAATTCCCGGCCTTTTCAATTAAAAGCGGCGACCCAAAAACTGCGGAACACATAATTCCGGTAAAGACAAAAGACAATACAAACTTTCTCATAAATTTTCTCCTCTAAAAAATATTTTTACTACTCTATTTCAATTTTATCAATTAAAAAGTTTTAGTCAAACCTACCCGGTATATTTACCAAAAAAACCCCGCCCCGGGAAGAATTTCCCGAAGCGGGGCTTTTAATATTTTAGTTACTATTTCCGAAGCTTTTTAGAAGCCCAACTTTACTGAAAGGCCGATATTGGTTCCGTCCAAATTATCTACAGGATCGGTTCCGGTGTTAAGCGTGTCAGTGTTCATGAATCTTGAAGCTATTGAAGCAACAAGCGAGCCGCTGATATCTTCGCCCTGACCTTCAAATATGGTAACATTGCCGATAATATCAACAACGGGATTAGTTACAGCGGTACCTGCTACTGGAAAATCAGCTGTTGCAGAACCAAGCCCTATACCTATACTTACCCGGTCAATAACATTTTGAGTAATCCGGATTCCGGTAAGAGAAAAATCGCCTATATCTCCGCCGGAGGCATAGTCAAGTACTGTCTGTTCGTTTATTACGCCCAGGGTTAAACCCGTATCCAGGGTCCATTCTAATGCGGAAACCTGTCCGTTGGATGTTGCAAAACCGCTGTTAGAAGGGCTAAAGAAATTAGTCCCGTAGGAAAACGAAATGTTTTCCGCTATCAAACTTCCGCTTACTGCTACCATAACTGCCATCATTAAAATTACTATTTTTTTCATTATTTATATATCCTTTAATTTTTTATCAAATTTACTGTAACTCTATACTCTTTTAGAATCCTATGTTAAGACCCACGGTTACTGCCAGGTTGTTGAAATTGCTGATAGGATCTATTTCACTTTCATCATCCGCATCAACAAACTCAGCTTCCCTTTCTCCGAGGGCATATATATCGGGCAGACTTATTATCCTGTAAGCTATGCCCGCGCCTATAGAAACATCCAGAGTATCAGTTTCCTTAGATACAAGAACTGAGTCAATAAGCAACCCTAATGCGGGATGAGACCCGGTAATTCCAGCCGGAGCCGCAACCAGTCCCCAGTTTGTTCCATCAATACTTCCACTTGCAGGAGTTCCTGAACCGCCAGTAGCTCTAAAATCATAGGCATCGTTTGAAAAACGTGCGGTGCCTATTTCCATACCCGCTCTTAAATTTACTGGCGTATCTACCGGAAGGGTATGTTTAAATCTTAAACCCGTAATTGAAATATCCCCGGTATTTATCAGGGTAAGATCTATATCGTCTTCATCGCCGGCATTGTCATCCTCACCGGTGTACGAGTTCTCGCCCCGGATGGAACCTTCTTCCCTGAATATACCTACCGAAAGCTCGGAAGTCATATTCATGGTCAACGCAAATGACTGGACCGATCTCATCTCGAAATCGTTCGTGGGCATCAGGTAACCGCCTCCGTACTCAAATCCTATGCCGGTCTTCTCCTGGGCTGTCAGGGCCCCTCCGGCAAAGAGAATAAGAGCAACAACTAAACTTAAACTTCTTTTCATTAAAAACTCCTCCTTTTTAAAATTCCTTATTCCTATACTAAATCACATTATTATACTAATTTTTTAGAATTTGTCCATAGTTGAAATTTAATTTATACATTTATACACTCTAAAAAGACACCAACCCCGCCGGAGATAATTCTCGCGGGCGGGGGCAGATATTTAAAATCTTAAGGTGTCGTAACTGTTACTTAGACCATATACTGTTAGAATTTAAGCGTGGCCGAAAGTTCCCAGGAACTTAAATCCAGGATACTTTGATTGACAGCAACAGCTCCGGTGTCTGACAAACCGGTAACATCAACTACCAGATTATCGGTAACCTGGAATCCAACTCCGGAGTAGAACTGTACTTCATCACCTTTGGGGTCAGCGTTATCACTTTCCACCACAGTAACTTCTCTGTCCACTTCCGAATCTTCGTCGGTTCCGTCATAATGACTGGTGACAGTTTCGATTTCTCTGGTTTGATAGTTCACTTTATAGGAAGCGCCTATACGGGCTTTAAGCCAGTTGTTGGCGGTCCATTCCATACCTATAGGTAATATAATAGAGGAGTCAATATCAGTAGTCGTTAGTTTGTCCACCTGGCCAGAATAGGTTTCTGTTCCGTCAGTATCGGTAACGCTTCTATTTTCATCTTCAATATCTTCTCTTACATTCCGCATGTAGCCCAAACCGGCGCTTAAAAGAAGATCTTCGTTGACTTCTTTTTCCAGCCCGATCATGGTGCTAATACCGCTGGTATTCAGTTCTCTGTCTGTAACCTGTTCAAAAGTAACTTTTTCATCAATAGCGCCTTCGCTGTGTTCGGTTACCTCATCAGTCCAGGATTCGGTTTTATCACCGGATAAACCCTGGGTGAAAAATCCCAGATAACCTTTTACGTTCATCGTACGGTTTAAAGGATAAGAACCGTCCACATTAAGACCTATGCGGGTTCCGGTTAACTCTTCGTTATCGTCTCTCTCGTACGTACGGGCATAGTCATCTGTTACCCCTATTACCCCTACACCTATTACCCCTACACCGCCTGTAAAGGATGAACCCTGAGTCATATCAGCATCTATTTCAGTTGAATCAACATTCTTAACCAGGCCCAACTCCAGCGTAGCTCCGATATCCGCGTCCATCAGTTCAAGCCCGCTTACCGAAGGAGCAATAGTTATTACCGATTGGTAATTCTGTTCAATGGCGCTGTATTCCTGGGTGGCGTAATCATCATCGCTGTCAGTGTCATAGGAATACTCATAATTTCGTTCGATATCAGCAGTTACGTTTTTGTTGTATCCTATTCTTAAACCCAGATCGCCAAAAGCCATATTATCCAGTCCTATAAGAGCGTTAAAATCTATATCGCTCTGGTTGTTGTAGGCATCACCTTCTGTGATTTCCAGTGTCTCGTTATCGTCATCAATATCTTCTTCTTCGTATTCACCTTCTTCGCCAGTACCAGCATCAGCAGTTAATCCCTGTCCGGCATCGACATTGCCCACAGTTACAGTTACATTGTTAATTTCAGCTTCCTCGTTGAGCCTGTTGGCCCACAGGAAACTTCCCATGTTGCCCATATCCATCAACGGACCCACACCGCCTAAGAGCATATCGTTATCTACAGTAACTCCGTCAATAGCGGTGTCATTTCCGGTACTTCCCAGGTTTGATAGCTGGGAATAGACTCTTATTCCGTCAATATTCAAGATATTGGCAGTGTTTACAGCCATAAAATCACTGTACTCATCGGCGGTAACGCCTATAAGTTCGGGGTTCATACCCTGCATTCTCCTTGACTGTTCCGATACCCTGGCTCCGGCCGTCAGGGTTATACCCATAACCGCGACCATTGCAATTACTAAAATTTTTCTCATAAGACCTCCTTCTGGTCAACTTTCCTTTAATATTTTAAGATTTTACATATAAGGCAGGTTAAAATCCGCCTGCTAAAATCAGTAAATTATACATTTTAACTAAAAATTTGTCAAATTTTAAAATTCAGTAGTCTAATTTTACAATCAGCCCCAGTCCCCAGCTGCTTAAATCCAGCATCTCGTTTAAACCGGTACCTCCGGTATCCGAGATTCCGGTAATATCTATAATTATATTATCGGATATATTAAACCCCACCCCGGAGTAAAACTCAACTGAATCGTCGTAGGTATAGGAGGTGGTCTTTGTGGTAGTTTCCTTTACCACCACAGCATTGGTAAGGGAAACAGTATCGTCTTCATATTCATCTTTTTCCACGGTAACTATCTCTTTGGTGCCGGTTACGCTGTAATTGGCACCGATTCTGGCTGTAAACCAGGTTACAGGTTCCCACTCCAGGCCCAGGGGAATAAAAAAACGAGATTCTTTATTCTCGGTTGTTGTGGAAGTCGCAATTTTAGTAAGATCGTGGACGTCATTATCGATGTAGATAACGGGATCTATGAATTCTTTATAGCTGGAATAACGATACCCTACAGCAGAGCCCAGCCTGAAATTCTCAGATATCTCTTTTTCAATGCCGGACTGAACCCCCATCTCCCAGCCGCTTTCTTCTCTGTCCCGTTCGTGTTTAAACTCGTACCTTTCGTTGGTAATGGCGATCCCGCTTGACTGTTTTATGAAATCCATTTCTCTTTCGTCATGCTGGCCGTCTAATGCTTCGTAGTAAAAATCGGCCAGGGCGCTTATTTTCAGTGAGGGATCAGGGGAAAATTCTCCGTCAAACTGAGATCCATACCCCATGCCCGACATAGTTTTATTTAAGGTGTACCGGTATTCTCTAGCATAGTATCCGGAAGCGGAACCTTCGCCGTATTCATCAATTAAGCGCTGCCGTCCAATTCTTGTTTCAGCCTCAATGTTTTTTTCGTCCCGGTTGGTGATCACGGCTATTTTAGCTGTCAATCCCAGCTTTAAATCTCCCCGGTCATCCCTTAAACTTGGAGCAAACACCCATGCGCTTTCATTTACAGCATGAGTGCTTTCGTATTCCCGGTCTTCCCAGTCGTCTTCCTCGGCCTCATTTTTAAATTCATAGAAATAATCTTTTTCAATATTGGTATCCGTAAGAGTGTAGTGCCTCAGGCTAACACCGGTATCATAAAAATCCCAGAAAGAACGGGCTGCGTAAATATTAATATCGTGGCTGCTGGTATCGTTGGAGGAATGGCCTTTTTCGGAAGTAAAAGTATTGTTGGCGAAATTTTCATCCTCATACACGTATTTTCCGTCCCTGGTTCCGCCCGGCCCCCCGGTCGTCTCCAGATTATCTTCTTCGCTTACAATATTGGACCCGGCCTCTTCAAAATCGTTAATAACGTAGTAGTTTATGGGAGATTCTTCTTTTTCTCTGGTTGTCCAGATAATAGGAGCTCCCACCGAGGATTCATCTTCCTCTAAAGGTACGGTGAAGCCGAGAAGAAGTTCGCCCGCGGCCGGACCGCCTCCCAGCGGCATTTCATCAAAGGAGCCCAAGTTAGATAGGTTGGTATATATTCTGTATTTTTCCAAATCGAGAATCCGGGTTGGGTTAACCGCGGTAAATCCGCTGTAATCATCCTCAACTATACCTATTAAATCGGGTCCCAGTCCCTGCATCCGTTTAGAAACAAGATTGAGTTCAGTCCTTGCCTCGCCTGCTAAACCGGTAATCAGCGCGATAAGCATAACCAGCCCTAGCCCTAAAAACTTTTTCATATTGTAACCTCCTGTAAAATGAACACTGCTTTTCTACTATTTTGATGTCGTTGGATTATATAACTTAACCCGGGAATTTGTCAAATTTTTTAGGGGAATGAAAAAAAATAAAAATTTGAATTAACCTCATATAATATATATAATTTAAAACATAATTTTTAGAATGTATTTTAGACCTAAAGGCGGGTTTTAAACAATAGATGAAATTTTTAAATATGTATAACCTGAAAAAAATCTGCAGTTCCGGTTTATGGGTACTCTTTTTGGTTTATTTTTTACCATCATTACCGGCAGCTCAGCATATTGATATCGGTGAGAATATAGACTTTGAGTACCGGTTTATGGAAAGGGGAAATACCCGGATTACTCAGTACAGACAGGATATAAATTTTTATCTTGAGGGGTATTTAAAAGATAATATAGAGATGGGCGCCCGGTTAAGATCAGCCGGAATAATGAACTCTACGGCCACTGTTATTCTATACGAAGGGGGAAAGATAGAGAATTTGACACCCTTTATTGAAAATGCGTATGTAAGAATCAGGGATTATTACGGCTACCCGGTCACCTTCACTTTTGGAAAACTGGCTTTAAACTGGCAGGAGGGTATCCTTATAAATGACAACCGGAAGGGCCTGCCCGGCGTGCAGGTAGAATACACCGCGCCCTACGGTATAGAAGTAGAAGGATATCACATACGAACCAAAATGGACAGGTACGGCATTTCGGATGTCCGGGGTACAGGTTTAAGAGCTGACAGGGACTTTGATTTTAGAAATGTGGAATTGAACTACACTGTAGAAGAGTATGAGTCCACCGAAGAAGTGATCCGTCGGGTTTACGGCGGGCGGTTCACCCGAAATATTCATCAGGGGTTGGAGTATTCTCTGTTTGGGTTTTTAATGGAGGGAGAAAAAGGGGCCGATAGTTTTGAAGGACGGGCCCTGGGCGCATACGGCCGGTTTGAAGGGGTTGTGGACCCGATAGGGAAGGGGGGCGCCTGGATAGAGTATGTTTTTGGTTCGGGAGATTACGATAAAAACGATGACGAAAGAAGTTTCAGACCCGTATTGTCTTCGGTGGAGTCAAATTTAATAGGGGATTACTACGGGCGGCACCGGGAATACGCCTACATGGACGGAGTTAAATCCGATGAAATCACCCTTTCTCACACAATAGCCAATCTTTCCTCTTTCAGAAATGCTCTTTACGCCACCGTATTAGAAGATTTTCACGTTTTCTGGATCAGGTCCACCTATAAAAAAGTTGAACCCGATCTGCCTTTAGGAGGTTCCATAACTTTCGGGGGTACCTACAATTACAGTTTTATAGATTTTGAACTGCGATACACAAAATTTTCACCCGAAGATGAATACGACTACTATACAGAAGACCGGTCGACGGAGTTTATAACCGGAAGTATAAGCGCTAAATTTTAGCCCATGCCCGCTTTAAGCTCGGAATTATTTTTCGGTATTCCGGTGGGAATATTTGTTCTGGGCATTGTAGGATATAACTTGAATTATTCAGTAAAAATATACCTTAAAAACGGAAAAAACCTTATGTTTATTTTTTACACTATTTTTTTAGGGCTTCTTTTATATCAGGTCACCGCTTTTTTATTTATCATAGCAGAGATGGGCCGCTTAAGATCACAGTTTTAATTTAAAACAGTGAAAAAAGACAAAAGATTCCCGGAAAATAAACTCACCCGGCGTAAATTTTTAAAACTGGCTTCCGGTTTTTTCGCCGGCAATTTACTGGGCCTGGAAAAACTGCTGAAAAGTACATCGACAATTTCAGAAACTGACAAATCTTCAGTTAAAATCCCCCGTCGTAAACTGGGAAAGACCGGTTATAAAACAGGAATTTTCAGCCTGGGTGGGGAAGCCGCTGTTGAACAGTCCTCCCGGCCAGAACAAGCTCAAAAAATAGTCAATCGGGCTCTGGATTTAGGAGTTAACTACATAGACAAC
>CAYZAK010000007.1:0-38424 GCA_964476445.1 uncultured bacterium
TATCTATATGTACTCCCTCGAGGTCAATTCACAAGTATCGACTTGTACGATGAAAGAAAGAACTCTTGCATTGTTTCACGAGTATCGTACTCGTACGATGAAGGCAAGAACACAAGTACCGTCGTAAACGAGGTAAAAAGGCTAAAGAATCGACGAGAAAACTGGAAGACATGCTCAGCATAGAAGAGCGGCCTGATGAGGTGGCTGATAGAACTGTACCCGGTCATTGGGAAGGAGATATACTTATTGGGAAAAACCGGCAGTCGGCAATGGGGTCTCTTGTAGAAAGATCTACCAGGACAACAATATTGGTTCCGCTACAGTCAAAAAAGGCAGTCGAAGTAAGGAAAGCGTTTGCCAAAGAAGCATTGCAGTTACCGGAACAAATGAGGTTAACATTGACATACGATCAAGGCCGAGAGATGGCAGAGCATAAAAAGTTTACGAGGGATACAAAGATAAAGGTATATTTTGCTCATCCGGCAAGTCCCTGGGAAAGAGGAACGAATGAAAATACCAACGGACTAATCAGACAGTTTTTCCCAAAAGGCACTGATTTTAGCAAAATTCCTTTGAAAGAAATCAAGCATGCTCAGGATTTGCTTAATGGTCGACCGCGGAAGGTATTAGATTGGGAAACACCCTATGAAGCCTTTGAAAAATTGGCGGGTGTTGCGTTAGAACCTTGAATCCAAGTAGGGTTATCCCTGAGATAATGAAAAAACCAAAAATAAAATATCCGTGTACTTGGACATATAAAATTTTTGGTACGGATAAAAGTTCTTTACGCCGGGGCGTGAACCGGATAATGAAAAACCGTAAAAATAATTACAATTTAAATTTTTCCAATAAAAGCCGGAGTGGAAAATATGTATCCATGTCTCTTCAAACTACGGTCTCAAGCGAAAAAGTTAGAAACGAAATCTATAATGCCCTGAAAGAAGCCAAAGAAGTGGTTGTTTTGTTTTAATCGCCCTTAACCCGTGCCGGCGGGGAATACTGATGGTCTATTTTTAAAAAATGAGCGTAATCGCTGTCCCAGGTGGTTTTAAAATACCGGGCCAGTTCCTTTATTTTTTCTTTACTATCAATTACCAGCCCCACATTTCTTGACTGGTCGAAGTATCCCGGCTGCCAGTTGGAGGATCCCACCCAGGCGGCCTGTCCGTCCACTATCATGAGTTTGGAATGGTCAACTCTGGCAAACGGTATAAATCCCTCTTTTGCCCGGGGTATTTGGGTGTATCGGATTTCAATTTGAGGGATAACTTGGAGACTTTTTAAGTGGACCTGCTGGTGCTCGGTCAGAGCCCAGTCGGATACCAGAAATTCTATATTAACTCCCTGGGAAGCCGCCCGTCGGAGTGCCCGGTCTATATGATCGTAGTACCCGGGTGCGTAGCTGCTGGTCAGACCGTACTGGAACATATTTATAAATATATTGTTCCTGGCGGTATTAATTAGCTTTATAATGAGCTCTTCGGTTAAGATAATATTTTCGGGGGTTATAACCGGTGGGGTAGCTGTAATTTGGGTTCCCCAACTTTTTAAATTCGGGGAGGTATGGTGTAGTTTTTCATAATCGGGCGAGGAATCGCTATGAAAGCGGGTCTCCATATCTTCGGGATTTTCCCCCTTTGCTATTTTATAATCTATATCGAATATCTTAGTTAAATCCCCGGCAATATTCTGGTCGGTTCCCCCGATCCCGATTTCACAGATATGCTCTAAAGAACGCCAGTCGAAGTTAGCGCTTCCCGCGTAAAAATGGGACCGATCGATTATAAAATACTTAGCATGCATTACCCCGCCGGTTAAAGAATCAAGATCTATTATTTTTACCGAGGAATTCTCCAGCCGGGAAAGTTCATCGGGTATATCCGGATAATTCCGGTAAAATACGTTATCGGTGACTACTCTGATTTTGACTCCCTGTCTCGCTTTTTCTTTTATTATTGAAATAATATCTTCAAGCCGGCTGTTGTCTTTAGAAATCATATAAAACATTCCTATGTCTATAGATTCTTCCGCTGAACTAAAAAGTTGTTCCCATTTTTGGTGGGTTTGGGGTAATCCGGTGGTCTTAATCCCGGATTCTGTGGGGGAGGTTTTCACTGCTGCTAAAGGGAATTTCTTGTTTTCCCCCCGGGAGGTTACTATGGTATTTTGACCACATGCCAAACCGTAAAATAAAATTAATACGGTTAAATTTAAAACGATATATTTTATTTTTATGTAGCTGTGCATTTGCAAATTTCAACCATTATTAATTATAGATTAAAATAAAATTATTAACAAATTAACCTTAGCAATTTTAGAATAATATACAGCTTTGAATGTAAGATAAAAGCAGTTTTTTATATAAAAAAAAATTGACAAAAAAAAGCTTTTTTGATATATAATTTAGCTATGGCAACTTTTATAATAGTAATTCATGTACTTTCAGCAGTAATGCTGATTCTGCTGATATTAATGCAGCAGGGCAAAGGGGGGGGGCTTACCTCATTATTTGGTGGGGGAAGCGGTATGGATGAAATGATGTCGGCACCCGGCAGCAACGAATTTTTAAAAAAAGCTACCATAACATTAGCGGTGGTTTTCTTTTTAACTTCTCTTATTCTAGCTGTGCAGACAACCCATACTACAACCGAAAGTCTTCTGGAAGGCGAGCAGGTTCCGGCGGAAGAACCGGTAGCCGAACCGGAGGCCCCTTTAGAACCTGATTTCCCCATGTCTTTACCGGAAGAAACAGAAACGGAATAGCTCTTTAATAACAGCCGAGGTGGTGGAACTGGCAGACACGTACGGTTGAGGGCCGTATGGGAATTCCCGTGCGGGTTCAAATCCCGCCCTCGGCACCAGGTAGTGAATTTCTACCCTAAAACAATAGAATAGATTTTTACCTTACACTACAGGAATTGGTTAGCAGTATAAAAATACAACGGCGCGGTACCCAAGTGGCTTAAGGGAACGGTTTGCAAAACCGCTATTCGTTGGTTCAAATCCGACCCGCGCCTCCAAATTTTTAAAGTAGTCTAGTAGAGGGCGGTTAGCTCAGTTGGTTAGAGTGTCACGTTGACATCGTGAAGGTCACTGGTTCAAATCCAGTACCGCCCACCATTTTAAAATTTTAAAAAAATGAGTAAAATTATGGATAAAAAATTAGAAAAATTAAGACATTCAACTTCGCATGTTTTGGCCCAGGCGGTTATGCGGCTGTATGAGGGGGTTAAGGTAGGCATGGGACCGGCTGTAAAGAACGGATTCTACTATGATTTTGAATTTCCCGAAAAAATAAAAATATCTAAAGAAGATTTAGATAAAATTTCCGGGGAAATGCATAAAATAATTAACCGGGGGCATAATTTTAAACAGGAATACATTTCTAAGGAAAAGGCCCTGAAAATTTTTAAAGACCAGCCTTATAAAATGGAGCTTATTAAACAATTTGCCGACTCTGACCAGGAAAAACTCAGTATTTACAAAAGCAGTGAATTTGTAGATCTTTGTCGGGGACCTCATTTGGATAGTACCTCTGAAATTTATGCTTTTAAATTAACCGAAGTGGCTGGAGCTTACTGGAAAGGCAATGAAAAGAATAAGATGCTTACCAGAATTTACGGGACAGCATTTAGCACTAAAAAGAAATTAAAAAAGCATCTAAAACAACTTGAAAAAGCTCGTCAGCGGGACCATCGTAAATTGGGCAAAAAACTAAAACTTTTCAGTATCCATTCTCAAGAAGCTGGTCCGGGATTGATACACTGGCATCCCAGGGGCGAACGGGTAAAAAAAATAATTGAAAATTTTTGGGATGATGTTCACTTTAAAAATAATTATAAACTTGTTTCCACTCCTCACATAGCCAGTGAAGAACTGTATAAAATAAGTGGTCATCTTCAGAATTACGAGGATATGATGTATTCGGCAATGGATATAGATGGTAAACCTTACCGGGCTAAACCCATGAACTGCCCGGGTCATATAATGATATATAATTCTGATGTTCATTCCTACAGGGAGCTACCCATAAAATATGCGGAAATGGGAACGGTGTATCGATATGAGAAATCGGGGGTACTTCACGGTCTTATGAGGGTTAGGGGGTTTACCATAGATGATGCCCACATTATATGCTCTAAAAATAATCTTGAAAAGGAAGTTCTGGAAGTAATAAATTTCTGTTTTGATTTTCTAAAAAGTTTTAAATTTGAAGAATTTTCCATATATCTTTCCACCAAACCGGAGGATAAATTTGTGGGGTCGGATGAAGACTGGGAAAAAGCTGAGGGAAGTCTGAAAAAAGCGTTAGAAAAAAAGGGTATAGATTATGATATTGATCCCGGTGGCGGCGCGTTTTACGGGCCTAAGATAGACATTAAAGTTGAAGATTCACTGGGCCGGGAGTGGCAGTGCTCAACCATACAATTTGACTTCAATATACCTAAACGATTCGATATGAGCTATGATGGTCCCAAAAAAGAGGAGAGACCTTATATGATACACCGGGCTCTGTTAGGTTCGGTGGAACGGTTTCTTGGAGTTTTAATAGAACATTACGGTGGGCGTTTTCCTCTCTGGTTGGCGCCGGTTCAGGTTGAGATATTACCCATAGATGAGAGCCATTTAGAATTCTGCCAGAATTTAAAAGACAAGTTTATTAAGGAAAATATAAGAGTTGAAATAAACAGCAAAGATGAAAATCTGGGTAAAAAAATATGGCAATCCCGCAAAATGTTTACTCCATATATGTTGATAGTAGGTGATCAGGAAATAGAAAAAAAAGAACTTTCTGTGCGAAAGCTTTCCAAGGGAGATATAGGTAAATTTTCTGTAGAAATTTTTTTAAATTTATTAAAAAAAGAAATTAATCAGAAAAAATAAGTTCATTAATCCGCTCGATGTTTTTTAGTGCTTTTTTTTGTCTGTTTTTCCGGGAGGATGTTTGGTAGAGCCTTTCCCAAAGAGTAACCGCTTTTTTATAATCTCCATTTTTTTCGTAAAGCTGGGCTAGTATTATTTTAAGTTCTTCGGGCACATCTTTGTTAAAAACTATTTTTTCAAATTCGTATATAGCGCTTTTATAATCATCTTCACGCATATATATTAAAGAAGATTTTAGAATATAAAGTTTCCATTTTAACTCTTCAAAATAACTGTGACTTCCCAGAATTAAAAGATGCTTGGGATCAGTTTCTATAATATTAAAAGTTTTTAGTTGTTGCTGTAAATGTTCCACCGTATTAATACTCTCATCAAGAATTTCGAAAGCTTCTTCGTATCTTTGCAGGTTCCAGGCCAGAGTAGTAGGAGCGATCATATAAGCAGAGATAAAGTACGGATCAAATCTTATTATTTGCTGCCAGTATTGTTTTAATTCCGGATAAAATACTTTTTCGGTGGCCAGATCCCCGTTTTTACCTAATTCGTAAGCTTTGCCTTCCGGCTGGCCGTAATACTGCATGGTTTGAATCCAAACTATGTCTGTAGCCAGTCTTCGCATACCCAGCATGGAGGCCCAGAAGGATAAAGGAGTGCTCAGAGGAAATTCTTTTGAAAAGATAGGGGGGTATTCCCGGCGCTGGGGAATATGTTGATGGATAAATATTAAACCAACCAAAAAGAATATAAGTAATAAGATCTGAAATTTAAGATAACGTTTCACAGTTCTTTTTTACTGAATATAATAGAACTTAAAATAATTATTATACCAGAATAGAGCAGTGTGTAACCGCCGGAAAATAAAAGATCTTTAAGAGATGGAGGTGATACATGAAAAAAATCCTTATAGTTTAATAAATAAAAGTTAGGTATAATATAGTATAAAGCCCGGAGTAAAAAAGTCATTTGAATGCCGGCTTCTTTTAAAAGGTGATTAATGTATTGAAGTTCCTGGGCAAAATGCCCAAGAGTCCATAGAAAAAAGATACTGACAAAAGAAGACGCTGCAGAGGTAGATACCAGGGAAAGAAGTACTGAAAACGAGCCTACAATAATAATTTTAAAAAAGATATATATAAGAATTAGGGGATAATATAGTTGCCAGCTCCAGCCTTTTAAAAATAACATCCCCACAAGAATAAGACCCATAACTGTAATATAGGTCAACATAATACTAATAATACCCGTAAATCTGCCTAACAGATATTGAGTTCGGGTTACCGGCCTGGACAGTATAAGGTAGACAGTTTTTTGATCCATTTCCTGTAAAATCAATCTTACAGCGATAAAAGTACAGCTTAAAAAGACAAACATTTCAATAGCGGCCAGACCAAGATCAAGAATAACTCTAATCTCCTGCTGGGGGGATAACATTGAAAAAAGAACTCCGCTGCCCAGAACGATACCCATGTAGATAAATAGGATCAGAAAATTTTTGTTTTTGAAATTTTCTATAAAGGTAAATTTAGCTATATGGTAAATTTTTTTCATAGTTATTAGGGTAGGTCATTTCTCTTTATTATATCCAAAAATTTTTTTTCCAGACCGGGAGTTGGTTCAACAATATCCAGGATATTACCCTGATGAAGTATGCCCACCCGGTCGGCAATCTTTTCTACTTCTGAAATTAAATGAGAGGTAAAAAATATAGTTTTACCATCGTTTTTTAAATTTCTGATTAAAGCCCGGATATCTATAATACCCTGGGGGTCCAACCCTCCCATAGGTTCATCCAGGATGAGAAGATCCGGATTGGAAAGAATGGCCTGGGCTATACCTAATCGCTGTCTCATTCCTCTTGAAAATTCATCTATTTTCCGTTTTGAGTCCCGGTGCAGAGAAGTAAATTTCAATACATAGGCAATTCTTTGAGACAGATCCTCTTTTTTTATACCGGAAAGATGTCCCCAAAATTTAAGTATTTCCATCGGGGTAAAGTTGGTGTTGTAAGAGGGGATTTCAGGTAAAAACCCAATTTTTTCTTTTACTGATCTGGAAACTTTGTTTTTCCCGAATATATTAAAATATCCTGAATCCGGGGATAGCAGTCCCAAAAGAAGTTTTAAAGTAGTAGTTTTTCCGGAGCCGTTAAGACCAATAAGAGCAAAAATCTCATTTTCTTTAATTTTAAGGTTAACATTTTTTAAGGCCTCTTTTTTGATTTTTTTAAAAAAATGCGTTCTTTTGTAAGTCTTAGAAAGACCTTTTATATTTAATATGGTATTATACTTTTTTACAATCATGTTTTTTACTTTAATAGAAAAAAATAATAAAATCAAAAAATTTAAGACGTTTATTTGACAAACTATGGACAGTAATATAGTATAATTAAATAAAGTTAAACACAGTGGAGAGCAAAATCATAGGTAACTGAAGGTGTTTGTCTATAATAAATGAGTAAATAATACTCATAAGTGTTACTATTATATATACAGTTTGATACTAATAAAATTAACTTAAGTTTTATCCAACTAATTATATGTCAATTAAATTTAAATTTTTATTTTACACAATAAGCATAATTTATGTTGTAGTTTTATCAATGACTTTTTTACTTCACAATCAGCAGAAACTTATTTTTAGGGAAAATCAGTTTATTTCGCAAATAAATACGGTAAATGCTCTGGCCAGTGTCTCTGAGGAAGCATTGCTTCGGGAAGACGACCTTTTTGCTTTAAGATATACCAGATTGTTAAAAGATACAATTGTAGGTTTAGAGTATGCAATTATCATGAATATGTCCGGGATAGTGCGTGCACATTCTGATCCTACAAAAATTAGAACGGCTCCCGGAACTGAACAGGCAAGAAAAGCGCTTAAAACCGATGAGTTATCCAGACAGGTTTTTTTTAACAACGGTGAAAAAATAACTGAAATTTCAAAACCGGTCTATCTTGAAGATACAAGAATTGGAGTCGCTCGGATCGGATATAATGAAGCTAGAATTAATCAGGTTTTAGATCGATTTCTTAATTTGGCTACAAGAAGAATTTATATTCTGGGATTTGCGGTTATTGTTTTTGGAATTGCCGCCGCTCTTTTACTTACTGAAATAATAGTTAATCCCATAAAAAAAATAGCTTACGGAGCAAAAAAGATAGGTGGGGGGGATCTGGATGTTAATATAAAATTATTACGTAAAGATGAACTGGGTGAGCTGGCTGAAAATATAAATAACATGGCTGGTAAACTTAGCGAAATTGATAAGTTAAAAGATGATTTTTTGTCCAGCGTTACACATGAATTAAGGTCTCCACTTAATTCCATAGGTATGTATCTGGAACTTTTTTCCAAAGAAGAATTGGGAGAAATAAATTCCAGCCAAAAAGAAGCTATTGAGGTAATGAAAAAAGCTACCAGAAGATTATCCGGTTTTGTTAATAATATTCTAGACTTGTCAAAATTAAAGAATGGTGAATTGAAAGTTAAGTCAGAGGTATTTAAACTACCCGTTTTAATTGAAGATATTGAAAAATTGTATAAAGTTCAGTTAAAGGAAAAGAATATTGATTTTAAAGTTAGGTATCCGGATTTTCGAGAAATACCTGAAGTTTATGCAGACTACAACAATACTGTTAGAATATTTGAGAATTTATTGGTCAACGCTATTAAATTTACTTCTGAAAACGGGACGGTTAATGTTAAGGTAAAACCTACAAAGGATAATTATGTAGAAGTGGGTATAGAAGATACGGGAAGGGGAATACCAAAAGATAAATTAGAAGAAGTATTTGATAAGTTTAAACAGGTAAAAAGCGGCAAAGGCAAAGTTGATGAACCTAAAGGTACAGGTCTGGGGTTGCCCCTGGCTAAAAAACTGGTGGAATTACAGGGGGGGAATATTTTTGTTGAGAGTGAAAAAGACCAAGGTACAACCTTTTATTTTACCCTTCCGGTAAAAAAGGATAAAAAAGATGAGTAAAAAAATACTAATAGTTGATGACCAAGTTAATTTTACCCATATAATTAAAATGATCATTGAAAGTCAAGGATTTGAAGGTTTAACCGCTTCAAACGGTCAGGAGGCTATTGATAAGATGAAAGATGCCCTCCCGGATCTTATACTACTTGATTTAATGATGCCGGAAATGACCGGGTTTGAAGTGCTGGAAGAAATAAAAGATAAATCGAAATTCCAAAAAATCCCTGTTATAGTTATTTCGGCCTTGGCCGAAAAAAAATATGTTGATAGAGCCTATAATTTGGGGGCAGTGGATTACATAGTAAAAGACTTCGATCCGGATGAACTTTTAAGCAGCATTAAAGAAAATTTATGAAAGAAAATCATAAAAAAGAAAAAATATTACTAGTTGAAGACGAGCTGTCTTCTAGGAAACCCTGTTCAATATATTTTAAAAACCGCGGATTTCGGGTTATAGAAACTTCAACGGGAGAGGAAGCTGTTGAGAGGTTTAAAAAAAAATCTTTTTCAGGAGTAATTACAGATTTTAACCTTAAAAGAGAAGGGATTAACGGCCTTGAAGTTCTCCGGCGGATAAAAAAAATATCACCTGACTGTCCGGTGATTATAATGACAGCATATGCAACGGTTGAGACCGGAGTTAAGGCCATGAAATTAGGGGCCTACGATTATATTGTAAAACCGGTAGAGCTGGAAGAACTTTATTTAAAGGTCAAACGCAGTTTAAAGGAAAAAGAGCTTTCTGAAAAAGTCAAAAAACTTGATGATATAATTGCCCTGTATAAAATAAGTAAAAAAATATTTACAACTGTTGAACTGGAAGATCTTCTTGATCTAATAGTAAATACAATGTTAGATATTTTAAATGCCGACCGGGCCTCTTTAATGCTCTTAAACACCAAGGGGGAACTTTATATTCCGGTGAGCCGGGGAATATCGGAAAATACCAGAAAATTGACCCGGATAAAGCCGGGCGAACGGATCTCCGGAAAAATTATGCAAAAAAAAGAACCGGTAATTTTGAATTCGGATGCTAAAAAAGACTGGCCGTTTGAAAATCCCCCCCCTACTTTATCAAATATAAAATCCTCTGTTATATGTCCATTGCTTACCCGCAGTAGAGTTCTGGGTATAATAAATATAAGCAGGGTAAATATTAATAAGAATTTTACCGAATACGATCTACATAAATCAGTTATTTTTGCTTCTCATATAACTTTGGCAATAGAAAACGCAAATTTTTTCGAAAAACTTCAGAAAGAAAAAGAAAAGATAGGGGCTATGTTTTCTGGCATGGGTGATGGAGCGGTGATTACTGCTGCTGACGGAAAAATACTTATGATAAATAAAGCGGCCCGTTTACTTTTAGAGATAGGAGAAGATAGTGTAAAAAATAAAAAATTATCAAATGTATTACATAATTTTAAAAAATCTTCCAAAGAAAAAGTTTTGAGAAATGACAAAGAGATAATAACTTTTGAGCTTTTTAAAAATAAAAATAATTCCCGGTATCTTTCAGTCTTAAATACAAAAATATCAGGCCGGAGAGTTCCCGGAGGTCAAATTTTTATAATTAGAGATATAACAGAGGAGAAAAGGACCAGTTTGTTAAAGCAGAATTTTTTTTCCGCGGTTTCCCATAAACTAAAAACTCCTCTTACCGGTATCATATCAACCTTAAAAGTATTAAAAAACAATAAGGATGTAGACAATCGTGCGGAAGCCTTAGAACTGATGGAAAATTGTGCTTGGGAACTTTCTAATTTAGTGGATAAATTACTTCAGTTTACAGCCTTAGAGACGAAATTTCTTCAACTTGAGAAAAAAAAGGAATCTTTAGAATCAATGCTGAGCAACGCAGTAAGAAAATTTGATGATAATAAAAAACATCAAAAGGTTGTTATGAAAATTTCCGATAATATTAAGAATTTACCGGCTGTCTATGTTGACAGAGAAAAAATCATGAAAGTATTTGAAAATATTATAGAAAACGGTATTAAATTTAATAAAAAAAACAATAAAAAAATATTTATTTCAGCCTGTAAAGAACATGATGGATTTATTAAAGTGGAGATAGCCGATAACGGATTAGGTATTCCGGTCTCCGAAAGAGATAATATCTTTGAAAAGTTTTACCAGTTCGAAGAATATTTTACCGGTCAGGTAAAGGGAGCCGGTCTGGGACTTACGGCAGTTAGAAAAATAATAGAGTCCCATGGCGGAAAGATATGGGTCGAAAGTGAATTGGGAAAGGGAAGTAAATTTAAATTTACTATTCCTGTTTTTAAAAACCCGGAAGAGGTTTAAAATCATAAATTAGAAAAAAAAAATATAATTTGTATAATATAGTAAGTTAAAATAAGATTTAATAAATTTGAGAGGAGTCGATTATGAAGAAAAAGGTGTTAGTAGCAGATGACGATAAGACATTAAGGTTATCCGCCCAAATTTTTCTGGCTGGGAAGGGATACGATGTTACTGTAGCTGAAGATGGGGTTGAAGCTCTGGAAAAATTAGAGGAGTGTGTCCCGGATGTAGTAATTACCGATGTAATGATGCCCCGGAAAAATGGATTTGAGGTTTGTGAAGCGATAAAAAGTAACCCTAAGACCGAGGATACTGTTGTTTTTATAGTATCGGGTAATGTTACGGAAATAGAAAAGGGTTTTGACTATGGTGCAGACGACTGCATTGTTAAGCCTCTGGACTGGGACGAGTTAACTAAGAAGATAGAAGAACATATTTCGGAGAAAGACGAAGAATGAAAGAATGGATGATCAATAACAGATACTTAATTATGGATAAAATAGGGGAGGGCGGTTTTGCTACTGTTTATAAGGCATGGGATAACATGCTTCAGAAATTTGTAGCTATTAAAAAAATTCATAAAGAGTACTCTTCAGATGCTAAATTCGTAGATATGTTTAAAAGCGAGGCTGTAAATACAGCTAAATTAGAGCACGAAAATATTGTCCGAGTTATTAATTTTATTAGGGATGCAGAAAATAATTATTATATAATAATGGATTTTGTCTGGGGAGTGGATCTGGAATATCTTATGAATAAATGTCCGGAATATAATATGAAAATTACCCCGGATATTTCCATGTTTATCATAGGTGAAGTGTTAAAGGCCCTGGATTACGCTCATTCAGTAAAAAGTGAAGTAACCGGGGAGCCTATGAACATGGTCCACCGGGATATTTCACCCGGTAATATAATGCTCTATTATAACGGCCGGATAAAATTAACTGATTTTGGAATAGCTAAAGCCGGAGATGCACGGTCTAAAAGGACCAAAAAAGAAAAATTAACCGGCAAAATTTCGTATATGTCTCCTGAACAGGCTACCGGTGAAATTGACCTTGACGGCCGGTCGGATCTTTTTAGCTGCGGCGTTGTATTGTATGAGATGCTTACCGGAGAAAAAGCTTTTAAAGGTGATACGGAAGTTGACGTATGGAAAAAAGTTAAAAAAGCCAGGATCGATTTCAAAAAACTTAAAATGTATCAGATTCCGGATGCGATACAAGAAATACTGAAGAAAGTTTTACACCGTAACCCGGATAAAAGGTATAAAAATGCCGCGGCAATGTTTATTGATATTAAAAAGTATTTAAGTAAGAAGGGTAAAACTGATTATTTACGAGAAGAATACGAGGATTTTGTTACCGATGCCTTAGAAGAGGAAATAGTTAAAGCTAAGAAAAAGAGGGAACAGGAATCTAAAAGAAATTTTAGGGAAGTCGCTGAAGAAGCTTCTTTAAAAGGTCAGGTGCAGACTCAGCAACCGACACAGCCTAAAAAAGAAACACCGTCCGCTGAAAAACAGCAGGCTCATGAGTCCTCCGAGGACAAGTCAGAGAAGCCTTCCACAGATCAGTCAGGTGCTCAGCAGCCACCGCAGTCGCCTCCCCAAGCTATAGACTCCCCCTCTTCGGCGCCCCCCCCGTCACCGGCTCCGGAACCGGACTCTTCTTCAGGTGGTGAAAAAGATAAAACGGTTATTGATTTTGTACTTGATTCTGCTCAAAAATATAGAAAGATTTTTATTACATCCCTTCTTTCCCTGCTTTTGGCTGGGGTAATTTTTATGGCTGTCGATACTTATTATCAGCTTACCGACTGGGGGATTAAAATACACAATACTATATGGCCTCCAGCCTTGCAGTTAGACAGTTTACCTTCAGAAGCAAGAATAGAAATTTTAGAGGACGGGGAAAGTATTCTCCCGGTAAAGGAAATGGAAACCCCTCTTTCTCTTGAAGAGATCCGGCCTGGACTTTATACTCTAAAACTTGAAAAACCGGGGTTTGGAGTAATAGAGAGAAATATAACAGTATATGAAGGTGCTCCCGGAGATCAGCATATTTCCATCCCCGGTTCTAAAGTTGTAGATGGTGTTCATATTGTTCCTTTTGAAATAGGTGTAAAAATTGATTCAATACCGAGGTCTTCCGATTTATTTATTAACGGCAGAAAAGTGGGACAAACCCCGTTTAACGATTCTTTAGAATTGGGGGTTTACAGTTTTAAATTAACTAAAGAGGGATTTGAAACAATAGGTACGGATGAAATTTCGGACTCATTTGAAAAAGGGGATTGTGTCGTAGATATTATGGATCCCGATGGCTCTCAAACTAATATAGACCGTAGGTTCTGGGATATGGAACAGCGCGAAGAAGCCGGCGAAAGAACATTGGTATTTACCGGTAAGCTCTGGAAAAATTTTTCAATTACTTCTCGTCCGTCCGGCGCACAAGTGTACATAAATGATACTAATGATCCCTACGGCCAGACCCCGCTGGATGATTTAGCTCTTACCGGAGGTACCCATACTGTAAGAATTGCCCACGCCGGTTATCAGGCCTGGACTGGTACTGTAAAAGTAGATGAGGAGAGTTCCGACGAGTTAAATGTATCCTTAAGAAAGCGAATAACGGTTTCGGCTTATGAGAGCGGAAATCCATCTAAATCTATTAATGTAAATGTAAGGATTCCGGGAACCGGTATAAATCGAGAAACGCCGTTTGATGTGGTGCTACCAGCCCGGCGACACGCCTTTGAGTTTCAGGCCGATTCCAGGTATCAGGCTAAAACAGTTACCAGAGATGTAGGCCGGCTAAGGCAGCGTTTAAATGTGGGGCTGGAGCTGCATCCACCTCATATGGAAGTAAAAGTAACTAATTTTAAAACCGGTGACAATATTCAGGATGCTTCGGTCTGGATAGACGGGGAGTACTGGAAGAGAACCAGCAGACTGGGTTTGGCGTCAGGATATATTGAAAGTGGCCCCGGAACTTACCGGGTAGAAATTAGATCAAACGAATACGGTGAAGACCGGACGGAAATAACTGTTGATCCGGGTGACCGGAAAAACCTTGAAGTAGTTTTGGGAACTCCCCGGGATGCAACCGTGGTAGTTGATACCACTGATATCACCTATGAGAGCAGAATTTATCTTAACAATGAGTATATGGGAAATGCTTTTCAGCAGATGTCCGAAATTGCCAGGGGCACCCATCGTATAAAAGTAGATATGGATGACTATCCGCAGGATATAGAAAAAAGTATAAATATTGATCAGCCGGACGAGTTGGTTATTATAAATTTAGTTGAAAGAAACGGCGAGTACTATCTGGAAGTACAGGATCCCGATCTTTACTAAATCAATAAATATTTTTTTCTATTATAGAACAGATGCCTTTTAAAGTTAAATTGGGAGCTACGGTATAATTTTTTAAAAAGGCAGGCTCAAGATTTTTAATTGCCCCTCCGGTAAAAATTGTATTGTATTTTTCATCGAGTTCTTGATGAATGTTAGAAAGTATGGTTTGAATCTGACCGGTTAAGGTAAAGTGCAGGCCGCTTTTTAAGCTCTCAGCGGTATTTTTCCCAATAAATTTCAAGGGCACTTTATTGAAATTTATTTTGTGTAACTTGTCGGCTTGCAGGGTAAGCGCTTTTTCCATGGCTTTAATTCCGGGGGATATTACTCCCCCTGTGTAGGTACCCTGAACTGTAATAATGTCAAATGTATTGGCTGTACCCATATCCACAACTACAGAGTTTTGTTTAAATATTGATTTAACGGCAGCGGCGTTACATATTCGGTCCGGCCCTAAAGTTTCGGGATGGGAGATATCCAATTTCAGTCCTGTATCAGTCAGATGAGTTATATTGATAAGATCAGAGAAAAAGTTGGCTTTTATAATTTTTACCGTTTTTAGGGTAAGAGGGCCTACCACAGAAGAAAGTCCAGCCCCTCTAATCTTAATATTTCCCGTGATTAAACTGAGGGCAGTATTTAACTTTTTAATATAATCCTTGTCAGTTGAGGTCTTTATTTGTTTTGTTCTTAGGTTATTTTTCTGCTCAACAATTCCTATATGGGTGGTAGTATTTCCAATATCCACGGCCAGCAACCCGGGCTGCAGCTTATGAGCTTTATGTGTAACTACTGCCTGCCCAGCGCTTATTTTTTCTATTTTTGTGTCAGTTTTCAGTTTAAGTTTCCCGTTACGGTCTATTCCCAGAGCGGTTCCTGACCTGTTGGATATCTGTATATGCTTTTTTTTAAGAAAACAGGAACTGTTTAAAAGTTTTAGATCTTCTTCGGGTATCTTGATTTTTTTCCTGTATACATCCAGATTTTTAAGCATATCGTCTAAAAATTTTTTTTGATTTATTTTTACTAGGGATATATCATTTTTTAAATTAGTAGGAAAGACCTTTTTGGAAGGACCGGTGTTTAAACCCAGCCCGAAACCTATCCACTTATTTCCCAGCCCTTCAGAAATGATTCCCCCTGCTTTTTTGCCATCTATAATAATATCATTGGGCCATTTCCATTTAATTGTTGGAACAAGTTTTAAAAGAGGTTTTAAAACAGATAATAGGAAAAATATACTTCCCAGTTTTTCATTTCCCTTAAAATGAACAAGTACGGATAAATAGAGCCCCCCCGCAGGCGATTCCCATTTGCTCCCTCTCCTGCCTTTCCCTTGAGTTTGCTCTCTGGCCAGGACCAGAGATTTCTGGGGCTTTTTTTCGTATATCTGTCGTATTCTTTGCTGGGTGGAGTTTATTGTACGGTAAAACTCTACTCTGTCCCCGTAGTAAATATCAAAAAAAAGATCGGATTTACTCATTTGTCATCCTCCTCTAGTAACATACTAAAATCAATAGCCGCAGATGAGTTTGTCAGTCTGCCTACTGAAATGTAGTCTGGTCCGGCCGCAGCAAAACTCTCTATGTTATCAAGAGTAATTCCGCCTGAAATCTCTATTTTTATACCACTGGATTGATTTCTTATCATTTTTACCGCCTCAGTTAAATCGGTTACATTAAAATTATCAAGCATAATAATATCTGGAGTGCCACCGGGATTAGAAAGTACTTTTTTTAATTGAAAAATATTTTCTACTTCTATTTCGATTTTAATGTTTTTTGGAGTTCTTGTAAAAACTTTTTCTAACATAATTGGTAAAGAATCCTCAGAACAGGTTAAATGATTTTCTTTTATTAGGACCCGGTCCGATAAATTCATTCTGTGGTTTTCTCCTCCCCCGCAGCGTACAGCATATTTTTGTAGTTTTCTTAATCCGGGCAGAGTTTTTCGGGTATCCAGTATCTTTGTTTGGGAAGTGATTTTGTTTATTGCATGGGCATATTTTTGAGTTTGAGTAGCTATTCCCGAAAGGTGAGATAAAAAGTTGATGGCTGTTCTTTCGGCTTTAAGTAAACTTTCAGGATTTCCAGAAATTTCCATTATTTTCTCGCCCGGTTTAGCTGAAGAAGCATCTTTTTTTAAAATATTGATAATGTTTATTGAACCAAAATATTTAAATATATATTCAGCTATTTCAGTGCCACATAAGGTACAAGAATCCCGGGCCAGTATAGAGGCATTTACTTTAGTATATTTGAAATCTAATCCCGAAATAGTTATATCCTCGCCGGGTAAATCTTCTTTTAGTGCAGTTTTTACTATATTTCTATAACTGTTCTTTTTTAAGTTCATTTATTTTGTCCCTTATTACAGCCGCCAGTTCAAAATCCAGCATATCGGCGGCTTCCTTCATATCTTTTTCCATTTCCTGGATAAGTTCCCCTGGGGATTTATCCATTTTGTCGGGAGGGTCCCAGCCAATTTTTTTTACATAACGGCTGGCCTCTTTTTTAGTCTGGTGTCGGAACTCTTCTTCATCGCGTATAGCTTTTACAATGGTACGGGGGGTAACATTGTTTTTTATGTTATATTCTTTTTGTATTACCCGCCGCCGGTCCATTTCTTCAACAGCTCTTTTTATAGAACCGGTAATTTTATCAGCATACAGAATAACTTTTCCATTTACATTTCTGGCCGCTCGCCCGCAAACCTGAATAAGAGAAGTTTCGCTTCTTAAAAAGCCTTCTTTATCAGCGTCCAGAACAGCTACCAGGGTAACTTCGGGAAGATCCAGCCCTTCCCGGAGTAAATTGACTCCCACAAGACAATCAAAAGTTCCTTTGCGAAGATCTTTTAAAATATTTATTCTTTCTATAGTATCAATTTCCGAATGAAGATACCTTATCCGGAGATTTTTTTTCTTAAGATATTCAGTTAGATCCTCAGCCATTCGTTTGGTTAAAGTAGTAGCCAGAACCCTTTCCTTTTTCGAGGCTCTTTTTTCTACTTCTTTTATAAGATCATTTACCTGATTAACAACAGGTCTTATATTTACTTCTGGATCCACCAGCCCGGTGGGCCTTATTATCTGTTCTACAATTCCCCCTGAATTTTTAGATTGTTCACATTCATAATCCCCGGGAGTCGCAGACACATAAAGAGAATAATTCACAGTATCAATAAATTCTCTGAAGTTTAAAGGGCGATTGTCTAAAGCAGAAGGCAGCCGGAACCCGTGTTTCACCAGGTTTGCTTTTCTAACTCGATCCCCTTTATACATGCCTTTTATCTGGGGAAGAGTTACATGGGACTCGTCAAGTATAGTTAAAAATTTATCCGGAAAGTAGCTCAGAAGACAGGCCGGCGGTTCTCCCGAAATTCGGTTGGAAAGATGCCTGGAATAGTTTTCTATTCCTTTGCAGTAGCCGGTCTCTTTTAACATCTCAATATCGTATTCACAGCGCATTTTAAGCCGCTGGGCTTCTAAATATTTCTGTTCGTCTTTAAAATTTTTAACTTTTTTATTAAGTTCTTTTCTTATTGATCGAATAGCCCGGTCGATGGTCTTGCTGGGGGCGACAAAATGGGTAGCTGGATAGAGAACAAAGTTTTTATGTTCCCTTATTTTTTTTCCGGTAACCGGATTAATAGTTGAAATTGTTTTTATTTTTTGCTCTGCTATTTTAATCCGGACAGCTTTTTTATTATAATATGCCGGAAATATATCTATAATTGGGCCTCGGACCCGGAAATTACCGGCGCAGAATTCCAAGTTATTTCTGGTGTACTGAATAGCAACAAAATCCTGTATTAATTTTTTTCGGGGATATTTTTTTCCGGGGTGTAAATATACAATCATATTTTTCCACTCCCGGGGACTCCCTATCCCGTATATACAGGAAACAGAAGCGACAATTACTACATCTTTACGGCTTAATAGAGAAGAGGTGGCTTTCAGCCTTAATCTATCAATACGGTCATTAATAGCCGCATCTTTTTCTATATAGGTGTCGGTCTGAGGAACGTATGCTTCTGGCTGGTAGTAATCATAATATGACACAAAATACTCTACTGAATTTTCAGGAAAAAAAGATTTTATTTCACTGTAAAGCTGAGCGGTAAGGGTTTTATTATGAGATATTATCAGGGTGGGAAGCTGTGTTTCTTCCACAACCCGGGCCATGGTATAGGTTTTTCCTGAGCCGGTAACTCCTAAAAGTACCTGATCCTTTTTCTGGTTATGAATATTTTTAGTTATTTTTTTTATTGCTTCAGGTTGATCTCCCTGATCCGTAAATTCTGATTTTAATTTAAATTTATTTTCCACTTTTTAATTATCTCTGAAAGTTTATAATCGGTACTGTCCATAGTAAGAGGAGTAATAGCAGCGAATTTTTCGGAGATGGCCCGTAAATCGGTGCCTTTATCCCGGTGTCCGCTTAAAATATCCCCTAAAATCCAGTAATAGGTTTTTCCCGCAGGATCTTTTCTTTCTCGGACTTTTCTATCGTAAATTCGTACGCCCAACCGGGTGGTTTTAACCCCTTGGATTTTATCTGCCGGTTCATTAGGTACATTTAAATTAAGGAATTTTCGGTGGGGCAAAGAGTGTTGGAGTACTTTTTGGGCTAAATTAAAAGTAATTGCGGCGGCAGTATCAAAGTTTTTAGTTTTGTTATTGCCGGTTACTAAAGATGAAGCTATAGCCGGAATGCCCAAAAGTGCGGCTTCTCTGGCCCCGGCAACTGTCCCGGAATAATAGATATCATCTCCTAGATTAGCTCCGTCATTTATCCCTGAAATCACAAGGTCAACATTATCCTTAAGTATGGTTAAAATTCCGATCCGGGTACAGTCAGCGGGAGTGCCGCTGGTGGTATATCTATGTTTATCTACCTGTCTTACTCTCACAGGCTTATGCAGGGTAAGAGAATTGCCGGTTGCATTTTTTGGGGTTTCCGGAGCTACAGTGGTTATACTGCCCATGGGGGCCAGTTTTTTTTGAAGCAGTGTTAGAGCTTTGGCCCGTATGCCATCGTCGTTAACTATTAATATATTATTCATCTTAAGTATTGATCTTCAAAATTTTTACATAAACTTTCCGTGTCCGCGGGCCGTCGAATTCGCAGAAGAACACGGATTGCCAGGTTCCAAGTTGAAGTTGACCGTTATCAATAATAACCTCAACTGATTCACCGATAAGAGAAGATTTAATATGGGCCGCTGAATTACCCTCCCCGTGGCGGTATGATGAATGATTCCAGGGTATTTTTTGATCTAAAAGCATCTTCATATCGTGTATTACATTAGGATCGGCATTTTCATTTATGGTGACCGCAGCGGTTGTGTGCGGTATAAATACTTTACAAATACCGTTTGTGATATTTTTTTTAGAAATTATTTTTTTTAAATTTCCAGTAATATCTTGTAGCTCTGTCCGAGAGCCCGTACTTACAGTAAACTGATTATAATTCATATTAACCTCCTGTAATATTCAACAGTACCCCTAAGTTTTAAGGGCTAAACCACTTCTATTTTTTGAACATTTTCAATAGATTTATCGAGAAAAATACTGCCCCGCTCGGCAAACAACTCAGGTGCGTCGCTTACATAGAACCTGTAGTTAACCGTTTTTTCAGGTTGAGGGTTCAGCAGAGAGTAGTTTTGAAGTATCCTTTTGACTTTTTTAGATACGGCCTGAGCGGAATCAATGACTTTAACCTTTTTTCCAACCGTATCCGATATAATATTTTTGAGCAGGGGATAATGGGTACATCCAAGAATAAGAACCTGTATTTTATTCTTTAAAGTATCTAAATAAATACGGGCAACTTTACGAGTTACTTCATGTTCAATCCATCCTTCCTCCACAAGAGGTACAAAAAGGGGGCATGATTTTGCCAGTAATTTAATCTCCGAATTTTTTTGTTTCAACTTCTGCTGATAGGTCATGCTTTTTATGGTTCCATAAGTTCCTATGATTCCTATGGATTTGGCATTTGTACGGCTTGCGGCATTCACTCCGGGTTGTACTACACCGATTATCGGAAAGGCAGCATATTCTTTAATAGTATCAAGGGCATAAACGGAAGCCGTATTACAGGCAACTACCATACATTTTACTTTACAGCGGGTAAAAAAAATCAATGCTTTTTTGGCGTATTCAATAACCGTCTCTTTTGATTTACTTCCATACGGTAGATGGGCCGTATCACCGAAATACACAATATTTTCCCCCGGAATATTATCAGCTACAGCATTAAATACGGTTAAACCGCCCATTCCTGAATCAAAAATTCCTACAGGCCGGTTATTTATTTTTCTTTTATCCATTTAGTGTATTCTTTAATAGCTTCTGTTAATCCGGCGGCAATCTTTTCCTGAAAATATTCCTGCCGGAGTTTTTTTTCTTCTTCTTTGTTGGAAATAAATCCGGCTTCCAGTAGAATCCCCGGCATTCTGGCGCCTTTTAAAACATGAAACCCGGCTTGTTTAACCCCTCTATCTCTTAAACCGGTTTTTTGGGTTATATTGCAGTTAATAAATGAACATAATTCACTGGATTCGTTCATGAACTGGTTCATAGTTAAAGACCATAGAATATTTTCAACTTTTCCTCTGTCAAGACCATCTTGTTCCATGGCCATAACTGCATTTTCTCTTCTGGCAACTGCTGCTGCTTCTTCATCGGATGCTTCAGTAGAGAGGAAATAAGTTTCAAAGCCCCGGCTGCCCGGATTAAAAGAGGCATTGCAGTGTATTGAAATAAAAAGGTCGGCATCTTTTTTGTTGGCGATCTCGACTCTTTCAGATAAGGGTACAAAAGAATCCCGGCTGCGGGTAAGTATTACCCGTATATTAAGTTCTTCTCTTATTTTTTGAGCTGCTTTTTTAGCTATATCAAGAACTATATCTTTTTCTTTAGTACCCAGTGGACCTATAGCACCGGGATCTTTACCCCCGTGCCCGGGATCAAGTACAATCAGATTAACTTCTTTAAGATTAGCTTTATCTCTTTTAGCCGGCCCGGTGGGTTTAGGGGAATGCTGTTGCCGCTCGATTTTTGAAATTTCTGGAGAAGTATTTTCAATATCAATAACCAGTCTTAACGGACTGGGGAATTTTTCTATATTATAATCTCCGGCATTTTCATCCAAGAATAAGGTAAATATAGAATCCCGATTTACTTTTTGGCCAGTTGCTTTAATTAAGACGCCGTCATTTATGTTATGGGTTTGAAGGGGTTTTGCCGGTTTGCCCTGTTTTATCTTTAGTGAAAGTTGGCCATTGTCCTTTTGAGCTTCAAATTCTAGCTTTTCAGTTAGTTCGACCACAAATCTGGTGTTTTTTTCATAGGTATAGTGCCTGACGTCGGCTATATTGCCATCAGTGGATATCCACAAGGTTCTTTCGGAAAAACTCCAGTTCACCTGCCTATTTACAGCACTTTCAAAGGCTCTGGTAATAATGGACTCTAAGGGCAAATAAGTAGTACCCTCTATTATACAAGGATATTTTCTCATCTTTCGGGTAATCCCTTCAATGCGAACTTTTTTCTGTCCTATTGTGAACTGTACAGGTTGGTTAGATTTTTCGGGCCAAAATAAAGTCACTTCTTTAGTGTTGCTGTCGTAATTTAGATTAGCCTCAAAAATATCGGATACATCTGAGGCTTTTAAATACCCCATTCCATCTAGCAATAAAAGCTCTACGGTATTTTTAATCTCCCCGTCTTTTTCTATATTGATATCAATAACCGTCTGGTTTGCTTTGGAAGTAACTGATAAAAATATAACATAGAGAAACACAAATAGAAATTTGATTTTGAAATTTTTCATAATTAAAATAATAACTAAAATTTAGTTAAAAAACAAGAAATTTTTATAAATATTAATAATAATACAGTTTATATTACAGAAAGTCCGGGTCATTTTTTCAAAAAATTATTTATAATTTTAAAGTTGAGTGTAGGGTTGTTAAAAAAGTTTTTTTCGTTACTATTTATAAGGTAGAGTGGGTGTGACTTTAATCATAGATATTTTTTTTATATATATTATAATAAAAGTAAATATATTTGTTTTTTTAGGTTTATTTATATAACATAAATTAAGATGAGTTAAGTTAAGATAGAGTACAGAAAAATTTAAAATAAAAATGGTAAATAAAAGTTTATAAAGAAAGATGACAACATATCACAGTAAATTTGCAAAATTTTTTGTTACGGTATTACTTATCAGTATATTTACCATAGGGGAAGTACTTGTAGCTCAGGAGCAAGTGGGAGAATTAACATCTCAGGAAAGTTCGCCGGTCAATCTGCTTGAAATCAGAATTGAACCCGGAGACACGCTGTCAAAATTTGCGGAGAGATATTTAGATGATCCTCAAGAGTGGCCCCAGATTCTGAAATATAATGAAATTCCCTCGGGAGACCCCAACTTAATAATTCCCGGTGATATTTTAAGGGTTCCCGAGGACCTGGTAAAAGATGAGATAGCGGATATTATTCACATGAGAAATGACGTTCGGATGCGCAGGCAGGAAGCAACCACCTGGGATGAGGCAACTCTGTATCAACGGCTGTATCCGGAAGACGGCATAAGAACTTCAGCCAATTCCGGAGCAAAAATTGAGTATTTGAGGGGAGGTGTTGCCGATATAGGCGCAAATTCTTTGGTGTTTTTAAAACCGGATGAAACCCGGGAAGATATTGTGGAAATAGAAGTGGGGGAATTGTATGCTGAGGATATAAAAGTTTTAACTGAAACCGCTTCAATAGATCCAGCCACGGGTTCTGAATATAAAGCTGTGGTAGATGAGGACAGAACTACAACCTTAAGTGTGTACAAAGGAGAGGTGGATTTTATATCAGCTGGAGAGATGAGAACCATTGAAGAAGGTTTTATGTCGGTGGCTGAATTTGATCAAGCGCCTTCGGAACCAATTATACTGCCAGATCCTCCTGAAATAGAGGGACAGCAATTTGAAGAAGGAGAAAGTTTTCCGGATATGCAGTCGGTGTCAACACTGGATATAGACAGTATACTCTCCCGGGTGGGTTCCGGAAAGGATGGGGTCCCGGAAGATAGAGTAAATAAATTACATATTCAGGTAGCTAGTGATAAGAATTTTTCGAGAATTATTGTGGATAGAAAAGTTGACACAGTATCCCCGGAAGAAATTAAAGAAGAGTTAATGGACGGGGAATATTGGTGGAGAGCAGCCTTTGTAAACCAGGCCGGTGTTACGGGAAAATTTTCCGAACCGGTCCCTATGATTGTTGATACCCGTCCGCCGAGTTTAAAAATTACAAATCCAGCTCATGGCGCTGAATTAGCTCAGAATATTCTTTCTTTAAGAGGTGAAACCGATTCTTATTCTGAGATATTTGTAAATGAAGAAAGAATTACAGTTGATAATGAAGGAAATTTCGTTACTGCTGTAAGAATAAAAATTGGTGAAAATACCATAAATGTTAAGAGTAAAGACACTGCCGGAAGAGTAACAGAAAAAGATTTAACAGTAGTAGGCGTTCATCCGGATAGAGAAACCCAACAGCAGGATATATTGGTAACTGTTGGGATAGTAGCGTCGGTTCTGAGTGTCGGGGCAATAGTGCTGACCATATTAAGATGACTGTTAGTAAACTGACCGGGTAACAGCATGTTAAAAGTAATAGTTGGCGATGCTAACAAAGATATAAGGTTCCTTGTTAAGATGTCCTTAAGGGATTACCAGGTAAACATATTGGAGGTCAGGGACGGAGAAAGGGGTTTAAAATTAGTTAAAGAGCATAAGCCTGATCTTATAATAGTTGATTATATTTTAGATAAAATTACCGGATACGAATTGGCCGAGATTTTAGCTGAGAATGAGAATTATAAAGATATACCTGTTGTAATTATGGTCAGGGAGGGATTTGATTTAATTGAAGACCGCCGGGGGGTGGATGAATACATAGCAAAACCCTTTGATAAAAAACAGTTTTTAGAAACAATAAATCGAGTAATTGAAAAAGATAAACTGCACCGAAAAAAAAACAGGCAGAAAGAAAATATAAAAAAGAAATCCGTCAGGAAGGACGATAGTAAAAAAAGAATACTTGCCGCTGATGATGAAGATAATATTTTAAAACTTTTGGATTTGATTTTATCTAATAAATATAATTTAGATACCGTCCGCAGCGGGTTAGAGTTAGTTAACAAGGCTAAAAAAAGTAGCTACGATCTTATAATATCGGATGTGGTTATGCCTAAATTGAGCGGTTGGAAAAGTGTGAAAAAGATTAGAGCGGCCGGAATAGATACTCCGGTTATATTTAATTCGGGACTGGTTAAAGATAAAGAACTTTATGAGACCTTAAAACCGGAGGGGCCGTCGGCTTTTATTTTAAAGCCCTTTAAAAAACAGAGACTTCTTCAAAAAGTTAAGGAAATGATAAAATAAAATCCCACCTTAAAACTTGAACTTAATTTAATTATAAATAAGATTTATCAATAATGTAGCGCCCGTAGCTCAACTGGATAGAGCAGCTGACTACGGATCAGCAGGCTGGGGGTTCGAATCCTCTCGGGCGCTCCACAAAATTTAAATATAAAAAAATATTTGCAAGTATAGCTATAAAGCAGATATAAAATAAAGGATTCGAAACCGACCGAACGCTCCTAAATGGAGAAGAAGCCGGAGACCGTAAGAGAGAAAGGTCGGCTTTTTGGCTAGGGTTATTGTAGGAATAGCCCGGAAGGTATTTGTAAAGTTTTTAAACATGAATAAAAACAGCAAAAGATATATGAAAAAAGCAGTTGAACTGGCTAGAGAGTCCGCGGACAACGGTGAAATCCCGGTGGGGGCGGTTGTGGTAGAAAAAAATAGGATAATAGGGATGGGAAGAAATCGCCAAATTGAGGATAACGATCCTACGGCTCATGCCGAAGTCGTTGCTTTACGGAGAGCTTGCCGCTATAAAAAAAATTATAGGCTGGACGGTTCAAAACTTTTTTCAACTGTAAAACCGTGTGATATGTGCCGGGAAGCTATTAAAAGGGCCAGAATAGTTAAAGTAATTTTTTCGACAAAAGCGGCAAAACCCGCTTCCCATCATCCCCGGCACGAAAAATTAAATTTTTATTCAGAAGAATGTAAAGTATTAATGAAATCTTTTTTTAAGGAAAAACGGAATAAATGATGGCTTTTCAAAAAAAAACGGAGGGGTGGCCGAGTCTGGTTTATGGCGGCGGTCTCGAAAACCGTTGTGCCTTTACCGGCACCGGGGGTTCAAATCCTCTCCCCTCCGCCATACAGTTGGTAAATGAAAAAATTTAAAAAAATATTTAAATACTCTGCAATTGGGGCCGTTTTAATATTAACCGGCGGATATGTAGCGTACAGGCAGATGTTCTCTCCAAAGCGCGTGAGCAGAGCAATTGAGGAAACTATTGAGAAAAGTTTTAACCGGAAGGTGTCGGTTGAAAGTGTAAAGCTTAGTTTAGGAGAAGTCATACTTGAAGATATAACTGTGAACCAAAAAGAGTCTGCCGAAGCCCATCCTCCCTTTTTAAAATGTAAAGAGATGAGGATTAAATTTAGAATGCTACCTATTTTAAAACGTAACTTTGAATTTACGGAAGTATTGGTCCATAAACCGGAATTCAATGTGTCTGGTTTAACGGATATGTTAAAAGAAGTGAATATAATGGAATTCTTGGAAAATTTAGTTTTAAATCCGGACAAAGGTATTCAATTTAAATTACATACTGCTCAGCTTAAAAATGGAACCCTGAATTTAATTGAGGAAGGTAAAAAAACACATAAAATCCGTAATATAAATATTTTTACCACTGGAAAAGAAATTTCTAAACCGATAGAATTCAATATGGAATTTAAAACCGAAAATAATTTGTATGATTATGCAAATATTGTTGCTGATATATATTTATTAAGAAGCATGGTGGAATTAAAGTACGTTAGGCTCACCGGAGCCGGCGGTTCGGTTAAATTCACCGGGAAAATAAAAAATATTTTTTCAAACCCGGTGTTAAACTGTAGTTATAAAGTTGAGGAGTTTCCAGGTGAAATTTTAACCGCCGGAATAACATTAGAAAATAAACCTGAAATTACGGGTAATATTCAAAATGATTTTAAAAATTTAAAAATAAACTGGCGGGGAGATTTTACCCCCTGCCGGATTAGATATAAAGAAAAAGTAGATAAACATCCCGGTTCGGAACTTTTATTGCAGGGAGGTATTACTGTACCATATACCAGCGGTCCGTCTGACATATCGGTTAACTGGTTTGTTTTAGATATACCCGCCGGTGACTTTTCGGGTACCGGAAAAGTGTATGAATCCGGAAATATTGAAATTAATATTATGGGGGAGAGAATTAAACTTAAAAATTTAAAAGAGACGTTAAATTATGTTGATGATTACCTGGATAGCGGGTTATTTAATTTAAACGGTAGGGTGTCGGGGTCGTCTACAGATTTAAAATTCTTCTCTGAATTTACAATTAAGGATCTGATTGTAAAAAATATTCCTGTATTAAAAAATATATATAAGAATTTTACTGGAAAACTGCAAAATGAATTTTACAGTGAAGAGGTAAAGGGAGATATTTTTGTTGACGGTAATGAGTTACAAATTAACAATTTAATGCTTAAAGGACCTAATGTAGGTGGTTCAGCCCGCGGTTTTTTAACTTGGGGCGAAGATTTAGATTTTACGTTTAACTCTATAATTAATAATCAAGAAGTCGACCTGAGAATGTATGGAGATATAAACAATTTTAATATTGGATTGAAGTAGAGACAAATAATTGTATAATTAAGTTATTATTCTTAACCGGAGAGGTGTCCGAGTTGGCTTAAGGAGCACGATTGGAAATCGTGTGTAGGGGCAACTCTACCGGGGGTTCGAATCCCCCCCTCTCCGCCATAAAATAAACTAAAAAACATTGTAGTTAAAAGTAAGGTTATGTACTGGTAAGTGAAATCTATTTAATTTGACAAGATAAACCTTTTTATATATATTTAAAAAAAGATGCTGGAATTTTATTCATTCAGGCTCTTATAGTTTTAAAAAGCAAAGTAGGAATCTTTAAAAAAAGAGGAGAATAATATGGAAAAGAAAAAGGCATTGATAATTGCCGCCGTACTGGGGCTTGTAGTTGTGATTTTAGTGGCTATGTATATGGGGGGCATAGAAGACCAGTATGTGTCCCGTGGGGAAACACAGCCTGTAATTGTTACCCGTCAGCATATACCACCTTATACAGTGCTGGAACCGGGCATGGTCAGGATAGAACAGATTCCCCGGGATTATGTTCAGCCCGCAACGCTCCAATCCATGGAAGATTTAGTTGATGACGAGGGAAGATTTGTATACACTTCTGTATCTCCCATTAACCGTGAGGAACAGGTACTAACCACCAAGCTTGCCGCGATAGGTAGAGAAGCCGGTTTGGCTATGTCTCTTCCCCATGAATTCAGGGCGGTTTCACTTTCCGTGGGGCCGGAGACAGGAGTGGGGATGCACATTCAGCCTGGAAATTATGTTGATGTCTTGGGCTCATTTGATTACACGGTAGAAGAGGCCGGAACTACTGAACAAAGAATAAAAACCAAAGCTATGCTCCAGAATGTGCTTGTAGTAGCGGTTAGAGAAGCTATATTCGGCGAACATCCCGAGGCCAGACAGCAGGCCCAAGAAATGGGGATGAGAGGAGGAGGTGGCGCAGGAAATACCATAACACTTGCCGTATCGCCTCAGGAAGCCTTACTGTTGAGTTTTGCCCGGCAGAGAGGAGAGATTTCTTTCACTCTTAGGGCAATTGGTGATGAAGCTGAAGTGGAACTTGAAGAAGCTACTTACAGTTCTTTATTTCCCGAAGAATCCGAAGCTGCTGATATAAGGTCTGAGGCGGATCAACAAGATCCAGGAAGGATGGTAGAAGATATAATGGCCGGGCAGGATGTGGACATATTCCGTGGCGTCCAGGACGCCATCCGTCAGCAAATAAGATAAAAAAATGACCATAAAAAAGCTATTTCCAGTTGCTCTGGGTTTGGTGTTGAGTTTGTTAGTTATTGTCAATGCCCAGGAATATGATGAGATAGAACCGTTTTCAATATATGAAGGTGAAACCCGGGTAGTTGAAACTGATTACAGGATAAAAGATATAGCGGTGGGAAATCCTGAGATAGCAGATATACAGGTTCGTACAGCAACAGAATTTTTGGTAAACGGAATCAACAGTGGCGTAACCACCATTCAGGTTTGGGACACTGCCGATGTGCTGAGAGATTCATTTTCGGTGGAAGTATCCAAATCTTTGGTGCCTGCGGATCTTATCGAAATTCAGTGTCAGGTCATTGAAGTTAAAACTAACGAACTTTCCCGCATGGGAGTTGAATGGGTTGATAGAATACGGATATCGGAGGGCTCAATTCCGGGGATAATTCAGGTTGGAACCCTCCAGCGTTTGGACAAGCTTACAGCTGCATTGAATGCCACTGTCGATGAAGGATATGGACGAATTTTAGCCCAGCCGAAATTGGTTGCCCGCTCCGGTGGCAATGCTAATTTTATGATCGGTGGACAAGTGCCTTATCCTATTCCCGCCGGAGAAGGCCAGATAGCCATTGATTGGGCGGATTACGGAATCAAGTTAGAAGTAAGCCCCGAGGGAGATTTAAGGAGGGGGTTAATTGATGTGGATTTGCTGGTAGATGCCAGTACTCTGGATCAGGATAACGCCGTAACTTTGGAAGGGTTAACAATTCCGGCAATTTCAACAAGACTTACCGAAACCAGCGTACAGGTGAACCACGGTGATACTATAGTGCTTTCGGGATTAAGAAAACTTGAAGAACAAACAACCAGTAAAGGGGTACCCGTTTTATCCAGGATTCCTATAATGGGAAATCTATTTAAGATGACCACAGTGGATGATCAGGAAACTGAAGTTACTGTTTTTATGACCCCCACATTTGTTGAATAATGTCAAAAGCTCAGGTTATTACTGTATTAAACGCAAGAGGTGGAAACGGACAATCTACTTTATCGGTAAACTTGGCCGTTGCCCTTAAGCAGGAAAGCAAGGGAAAAATAGCTCTGCTGGATGTGGCTCTTGATAATGGAGTCAATCAGCATATACCCTCTCTGGTGGGGTTTGATTCCTCTAAATCTATAGAGCAAATGATTATCCAGACCCCTGCTATAGAACCACAGATTATTCGCGGTTTTTTACCTGAACATACATCGGGGGTGGAAATAATTACCGGAATAGATGAGCCAACAACCGGAAATCTTACACCGGAAAATATTGGTAGAGTTATACAGGCTCTAAAATTTAACTACGATTATATTATTTTAAACTTAAAGGAATATGTGGAAGATGATCGCATCCTGGCCATAATGGACAATACCCAGCTTCTTTTTATAATGGTTAAACCGGATTTTCTTTCTTTAATTTCCGCTGAAAAGTATATGAAAAAGTTTCAACAGAAAAATTATCCACCCCAAATGATAAAAATGATATTAAACGAAACCGGGTTAAACGGTGGTTTGGAGGCCAACGAGGTGAAAAGGTTTTTTTCCAGTAAACTGGATACGGATATCTTTTGGGAAATACCCCATGACCCAGGAACGGTTATGGCCTCTATCAATCATTCCGAACCCGCTGTAATTTTTGCTCCCCGGGAAAGTTATTCTAAAGAGGTCAGGGAGATAGGCCGATATTTAAATGATGAAAATAAAAAGTATTTTAGGGAAAAAAGAGCCGGTATTTTTAATATAACCGGAATTCCTGAACATAAATGGGGGGATGAAACCCCGGAAGAAAGAGCTTCCATGGAAATCAGCGATGAGGAAGCCGAACAGAAAAAGATAGATGAGCTTAAAAAAACTGTTCACCGGAGGTTAGTCCGGGAACTGGATACTGAAGATATTGACCTTACTTCTAAGAGCGAAGCTGAAAAACAGCGTTTTAAATCTATGGTAAGCGAAAGAATAAGAAAGCTTATGGGGGAAGAAGCAGCTTTTATCACCGACCGTGAAAAGAGGAAAATAGTATTTGAAGAAATTTACAACGAAGCGGTTGCCCTGGGACCTCTGGAAGAACTTTTGGCTGATGATGAAATTACGGAAATAATGGTTAACAATGAAGATACTGTTTATATTGAAAAAGCCGGTCATTTAATGCTTTCTGATGCTGAATTTCTGGATCGGGACCAGTTAATGACTATAATCGATAGAATAGTAGCGCCGCTGGGCCGCCGGATAGATGAGTCCTCCCCTATGGTAGACGGCCGTTTGGAAGACGGGTCCAGGGTAAATGCGATTATCCCCCCTCTGGCTTTAAGCGGACCCACCGTAACAATAAGACTTTTTGAAGAGGAAAAATTAAATACCAAGCATCTTATAAGTTTTGGTTCGCTTACCCATGAAATGGAAGATTTATTGGCGGCCGCGGTAAGAATAAGAAAAAATATTGTTGTGATGGGAGGTACCGGTTCAGGTAAAACCACTTTATTAAATATTGTATCCAGCTTTATTCCCGAAGACGAAAGAATTGTTACTATTGAGGATTCTGCCGAACTTCAGTTGCCCCAGGATCATTGGGTCCGCCTGGAGACAAAACCCCCTAACCCTGAGGGAAAAGGAGAAGTTACTATCCGGCAGCTTATAATAAACAGTTTGAGGATGCGTCCGGATAGGATAGTGGTCGGGGAATGTCGTGGTGGTGAGGCTCTGGATATGTTGCAGGCTATGAACACCGGTCATGACGGTTCTTTGACCACAGTACATGCTAATTCTCCGCAGGATGTAATATCCAGGTTGAACACTCTTGTGCTTATGGCTGGAGTAGATTTACCCAGAAAGGCGATAATGGAGCAGATCTTTGCGGCTGTTGATCTTATTGTTCAGACGGACCGGTACACCGACGGAACCCGTAAATGCTGTAATATTTCCGATGTGATAGCTTATGAAGAAGGTGAAATTAAATTGGCCAAACTTATGGGGTATGAACAGACCGGAATAGCGGAGGACGGAACAGTCCAGGGAGTATTTAAATCCTATGACCGGGAACCTACTTTTAAAGAAGAACTAGTTGCCCAGGGAATTGATATAGATTTTGATATTTTTAAAGATACAGGCCCCCAGGAAACCGGAGCTGAGATTTTAAATCGCGAGGAAAAAATTATGGCTGACCTTATCGATCCCGATGAAAAAGATGATGAAAAAGAAAAGAAAAAGCCGGAAGAATCTCCCACAGATAGTCCGGGTGAAGAAAAATCTGAAAAATTTGAAGTTGAAGAAGGAGATTTTCCCACAGAAAAAAGAGTTAAAGAAGAAGATGATGTTCAAGAAGAAGCTGAAATTAAATCAGGCGGGAGACTGGATTGGGACACTGATGAAGAAGATAGCGAGTTAAACCAACAAGCCTCTCCGGGACTTCAAAGGGAAGGTGGGGAAGATAGAACCGGTAAACCGGAATCAGAAGAATCATCTAGCGTCCAGTCAAAACAGCCTGATGAAGAATTATCTGAGCAAGCACCGGACCAACCAAAATCTCCTCCGGATAATCAAAAACAGGAGGAAAGTAAAGCCTCAAATAATTGTACGTCTTGTGGACATTTAATATCCTCAGAGGATAAATTTTGTCCCGGTTGTGGTACAAAATTATCCCAACCGGAAGATGCACCGGTAACAGGAAAAGGAAACAGTAGCGGCGGAGGTTCATCCTCTAAAAAGGATACTAATAAAAAGGATAATTACGATGATGATAATGATGACGATGTTAAAAATATTAGTGCAGAAGAGTTAATATAATATGAGAGTTAAATATAATGTTTAATTTAATAAAAATTCTATTACTGGCTGTTGTGTTTTTTGGGATAGTTCAGTTAGCTCTTTTTCTTAATAGTTATTTTGCTAAAGTTAAAGAACAGGCAAAAGAAGAGAGCGAAGACCGAGCTAAAGGAAAAACTTCTTTTGACTGGATTATGGATAAGCTAAGAGAAGAACCAAAAAGTACTATTTCCCGGTTAATAAAATTAGGAAGTGCTTTCGCCGTAGGTTTATTGGGATTCCTTATAATAGGACGTATGTACTGGGCGGTTGTGTTTGGAATAGGGGGTTCATTTATTCCCGGCATGCTCAGCGGGTTCTTGTACAAAAAGTATATGGATAAATTTGATTCACAATTTATTGACGCGCTTTCCTTAATTACCAATGCATTGACTTCCGGGGCCAGTTTTCCTCAGGCTCTTGAGCTTATGGTGACTGAATCTAAAGATCCCCTGGCTGAAATATTCGGAGAAACCCTGAGAGAATTTAAACTTGGAGTTCCTATGTCTGAAGCGCTGGAAAATACAACTGAAAGAATAGAATCCGAACAGCTCAGAATGACCGTTACAGCTATTAATATAGCCCGGGAAACAGGCGGTAATCTGGGAGAGATACTTACCCGTATAGCTGAAACAATGAGAGAAAGACAGAAACTTAAAGGTAAAGTTGATGCCTTAACCTCCCAGGGACGGTTATCGGGTATGATTGTTGCAGCTTGTCCTTTTTTACTGATGATGGTTTTAAATTGGATGGATCCAGAGCTTATGGAACCATTATTTAATACATTGATTGGGAATATTTTAATAACTGTGGTAATGATAATGGTATCTATGGGATGGGTGGTAATATCAAAGATAATAAATATTGAGGTATAAGTGATGGTAATAATAATAGTTACAGTTTTAGTAATAGGAATCATCTTTCTTTTAATAACTGCTTTTTCCGGTTCCGGTGCGGGGCAGGCGGTAATGGATAAATTAACCGAAACTGATAAGAAAAAAGATACCGAAGAAGAAAAGGAACAGAAAGAAAAACAGCCTATCACCCAGATGGTAGGGAGGCTAAGGGACCAGGTCGGAGAATGGTTAGCTAAAATTGAATGGGATTATTTAGATGATCGGAGAGATAAGCTTGAACAGTTGTTTGAGCAAGCCGGGGACCCGGGAACAACCACCCCTGATCAATTTATTGCCGGTCAGGTGCTTTTTGCTATAGCGATGCTTTTGGGAGTAGGATTGTTTGTTTCAAATAACGCTGTTGTAGTACTTATAAGTATGGGGGTTGGTTTTTATTTTCCCCAGCTACAGTTAAATGATAAAATAAAAAAATATAACAAAGAAATTTTTCTTGCTCTGCCTGATGTTTTAGATTTAATGACCTTATCGATTGAAGCCGGACTTGATTTTAGCGCTTCTATAAATAGAATAATTGCTAAATCCGATCCCAATGCGCTTTTAGATGAGTTTCAGAAGATGCAAAAAGAGGTAAGCATAGGAAAGTCCCGGGAAAGAGCTCTTAAGGATATGTCCAACCGACTTGAAATTGCAGAGCTTGATTCAGTTTTAAATTCTCTGGTACAGGCTTTACGGCTGGGATCGAGTATAGGGCCTATTATACGAAGACAGGCCGAGCAGATGAGAACAGAACGATTTCAGCGAGCTGAAAAACTGGCAGCCGAGGCTCCAATAAAAATGTTGTTTCCGTTGTTGATTTTTATATTTCCAACGGTATTTATAATCTTGTTTGGGCCAATTGCTTTGCAATTTATTGTTGGTGGAGGATTGTAGTTTTAAAAGGAGGATATTATGGATCCAGTTTTAATGGAAAGTATGACGTTGGCAATGCAGGAAATTCAGTTATGGGGAATGGCACTTTTGGTTTTTATGGCAGTGATGATTGTACTTTTAGTGGGCCAGGTTACCCGGATAGTGGTAAAAATGGACCAGCTGGTCAATCAAATGGTACCAGAAGAAAAAGAGGAATAAAATATGAAGAAAAAACAGTACATTAAACCCATTATATTATTACTAATTGGAGTATTCCTGGTATCGGGCTGTTCAAGTGATAGCATTGTACTCGAAGGAGTGGTTTATGAGGGGGAAGTAAGTGAGATGACAGGTGAGGTATCCATAGTCGGACCGGCGTCCGGCGCCAGAGTATGGGCGATAGATGAACCTGATAATGTAGCTGAATGTGACAGTGAAGGTTTCTACGAGATACAGTTAGAGGCTCCGTTTACCATTGGGTCAACTCCCACCCGGATAATTACCCTTATAGCAAATTATCGCGCAAAAGACGAGCAGATAGGTGTTGAAGCAAAGCTCGGGGAGACCAATCAGGTGAGAGATTTTCTTGTCTGGCAGCATCATGAAGAATGTTTTGAAAGTCCAAGAGACACCAATGACGAAGAAGACCAGGATTTTGAGCTACCCTAACAATACAAGTATTAACTTACTTGAATAATAAGATTCACCAAACTTTTTATGAAATAATATTAGAGAAGTACTTATCCTGATAATCGGAGTTTATTTGTTTTTCTTTCCTTTTAAATAAATTCCGGTATTAGTTGAAATAATTTTTAAATAGTGTTATAATTAATTTTATAGTAAAACTATTTAAGGATTGAATATGAAACTAACCAATAAATTAAAAATATTAGAATTACTTATTTTAATGGGGACAATTACTTCAGCCTGGGGTGAAGAGACTGAAGAATATATAAAAAAGCGGGTACTTGAGATAAGCCGCAATATAGTAGAAAATTCCGCCCAAACTCTTCCGGAAAACCCAAAAATTTTTAAAGAAAAAGCCTTAGAATTTTACAGCAGAGTGGATAATGCGGACACTCCCCGTAAAATCATATTAGGTGATGAACTGGTAAGTTACCAGGTTCCCTTAAGATCCGGCAATGAATTCCTGGATATGATTTATATATCTCCTGATGGAGAACATGTAACCGAGTGGCCCGGCTACAGGGAAGAAAAATTAAAAATTGAAATTTACAACCCTGAGACCTGGTCGGATTACGCCTCTGTTCCGTTAAAAGTAATAGAGGAAGTTTTTAGACCCCCCCACCTTATTGATGCTGACAGTCCGTCTTTTTTGCCCCGAGCCGGAAAAACCGCCCCTCAAGAAGTACAGGAGCAGCAGCTTTCCATGGAAGACATACTTCCGTTTTTGGTTCTCACGGATATCGATAAAATAGGAAATTACCCCGTTAACCGTCAGTGGGGTTACCCTGTAAATCCCGAGTGGGCTGATTTTACAATAGAAAATTACGATAAAATACCCTATAAAAACCTGCAGGAAAGAGGAGAATGGATAAGCAGGGTAAACGATGCCTATAACCTTCAATGGGATCATCTTCCGGGGCGGCGAGCTGTTTCGGGGAAATGTTTATCTTACGCGGCTTCTTACATAGCGGATTGGTTTAAAATAAAAAATTCCGATCCTCCATATGATTTTAATCCGTATGTAAATTATCTAAGGGGAGAAAGAGAATTGGGAATGAATCCCCGGGTCCTTGAAATTTTAAGTGATAAATTAGGACAAAAGAGCCCAGAAGAAAAACCCCGGGAGAGTGTTAAACATGATACTGAGCAGGAAAAAGCCAGTCAGGAAAGAAGAATAGCTCCGTCCCAGCGGGCCGTCAGACCGGATGATATTCCCGGCTGTCCAATGGCCTCTGTTGGCGCAGAGCTGGTCCAGACTAGAGTACAAAATTATGTTGATACGAGAGAAACTCGGCAACAAAGAAGTCAGAGACAACAGATAGAGAATCCATTCTTGAGGGATTCGGTAACCGGCGAACAGATGGATATGGCTCTTGAAAACTACGCTGAAGTTTTATCATCGGAATGGCCTTCCCGTCAGATTGAAGACCCGGTTATCCGTGATTTCATTTATGATATACATCGCAATCCTTCCGGGATAAAAGATTACAAAGTTCTTTTCCAAACTAACCGGGATGCCGATGAAGAGATTGTAAAAGAAGCCTTGAAAAAAGATGGAATTATTTTAGCCGGGATTATTTACCGGAGTTTAGGGTTGCCGGTGGCTACTTCTGTACACAGCGCAGCTATAATCGGATATCAAGGTGTAGGGGGTAAAACATATTTTATTTATAAAGAGGTTTTCGGAGAATACGACTGGGATGAACCGGAGACCGAAAAAGGGGGACCATCATACCGGATGATGCCCATAGAAGAGTTTTACGAAGCGTATGCTTTTATTGATTAAACTGAAATTTTTTTTTTGCTTCTGTGGACTTGTATACCGGCTAGAGGCGATACAGACTTTATAAAAACAAGAGTTTTAAAGATAGCTGACAACATAAGTGAAACTTCTGCCCGTACTATTCCAGATAAACTTGAGCTGTACAGAAATGAAGCCCTGAAATTTTATTCTAAAATTGATAATGTAGATACCCCCGGGAAATAAGAGTTGGGGATAGGTTGGTGTGTTATTAGGTACCCTTAAAATCCGGAATGGGCGGAGTTCATGATATAGGATTATGATAAACTTCCCTATAAAAACCTTCAGGAAAAGCGAGATTGGGTAAGTAAGGTAAATTAATCCTATAATCTTGAATGGGATTATATGCCCGGCCGCCGGGCTGTTTCGGGGAAATGTTTATCTTATGCGGCTTCGTACATAGCGGATTGGTTTAAAATAAAAAATTCGGATTCGCAATATGATTTTAGTCCGTATATAAGTTATCTGATAGGATAGAGAGAATTCGGTATGAATCCCCGGGTTCTTGAAATTTTATATTCTCATAGATTTAATAATGATGACCGGGAAAATATAAAAAAACAAAAAGTTTATGCATTTATTCAATAAAGTAAAAATAGTTACCGGGTTTCTGGTTTTTGGTTTAATAGTTAATTTATGGGGTGAATATCCCGAATTTTTAAGACAGAGGATTCTTAAAATAAGCGAACATATTGTCCAAAGCGGAGCATCTACAATACCCGATAAACCTGAAATATATAAAACAGAGGTCCTAAAACTATTTGGAAAAGTTGATAATATTGATCTGCCGCGTAAAATTAAAATTGGCGAGGAATTAATATGCTATCAGGTACCGTTAAAATCCGGCGAAGAATTTCTGGATATGATTTATATAACTCCAGACGGAGAAAAAATTACCGAGTGGCCGGGTTACCGGGATGAAGAATATGGATATGATATGTACGATCCGGAGACTTGGAAACAGTACGCAAAAGAACCTTTGGTGCTCCGCACTAATTTTTTTGATCGGCCCAATTTGATAGACCCGGACAAACCTTCTTTCTTAACCCGTGCCGGAAAAACCGCGACCCGCGAAGAAGAAGAGGACGGGATTACTGTAGAAGATATATTACCGCTGCTTGTGGAGACTGACTATGAAGATGTAGGATATTACCCCTTAAACCGGCAGTGGGGGTACCCCGTAAATCCCGAGTGGGCTGATTTTTTGATAGAAGATTACGATAAAATACCCTACAAAAATCTTCAGGAAAGAGGGGAATGGATAAAGACAGTCAATAAAGTGTACAATCTTAATTGGAATCATTTGCCTGCGCGCCGGGCAGTTTCGGGTAAGTGTCTGTCCTATGTAGCTTCCTATGTAGCGGATTGGTTTAGTATCAAAAATTCAACCCCGCCGTATGAGTACAATAAATACATCAGTTTTTTAAGGGGAGAAGAAAATCGGGGAGTTAATCCCCGGGTTCTTGAAGTACTTTATATGGATAAAATGAAAAAAGAAGAACGTGACAAGCCTGTAATAGAGTCTATTGAACCGGTAGGTGAAATTGGTAAAGATTTCGAAAATGCTTTCGCTGCCGGTGACGAGTTATTAAGGAGGGTTCCTGGCTGGGAAGGGTGTCCCATGGGACCGCTGATAGCCGGTATTTCTGAGAAAAGGCTGGAGGAATTATTTTCTGAAGGTGGGAGGCTTAGTAATACGCTTTTTGGGGCCTCATTAGATAATCCTTTTTTTCAGGATTCGGTTACCGGTGAAGAGATGGCGGTGATGCTTGAACAATATGCCGA
>CAYZAK010000007.1:38524-49021 GCA_964476445.1 uncultured bacterium
TTTTGGGAATGATTTATATAACCCCTGACGGGGAAAAAATTACCGAATGGCCCGGGTACAGAGAAGAGCGGATGTCCACCGGTGTGTACGATAAAAATACTTGGACGCAGTTATCTTCCATACCCCTGGTGGTCCGGCTCGATTTTATTAACTTACCTAACTTAATTGATGTTGACAAACCTTCTTTTTTACCCCGGGTGGGAAGGACCACCGAGGAGGGTGAGCAGTCCGGCTGGGATTTTTCACCGGAGATGGTCTGGCCTTTCCTTGTACATACGGAAAGTGAAAAAATCGGGGAATACCCCTTAAACCGGCAGTGGGGGTACCCTGTAAATCCGGAGTGGGCAGATTTTATGATAGAGGATTACGATAAAATACCCTACAAAAATCTTCAGGAAAGAGAGGAGTGGATAAATACCGTAAATAAGGTTTATAATTTAGACTGGGAGCATTTACCCGGAGAACGCGCAGTTTCGGGAAAATGTCTCTCTTACGCTTCTTCTTATGTCGGGGACTGGTTTAAGATTAAAAATACTACTCCTCCGTATAATTTTAATTTTTATATCAGTTTTTTAAGGGGTGAGGAAGAACTGGGACTGAATCCCAGAATCCTTGAAATATTATACGCCGGTTATGAGGGAGAAACTCAAAAAGAAAGGTCTAAAGAAGTTAGAAAAGAGTCTAATAAAAATAAGCAAGATCGGAGAGGAAAAGAAACAAGAATAATGCCTGCTATGGAGATATGTCCGGCAGGGCAGATGACCATGATTATGGGGGCCCAGTATGCTAAAAATCTTTTTGCCAGAGACGGTGATATGTTCACTAATTTTTTAAGAGATTCAGTTACCGGCGAAGATATGGATATGACTTTAGAAAAATATGCTAAGGTACTCTCTTCTAAGTGGGAGCCCCGGCAAATAAAAGATCCTGTTATAAGAGACTTTATTTACGATATTCATCGTAATCCTTCGGGTATAACAGATTATAAAGTGCTTTTTTCGTCTAATCGAGAAGCCGATGAGCAGGTGCTTAAAAATGCCTTAAGAACCCATGGAATAGTGTTAGCTGGAATTATATACCGAACCTTCGGTATGCCCCTTGAAAATAGTATACACAGCGCCGCTATTATAGGCTATAAAGAAGTGGAGGGTAAAACACATTTTATTTATAAAGAGGTATTCGGGGAATATGACTGGGATGAGCCGGAGACAGAAAGAGGAGGGCCTTCTTACAGAATGATGCCCGCGGAAGAATTTAATGAAGCATATATATTTATTGATTAAGATAAACAGCGCAGTTCTTTTTTTGACATTTTTTGTGTTCAGTCCGGTAACTGGAGATACGGAATTTATAGAGGAAAGAGTGTTGCAGATAAGCCGGAGTATCGCAGAAAACGCTGCCGAGACCATTCCCGAAAAACCGACGGTATTTAAAGAATCGGCAATAAATTTTTACCAGGCGGTGGACAATACGGATACGCCCCGAAAAATTAAGTTAGGGGACAAATTAGTAAGTTATCAGGTACCGTTAAAATCCGGAGATGAATTTTTGGGAATGATTTATATAACCCCTGACGGGGAAAAAATTACCGAATGGCCCGGATTCCGGGAAACGGAATCAGAGGTTTCCATGTACAATTCCCAAAGCTGGGAAAGTTACGCGGAAGTACCTCTGGTATTAGATAAGGATTTTTTTATAGAACCTAAATCAATAGATTCGACAACCCCCTCATTTTTACCCCGTGCCGGAAAACTCTCTCCAGAAGGCTTAACGGAAGCCCCAATTTCTTTAGAGGATATATATACGTTCATTGTACATACCGATCCAGAAAAAATCGGAAATTACCCATTAAACCGTCAGTGGGGATGGCCTGTAGACCCTGAACGTGCGGATTTTATAATAGAAGATTATGAAAAAATACCCTACAAGAATCTTCAGGAAAGAAGAGAATGGATAGCTACTGTAAATAAAAAATATAATCTGCAGTGGAGACATCTGCCCGGTCGCCGGGCGGTTGCCGGCAAATGCCTGTCTTATGCGGCATCCTATGTTGTGGACTGGTTTAGGATAAAAAATACCACTCCCCCTTATAATTTAAATTACTATATAAGTTATTTAAGAGGGGAAAAAGAAAGGGGTATGAATCCCCGGGTTCTGGAAATATTATACTATGAAAAAGAGACTGATAGGGATTCTACCGAACCAGAAAAGAAGAAGATCCCGATCAGTGAGATACCGGCCTGTCCGTTTGCCGCTCCTACCATTGGGGTATGGGAAGACCGAATTTATAATCTATTTTCCACCGATGACTTTGAAATTGAATATATGTTTTTTCAGGATACTGTAACCGGTGAAGATATGGCCCTCACCCTTGAAAAGTACTCCCGTATTCTGGCTTCAGAATGGGGTCCCCGACAAATAGAAGATCCTGTTATAAGAGACTTTATTTACGATATTCATCGTAATCCTTCGGGTATAACAGATTATAAGGTTCTTTTTAGTAATAATACTGACGCCGATGAACAAAAACTTAAAGAGGCATTAAAAAAATACGGCATTGTACTGTCCGGTATAGTGTACAGGGCTTTTGGCTTGCCCATAGCCAGTTCTGTTCACAGTGCGGCAATAATAGGGTATAAAGATATCAGCGGAAAGACTTATTTTATATACAAAGAAGTGTTTGGAGAACATGCATGGACTGAACCGGAGACCGAAAAAGGGGGGCCATCATACCGGATGATGCCCATAGAAGAGTTTTATGAGGCCAATGCCTTTATATATTAAGGTGTGAAATACAACAAATTAGTACTTTTGTACGGTTGACAAAACCAGTAATTTATAATAACATTGTAGTGAGGTAAAAAATAATGCTAAACTTAATAAAAAAGTTAGTAAGTGACGAAGATGGGCAGGGAATAACTGAATATATTCTTGTAGTTCTTCTTGTTGCACTCTCTATGATTTGGATAGGCGAGGCTTTATCTAATGCAATACAGTCCTTCTATGAAGGCATTGAGTCTGCAGTTACGCCGTTAGTTTCTGTTAGTCCGTTCGGCAGCGGGCAGTGGCCATGATGTTAGGTAAAATGAATCAGAATAAAGATAATGGGCAAGCCTTAGTAGAAACCCTATTTTCAATGATGTTGATGATTGCGCTTATTTTGGGGGTTTTGCAGGTAGGATTAATCGGTACCGGGCATATGTTTACTATACTTGGTGCGCATCGGGCGGCCCGAGCCAATCAGCATGGGCAAGATTGCTTAGATGATTATGATAGTTCATGGGGTCTAGGGGGTACAAATATTCCAGTTATGATGTCAAACCATCCCGGTGTAGCTCAATTTGGGTGGGGCGGCGGAGGAACTAATATAGAGGTAGAGGATAATACTGATCAAATTAGGATTGAGGTGGGGATGGATTATTTATTAAAAGTGCTCCCTTTTTTTCCTCATCCTGACAGAATGTCATGGGGGTGGGGCCACACCAGTTTAGTAACCGGGGGTATGGATGACACTATATTGGGTTGGGGACCGCCGATAGAATATGTTGTGATTGCCGAAATGCCCCGGGTCTGGGATGAGTCTAAAAATTATGCTCCGCCTAATGACCCATATTAACTGAAAAAGGCAAGGAGAACTAAAAAAAATGCAGATAAATAAAAAGTTAACCGGTAAACTTAAAAATTTAACTAAGGATTGCAGGGGGATTATGACTATAGTTGCAGCCTTTTCTATATTTTCTCTGGTTTTGTTCTGGTACACCATGATCAATATAGGTGAACTGGTCCACAACAGAATACTTGTGGGAAATGCTGCTGATAATGCAGCTCAGACCTGGGCAACAACCAGAGCCCGTGTGTATAATGTTCTGGGAGCGCTGGGTTCACAGCAGGCCATGATGATGACCTGGCACATAGACAGTGACAACCCTATGCCACTTTTTTCTCCAAAATGCGTTTACCCTAAACAGGAGCAGCCTGAACCGGCTCCCTCCGGGAGTCAGACAAATACAGACAATAGAGATAAGGTGGTAGATTCCCTAAATGAACTAAACGGTTGGATTGAATCTTTTATGGATAACGGTGCAGACTATGCAAATGATTTGGCCCGTATGGCAGCGGTAAAAACAGCAGATTCACTGAGAGGGGAAATGGATGGTTTTACGGGGTATTTTATGTCGATGGCACCAAATGCTCCATTGTATATAAATCAAGATGGGGGGGAGGATCTTAATCTGGACCGGGAAGATATTACCGTAGACGTATACGGAACCTTTGTAAGCTGTCACATTACTGGTTTCTCCCCGCTTACTTGGGAATGTCACCATTTTCCTGGAGATAAGGCTAGCCCCGACGATGAGATAAGCTGGCCTTATATACCTGATGAAGGTGCTTTTAGGGACGACCTTACGTCAGAATGGACGGTATCCTTAAGATCTGAATTTTTTGGTAATATATTCGGGGGAATAGATATGACTTGGGTTACCTCCAATGCCGTGGGAAGGGTTTATCATACTGAAATTGGAGATAAGGGAGACGGCGCTATGTTTCCAACAACAACTCCTGAGGATAGCTGCAGTACCAGTGAGCCTATTTATACATTTTGTGATGCTAAAACAGGGGGGTGGAAAGGTACTCTTGTAGAGCCCGAATAAAATTTTAAGAGGTAAAAAAATAATGAAATTTTTGAACAACCTAATAAAAAGACACAGAGGGCAGTCAATTGTAGAACTTCTTATAGTTTCCCCCTTGTATTTTTTAATGCTGATGGGTATCTGGTTTTTTGCCCAGTGGCTAATAGCTGATTTACACCTTGAAAATATATCCAGAACTGTAGCATGGATGCCGGTTTATGCTGAAAGACCGGATGACGAATCTGCAGAGGATATGGAAAGTTACGCTACCGAGTTAATTGAAAATTGGGTGGGTAACTATATAGGGGAAGATATTTCGGATGAGGATGGAAATCTTGTAATAGACAATATAGAGACGGATAACGGTGCAAAAGGATGCATGGTTGGAGGAACATCTTCTGTATTTCAGTTATTAGAAATGCAGATTGAATGGGAGCCTTTGATGGTACAGTTTGGCATGGATCTAATAGAGTCTTATTCAAAATGTGAAATAGAATACAGATTTAAAGTTTTTAGTTTTTTTCGCGATGCTATAGGGTGGCTGGGTATTACCGGTCCGGACTGGGATATAGAATGGGTAAGCGGAGGAAGGGCCAATTACGTAGCTAATAATTTCTGGCAAAATTCGCCGTTAGCGTTTCATTTAATGCCTATTATGGATGTAATACCTGTGTACTGCACCGATTCTGAAGAACATCCTTCTTCTTAATGTTTAATTATTATCCTTTCTTTTAATTTTTAAATTGTGACAGTTGTAGGTTAGGTAGTCTGGGATAAATTTAAATTGTTGGTTTAGTAATGATTGTTGTGCGCAAGTTTAAAAGTGAAATCCCCGATGAAAAAAAATAAGATATCCCGGATATTTAGTTTTAAAAATCTATGTTATTCTCTCCCTTTTTTTATTGTAATTATAAGTGTTTTTAGTTCCTATCTTGCTCCTGAGGATTTAGGGCATTATATACGTATGGGGGAAGAAATTCTTAAAGCCCGGACGGTTATCTCCAAAGATATTTTTACTCATACTTTTTTGGGAATGGAATATATTAATGCCGGATGGTTGTCCCAGGTAGTACTTGCCGTATTTAATGATTTAGGGGGAAAAGAGATTCTTATCCTTTTAAATTCTTTTATTTTAGTCATTTCTCTTTACCTTTTTGTAAAGTTAATGGCTGAGATTGGAATTAACTATAAAATTATATTTTTGTTCTCATTTTTATATATGTTCACCGGTGCGTCGAACTGGAATTTACGCCCTCAGTTATTTGTAATTCCTATTTTTATATACTACTTTTCTTTTTTTTATTCCGGTCAAAAAATTAAGAATTCGCATCTTTTTCTTTTTTTTATGCTCATGGTACTGTGGGTAAATTTTCATAATAGTTTTCCGGCGGGAATAGGATTGTTGGGAATATTTCTTGTCGCCGGAATTATCAAAAAATATTTAGAATCCGGTGAGTTTACCGCAGTATTAAAGGACAGACGTATCCAGACTGTTTTTTTAATTTTGATTGCAGTTACTCTGGCAACTTTTCTGAACCCCTATGGGTTTAGGATATGGGGAAATGTATTTAGTGTAATGGATAAGGCGGCATATCGCTCCGAGGAATGGCTTCCTCCTACTTTTAACACTCCTACGGGGAGTATGTTTTTTTTGTCCCTGGTTTCCGGTTTTGCCATATTACTAAAAAGCAGACAGAAGTTAAAAGTTGAGGAAATAATTTTATTGATTTTTTTCTGCTATCAAAGTTTGCGCCACGTGAGAATGGTATTATGGTGGGGTATTGTAGCTACTCCTATATTCGCCCGACATTTTCAGGCAATAGTTAAAGATTGCACAAAAAATAATAAATTTAATTTTTTAACTGCTGAAGATGAAAACTCTATATACAAAACATATATTAATGGTTTTATCATTTTATGTTTATCAGGTATTTTACTGATCGTCTCTCCTTACCAGAGAAGAAAATTTACTGAAAGCGATTTTAAATATTTCATAAATCCAGCCGAACAGCCGGTAAAAATTATTGATTATTTAAATGAAAATAATATAAAAGGCAATATGTTTAATTACAGTGACTGGGGAAGCTATATTATTTGGGAACTCTGGCCGGAGTATTCACCGTTTTTTGCTACCCGTATGCATATAGTGCCTCGGGAAATCTGGAATGATTACTTGATAGTTCACAATGGCAAAGTGGGCTGGGAGGACGTTTTAGAAAAATATAATATTTCTTTGGTACTTTTAAATAATAATGAGAATAGCTATGTTATAGAAGTCATGAGAAATTCCGGAAACTGGCAGGAAATTTTGTCCGACCCGGCCGGAATATTATTTTCAAACCAACTGCAGGCTGGAGAAAAATAATTACACCTGTGACCAGTTAGTTGTCACAAGTGAACGAGACTTGATGAGAACATATATCAGCAAATACTTCAAGAAGAGATTTGAGAGTATATTCAGGCTGGACGGCATGAAAGAACAGCTGAGCGTAAAGGAAAACGTAATGGTCAAATCCAATACAATAAAGACCAGGTTCGGAGAGATAAAGTTACAGGAACCATAGACAAAAGAGAGCTCGTTTATACCAAACTTTTTGAAAGGTATAAGCGAAGCGAAAAAACGCTATGCCTTGCTTTAATGGAATCCTACATACAAAGAGTAAGTACTTGTAGGACGAAAAAAATAACCCGGTTGTATGTGGCAAAGATATCTGGTACATTTTATCAGAAAATTAATAAAAAAGAAGTATCGTAAGGGTTTAAAAAAAACACTCAACTTCATCTGGCGTTATGACACGGTAAAAATTTTAGAAAAAGCGGAAAAATTTTAGACTTTTATGAAGCCAGAATATGTTGAATTAACTCAAATTAAGGAAAATGGTATAAAGTAAATGATGCATAAAAACATAGAAATTCAAAAGATAATCCCGGTTGTAATAGGTCTCATGATAGCTTTAATTTCATTGACGTTATTTATTGGTTTTACTGCTAAAGAAGTTCCCTCTGCTTTTGACGGAAGTGATCCGGAAGATTTTCCAAATTACTATTTTTCAGGACGTCGATTTTTACAGGGTAATAATGTATATGTAGGTATAAAAGAAGATGTTTATGAAACATTTGGCTGGGATTACGCGGCCTACCCGGCCGATCCGCCAGCAGGTATAATATTTTTCAGTCCGTTTTCTTTATTGCCGTATAAAGTCTCCTGGGCCGTTTTCTCATTATCTTCGGTCCTGATTTCATTAGGAATTATATTTTTTACAGCAAAAAAAGTGGGCTATTCTACCGGATTTTCTTCCATTATTTCTGTAATATTTTTGGGATCCGCACCATTTTTATTTTTGTTAAAAAGAAATCATATGGAGATGTGGCTGGTATTTTTTGCTGTTTTAGGATGGAACAATATGAAAAAAGGTAAAGAGTTTTTGGGAGGTTTTTTATGGGGTATAGCAGGAGTTTTAAAATTATTTCCCTTACTCTGGCTTTTTGTTACTATTCACCGAAATAAAAAAGTTTTTTATAAAGCGTCGGCCCTGACCGGTTTACTTATTTTATTTTCGTTTTTTATAGTGGGATTTGAGAATTCGGTCTACTTTATAGTTGAAATTATCCCCCGTTCTAATCAGTGGTACGGAGTAATTGGTAATTATTCCATTATATCTTTAAGTCACGCTCTAAATCTTTCACGTTTAGGCTGGGTGCTGGCTGTAGTTCTGGGTTGTGTTGTTTTTTATCCTAAGCTCTGGACCGGCCCGGTTGATGATATTTTTATTAAGGGGGTATCTCTTTCTTTAATTCTTCCCCCTTTATACTGGGTAAATTATCAGGTTCTTTTATTTCCTTGTATTGTAATCTTAAGTACCCATGTCCCCCTTGAAAAAAAAGCCCCCAGGTGGCTATTTTTAATCACAAGTCTTTTAATTTGGGGTTGGCCGGCTGATTTAAATTTAGCAAATCCGGTTTTCAATATTCTATTAAGCTCACTTCCTCCTATTATAGCTACCATGGGCGTATTTTTTCTTTCTCATTTTTATATTTATAAAGCTGTAAAGCATTAACTTGAATTGCTCGATATTATTGAAAACCAGATAACTGCCATCTTTATTTAGCGGGTTGTTTAGGTGGAAAGTTATCTTTGAAAAAATTCAGGCCATTGATTATATATATTAAGAATAGATTCCCCTACAATTTTATGATTTTTCTGTGAATATCCCCCGGAAAGGACCATAGTTATGGGAATTTCCAGATTTAAAGCATATTTAAATATTAAATGATCTCTTTTTATGATTTTTGGAATAGAAATATTTAATCCTCCGAGCATATCTTTTTTATAAATATCCGTTCCGGCATTATAAATTATTAAATTGGGCTCTGTCTTTTGTATGGCCGGATAAATTTCTGTTTTCAAAATATTAATGTAATCTTGTTCCGATATATTGCCGGCCACTCCAAAATCAAAATCTATATATTTTTTTGCTTGCTCATCCTGAGGATATACCTGTTTATTGTAGAGATCAAATATATATACTTTTTCATTTCCCCCCACAGTAGAAGCGATACCGTTGCCCTGATGAGCGTCTAAATCAATAATTAGTATTGAAAATTCTGGGTTTTCAGTAAGTATATTTTGCACGGCAACCGCTATATCGTTGTAAAAACAGAAACCTTCTCCTTGATATTTTTTAGCATGATGAAATCCGCCGGATAAATTAATCCCCACCCCGTAATCTAAAGATAATTCAACAGCTAAGATAGTCCCTCCGGTAGCATAAAGTAGGGAGTCCAGTCCCTGGTTTAGATAGTCAATTGAAAATGAACGCAATAAAGGCATTTCAATTATCCGAGCGATATTTTCGGGTTTATTTAAAGAGTGAAGATATTCCGGGCAGTGAACTTTTTCAAGATCTACAGATGTCACTTTCTTTGGCCGGTAAAAAGAATCGGCATCTATATTAGGAGATTTATTTACCAGATAATTTTTTATTTTACTGTATTTTTGAAAGTCAAGTGGAACTAAAGCGTTAATTTCAGGTAGGTTAATATCGTATTTTTGAGAATAAACTATAGGTAATTCGCCAGGCTTATCTAAATAATTGTATTTACGGTGTTGGGGAAAAAAAAAACTTGCGGAAGCCAACAGGGAGCTCTGCAAAAATACAATAAGTAATAAAAAGAGGGAAAGTGCTTTAAAAATAATTTTTATGAAAACATTCAAAATCAATATAAAACACAACTTCCGGAGCTTTAAATAAAACTCCGGAAGTATGTATTTTAAGTTTTAGCTGGACTATTTAGTGAGTTGCCGCAGTTCTAGCTTGGTTAAGAGCTTCTTTTGCGTCTCCAAATGCCTTAGAAATAGTGTCACCAAAAAGCGCCATAATGGCAAAAGCGGCAAGAGCTACCAGCAATACAATTAAAATATACTCAGTTAACCCCTGTCCTGATTCATCAACTATTAAATGTTTCATTTTTACCTCCTTGATATTCTACTTTTTTAATATTCTTTTTCCCTTAACTCACTATAATTGTAATACACAGCCCCTTATATGTCAATCGGTTTAAGGTACTTTTACAATATAGTACGTTTGTTTATACATTCACTTTGTTAGGTATTTTATTGGGTATGTTTTAGGGGGGAGGGGTAGAAACACAACTTCCGGAGCTTTAAATAAAACTCCGGAAGTATGTATTTTAGGTTTTAGCTGGACTATTTAGTGAGTTGCGCCATCTCTAGCTTCTTCAAGTGCGTCAACAGCGTCTTGAAATGCATCCTTAATGGTGTCACCAAAAAGAGACATAATGGCAAAAGCAGCAAGAGCTACCAGCAATACAATTAAAATATACTCAGTTAACCCCTGTCCTGATT
>CAYZAK010000007.1:49121-54039 GCA_964476445.1 uncultured bacterium
TAATACACAGCCCCTTATATGTCAATCGGTTTAAGGTACTTTTACAATATAGTACTTTTGAGTGATTTAGCTGCAGCCACCTCAGGACATAATAAAAGCATTAGGTATCTAGTTATCTGCGCAGCTAAAAATTCCTAATCGTGTTCGCTTAAAGTGCTTTTTAATTTATCAGTTCCCCGATTGTAAGTATTTATATCTTTCACCGAAAAATCATTAATTGAAATATTATCTCTATCGGTTATTTTAGTTGCTGTCCTGGTATGAGGTTTTCCGGCCGGAGTACCCCGGAAAACAGATATCCTCCGGGTTAAAATTATTTATGTAACCCCGTGCGCCTTTTGGCTTTGAATTTAGAGTATAATTTTTTTTGAAACCCCCATCAGATAAAAATGTTTAAAATTTTTACCTTTATAGTTAAAAAGATAAATACAATACCTAATAGATAAACCAGGTTGATTATAATGTTATTATTTGATTTTTTTAGCATAAATTATGGGGATAGAGTAATTATACGGTCTGGCAAATTTAAAAGGGTAGTGCTGGCATATTTTCCATAAGATCTTTTATTTGCCCTGAAATATCTTCGTTTATCTCGCCAAAATCTCCACTTCCCTCCATTCTATCCATATCTGAAAGGGAGGGTCCGGCCTTCCCAGTTCCCGGAGTACCCCGGTAAACATTGATAGAAAGATCCTGATCTAAATTCACGGACAGTGTATCGGGACTGTTACCGTGAATATTTATGGTATTCGTCCAATTCTGGTATCCGGGTTTAGAAATTTTTACCCGGTGCTCTCCGGCAAGCAATAATAAATTCATGGGGGTATAACCTACGGGTTTTAAAAAATTATTTACGTATATTTCTGCACCGCTGGGATTTGAATTTATAGTGTAGTTTTTTCGAAATAAGCCGGTTAAGATATAATGCTTGGGTTCAGTTTTCTCTCTTTTTCTCTTAGTAATTGCCCAGAAATTTTCATCGAAATTATTCTGCTGGTCTACCCTGGCGGTAAGGTCAATTAGACATAATCCTCTATTGGATTTGCTATCTCCTATATCTTGAAAACCATCCCTGTGTAACCTGATATCATAAGTTCCTATATCCAAAAGCTTTGTATGTGGGGTTTTTCCAATATATTCTTCATCAATATAGATATCTGCTTTAGAGGGGTAAGAATTAACAGTAAGCAGACCTTTAAATGAAATAATATGAGATCCTCCAATTATGTTTGAGTCTGGAATATTAAATTCTTTTTTTCCTTCCCGGGGTTGTGTGACCGTTATTTCCCTGCTGGTTTCCCCCCAGTTGGGTTTATATAAATCCAACTGATAATTTCCCGGAGGCAGATCTCTTATTTTTAGGGGAGTGGTTTGAGAAGCTAGGATGTTGTTTTCTTCATCAAGCAACTTAATATCGGCCCGGGTGGGATTGCTTTCGATTATAAGGTTAGGAGACCATATTTTATAATGGAGATTTTCTCCCACATTAGTAATACGAAACAAAATATCGGCAGCGGTAAAAAGCAAGCCGATGGCAGAAAAAATAATTAAGCCGTATACCATTCGGGTTACAAATATATTCTGTTCACTGCTGTCCTGATTTATCATAGGTTAAAATGCATAATTCTAGAGTATATCTAAAAACACTGAAAATATGCTTTTTTTCAACTCAATAAAAATGTTAAAATTTTATAGTCCCCTACCGAGCTTAATTAAAAGTTTTTTTAGCATTTTGAAATATTGTCGCCAAAAAGCTGTATAATAGAAAAAGCCGTGAGAGTAACTAAATTAAAATATACTCAGTTAATATTCTCCGTATTTATTTCATTGATATTATAATACACTCATTAAGTAATGTCAAAAGTAATATCAATCAAGTTTAGTAATGGACCGGGGCAGGTTGTGTCAAGTTTTTTCTGTCATCGTACCGATCATCGTACCGATACAGGTGACAGGTGACAGGCGAATTTAGCCATTGTAACCTTCAAATTTTAACCACTTCTTCTATACTTACCGAAAATCCAATACTTTATTCTTCTGTTTCCTTGTTTTTTTTCAAAGGTGTGCCACAGTACTGGTGCCCGGTGTCCGTTTTCAGATTGTATATGATGGATTTAATGGATGCCAATTTTGTAGAATAAGCACAAAAGAAGAAGGTGTCTGAAATGAAAAGGATACCAAACCAAAGGCACACGAAGAAATTCAAGGAAGAGGCGGTGCTGCTGGCTCTTAACGCAACTAAAATAAAAGTAGAAGCGGTCACGTTGACTGGGTATTCCGAAAGAGACGTTGTATGGTGGGATAAAAAAGTATAAGGAAACCGGGAAAGTTGCGATGACAGGAAAAACGTATGAAACCGACTATCTTGAAACCGAAAACGCCCGGTTAAGAAGGGAGCTAGCGGAAGCTAACATGGAGCGCGATATCTTCACCGTACGGCACCCGTAGTGGTTATTATGCCTGGCTAAATAGTAAACCTTCAAAGAGAGAAAAAGAAAACAAACGGTTGAATATAGCAATAAATGCAGAGCATTATGCACAAAAGGAGAAATATGGTAAAAACGTTCTGAAATTGGAGCTGGAGAATAAAGGATTCAAGGCCGGAATTGCTTATACGTAAGAAGCTTGGAAGCGCTGTAAACAAAAGAAGAAATACAAGGCTAAAACGGATTGAAACACAATCTTTCGGTATATCCTAATCTACGCGGACAGGATTTCAATGCAGAAGGACCTAATAAAAATTGGGTTGGGGATATAACATATCTTTCTACTGATGAAGACTGGTTATATATTGCAGGTATAGTTGATGTATTTCATGGAGGAGTAGTTGGATATGAGTTTAGCAGCAATATGGAAAAATCTATAGTATTAATGCCCTGAATAAGGCAGAAACAGCAAAAAATACGGACAGTGGATTGATTATGCGTACGGATCGCCGCGGCAGTCAGTATTGTATAACTATTACCGCCCGCTGCTTTTCTTAAAGAGTATTACAAGAATGTAGCAGTGGCAGCATGAGAAAATTCGTGTCAATTATTGAGATCCCCTACCAATGAGGCACGAGAAAAATTGTTTGACAAAATAATGTCATCGGCGTAAAATATCACATGAGAACTTTGAAAGTGTTTGAACAAAAAACCAATAGGTTGCTTTTAAAAGAAGCGGAAGTCGGGAAATTGTGGCTCAGGACTTTCAGGCTCTTCTTTACATTAACAAAGACTATATTTTGAAAAAAATTGGATTATATGCTTTAATATTTAAATAAAGTGAGTAATAGCGATGTGGAGAAAGTATATAATTCATAGGGACGGGAAATAAGTTGAATTTGAATAGTAAAGTAAATAATAATGCTTAAAAAAACTCTAAAGTATATAGCTGTAAACATATTGGTATTTTTTGGAATACTTTTATTCCTAAACCTTGGAGTCATTATACTGTACCAAGTTTATCAGGGGAGTAAATTAATGGTGAATTCTTTTAGGGAAAATATCCCTGGGGATAAACGCAGTGAACTTCCCAACTATAAGGATATTGATTGGGCCAAAACCCATTTTAGAGAATTACATAAACTCCCCCTTGATTATAGATCTTATGTGGGATGGAGAAGAAGAAGTTATTCCGGAGAAACTATTAATATTAATGAGGACGGGACCCGATATACCCCCCAGCCTGAACAAGTTAATGATAATTCGCGGTTAGCTGTATTTCTCGGGGGATCAACTATGTGGGGAAGCGGGGCGAATGATGAGAATACAATTCCCGCGTTATTCTCTGAGATTTCAGGAGGTCGTTATCGCACAAAAAATTTAGGTGAATCTGATTACAGATCTTTTCAATCCTATAATTTTCTTCAGATTCAGGTTAACCGGGGTATGAATCCCGACATTATTATTTCTTACGAAGGGGTAAACGAGAGATGGGGGCTTATCAATGCATTCGAAGTTAGTTCAAATTCCCGGGAAAAGCAGATTAATACAGCATTGGAAAGCAGAGGCGGTGATCTATCGCTTATGAGTTATTTATTTGATCCTGTGATAAGTTTTATTATGATGGTAAAGGAAAAAATTTCCCGGCAAACCGAACAATATACTGATATTTCTTATTACGATTTAAAACCTGAAAGAGTGGAAAAAACAGCCAGAAGATTATTAGATAGCTGGCTGGCCCAAAAGGCGTTAGCTGAAAAAGAAAGTTCATTATTTGTCTGTGCTTTACATCCGACTGCCGGGATGGGTAATCCTTATTTAGAGCATATTGAATTAGATCCTTACTGGATAAAACCTTACCACCATTTATATCCAAAGATTTTACAGCTTTTACAAACTCCTCAATACCGGGAACTTTTACCTCATTTTATTGATTTAACAGATGTTTTTGACAGTGATGAGAAGATCTATATAGATTCTTTTCATGTTTCCCCTAACGGTAATAAAATTTTGGCTGAGAAATTATATGAGCAGGTTAAAAATAAAAATAATTGATTATTCTGTAGGTATATAAGTTTAATTGAATTTGTTGAAATACAGTAAATACCGTTCAAGTGAAGAAAATGTTAATAATTGAAAAAAATAGAAATATAAAAGAGGTAAACAATTGGGAACTTTTAAGGAATTCTTACAATTTGCTAAAAAAGAAAAAAGATATTGGATAATACCTGTAATTATAATTTTATTTATACTGGCAATATTTATTTTCTTTTTTGAAACAGCGGCGGTTGCTCCGTATGTATATTCTTTATTTTAAAAAACAATATTAACAAGAAAGTCAATTCTAAATATTCTGTCACCGTGCGGCCACATGATAAAGTCCGTGTCCATTATTGACATCACATACCAGTACTTGGTACAAGTGACGGTCCGTACCTCTGGTCGGACTGCCACAAGTCGTTTGGATTCTCCGCCTGAAATCTTTGCCAGTA
>CAYZAK010000008.1:0-54038 GCA_964476445.1 uncultured bacterium
AAATTATGATACACCATTTGAAGCGTTTGTTGCACTTACTGGTTGAATCCGTGAATACCAAAAGATTAAAAATTTAAGGTTTTACTCTTTCTCCCCAATTTGTTTTAAAAACTGGTCTGCTTTTTTGCTTACAAATTTATCGGAGCTTTTTAACTGTTTTTTAAGTATTTTGACTGTTTCCCCGTTATTAATCTTTGCACATACCCACAGCCCGGATATTTTTGTCCATTTTTCGGGACTGTCAAGCATTTGCTCTATTTTTTCCAGGGCCCGGTGCCGGTCGTAGGAGTAGAGAATTTTTACTCCATAGGCCCGGAGCCTTATATTATCATCTTCTAAGTAGGGGGATAACATCTTTTCGATATACTGCGGATTTTCATTTCCGGTCAGTTTATTTTTTATTTTTTCAATGTGACGGACTTTTTTCCGGTAAGCGGGATCTATATCTATTGATAGTTTGGGTATCTCGCCGTACCGGGAATCACAGGAACTCATTTCGTTTTGGCCGCCGGTTAAATTAAGAGCCTCCTGGCAACCTATCTCTTCTGCGGCCCAGGAAGCCGCCCGGTGGAACCTCTCTGCCGGATCACGGAGCATCTCCTTTAAAACTGATAAAGCTTTTTTATTGTTAAAACGGTATAGAATACGGGCCGCGTTAGCCCTGATCCATTCGTTTTTGTCCTCAAGAAAGGGTTTAAGCATATTAAAAGCAACCCGGTAATCTTGTTCACCGACCAGTTCTTTTTCTAAAAGTTCCAGCTGTAACCCGGTGACCTTGCCGGTAAGTTTCTGCTTTTCCAGACATCTTTCTATAGTTATTTTTAATTTATCCATGTTCAGGGGTTTAAGAACATAATCGTATGCACCGTGCTTCATAGCGTTTACCGCTGATTCCGCAGAACCGTACGCCGTAACTATTATTACTTCAATATCCGGCTGGAGTTCTTTGGCTTTCTTAAGAACCTCTATTCCTCCGATATTGTTCATTTTTAAATCCGTTAAAACGATATTGTATTTATTGTTGGCAATATATGTTATCCCCTCTTTACCCCCCGGGGCCGCTTTTACCCGGAAATTTTCGGATTCCAGGAAACTGACCATTCCTTCCCGTTCTTCTTTATTGTCGTCAATAACTAAGATCTTTTTTTCGGATTGTTTAAGAATATGACTTATAGAACGTCCTTTTCCTTGGGGTTTTCCACTTAGCCTAGGAGTTTTGTTTTTAGCGGTCGACGATTGCAGTTCCCGGATTATTTTGTTTTCGTGTTTTCTCAGCGATTCCAATCTTTTTTCATCTTTTTTACGGGTGACTGCTATAGTAACAATAAAAATTATCCCACCTAAAAGAACAATGGTAACTATAATATAGGTGTTTGTACGGGTAGTCCGGGTCAGCTGAATTTCCAGGGTCTCCCTTTCCTGTTCAAATTTATTAAGAACGTCTTCAATTATTGCATCCTGCTGCAGGTAACCGGCAATTAACTTTTCCTGTTCCTCCCTAAAACCCTGGAGTGCGGGAGTCATTCGTCCGGTTTTTGGGGTTTCTTCCACGGGATCCGTTACGATTTCGTACATCTCTTGTATCTGTTCCTGTTCGGGGGCCAGGCGGTAGGCGTCTTCCAGATAAGGTCTGGCCCGGTCGTATTGCTCCTGTTCATAGAGATGGGTACCCAGCTCAACCAGGCTTTTAAGATAAAACGTTTTTACTTTTTCATTATCGGGAGCCTGGATGTAAGCCTTTTCAAATAGGGATACCGACTCATCTATATCCCCCCGTATATAACTGACAACTCCTTCGTTGAATATTTCCGGTTCTTCGGCAAGGACCATGGTACAATATCTCGCTGAAAGTAAAAGTGTAACTACTATAATTAAACTTTTTTTAATAAACATGTGAACTCCTTAATTATTCTAAATATTCTCTTAATTTTTCCAAATTTTTCCGTATTCCTTCGTGCTCCGGGTCAATCTGGAGAGCTTTTTCCAGATACTCGGCGCCCTTTTCTAGATCACCTCCGGCGATATTTTGAAACCCGGTATTCCTTAACCGTAGAACCCGGGCCTGTTCTAAATCCGGATTTAAAAGCAAAGCTTTCTCAAATTCTTCATCGGCCCGGTCAAACCGGTTTTCTCTAAAAAGTTTTTTGGCTTTTTGAAGATGTTCCTCGGCTTGTTCTGTTTTTTTACCGGAAACGATTTCATCTATTTCATTAATAATTTGTTCAATATTTTTTTTCGTCTCTTTATTTAAAGGGTCCTGTCGGCTCAGGTTTACAAATTCTTCTCTGGACAGTTCATAATCCCCTTGACTGAAAAGTTCTATGGATTTAGTTATTAAATCATTATAAACCTCGGCAGTGTTTTTAAGAATTTCGGCTCTGGCGCTGACTTTATTTCTGGACTCTCTTATAAAAGCCGTCTCCCGGTCATGCCTTTTTCCAAATCGCAAATTCAGACCTAACCGGTGAGTATTACCCAGGTCATGAAATATATAAGCATAATCTATATCCATATTGAAAAGATGTATCCCCAGTCCGACGGCAATCTGTTTATAGTTCAGTCCCGCCCGGAGGCTCAAAAGACTTAATATATTTACTTCCCCGCCGAAATAAAATCGCGGATCGTGAGGTTTATCATCTATAACCTGGTCCATATCAAGGAGCAACAGAATTCTATCTTCCCGGGTCCGGTATCCCAGCCCGAATTTTAGGTTAGGAGATATTTTTTCGCCGGACCTGTTTTGCAGTTCGTTAAACATGAAATTCTGAACCGTAAAACCGAATTTAAGGGTATCCCGGTTGGGAAGTTTAAGTTTTCCCTGGAGTCCCGTGTCCAGCCCGTATAACCGGACGGAATAATTAAGGTATTTTCGGTTTAATAATTTATAGTTCATACCCCAGTTAATATTTTGGGAAAGTTTTCTGGCGTAGGTGAGGTTTAATACATCCCATTTATCGGAGAAATGTCCCACCGACCGGGCTAAAACGTCGGTTTTCTCCGCCTCTCCCGATTTTAACCGGTAATAACTAAGTCCCAGAGTAGTATTCTGGGTAAGAGCGAAACCCGGGGGCAGGGGATGGGCATAATTGAAAATTCCGTACTCCCCGTCCATCCACATGGGAGCGTAAAAGAAAGATAGTTCATGGGCATTGAGCCCGGCCAGTCCGGCCGGGTTCCAGTAGGGAGCTGCATTGCTCTTATCCACGGTGGAAAAGGCGCCGCCGGTGGCCATGCCCCGGGGACCGCCACCCAAAGTCAGTAAAACTTCCCCCGGAAAACCGGATGTAGCCGAGGCAGGGTAATAGGCGCCCAGGGGAAGAGCTAAACTTATTGTGGTTAACCCGGCAAGGAGACCGATTTTTATCATTTTTCCACTCCTATAAGTCTTTTTTCCCTGGATGAAGTCCCGGTATGTTCTCCTTTGGCATCTACGGAAAGTATGTATATTCCATCGGCGACTATACGACCGTTTTTATTATAACCCTTCCAGGCAACCCGGTTGGTGTATCCTTCCGGATTTCCTTTTCCTCCTTTGCTTCCCGGCTCAAACTTTTTGATATATACCAAATCTCCGGCAATGGTGTAAAATTTTAAATTTACCCGGGAATCTTCGTTTAGAGTGTAGACGATTTCGGTTTCCCGTTCTCCGGCCCTGAAAGGGTTGGGGAAATTTCGGACTTCGGATAGATGTTCTTGGGGGGCGCTATAAAGATGAATTGCGAATATGGACAGAGATTCCACGTCCCTGGCCGTCACTCTATTTTTAGCGGCGTTTACCGACTGGTTATCAGAGGCCAGACGCCAGAGTCCGTTTTCATACCGGAAAATACGGGCAAATTCCGCGCTGGCCCCGCAGCAGTCGAGGTACCCGTCGTTTTTACTGTCTTGGTACTCCATAGTTACTTTGCTGATCAGGTCGGGCACAGAAAGGGTATCCCCGGTTTCCCGATCTTTAATTTGGGCTTTGTAAACGGAGCCGTTATCCAGGGTCCGTATACTGGGATCCCCGATGGCGTTATTATTTGCCGTTTGGATGAAATCTTTTTCTGTTTCTCCGGATCTCTCGATGTTAAAATACCCGTTCTCGGGGAGATTTTGCTCGGACGAAATAGTAATTTTACCGTCTTCGCTATCTGCTTCAGACCACCGTAAATAAAAATTTACAGATCCTTCTGTGTTGAAAGTTTCAGCCCCAGCTTCATCTATAGCGCTGACTTTCCACCAGTACTCGGTATAATCATCAAGGGGTATTTTTAAGGTATAACTGGATACGTTTATATCTTCAATTAAGGAGTAGTTCTCAAATTGTTCGTCTTTAGAATAGTATAACCGGTATGTAAAGGAGTCTCCTTTGGGAATGTCCGGATCGTCGCTGTCTTCCCAGTTAAAAGTAGGGTAGAGCACTTTAATTTCCCGTTCCGATTCGGGATATATGAGAGAGAATTCTTCCGGCGGGCGGTTTTTGTTAAAGAGTATGAAATATTCTTTTGAAGTGGCTGTACCCGTGGCCAGGCCGTCATGGGCGATTATTTTTACCCGGTACCTGTGACCGTCCGGGTAAGCGGTGGTATCCCAGTAGTAATTTGTCGTTCCCCCGGTTAGACCGTCATCGTAATATAGATTTTCAGTCTCTGTAACCCAGCTGTTTCCTCCGGTTGAGGATATAAATATGTCAAAATAAATTTCGTCAAACGGGTTTTCATCTCCGTAATCCCAGATTATCTCTTCTTTGTCCTTCCAGGTTTCTTTGCCGTCCGGCTGCTTTAAATTAACCCAGGGCGGGACATTGGCGTTATCCACGGTAACTGCGGCTGTGCTGGAGGAAAAAAGCCCCAGTTTATCTTTAACGGTAACTTTAAGATGGTACTCGTGGTTGGGTATTTCCATGGTGTCCCAGATATAATAAGTGGTTTTATCCGGCAAGTCGGAGACAATATCAGTATCGTAGGTATTTCCGTCATCCGCGGAGAGTTTGATAAAAAAAGAATGGGTGGAAACAGTAATATCGCTGTAATTCCATTTTACGGGAACCGTACCGGAAAGAACTTCTCCCGTATGGGGGGCTGTTAGATTGATTTCAGGAGAGAAGTTTGTTGAGGATACGGCAATATTAGATATTTCCGACCGGTTACCCGCCCCGTCTTCGGTTGTTATTCCCAGGTAATAGAACCGGTTATCTTCCAGCCCGGGTACCGTGTAAAATCTGGAATTTGACGGAGACGCAGGCAGGGGAGGATCCGGGACTTCCGGTGCTTTGGACCATACGTCTTCGGTTAAAGGTGTGGTGGCATATTTAATTGTGTAGCCGGATACGGTTTCCGTTTTCCCGGTGTCTGAAGGTTCACTCCACCTAAGATCTATTTCCCGGTTGGCGGACCCCATTGAACTTAAAAGATCGGTAATCGCCGCCGGCGGGATAGTATCCACCCAGACCTGAAAATGGTCGCTCCACCCGGAAGTGGAATAGGGATCCTCGGCTTCAATGCGCCAGTACCATGGGGAATGGTAGAGGTAATCTGGGACCGCGAAATCTGTATCTCCGTCGTTGCCTTCTAAAATATTATTGTAGGCGAGATAGACCGTCGAAAATCCGGAGACGGAAGAAATTTGGAGATTATAGGTCAGGGTGTCCCCGTCTAAATCGTAGGAATTTTCCCAGGTAAATTCAGGTTTAAGGGTATTTATCTCCTGGCCGGTGGGGGGAGAAAAGGGTACGGGTTTTTGGGGGGGACAATTATAATTAATTTTTAAATTGTGTATCTTTGGAGCAAGGGCGCTGGAAGGGGAATCGAGTACTGCCTTCCACCGCAGGTATCTTTGGGAGAGTCCCGTTAGATTTTCGGTCCATTCAGTCCAGGAATTATCATCCGGGCTGTCTGAAAATAGATAGGTGATGTCTCCCCCGTTAAGAGTTATAGAAGAAGTGAAATCAAGGTAAAGGGGTTCCTGGACCTCGGTATCGTAACCTTTAGACACTCCCGTGGAAGGATAGATATATTCAGAGACAAACTCTATATCCGGGACTCCCCACATATCATCTTTTGTCTCATCGGGAAATCCTTGCTGCCCGTCTGATTCTACGGGGGTGGAAATATGTATAAGCCCCCGTTTAGAGGGCCATTGAGTATTAAAGTAAGCTCTTTTGGAATCACATATCACCGATACCCGGTAATAAGTTCCCGAAGAAACCTCCACCGGGGATATATTTTTAAAAGACCATCCCGGAGTATCGTCCACGGTTGCGCTGGAAAGTAGAACTCCGTCATTGGACCAGAGCCGGACTATTGTATTTCCTTCATAGTTATCGTGTCTGTATCTACCCAGGGAAGTTATTTTACCATCATAGACGGGTTTAAAGATATATCCCCTTTCCGAAGTTCCGTCAGTTGCATGTACAAATTCATCCGGATGGAGGGGTTTTAGAACGGTTGTGGGTAATGTAAGTACGGATTCTTGGATGTTCCAGTCCGCTGTGGTATCGATGGATTTTTTTTCTTCGGAATTAAAATTTTCTGTAAACGTCCCTCCCCCGGCAAAAGCGGGGCAAAGAAAAATTAGCAAAAGTAAAAATAACGGCTCTAACCGGCCGTTTTTTACAATAGTAAAAGTTGTAAATTTTTTCATGTATCCGAATAAAAATTTATTTTATTATAATAATAACATACAAAATGTTTTTATTCTACCCGGAAGATAAAAGAATAAAGATCAGTTTAGAAAAAATACTTAGTGAGATTTAGGTCGATTAAAAGATGTTTTTGAAAATTTCTGGCGGATTTCTATTGAAAAATTTGTAATTATATATTACTATTATAGTGGCAGGTAGAGAAAATATGAGGATAAACCCTATAAATGGGGAGCAATGATTAAAAAAATACTACATTCAGTAGTACCTGGTCTTTTAGCTTGCCTTCTGGCAACAGGGGTGGCGTACGGGTGGGGGGGTGGGTCCATTATTATTGATCCAGATCCAATTGGCGGGGGGGATTATGATAGTGGGGACGAGGATTCTGTAGTTGTCGCCGGAGTAGATGTAAACCCCAAAACCCTAAACCTTTCCAGTAATATTAAATTTGTAACTATTTACTTAAGTCTTGAAGAAAGCGCGGATGTAAAAAATATAGTAAAGGAAACTGTTAAAATAACAGAAGTGGCCGGAGATGTGGTAGATCCCATTTATACTGTAGATAGACCCTGGGGATACGAAGATCATACCGGCGACGGAGAATATGAACTTATGGTTAAGGTATCCGCGGACGATATATTGCATGTTATGGAACAGTCAGAGGAGCTCAGTCTGGTAGTGACCGGTGAACTGGAAAATGGGGAGGAATTTGAGGGCGCTGATGCAATCAGAACTATAAAAAACTATTCTCCCGCCTCCGAAAAGAGAAAATTTAATTATAAACTTAAAGGTAATATCCCCGATAATCCCCACCGTGCCGACATTAAAAAAGCTCAGGTGTGGATGAACTATTCATCGCCGGATAAAAGTCATCGCTTAAAATCAAAAAATCCGGCCGGACAGAGCAACCACAGATTTAACAGTGAATCCGGTGAATATTATTACCTGCCTGTAGAAGAAGGTCAAGGCTATGAATGGGATGTGACCGAAGACGTTAAAGGCGTTTGGGAAGACGGCGGAGATGATTTTGAAATAGTTGTCGACTACGAAACTTCGGAGGTTAAAGGGTATCCCAGGCTTGTAGTAACTTACAGTGACGGGACTAAAGAAGAGATTACAGATGCAGATCTTTTAGGCCCGGCGCTGGTTCCGGCTTCTTCAAAAAGTGACGTTAAACTTCACTACAGTACTGAAGACGCCGGTAAATACGGGTTATCTTCTCTTACAATATACGGCTGGAATCAGTTCCTTAACACATGGGAGCAGGTTAGCAATAGCCGGATCAATAAAGAAAACAATTCAATTTCTACTCCGGATACTAGTTATACAAGATATAAAATAGCCTCGGTAAATAAAGAAGACGGAACCCAGCAAACGGGAAGCGGGGGTACCAGTCTTGGCCAGAATTATCCCAATCCTTTTAATCCCGATACTAACATAGATTATAGTATAGATGAACCCGCTCATGTCACATTAAAAGTGTACAACGTCCGGGGACAGAAGGTAGCTACTTTAGTAAATGAGCACCAGGAAGCGGGAGAATATTCAGAAGTTTTTGACGGTGGGGAAAAGCTTTCCCGGGGAGTATATCAGTACCAGCTAAAAGCCGGTAATACCATCCAAACTAAAAGAATGGTGGTTCTGCACTGATAATTTAAGCTGCATTTCGTACAAGCCAGCCGCGTTAGTTATGAAAAAAACCACTATTTTTCTATTTATAATAACTATTTCTATCTTTAAATCTGAACTTTTTGGTCAGGACTACACGGGTGCCGATTCCGGCGCAGAATTTTTAAAATTCGGAATAGGAGCCAGAGTGTCGGCCATGGGGGAAAGTTATGATTCAAAAGAATCGGATATTTTTTCAACTTACTGGAATCCCGCCGGAGTGGCCGGTCTTAACAGTATTAATGCCGGATTCATGCATTCCGATGCGTTACCGGGAGCCTCTCTGGAATATCTGGGAGTGGGGATGCCCTTACTTTCCGGTGGAATCGCCGTTTCTGTTCATTTAATGCTTTATGAGGAGGAACCTGTTATAGATAAAGAGGGGGGGGAATTAGGGGATTTATTCTGGCAGGAAAGAGCGTTTTCTCTATATTATGGAAGAAGTCTTACTGAAAATTTAGATTGGGGGCTGGGAATTAAACTGGTGCAAAAAGTTTTTGACGGACCCGGATTTGACACCGTAACCGGAGATGCTTTTGCCCTTGACGGTGGAATCATATATAGAGCCCCCCAAATACCCGGATTAAGTGTGGGAGGAGGTATAGTTAATGCCGGACAGAAAATAAAAATGGGGGATCAACCCAAAGCCGACGATCTTCCCCGGTCTTTAAGGGTAGGGGGATCTTACAAGTATGAAAGTTTTATTTTTTCTGCTGATTTAAGTAAAGTTCTTGAAGATAGCTGGCGTCCGGGAGCGGGAATTGAATATACTGTTGCGCCTGGATTTTTTCTAAGAGGAGGGTATTATAGCCGGTCCGGAAATTTAGGGGGTTTTACTTTTGGCGTGGGGGCAATCTCCGGTAATTTTAACTTAGATTGGGCATCCCTGCCCGCCGGAGAAATGGGCGAAATATCCCGGGAAAACAGGATATCATTAAAATTTATTTTTTAGGAAGGGTTATGACAAAGTTAATGCCTTCGGTGGACCGGTTTTTTATTTTAATCTTTCCCTCGTGAGCCCGGATTACTTTTTTTACCAGAGCAAGTCCCAGGCCTATACCTTCAACCTGACCGGTAAACGTATCTTCTAACTGCTGAAATTTTTCAAACACAGTTGTTCTGCTTTTTAAAGGTATTCCCGGCCCGTTATCTTTGACAGATATGGTAATATTATTATCTTTTTCAGTAGCGGTTAGACATATTTTTTTCTCTTCTTTATTATTGAATTTTATACCGTTTTCTATTAAATTCTCCAGTACTTCCTGAAATTTTTCGCTGTCCAAATAACATTCATTTATTTTATCCAAACCGTTTAAGCTTATATTTACATTATTTTTATTAATAAGAGGTTCTAAAGAATTGAGTGCCTGTTCGGTCAATTTTTTTAAGGAAACTCTTTTTTTATTAAGAGAGAGCTCTTCTGTTTCTAAAAGCGTAAATCTTAAAAGTTTGTCCACAAGATTAGAAAGATGCCTTGTCTTTTTATCCACTATTGCAATATACTCCTTTTCGTCATCGGCAAGTTTGTTTAGGGTTTTTTTAGTATTTATCATATCTAAAAAACCTAACGCCGCGGTTAAAGGAGTACGGAGTTTATGAGACATAAGTCTTAAAAAGTTCTTTTTTATTAAAGTTTCTTTTTTGTAATCTGTTATATTTCTTAAAACAAAAATAATATTTACCGTTTTATTATTTTCATTTTTTATCTTAGTAGCCAGTCCGGACAGATATACGGGGTGGGGTTTTTCCTTGGTCAGTTCGAAAGTTTCTGTCCGGTGATCTGAATTTTTTATTTTATTCCAGGAACTGGTAGAAGAAAAATCTCCGGTTATGGATTTTAAATTTTTTCCCAGCCATTTTTTTTCCTGGCATTGGAGGAATTTCTTGGCCGTAGAATTAATTAAAGTAATGTCTAGATTATTATTTACCATTATCGCGCCGTCTGCCATATTGGAAAATAAGGAGGAAAGTTTATTCTTTTCTCTTTCTAAATCCTGAAATAAAAAGGAATTTTCTATGGCCACGGCCGCCTGCTGGGCAAATATGGATAACAGTTTAATATCCTCCCCAGTGAATTTCTTTTCTGTTGAAGTTCTTTTGAGATTCACAGCCCCGATTAATTTATCTTTTACTATCATGGGGACACTCATTCCAGAATTTATATCTTCGTATTGTTGAAGTTTATGGAACCATTTTTGGTCTTTTACATTTTCACTGAGTAAAGGTTTTTTAAAGGCCGCCGCACGCCCGGCGAACCGTTCGCCGATTTGAAAACTTTTGCCCTGAACTTTTTCTTTAAAAGTTCCCTGGGCTATTTTAACTTCCAGCTCGTTTTTTTGAGCATTGTAAAGCATGATGGAACCGCCGTCTGAATTAAGAGAATCAGAGGCAAGTTTTATAATTTTGGAAAGGAGTTCGTTAAGTTCGGTAACCGTACTTAATTTTTGTGATACTTCATACAGGTTGACTAATTGTTTAAGACCGTAAACCTCTCTGGCCAGATTTTGTTTTTCCAGACATCTTTCAATTAACAGTAATATTTCTTCCATGTTTAAAGGCTTAGATACATAGTCGTAGGCTCCGGCTTTCATTGCTTTTACAGCAGTATCAACTGAAGCGTAAGCGGTCATTATAATAACTTCGGTTTCCGGGTGCCGTTTTTTGACTTCTTTTAAAACCCCTATGCCGTCTATATTCTGCATCTTTAAATCGGCTAAAACTATGTCGTAGCTATTGTTTTTCAGAAATGTTACCGCCTGTTCGCCGCTGTCGGCGGTCTGTATGGCGAATTTATCGGCGGCCAGGTATTGCTCAAGACCGAGGCGGGCATCTTTATTGTCATCAACTATAAGAATTCTTGGATCAGACATTTTTAGCTACAGGTAGAGTAAAGTGAAATACCGAGCCCCGATCAACTTCTGATTCCAATCCTATTCCCCCCCCCTGTTCTTCTATTATATTTTTAGCAATAGCCAGCCCCAGTCCGGTTCCCTTCTGTCCTTTTATTTTTTTGCGTATGCCTTTAACCTGTTCGAATTTGCTGAAGATACCTTTCTGCTGTTCTTTGGGTATCCCCATCCCCGTATCTTCAACTGATACTTTGACAAAATCAGGGGAACTGGTCCGGGCGGTAACAGTAACCTGACCGTTTTTGGGGGTAAATTTTATGGCGTTGTTTAAGAGGTTACTCAATATCTGTTTTGTGCGGTCCGGATCCGCATTTACTAGAGGAAGTTTATCAGGCATTTTTTTCTCCATATTTAAATTCTTTTCTTCACCCTGAACCCGGTAAAGGCTGAATATTTCCTCAATTACAGGTATAAGGTTAAAATTTTCAGATATAATTTCCATTTTGCCTCTTTCAATTTTAGAAATATCCAGAAGATCGTTAATGAATTTTTCTAATCTTTTAGCATTATTTCTTAAAACTGTCAAAGATTTTTTTTGTTTTTCGTTCACCTTTCCAAGTCGGCCTTTAAAAAGCAGATCGAAATGTATGGCCATGGCATTTAACGGAGACCTAAATTCGTGAGTGATGCTGGAGATAAAATCCTGTTTCATTTCATCCAGTTCCTTTAATTTCCTGGCCATTTTGTTAAGGTCTTCGGCCAAGGTGCCCAGTTCGTCTTTCCGGTTGATATCTATTTTTGTATCCAGATGTCCTTCTCCGATCCTTTCTGCGGCGCCGGTCATTTTTTGTATCGGTTTAGTCATTATTGTTGATAGAATTAAAGCTCCGATAAAGCCGATCACCAGTCCCCCGCCTCCAACGGCGGCAATCCGTTTTCGGGTCCGGGCCAGAGTGTTATGGACTTTGTCTCTGATGAAATTATCCGAAAAGCCTACTATAACTGTACCTCTTTTTTCATTATCTATTAATATAGTTTGTAATACGGTTGAAATTTCTCCTACATTTTTTACCTGCTCGGTCATTTTCCGGCCAATAAACTGGTTATCTGAATGAGCGATTATATCATCGTCCGGTGTATAAAAAGCAGCAAAAGAGATTTCCGGGTTTCCGCGTTTAAGTTGATTTATATAGTTAATTAACATTATCTGGTTGGAAGTAATAACCGATTCCCGGCTGCTCTCAGCCAGGCCGTTTACCAGTGAAGTTTTATTCTCATGAATTTCTTCAAAAAGAAGTTCCCGCTCGGCAATATAAAAGAAAACGGATACTCCCATGACAACTAAAACGGTCAGGGTGCAGGTGAGAAGACTGAATTTGGTTTTGAGTTTCATCTAATCCCTGAGTTCCCGTTTTGCTCTTCTGAGATTTCCAGCAGCCTGTTCAAGATCGGGATTGTATTCTAAAGATTTTTCCCAAAGGTGAATGGCCTGGGTGAGATTCCCGGCGGAATAGCGGGACAGTGCCTGCCTGTTTAAGTCGGCAGCCTTTTCACTCATTTCTTGTTTTACGGTTTCAAGCAGTTCAATAGCTTCCCGGATATCAGGATCGTATTCCAGTGCCTGAATAAGTTTTTCTTTAGAGGAGATAAAATTGTTTTCTTTATAAAATTCGTCTCCCTGTCTGTAAAGGGTATCAGCCAGCGATTTTCGGGCCTGGGAATGACCGGGCTCCAGCTCAAGTACCTGGTGATAATCACTGACTGTCTGCTCCCAGTTACCGTTTCTGAAATTGGCGGCCGCCGAATTCATATGGGAAGAGATTTGCCGTCTAAGAATCCGGCTTTCCCGTTCTTGTTGCAAGCGCTGTTTAATCTGCTCCTGTTCTTTTCTTCTCTGTTCAATCTTTTCAATATGCCGGGAAGCGGTATGGTTATCGGGGTTAAGGGTTAAAACTCTCTGAAATTCCTCCCAGGCTTTATCAAAATTACTGGCTTGGAAATTTTCCATGGCCCGATCCAGAATAGCTTCTTCAACGCTTTCAAACCGTTCATCGATTGTCTTTATATAGTCCCGGGCCCTCTGGTTATCGGGATCTAGTTTTAGTATTGTTTCAAACTGTTCTCCGGCTTTTATCAGTTCGTTGCCGTCTAAATATTCTTTACCTTTTCTCAGGGCTTCTTCTATTATTTTAGAAGTTTCAGCGTCCTCGATGCTAAGTTCAATTCTTGAGATATATTCTCCGGCTCCCTCATGGCGTGGCGCGGCTCTAAGAATAGTACTGAATATTTGATAGGCCTGTATGAGGTTACCCCCGTTATAATATTTTTTTCCCAGTTCGAATTTTTCCCGAATATTTTTTTCTATGGCGGCCTCATTAAATTTTCTGCCCCATTTTAAAGAAAACGAAAACCGGTGAGAAGGAGCCAGATCCCCCCGCGGGTTCCAGGCGTAATCTAAAGAGATATTTTTGTTTTTAAGTCCGCCACCCAGCCGGAGTCCGCCGGCCGGGGATTCTTTAGAGTTGTACCCCCCCCGGACAGCGAAAAGATCAAAAAACTGAACTTCGGAACCGATATTGTAGTAACTGTCCCTGTACTTGGGGAAATTGGCGTCTGCGGTTAAAATTAAAGGCAGTCCGTAAAGTTTGGCTCGATAGGAGCACCCGGTTTTAACCTTGAAGGGAAGGGGAGAAACCTCCTCTATATACTCAAAGCCGCCGCCCATATTCATAAGATTAAGGCCCAGTCTTAAGTTTTCTGCGGGGGTATCCCATATCAGGCCGGCATTCAACGATAAAGTAGAATCCGAATAAGAGGCCAGATTTTCTTTTAAATAACCCATCGTTACTCCTAAATAAAAAGGAGATAAATAGTTTAGGCCGTAAGCGAGGTTTATTCCTAAATTATCGGCTTTTAGTTTTTTCGTGGGCATTCCGCCTTCATCGTATCCCTGTATGTCATCTACGTAAAAATAATTTACGCTCCCGCCCAGGGTCCCCCGTAATGGAGCGACGGGGTATATAAAAGAAGAAAAGTGATGGCCGATGCCTTCACCGGCTTCATTGTGCATAAAGGTAAATTCCTTAAATTCAAGATTGCCCAGGCCAGCTGGATTCCACCACAGAGCGTTAATATCATCGGCCAGCCCGGCATAGGCTCCACCCATACCCATGGGCCGGGCTCCGGTTTCAAATTTTAAGAATTCAGCCCCCGATTCACCGGCTGCATTAAGATTTGAAAAAAAGACAAAAAATATAGTAATTGTACAGGCTAATTTTTTCATCGTATTATCATTAACTTACCTTTTTTAAAATCATTCTCGTTTTCAATAGTGTAGATGTAGGTTCCGCTTCCAGCGTTTATATTATCCCAGCTTGCGGTTCCCCCGCCTACGTGATTAATGGTTTCAATTAAATCCCCGTGTAAAGTATAAATTTTAATGGTACACATTGAAGAAATATTGGTAAAATTTATTTTATCGTGTTCTGAGGGTTTAAAAGGGACCGGAAAAGCGTAAGCATCACCCAGACTGGATTGCCCCGAACCTATCAGATTGAAAATCGAAAAGTTATCTACCCTGGCGGTAACGGTATTTTTAGTTTGATTAATCCGATAATCGGGTATTCTTATCCAGAGTTTATGATCCTGGTTTAAGATGTAGGGTTTCAGGGTCTGGTCAAGAACTTTTCCGTCAACTAGATTATTTTCTAAACTTCCGGAGTAATCAAAGGTTATGGAGGCCGGTTTATTGAACTGACTGTCGTAAATATTTCCCCGGGAATCCTTGAGAGTCACTTCCGCATCGAAGTCGGGGATGGGATATGAGAACGGATCTCCGTCCCGTTCAAGCTTTGAATTGGCGGTGGATATGGCTTCAGCCCGGGGACCGGGATTAATCTTTAATATGTAGTTATCGTCGACGGACCCGGGTTCAAGGGTCACGGTAATATTTCCTTCTGATACCGTATTTTTAGTGTTTTTATCGTACAGTACGGATAAAGCCACGGTTCTTTTGTTGTTTTCTAAATTGGTCTCTATAATATCTAAAGGGTTAGCGCCGTCGGTGCTGTTGATCAAAGCGTAAATTTTGTAATTGCCCGGCGAAGGTGTAAAAGTACTTATCGAAGTGGTCCGGAAAGTCCCCTGGTCCACTGGACCCACGGGATGCTCCCCGAGAAAAACTTCACTTTCGTCCGGGTTTACCCTGTAAAATCCCACCGTTGTATTAGTCACCTGGCTAATCTTAAAAAATGTACTGTAAGTATCAGTAGTGATCCATATGTCTCCGGTAATTTTTATGGAGTTCATACCCGAATAATCGCCCTGATGAAAATGTCCCAGCCAACCATATCCATCCTCTTTGGCAGTAGCGGTATTTTCGGCCACCATCCAGTAAGTGGTATTTTTTTTGAGAGTTACCGGAGCATTAAATTTAAAGTCAGCCTCCTTCCATGTTTGTCCCTCTCCATAAACTGAAGTTTCGTGAATGATTGTTTGAGTAGATGCTATAATGGCCTCTACATTATTTTCTGCGGGATTATATTCCGGTACGGGAAGGGATCCCGCATCAGTAGCGGTGCTCCGGGTAAGGCTTACCGTAAGAGCGTTTGCCTCTCCAAAGTTGCAGACTGTGGCATTCACCCCTGAAATTTTAATATCTGAGTTAAAATAAAACGACTGGGCTGTTGAACTGCCTGAGAATACATGGCTAAATCCTGCTAAAGTGGGGGGATCATATTCCATTGCCGGATTTCTGTAATTCTCTCCGGTATTGGTAATGTCCGCGGATATATCAATTTCCTGCCCGGCGGTGGGGTAATCCGTACTGAAAGATATGTCCCTAACCTTAAGGTCGGGATAGGCCCCGGAATTCTGCGCAGTTAAAAATATACCTGTAATAAAGAGAAAAATTATTTTTTTCATACACAATAATTATAATAGAAATCTCTATTTTTAACAAGATTACAGATATGCACATTTTTTAGAAAAAATTAAAAGAACCGGGAAAAGTGGGCCTGCTAAAATTTGACAAAGATAAATTAATTAGTAGAGTGTTTATAGGTTTAGAAACTTATAAACTGATTTTAAGGAAATGGAAATAATATATAAAAAACAGGCGGAAATTTGTAAAACGCTGGCCAACGGCCGGAGGCTTAAGATTATTCATATTCTAAAAAAGGGAGAACACGGAGCCGGTGAGCTTCTTAAGAAAATGGATATAAGTAAGTCCAATCTTTCCCAGCATATGAGTGTTCTTGTTAAAAATTCGGTTGTGGTTTCCCGGCGGTCTGGAAAAAGAGTTTACTACAAAATAAGGGACCGGCGAATCATTAAGGCCTGTCAGTTAATGAGAGAAGTATTGCTCAAAAACCTGGAGAGGGAAAACAAAATTTTAAAGGATTTAAAACATTAAGAGTAAGAGAATGAGTAATAAACACTTTTTTAAAAGGCGGTTTAAAAAACAGGCTGTTTTGGCAGTTATGTTTGTCCTGCTTATTACGGCAGGTTGGTTTTTTCCTCTTCTGGGATATTTTATAGTCCTGTGTATGCTCGGGGGAGTGAGTGTGGGGCTGGTAAAAGGGCGTAAATGGTGTGACTGGTACTGTCCCCGGGGCAGCTTTTACGATATCTTTGGGAAATATATAGGAGCCGGAAAAAGAATCCCCACGGTTTTAAAAAGAATTCCCCTGAGAATTTTTATTTTATTTTTATTAATGGTAACTATGAGCGTACAGCTTTATGTAAGATGGCCCAAACCCTACGTTATGGGGAAGTTTTTTGTAATTCTTTTGACAGCAACAACGGTCGCGGGTGTATTTGCTGCTCTTTTTATACATTCAAGAACCTGGTGTTTTGTATGTCCGGTAGGCACTCTTTCTAACTTAGGTGGTAAAAACAAAAAACCTTTAAAGTTGAACTCAGAATTATGCATCCGATGCGGTGCGTGTGAAAGTATATGTCCCGTTCAGATTAAGATTACTAAGTATAAAGGATCGAGTGACTGGATAGTTCTGCAGGAGAGGGACTGTTTAAAATGCGGTCAATGTATTGAAATTTGCCCTCAAAATGCCTTAAAGTTAAAATAGTATTGATTAAATATAGATTAGAATATAGCATTCTATTGTATTTATTAATACGGGCGTAGCTATCATTTCTTTAACTTGAGTTTGACAATAATCTAAAAATATTATATTTAATAACATAGATTGAAATAAATTTTATTGAATAAATAACGTTGTAGAATGTTTGTCGGAAATTCCAGATGGGCTGATATTGAAAAAAATACCGTTTCTGGGATAATTCCGGGTACTTTAGGTATAAGAATGGGTTTTAAAAATATAAAGAAACATTTAAATATAGACGATATTCATGTAGATGTGCCCATTGTCCAGGGTGGGATGGGCGTATGCGTATCTCTTTCGGGGCTGGCTTCAGCTGTTGCCCAGCAGGGAGGGGTGGGAGTGATATCAGCTACCGGAATAGGAATGAGAGAGGCTGATTTTCTTTCTGATTTTATGAAAGCCAACCGCAGAGCTCTTAAAAAGCATATACGTCGGGCCAAAAGCCGGACTTCCGGGGTTATCGGAATAAATTTAATGGTAGCTTTATCCGATTACGCCGAGCTTTTTAAAACTTCTTATGAGGAGGGAGCGGATGTGGTATTTGTCGGTGCCGGTCTTCCCCGACGAATTCCTAAAACAGTTTCCATTGACACAGTTAAAAATTCTCCTACTAAGTTTGTACCTATAGTTTCTTCCCGTCGTGCGGCAAAAATAATTTTTAGAGCGTGGGACCGAAATTATGATTATATTCCCGACGGAGTTGTAGTGGAAGGGCCAAAAGCCGGGGGGCATCTTGGGTTTAAAAAAGAACAGATTAATTCATCTCAGTACAGACTGGAAAATATTCTTCCCGAAGTGATTGAAGAGATTAAAAAGTACCGGGAAAAATACAATAAAAATATACCGGTAATAGCTTCCGGAGGTATATACACCGGAGAGGATATTGATAAATACATGAATATGGGAGCCGAGGCAGTTCAGCTTGGCACCAGATTTGTGGCTACCGAAGAATGCGATGCATCCTTGGGTTTTAAGGAAAGTTATGTAAAGTGTAATAAAGAAGATATTGCCATTATAGATTCTCCGGTGGGATTGCCGGGACGAGCTATAAATAATAAATTTCTACAGAGAATAGCTAACGGTCACAGTCAAAAATTTACCTGTCCGGGAAAATGTCTTAAAAGCTGTAAGTTTAAGGAAGCCCCGTACTGTATTTGTCTTGCTCTTACGGAAGCCTGTGTAGGGAACCTGGATGAGGGTTTTGCTTTTGCCGGGGAAAATGCTTTCAGAATAGAGGAAATCACTACGGTTAAAGAACTTTTCCGGGAACTTATTGAGAGTTCTGATATACTTTCCGATTCTCGAACTTCAGAATAACTATACTTTATTCTTTAAAAATTTTAGATAATTTCTTCTAAAGGCTGAATAAAAATTTTTACGCCTTTGGACTGATTTTCCTGCTTAAAATTTTTAAGTTTTTTTACCAGTTCGTTTTTTTTGTTTTCATCGCAGGCGACAATAATTGCGTGGTTAACTCCCGGCCAGACATGAGTATTTAACCGCGGGCCGGAGGTTTTCCCCTTACCGTGTATCCTTGGTATTTTGGTATATCCCTCTATCCGGCAGGAGTTAAGACATTTCTGTACTTTGCTTTCTATGGCAGCGTTATAGATTACGGTTATAAGTTTCAAAACGAACCTCCTTTTTTACCCAGATGGGATTCAAATATGGTGTATATCACCGGAATAACTATTAATATCAGTACTGTTGCGGCTAAAAGTCCTCCTACAACAGCCCGGGCCAGCGGATATCTTAATTCCGCCCCTTCCCCCAGCCCAATAGCCATGGGTACAAGCGCCAGCATGGTAGTAAAAGCAGTCATAAGAACCGGTCGCAACCTTTTCTGGCCTCCTGTAATAACGGCCTGATTTAAATTTAGCCCCCGGGCCCGGAGCAGATTAATATAGTCCACCAGTACTATAGAATTATTTACCACAATTCCGGTGAGCATGATTATACCTATAAGAGAGATAACCGATAAACTGGTCCCGGTGAAAAAAAACAGGACAATAACCCCGATAAGGGCCAGGGGGATGGAGAACATTACTATAAACGGATCCAGCAGGGATTCAAACTGGGATGCCATGACCATATAAACCAGGATAACCGCCCCCAGAAAGGCCAGGCCCAGCCAGAAAAAAGATTCTCGCTGTTCTTGGGCTTCTCCGGCCATTCTAACTATGAACCCCGGGGGTAAGTTTATTTCTTCAAGTTGAGTATCGATAAGAGCGCTAATTCCTCCCAGATCCCGTCCGGTGAAATCAGCGCTGACGGTTACCAGTCTGCTCTGATTTTTTCTTTCAATAGACACCGGTCCCATGGCCGGTCTAATATGGGAAAAAGACTTTAACTTTACCGGAGTTCCCCCTGCCCGGGCTACCGGCAGATTTTCAAGTTGCTGTATATCTTTTCTATCCTCTTCTTTTAATCTTACGGTAATAGGATATTCATTCCCCCTTATTCTTAAATAACCTGCTGTTTGGCCCCGGACGTAGGCTTCTATTTGTCCGGCAATAGCGGCGGGGTTAAGTCCCAGCATCCCGGCTTTTTTCCGGTCTATATCAATATTGTATTCCGGTCTGGTTTCTTCTAAAGATATGTTGATATCGCTTATTGTGGATATATTTTCAAGGATTTGTTCAACTTTTCTGGACAGGTTTTTAGCTGTATCCAGATCGTAACCGTAAATTTCTACTTCAATAGAGTCTCCGCCTCCCATTAATCCGCCCATTAATCTTCCGCTGCCGAATCTTATTTCAGTGCCGGTAATATCTTTAAGTTTACTCCGCAAATCTGAAGTTATCTCCCCTTGAGTTCTATCCCGTTGGGAAAGATCCACCAGTTCTAGAGATATTTGGGCAACGTGAGAGCCGGTCCGTCCCCCACCACCTCCGGGACCTCCGCCGGGGCCAACGCGGGTTCTTGAACTTTGTATTTCGGGAATAGAGTTAAATACTATATCTTCTATCTGTTCAGTTTTTTTAATAGTGGTGTCAAGATTAGTTCCTACCGGCATTTCAATATTGATATCCACCGACCCCTGATCTACCCGGGGCATAAATTCAGTGGGTACCCATCTAAGAGGAAAAACGGCCAGTATGCTGGCAATAAATAAAATAAGTACGGTAAAAATAACCAGTTTGCGGTGTCCCAGAGCCCATCTTATAACCTTGCCGTAATAATTTTCCATACATCGGATAAAGTTCTCGGAAAATCTGGAAATTTTTCGGGAGGGAGTTTTTTTATCTTTTAACTTTAAGAGTATGGAGCTTAACAGGGGGATTAAAGATAAAGCCACAAATAAGGATACTGCAAGTGATAGGGTTACGGTTATGGCCTGCTCTTTAAATAAAACTCCGGCAATTCCAGGTATAAAAAATATGGGTAAAAACACAACAATTGTAGTGAGGGTGGAAGCGATAATGGGCATGGCCACTTCATTGGTTCCCCATACGGCGCTTTCGGCCATCGTTTCCCCTTCTTCCCTGTGTCGAAAAATATTTTCAAGTACAACAACGGAGTTGTCCACAAGCATACCAACCACCAGGGCCAGACCGCCCAGGGACATAACATTGAGAGTTACGCCGCCGGCTCTCATAGCGGTGAAACATGATATAATGGAAATCGGGATGGCCAGGGCAATTATAAAAGTGGCTCTTAAATTTCTTAAGAAAAAAAGCAGAATAATTATAGCCAGCAGGCCTCCCTGTACGGCTACTGCCCCTAAATCTTCTATGGATTTTTCAATAAATTCCGAGGTGTCAGTTAAAATGTTAAATTCTACTCCCCGTGGAAGTTCGGTTTTTATTCGGGGAATAGCTTCCTTGACATTTCTGGCTGCCTGAACGGTATTTGCTCCGGATTGTCGTTGGATGACAAGCATAACTGCCGGTTCTCCGTTCATTTTCATCTGGTTTACCGGTTCTTTGTATGTGTTTCTCAATTGGGCCACATCGGTTAAAAACAGGGGCGCGCCATTTTTAACATCTATAATAATGTCGTTCATATCAGCCATGTCTTTAAATTCACTGTCGGTTCTTATGAGGTATTCTCTTTTATCGGTTTTAATGTCACCGGCCGGACGGCTTATATTTTCACTTCCAATTGCGGAGATAATCCGGGTTATAGGGATGTTGAGAGATTCTATCCCCGCCCGGTCCAAATCCACCCGTATTTCCCGTTCCCGGCCGCCGCCGGTGGTAACCGAAGCGATTCCTTCGACGTTCTCCAGTCTGGGTTCAACTACATTTTCGGAAAGTTCTCTCATCTGGGCCCTGTCCATTGGACCGCTTAGCCCGATAAACATAATAGGCAACATTGAAAAATCAAATTTAAATACCATGGGTGAGGTGGCTTCATCGGGAAGTGATCTTCCCAGTATATCCATAGTTGACCGTATATCGGCTACGGCGGAATCCATATTCGTTCCCCATTCAAATTCAACCGTAGTAACACTGCGGCCCTCCCTTACCGATGAGGATATCTCTTCAACCCGGTCTATGGCCGCTACGCCCTGCTCGACATGCCGGGTAATAAGGTTTTCCATTTCTAACGGTCCTACGCCTTCGTAGGTTATCTGAATTGTGGCTGCCGGATAGGTTAAATCGGGAAGAAGTTCGGGCTGGAGCTGAAAAAAAGATACTAAACCTATCCCCACGATACCGATAAAAATCATAATAAAGGTTACTTTTCTTTTAACTGCGAGTTGGTATAATTTCATTGAGTGATTTTTCTTATCGGTTCACCGTCTTGGATAAAATGATGTCCGTCAACTATAATTTCATCCACGTTTTTAAGACCGGAAAGTACCTCAATTTTATGGTTGCTCAAAATACCAGTTTCTAAATCTTGTTTAACCGCTTGACCATCTTTAAAAACAAAAACGTGGGAAGTATCCTCATCAATATCATGTAAAACTGCATCCTCCGGTATCAACAAGGCCTGTTCTTTTACTGAGCTTATTACGGTAATATCGGCAAACATCCCGGGTTTTAATTTATTATTGTTATTATTAATAACAGCCTGGGCCTGTGCGGTTCTGGTAAGTTCATCTAAAGCAAGACTTAAACGGTTAACTTTACCGGTAAATATTTCAGAAGGATAAGCATCCACCCGGGCTCTTATTTTATTATCCCGGTTGACGGCGCTGGTATCTTTTGAGGAAACCGTGAAGTCAATTTTAACTTTGTCCAGCCCGGCTATCAGGGCAACCGGAGTTTCAGGAGCAATTTTATCCCCGGTATCCGAATAAATGCGGGCCACCAGTCCGTCCAGGGGAGTTCTTATTTTAATGTGCTCATAGTCGGAGCCCGTTATTTCCCTGTCTAAGAGAGCAATCACCTGACCCTTTTTAACCGCATCGCCTTCGACAACAGAAAGTTTAACCAATCGTCCCGGGGCTTCGGAGAATATTCTAAACTGGTCTTTACCTTTTACGGTACCAACAAAAGCGGCGGTTTCCTCTATACTGCCGTAGACAGGTTTTTCAGTTAGGACCGGCCGGGCCTGCTCCGGCCGGGCGTTTTGTCTTTGGGTCTCAGATTTTTGAAGAGTGGTAACTCTTAAGCCAATTAATCCTCCGAATACCAACAATCCTGTTATAAATATTATTTTTTTAGACATTAATGTTCTCCTCCGGTAATTTTTTTTAACCGGGCAAGAGCAGTAAAATAATCTGATTTTGCCCGGAGTAAATTCAGCTGTGCACGGGTGGCCGCCAGGCGGGTATCCATAAATTCAAGATTAGATATTAAACCGTTTTTATAACGGGTTCCGGCTATATCTAAAGCCTCTCTGGCCTGACTGACATTTTTAACCTGGGACTGAATAGTCTCTTTTTCTCGGTTTAATTTAAGTACGGCATTTTCCGCTGCCAGAATAATGTTTTTCTTAACTTCCTGTAGTGTATGTTCTATCTTATATACATTAGCCCGTGCCGATTTGATTTTTCCACGGGTGGCAAAACCGGTAAACAGTGGAAGTTCTACGGACAGCATAATACTCCAGCTTTCCCCCCACTCATCAATTCCCCGGTCCGGTCGGTCATAGTTATAGTTGTAAAGGGCAAAAATATTCGGGTATCTTTCAGATCGGGCAACTGTTAAATTTTTTTGAACCATTTTATTTTGAATTTTCAGAGCCTGTATACTGGGATTGTTTTTTAAAGTTTTACTGATTTCTTTATTCGGTTCAAACTTTTTAAATTCATGATTGCGGGTATCAAAAGTATCTTTCAACTCTATAGTTTTATTCATATCAATTCCCAGAAGGGCCTTAAGAGCCGATCTGGTCTGCCGGTACCGGTTGTTGGCTTCTGTAAGGTCTGGTCTCTGATTATCCAACTCCACCCGGGCTCTTAAGAGCTCCAGTCTGGATGCCAGACCGTTTTCATATCTTATTTCTGTCTGGAGTACATGTTCCTCTATCTGGCGGCTAACCTCCCGGTTTAATTCCAACAGGTCTTTGGTCAGAAGGGCCCGGTAATAGGCCTCTTTCACCTTAAAGATAAGCTCGTTTTTTTCGGCCCGGTAATTAGTTTGCTGTAATTTAAGGTTATCCCGGGACCGCCGGTAGTTGCTGTAATTCCTGAATCCTGTAAAAAGGGGTTGTCTTACCGAACCGGTTATAGAAAAGCGGTCCCTGCCCAGGGACTCTGATATCATTCTTCCGGTCAGAGGATCTATCCCGGCGGTGGTTTGCATCTTTTGGTCCAGATAAACGTGAGAGCCGCTTACCGAAAGGGAAGGAAAAAACCCGGCCCGGGCGGTTATCAATCCCCCACGGGCTTCTTTAATGTTTTTTCTGGCGGCTTTTAAACTGTCATTTCTTTCCAGACTTATTGATACTGCCCTGTCAATATCCAGATTTAGAGCGGCTTCTTTTTGACCGGCCTGAAGTTCTGAAAATGTAAAACCGGCTATCAATATTAGTATAATTTTTATTTGAAATCTACTCATATTTAGTTACTATCCGGTATATATTTTCTATGGACTTAATGAACTGTTCTCTGTCCCGGGGATTAAAATTACGTAATATTTTTTTAAATTCTTCCCGTTGATGTTTTTTAAATTGATCAATAACTTTTTTTCCGACCCCGGTTAAAGATACTCGGACAACTCTCCGGTCCTCCGGATCTCTTTTACGGGTGATAAAGCTGTTCTCTACCAAGAAATCGATGAAATGGGTTATCATGGAGTTAGAAAATTGCATTCTTTGAGAAAGGTAACTTAAACTGGGAGGCCTGTCGCAGTGATAAATTATTTTTAACATCAATAACTGGGGTAAACTCAATCCGATTCGGTGGAGTATATTTCCCGGTTTAATATTAAAGATCTTTTTCATTTTGGGATTAATTGAAAAAGTTTTATCTAAAAATTTTTTAGTTTCTTTTGATTCCATAATGTTTCAATATTCAAATATTTTAATTATTAAAATAAATTTGTCAAATAAAATATTTGGTTCGGGAATTCAATATTTTAGTGAAAAATTGAAAATGATTTGTTTTTTTTGTATAATGCTAAGCTGAAATTTAATTTATGGTGTATTTATGGATAAAAATCTTAATTTAGTCGTCCTTGCCGGAGGCCGGGGAAAGAGGATGAAATCTTCCCTCCCTAAACCCCTCAAAAAAATTGGGGAAAAAAGTATGCTTCAGAGAATAGTAAAGGCGGGAAAAGAATTAAAACCGATCCGGTTGGTTGTCGTTGAATCCAATGGCCGGGTAAAAAAAGCCGCCCGGAGGATGGAATGTATTACTGTACGGCAAAAAAGACCTCTGGGCACCGCAGATGCATTGAAAGTAGCTCTGGGAAAATGTACGGCGGATGGAAACATTCTGGTGACCTGCGCTGATATTCCCCTTATCTCCCCCCGGGATTTAAAGGAACTTCTTTTAAAACATTGCCGGGAAGACAGTTACGTAACCGTTCTTGCTGCAAAAGTTGAGGATCCTTCGGGGTACGGCAGGCTGGTTATAGAAGATGGCCGGGTTGAAAAGATAGTTGAAGAAAAAGAAGCGACCCCGGAAGAAAAAAATATAGATTTAGTAAACAGCGGAATATACTGCTTTAAACGGAAAAACTTAAAGAAATATCTTAATATGGTCGAAAAATCCTCGGTTACCGGAGAATATTACTTGACCGATTTGGTAGAAATTGTAATAAATAAAGACTTGGATGTACACTATGAAATTGGAAATAGAAGGCAGGTGATGGGGGTTAATACCCCCGAACAATTGGAAAAAGCACATAATTATCTTGAGAGACTAAAAGAAGGGAAAAATAATGGATAATAAAATGAAAATATTTTCCGGTAATTCTAACAGGAAGTTATCCGAAAAGATATGTAATTATCTGGGGGTCAAAATAAGTAAAGCCCATGTTGGTGAATTTTCAGATGGGGAATGCAGAATTAAAATTTACGAAAACGCCCGGGGTACAGATGCTTTTGTGGTTCAGAGTACTTCGCCGCCGGTAAATAAAAATTTAATGGAACTTTTGATTATGATTGACGCCCTAAAGCGGGCCTCGGCCAAAAGAATTACAGCGGTTGTACCATATTTCGGGTATGCCAGACAGGATAGAAAAGAAAGCCCCCGGGTGCCCATAACCGCCAAACTGGTATCAAATATGATAGAAAAGGCCGGAGCGGACCGGCTTCTAGTCATGGATATTCACGCCCAGCAAATTCAGGGTTTTTTTGATTGTCCGGTGGATAATATTTTAGCTTTTCCGGTAATAATAGATTATTTAAATAATTTTGATCTACGTAAGTTAACCGTTGTTGCTCCGGACTCTGGGGGAGTGGAGAGGGCCAGGAACTTGGCCAAAAAAATACGGGCGGACCTGGTGGTAGTGGATAAACGCCGCCCCGAGCCCAATGTCTCTAAAGTTTATAATGTTGTGGGGGATGTAAAGAACAAGGATACCCTTATTTTAGATGATATGGCTGATACTGCCGGAACGCTAACTGAAATCACCGACGCTTTAAAGGATAACGGAGCCCGCAAGGTGTATGCGGCCTGTACTCACGGCGTCCTTTCCGGAGATGCGGTAAAGAAGATAGAAGGCAGTCAGCTGGAAAAAGTTATAATAACCGATACCATAGATACCGGTAAAAAGAAAAAGAATTCAAATATTAAGATATTGTCAGTATCAGAATTACTGGGGGAGGCTATCCGGAGGATACACGAGGAGACTTCGGTCAGCGATTTGTTTGTATAAGAAAATTTAAAAAGGAGAGCATATATGTCAGACGCAGTAAAATTAAAGGCAGAAGAGAGAACAGTATTTAAAAAGAGCAGGTTAAACAAGCTGAGGAACAAAGGGCGAATTCCGGCGGTGCTCTACGGCCCAGACGTTGATAATACTTCTATAATAATAGAGGAAAAAGAATTTAAAGACGTAATAGCTACAGACCATGGCGAAAATGTGTTGATTGAACTTAAAGTGGATGGCAATAAACCGGTGACTACTATTATTAAAGAGATTCAGGTACATCCGGTGACCGTTAAGATAATTCATTTAGATTTGTGCCAGATTAAACTTACCGAAAAAGTAGTCAGAGAAATTCCTCTTGAACTTGACGGAGAGGCTAAAGGGGTAAAAGAGGATGGCGGAGTTCTTGAACATATGGTAAGAAAAATTAAAGTTAGTTGCCTGCCCACCGATATTCCCAATAAGTTTGTAATGGATGTTTCCGATTTAGGTATAGGAGACGGACTGGAGGTGGGGGATATTGAAACCGGAGATGCGGTTGAAGTGTTAACTGCTGCCGATGCCTTGGCCGTTAACGTGGTTCCGCCTTCGGAAATCACCGAGCCCGAAGAGGAAGAATTAGAAGAGGCCACCGAACCCGAGGTTATAGGGGAAAAACCGGAAGATGAACCGGAAGCCGAAGAGACAGAATCCAAAGAAGGGGAGGGCGGGCCTGCCGGTTCCGAAAAGGAATAAATAAAGAAAAACCGTTTAAGAGACAGTTGCCGGATAACTTAATTATAGGTCTGGGGAACCCGGGCAAAAAACATAAGAATACCCGCCATAATATTGGTTTTATGGTTGCCGATATTATGGGAGATAACTTTAAGTTTCACCGGGAATGCAATACCCTTTTATCCACTCAAAAATCCTGTATTGTGGCCAAACCTCAAACTTTTATGAATAGAAGCGGAAAAGCAGTCCGGTGTCTCCTAAAAAGGTTACCGGCGGGAAAAAGCAAAATACTGGTAGTAGTTGATGATTTTAATCTACCGTTTAAAAAAATAAGATATCGGCCCCGGGGTTCAGCCGGCGGTCACAATGGGTTGCAGTCAGTGATAGAACAGCTGGATACCGAAGACTTTCCCCGGCTGAGGATAGGGATCGGTGGTGTTTCAGTTAAAAATAAAATAAAATACGTTCTTTCCAGATTTAATAAAAGAGAATTAACAGAACTACAGGATACCCTAATTTACATAAAACAGTCCATTATGCACTATTTAAATCAGGGTATTCAGGAAACGATGAATAAATATAATTGAAATTAAAATAAAATACATTATAATAGATTTTTAATACCTGAAATTTTTATTTTGGTTATATTTAGGGAATTTAACGTTTTTTAAATTCAATGGTAATAAAATTACAGAAAAAAGTTATAAAGTTATGAAAAAGGAGGAGCAATGTTAATGTGGGAAAACAGTTCAGTGTGGGTGGCATTATTTACGGGAGTTATAGGGTTGATCTTTGTTTGGCTTACTTCCCGGAGCGTTATGAAGCATGACCCGGGGAGCCAGGAAGTCCGTAAAATTTCCCGGAAAATACAGAGGGGGGCAATGACATTTTTAAAAAGAGAATACAGCTGGATTCTTGTATTTGTTCTTGTTCTGGCTATTATTATTTTCTTTGGTATAGCTAAATCCAGTGCGTTTGCCTTTGTAATAGGAGCGGGATGTTCCATGCTGGCCGGTTATATAGGTATGAGAGTAGCAACATCTTCAAACGGAAGAACCGCCCAGGCATCTTCAAAAAGTCTTTCCGAAGGTCTGGGGGTTGCGTTTCCTGGAGGAGCGGTTATGGGGGTGAGTGTGGTATCTTTAGGTCTTTTAGGCCTGTCGGGAGTATTTTTAATTTTAATCAGGTTTGGCCTTTTTGAACTTACTATGGTAGATAGTTTAAAACAGGCCACAGATTTAATAGTCGGTTTTAGCATGGGGGCCAGTTCCGTAGCTCTGTTCGGCAGGGTAGGTGGGGGGATTTATACCAAAGCAGCCGATGTAGGAGCTGATCTAGTAGGAAAAGTTGAAACCGGGATCCCCGAAGACGACCCCCGGAATCCGGCGGTAATAGCCGATAATGTTGGGGACAATGTTGGTGATGTGGCCGGTATGGGTGCCGATCTTTTTGAATCTTACGTTGGAGCTCTTATCTCAGCCATGGTGATAGGAATGGCAGCTCAGCCTTCGCCTAATACCCACGGAGTTATGCTGGCCTTTCTTATAGCCGGCTGGGGCATTATATCTTCTATAATAGGGGTTTTCTTTGTAAAAGTAGGAAAGGCTCATCCCCAGAGAGCTTTAAGAAACGGGATGCTTGCTACGTCAATAATTTTACTTATAGGAACATTCTTATTGTCTATGTACTGGTATGAGGCCCTTTATCCTCTCTGGGCGGTACTTGTCGGTTTAGTTGCCGGCTTGGGAGTGGGATATACCGCTGAATATTTTACTTCCGGTAAGAGTGTTCAAAAAATAGCCCGGGCTTCTAAAACGGGCGCGGCAACAAATATTATCTCCGGAACGGCCACCGGGATGATGTCTACGGCAATTCCGCTTGTATTTATAGCCACAGCTATAGTGATAGCTCACGCCGTGGCCGGGGTGTTTGGAGTTTCACTGGCGGCTATAGGCATGCTCTCTATAACCGGCATGACCGTGGCGGTGGATGCTTACGGACCTATTACCGATAATGCGGCAGGCATTGCCGAAATGGCTGAAATGGGACAGGAAGTCAGGGAACGAGCAGAAGCTCTTGATGCGGTGGGTAATACTACTGCAGCCGTGGGTAAAGGTTTTGCCATAGGGTCGGCTGCTTTGACAGCTCTGGCCCTGTTTACAGCTTACGCTATGTCTATTGATATCTCAATTATAGATATTCTTCAGCCTAAAGTGGTGGCTGGTATGTTTATAGGCGGGGTGGTGCCCTTTGTCTTCTCTGCGGCCACGATGAACGCGGTGAGCAAAGCGGCCTATCATGTAATTGAAGAGGTAAGAAGACAGTTTAAGGAAATCCCCGGTCTTATGGAAGGAAAAGCGGAGCCGGATTCTGAAAAGTGCGTGGATATAACCACCCGGGGGGCTTTAAAAGAGATGATACTTCCCGGAGTTTTAGCTATAGTTATTCCTGTTCTGATTGGTTCTATTTTAGGCATGAAATCCCTAGGGGGATTTTTGGCCGGGAGCCTGATTTCCGGAGTACCCCTGGCCATATTTCTGTCCAATTCCGGCGGAGCCTGGGATAATGCAAAAAAATGGGTGGAAGAAGGAAACCTGGGAGGCAAAGGTTCCGAAGTTCACAAGGCTACAGTAATAGGGGATACGGTTGGGGATCCTTTTAAGGATACTTCCGGACCGTCTCTTAATATTTTACTGAAACTCATGGCGGTGGTATCCCTTGTGTTTGCCGGAGCTATACAGGAAATTCATTTTTTTGTATCAACATTATTTTAGCACTAAATGAATTGCGGTATAATTGGACTTCCCAATGTGGGCAAGTCCTCGTTATTTAACCTTTTAACCGGGGATAACGCTCCCAGTTCAAATTATCCGTACTGTACGGTAGAACCCAACCTGGGCATTGCCCGGTTAAAAGATTCCCGCATGGAAAAATTAAGACAAATTTTTCCGGGATCAAAAGTAACTTATCCCGCTGTAGAATTTGTCGATATAGCCGGCCTGCCTCCGGGAGCCTCAAAAGGCGAGGGACTGGGAAATCAATTTTTATCTGCCATAAGAAATGTTTACGGTATAGTCCATGTAGTAAGGGCGTTTAAATCCGGCAATGTTTCCCGGTTTGATTCAAAAAGCTCTACCCCGTTGCAGGACTTAAAGCTGGTTGAGACCGAACTTTTTTTGTCTGACATTGAAATTGTTCAAAGAAGGCTAAAGGAGGATCCTGATTCAGAGTACTATAACGGGGCACTTAAAAAACTGGAGCGGGAAATTCCGCCCGGGCCGGATAAAGAGGGGGTTCTGCTTACTCCTAAGCCCCAAATAATTCTTGTCAATATATCTACCGGTGGAGAAAGACCGGATATTAAAAGAGAAAATGTCATATACCTGGATGTAGAATTTCAAAAAGAACTGTTAAATATGGATAGCCGGGAACGCAAGGAATTTATAGATACGCTTCCTGCCGATGAAGCCGTTCTTGAAAATGTTCTTGAGAAGGTTAAAGTGATGCTTGATCAGGTGACTTTTTTTACCGTCACCGGTGGGGAGGAATTAAAGGGGTATAATGTGAAGAGAGGAACTACCGTAACAACCGGGGCCGGGAAGGTGCATACGGATATGGAAAAAAATTTTATAAAAGCCAGGGTGTTCAATTATAGCGATTTTAAAAAAACGAAATTCTCATTACCGCGGCTCAAAAATAAGGGTTTGATTCGTACAGTCGGAAGAGACTACATAGTCCAGGATGGAGATATACTGGAAATAATGTTCGGAAAAAATTAATTGCCGGGCAGATTGTATTTGTAGTTGCAGTAGCAGTATAATTTTGATATAGTTAAAATAGTTTATAAAATAACATAAGATCCTTTGCTCTTGTTTACTCAAGAGCCCGAAGGTTTGAGTATAAAAAACAGCTAAAGGAGTTGTTGGGGAAGCACCCCCGGGTACTCAAAGGCAGGACCAGAAAGGAGGTATAAAAATATGCATTCCTATGAAACAATAATGGCTATTCCGTCATCTTTTTCAGAAAAGAAAGTTGATGAAAAAATAGCTCAGGTCAAAAAAATAATTGAAAAAAACGATGGAAAAATTTCATCCAGCGAATCTTTAGGGGAAATACAGATGGCTTATAAAGTTGACAACCATCTGCGGGCCTTTTACCATATTATTGAGTTTAAAGCTCCCGGAGAACTTGTAGATGAACTGCGTGAACATTACCGGTTAAATAAAGCTTATATCAGAGATATGACCGTTAGAACCGATAAATAATACGTCGAGATGGGAAAAAGTAAGTTAAGAAATTGTCGGATGACCGGAAATATTTATTTCCGGGTTTAGAAAAGGAGGTAAAATTATGGCTGGTTATGCTAATTTGACAGTAATTATGGGGAATCTTACCCGTAAACCTGAGTTACGCTATACTCCTCAGGAAAAAGCGGTGACCACTCTTAATGTCGCTGTAAACAGGGTATATACCGATCGACAGACCGGTGAAAGAGTTGAAAATACAGATTTCATACCCGTTTCGGTGTGGAATCGCCAGGCTGAAAACTGTGTAAAGTATCTTGATAAAGGCAGCGGGGTGTATGTTGAAGGAAGACTAAATTTAAGACGGTGGGAAGGCCCGGACGGTGATCCCCGTTCCAAGTTAGAAGTGGTGGCCCGCAGAGTACAGTTTCTTTCTTTTGCCAGCTCTTCGGGGAAAAAAGAATCAGTTGATAAGGAAATACCGGTTAAAGATGAATTTGATGAAGATACGGATACGGGCGGAAGTTTTAACGAAGACAATGACGAGGAGATACCTTTTTAAATAAATATAGGATTAAAAAATAAAAAAATAGTTTTTGAAAGGAGGTTAAATTGGGATATAGACGAAGATGTAGACTTTGCCGGTCCGGCCGGGAAGTCGATTATAAAGATGTAGAATTTTTAAAGAAATTTATTAATAGAAGAGGAAGGATTGTACCAAGTTCCAGAACTGGAAATTGTGCAAAGCATCAACGGGAAATAAATAGAGCAATAAAGCGAGCCAGAAATATTGCCCTACTTCCGTTTACCCGGTAAAATATCTTAACCTACAAATTGTCTTGAAAAAAGAAGTTGTAGTTTATACTTTAATTTCAGCCGGGCTTATTTTTTTAACCGGTTACATGCCGGTAGTGGGCAGTATACTTTTATTTGCTTCGGTTATTCCCCAGTTGATCTTGTTGTATGATGATAAATATTTTTCCGCTGTTTTGTCCTGGCTGTTAGTTTTGGGACTGATTTATGGCCTAAAAGATAGTTTTTTTCTGTACACCTATCTGACGGTGTTTGTAGTATATGCAGTGAGCTACCGGTTTATACTTAAAAAAAACAAAAAGCCGGTCCAGATTATATTAAAAGCTTCTGTTATATGGATTGCCTTGTGGGTATTGTGGCTGGTTGTTACTGAATTGATCCTGGATATAAATTTTATAAAAGAGTCTGCTCTTTTTTTAAAGTCCGGTTTAGCTGAAAGTGTTGGGGGGATGTACAGTTTGGATTTGGAAATCAGTCATGTGGCTATTATAGAAAAATCTTTTCTTAATCTGGTGGAATTTTTTAAGAAGAGTTTTTTTGGGTTTTCTATAATATGGGCGGTAGCCGGTTCATATCTGGTTTACAGTTTATTATCGTTTAAAAGAAAATCGGTAAAGAGTCCAGGCAGTCTTTTAAAATTCCGGCTGCCCGAAAATATGGTCTGGCTGCTTTTAATTGGAATTGTACTGTATCTAGCGGGCAATAAAATAGGTAATTACAATATAATTAATTTAACAGGGGGAAATTTAAGTATTGTCTTTTTAGCCGGTTATATGATTACCGGAATGAGCTTGGCGGTGTTTTTTTTTGAGAAAATAAATATATCCGGGTGGTTGAGAAATTTATTTATAGTATTGATAGTACTTTTTTTAAGAGGATTTTGGATATTTACCGCTACAGGATTAGCAGACGTGTGGTTTGATTTTAGAAAAATAGATAAAAATGAAAAAAGTAATTGACAAGCCGTATTCAGAAATAAAATTGTGTAAAGGAGATTACATATGAAAGTAATTTTAAAGAAGGATATTGAGAAATTAGGCAGTTTTGGCGAGATTGTAGATGTAAAAGACGGTTATGCCAGAAATTATCTTTTACCCAAGGGATTTGTCTGGCCCGCTGAGGATAAATACAGAAAAAGAGTAGAGAGCTTAAAAGCAAAAATAGAGACTCAAAAAGCCAAAGAATTTGAACAGGCAAAAGAGAAAGCTGATCGTATTGAGGATACCTCTGTTACTATAGAGGTCGAGGTAGGGGAGGATGAAAAATTATACGGGTCGGTTACCAATATAGACATTGCCGGCAAGCTTAACCGGGAAGATCTGGATGTGGATAAAAGAAATATTAAAATAGACGAACCTATCCGGAAATTAGGGGTGTATAAGGTTAAAGTTAAAGTTCATCCCAAAGTTGAAGCTACTTGTAAAGTATGGGTGGTAAAAAAATAATATAGCTTATGGTAAATCAAAAGATCTCCGGAAAGGTTCCCCCCCAGAATTTAGAGGCGGAAAGATCTGTTTTAGGCGCCGTACTCATTGATGAGGATGCGGTGTTGACCTGTATCGATATTTTGCGGCCGGCAAATTTTTACCGTACCGCCCACCGTCTTATATTTGAAGCCATCCTGAGGTTGTTTGACCGCAATGAACCGGTGGACATAGTAACGGTAGCCGAAGATCTGGATAAAAATAATGGTCTGAATAAAATTGGTGGATCTGATTATCTTACCGTACTGGTCAATAATGTGGCTTCGCCGGCAAATGTGGGTTATTACGCCAAGATTGTAAGAGATAAGGCTCTGCTTAGGGAACTTATAAGAGTATCTTCCCGGTTATCCGAAGAGAGTTTTAAAGACAGTAAAAATGTCCAGAATATTTTGGATAAAGCTGAACAGCAGGTATTTGATATAAGGCAGCAGAATGTAAGGTCGGGTTTTCAAAAAATGTCCAATATGGTTGAAAATTCCATAGATACTATAGAAAAAATAGCTAATCAGGATGAGGAAGTTTCCGGAATTTCAACCGGTTTTAGAGATCTGGACAAACTGGTGTCCGGCTTACACAAGGGTAATCTTATTATTGTAGCCGGAAGACCGGCCATGGGAAAGACATCTTTTGGACTTAATATTGCCCAGTATGTGGGTATAGAAAAAAATATTCCTGTGGGTATATTTTCCCTGGAAATGGCTGCTTATGAACTGCTAAACAGAATGCTCTGCAGTGAAGCTCAGGTTGAGCTTAGCCGGGTAAGGGACGGCTTTGTCGGTTCAAACGAGTGGTCCTCACTTACATATGCTGCCGGGCGAATAAAAGAGTCCAATATTTACGTAGATGATACTCCCAATATTACCCCTATTGAAATGAAAGCCCGGGCCCGGCGGCTTAAGGCAAATCACAGTGATCTGGGTCTGATAGTTATTGATTATATTCAACTTATATCCGGAATGGCAGGCAGATACGAGAACCGCCAGCAGGAGATGTCCCAGATTTCAAGAAGTCTTAAAATCCTGGCCAAAGAGATAGAAGTGCCCGTTATAGCCATGTCTCAGCTTAGCCGTGCTCCGGAAAAAAGAAGCGGTGACGCAAGACCCCGGCTTTCGGATTTACGGGAAAGCGGTGCTATTGAACAGGATGCGGATTTAGTTCTTTTTTTATATAGACCTTCTTACTATAAAAAGGAAGATGAAATTATGCCCGAAGAAGAAAATAAGGCAGAGCTTATTATTGGAAAACAGCGAAATGGTCCCACAGGTAACATCGACTTAATATTTCAGAAAAAGATAACCCGGTTCAGGAATTTTACCAGTAAGCAGAAAATTTAAGAGAGCTTATGTTAAGACCTACTTTTTTGGAAATTGATTTACAGGCTTTAACAAATAATGTTCAACTAGTTAAAAAAGTCACCAAAAATAAAATAATGCCGGTTATAAAAGCCGATGCCTATGGCCACGGCGCCATTGAAGTCGGTAAATTACTTGAACGTGAAGGTGCCGATATTCTAGGAGTGGCCACAATAGAAGAAGGTATTGAATTGCGAAAAAATTCTATAGATATACCGGTTCTTATTTTGGGTTCCATATATCCGTTTGAAAATTACAGAAAAGTTCTTGAATACAATCTTACACCCGTAGTGGCCAGTGTGAATTCAGCAACTTACTTAGAAAAAATTGCCCGGAAAAAAAATAAAGAAGCTTTTTTTCATCTTAAGGTTGATACGGGGATGGGAAGAATTGGCGTGTCCCCCCGGACAGCAGTTGAACTTTGGAATAAATTACTTCGGGTTCCCCGGCTTATTCCCCGGGGTATATTCACCCATCTGGCCCGTGCCGATGAAGACCCAGGGTTCACCAGGGATCAAATAAATAAATTTAGATACGTACTGGAAAACATAGATGAACTTCCTCCTTTTATTCATGCAGCAAATACAGCCGGGATTATGAATTTTAAAGAAACTTTTTTCAATCTTGTCCGTCCCGGACTTTTTATATACGGTTTATATCCCTCCAGAGCAACCCAAACTGCCTATAATCTAAACCAGGTGATGCGGTGGTCGTCCAGTATTATCTATTTAAAAGAGGTACCTAAAAATACTCCCATAAGCTACGGAGGAACCTGGCGGGCGCCTAAAAAATCAAAAATCGCCACATTATGTGTAGGGTATGCGGACGGTTATCCCCGTCTGCTTTCCAATAAAGCAGAAGTTATTATTTGCGGTAAAAGAGCGCCGGTGGTCGGCCGGGTATGCATGGATATGATAATGGTTGATGTTACCGGTATTAAGGGAGTGGAAATAGGGGACCGGGCGGTACTTCTCGGGAAATCCGGAACAAAAAATATTACTGCCGAAGAACTGGCTGAACAGGCTCAGACTATTAATTATGAAATAACCACCGGAATTTCGTCCAGGGTACCTCGGGTGTATGCGGGTACAAGATAATATTGCAATTTATAGATAAAATATGGACCAAATTTCTTTTAATGGCCAATAATATAGGGGGTGCTGCGGTGATGGTAAAAAAAATATTATTTTATATATTTAAATCCTGGGATAACCCTAAAAATGTAAAAAAACAGATGGTTAGAATAGGGTTTGACTCTTTGCCGCTGGTTCTTCTGGCCGCTTTATTTACCGGGATGGTGCTGGCTCTGCAGAGCGGTATTGCCTCTCAGAAACTTTTTGACCGGCCGGTTTTTATGGGACTTTTAGTATCCTTTAGCATGGTATTGGAACTGGGGCCGGTTTTAACCGCCCTGGTAATTTCCGGTCGTATTGGGGCTTCTATCGCCGCTCAGCTGGGGACTATGAAAGTTAGCGATCAGCTGGATGCTTTATACACTCTTGGAACCAGTCCTGAGCAGTATCTGGGGGTACCTTTATTTATAGCTATTCTAATTATGTTGCCGGCAATTACTTTAATGGCCAATATTACGGGAATTTGGGGCGGATATATTGTAACAACCCGTTCGTTTAATGTATCGGGGAGTATTTATTTAAACGATATATTGTCCCACCTTCAGATTATTCATTTTATCCACGGCTTGATTAAATCCTTCTTTTTTGGTTTTATAATAGTTACGGTAAGCTGTTATAAAGGTTTTAATACCACCGGTGGAGCGGAGGGAGTGGGTAAAAGCACCACTCAGGCTGTGGTCTATTCCATGCTTTTTATACTGATCTCCGATTATTTTCTATCCCAGCTGTTGAATTCCCTGGGTATTATATAGTATGATTGAAATACAGAATTTAACAAAAAAGTTTAAACGAGAAAAAGTACTAAAAGGAGTGGATTTAACTATATTTGACGGGGAAATTTTTACTCTTATTGGGGGGTCCGGCGCGGGTAAATCGGTATTTATTAAAACTATACTGGGTTTGATAAAACCAGATTCAGGAAGTATTAAAGTAGATGGTATAGAAATAACCGGGCTTACTCAGAGCGAGCTGTCTAAAGTACAGACAAAAATGGGTATGGTGTTTCAGGGTGGCGCGTTATTTGACAGTTTGACAGTAGGAGAAAATGTGGCTTTCGGATTAAGGAGGCTCACCGATTACCGGGAAGAAAAAATAAACCGGATAGTTAAAGAGACTCTGGGTACAGTAAGGCTAAAAGGGGTGGAAGATAAATTACCTGAAAGTCTTTCTATAGGTATGCAAAGAAGAGTGGCTTTGGCCCGGGCGGTTGCTACTAAGCCCAAGTATATTTTTTATGATGAACCGACAACCGGTTTGGATCCGATTACTACCGAGGCAATATGCGAGCTTTTTGTGAAATTGCAGAAAAACTTTGACGTTACCTCTATTATGGTAACTCACGATTTGGTAACGACTTACAAAGTATCGGATCGGATAGGTTTTTTAAAAAACGGAAAAATCATGGAGGTGTCCCCGGTACTTGACTTTAAAAATTCAAATAATCCAGATGTTCAGGAGTTTATCAAAGGCTCCGGTAAGGGGGATATTGTAACAAAAAACGGAGATATACTGTAATGAAATCACAAATAAAACTGGGATTAGTTTTAATATTATTTCTTTTTTCCGCGGGAATAGTAATTATTTCTCTAGGAAACGTAACGTTAAAAAAGGGGTACGAATTTGATGTGTTATTTGATAACATTGCGGATTTACCAAATAATTCTGTTATAAAAATTTCCGGAGTAGAAGTTGGACGGGTTAGAAATATAAGTTTAGATAACGGCAAGGCGCGAGTCCGGGTATGGATTGAAGACGAAATTGATATATATCAAAATGCCCAGATAAATATAACAAGAAGCGGTATTATAGGAAATACATTTATGACTATTGACTCGGGAACTCCGGAGTATCCTCCGGTAGAAGAAGCGGATTTGCTTTACGGAGGCTCCCCTATAGGCTACGAAGAAACTCTGGAGGATATGATAAACGGAATTGACCGGATAGTTACTTCATTTGAAACATTAACCTCGGATAAGGACTTAATAGGCAATGTGAATTCTTCTTTTGAAAATTTAAGTTCACTAACTAAAAATTTAGATCAGGCCCTGGGTGAGGAAGGAAAAAAATTAGGAAAAGCGGTCGACAATCTAGGTTCAATTTTAGAGCAGATCGATAAATTTATGATTGAGCAGAGGGAAGAAGTTAAGGATAATATCCAAAATATAGGCAGGTCGGTGGAGGATCTTAACCAGCTTCTGTTAAACACAAAAGAAGGCCGTAGCGCCGCTGGAAAGCTGTTTGTTTCCGAAGATTATGGACAAAAGGTAGGGCAGACGATTGACAGTATTTTTGAAACTTCACAGGATTTACAGCAGGCTGTAGACAGAGCTAAAGGGTTTAATACAAGATGGGAAACCGAATTTTATTACACCCCGGCCACCGAAAATTTAAGGAGCTCCGCCGGACTTTCATTAATACCCGGTCAAAACAGGTATCTGTTTTTGGGGTTAGATAATATAACTCCGCCGGATAGCTCAAAAGAAATATTTGATTCAGGCGGAGACAGGGTAAATTCTTTTACTTTAAAGGCTGGTAAGAAGATAAATAATTTAACTATTTACGGTGGTGCCATACGTTCTTCCGGAGGTGTTGGTGTGGAATGGGATCCTTTTAAAAACCGGCTGAGATTGGGTACGGAAGTATTTGATCTTTCTCGATCTGAAAATCCGTGGTGGAAGATATCTTCTAAATTAATGCTTACTGAATATCTAAAATTAGGAGTAGCGGGTGAAGATTTATTAAAAGAAGCAACTTTTAGGGCCGGCTTGGAAATAAGAGTGGACTGATGGCTGATTTTGAATGTGTTGAATGCGGATATCAGGCCGCCAAATGGATGGGAAAATGTCCCCGGTGCGGGGAATGGGATACCGTTGTTGAGAAAAAAAAATTCACTCTGGACAAGAAAAAATGTGGGGGAGAAACTACTCTGGACGCCGGACTTAGTAAATTAAAAGATATATCTCCATCTATCGAAGACAGGTTGTCCACCGATGCCGCTGGATTTGACAGAATGCTCGGCGGGGGTCTGGTTAAAAAAGAAGTGGTTTTACTAGGTGGACCTCCGGGTGTGGGGAAAAGCACTCTTTTTTTGCAGCTGGCCGAGAGCTTATCAGAAAAGTCCAATAAAGTTTTATTTGTCAGCGGCGAAGAAAGCCCCGAACAGGTAAAAGTACATTCTAGACGTTTAAAAATAAATGGGGATAATATTACAGTTGCCGGAACCGGCAATTTGGATAAAGTGGAAAAAATAGTTGAAGATATTTCACCGGATGTGGTTTTTGTTGACTCCATACAGGCTTTAAAAGATTCGTCGTCCTCCGGCACAGCAGGCTCCGTTAAGCAGGTTAAGATATGCGGAAACCGGCTAACGACACTAGCTAAAAACAATGATTTAAGAGTTATAATTTCCGGTCAGATAACCAAACAGGGCAATATAGCCGGACCCAAACTTTTAGAACACATGGTAGATGCAGTAATGTATATGGATTCGATGGAAGGTTCTAAAAGAATAATAACCGGAGCAAAAAACCGATTTGGTTCATGTGGCGATTTTGTAATATATTCTCTTGAGCAGGACGGTTTAAAGGAAATCGGGGATATGCCCTCCGATGGAATTGATGAAAAAATAACCGGGCAGGCAAGAACCTGTATTTTGACTGGCCCCCGGCTGGTTACCTGTGAAATTCAGGCGCTGGTTACAGATAGTTATTTTGAGTATCCATTAAGAAGAACCAGCGGTTATTACAGAAAAAGACTGCTTATGTTGACAGCCATATTTCAGAAAAATATAAAAAATAAGTTGGGGGGGATGGATATTTATATAAATGTCAGCGGGGGCACAACTGTAAAAGACCGTACAGCGGATCTGGCGGTAATTGCCTCTCTGTATTCAAGTTTAAAGGATCGTTCTGTTAGTTCGAATACAATATTTTTAGGGGAAACGGATTTAAGCGGCCGGGTGAGGCCGTTAGACGACGGCCGACCGGTTTTAGAATATGCCCGCCGTAATAATTTTAAGCGGGTGGTTATGTCAGGTAAAACAGGAGTTAAAAGAGAAAAAAGTAAAAAAGAGGTTGACCTTATATTTTTGGATAGGGTTAAAAATATTGGTAAAGTTATTTGATTTAAACCGGGATAAAATAGAAGCCCGGAGAAAGGATTTATAGATATGTTTATATATATTATAAGAATAATAGTTATTATTGTTGGACCGATTATTGGGTATACTAAAATTTCTTCCGACGGGACCGGGATTTTAATCGGGACCGGTGCCGCATTGGTGGTATTAGCGGCGGAACTCGCTATTCAAAAGATAAAACTGGATGATATGGTAGCCGGGTTGATGGGGCTTATACTGGGCTTGGTAGGAGCCAGTTTGATTAATAATATTTTTCCGGTATTAATAGACACCCCCCAAATTACCGAAATGTTTGCGAATTACAGGTTACTGATAAGCGTAGTTTTTGGTTATATAGGGATGGTTATGGGAATAAAAAAGAAAGAAGAATTAGACCTTCTTGATAAACAGATATATTTAACCGGTAAAAGCATGAAAAAAGGAATGAAAATTTTAGATACTTCTGCAATTATAGATGCCCGGATTAGGGATGTGGCCTATACCGGTTTTCTGGAAGGTGTTTTTGTAATACCCACTTTTGTCATGAACGAAGTCCAGGCCTTGGCCGATTCAACGGATGATGAAAAGCGCAAGAAGGCCCGTCGGGCCATGGATATAGTATCTGATTTAAGGGAGAATAATGAAATAAATATTAAACTTTATCAAAAAGATTATCCGGATATTAAAACTGTAGACGCTAAACTAATAAAAGTCACCCAGGATTTAAAGGGAAAACTGGTTACCTGTGATTTTAACCTCTATAAATCATCCAAAGCGCAGGGTATAAAAGCCTTAAATATAAATGATTTGGCCAATGCTTTAAAACCAAAATTGCTTCCCGGAGAAGCTTTTGAACTTTTTATTTTAAAGAAGGGAAAAGATAGAGGCCAGGGAGTGGGATTTTTAGATGACGGCACTATGGTGGTAGTGGACGGGGGAATGAAATATATAGGTAAAAAAGTTGAGGTAACTGTAAATTCTGTTTTACAAAAACCTTCGGGGAGGATGATTTTTGCCCGTGCGGATTGATGTTTTAATAATGTCCGCCGGCCGGGGAACCAGGTACGGAAAAAAAGAAATAAAAAAACAATTTTTGGATTTAAACGGTAAGACGGTACTGGCCCGCTCGGTGGATTTATTTAAGAATATAGAATTTATAGAAAATATTATGGTGGTTTATCCGCCGGATATGACAGAGGAAAAAACCCGTCAGGTTTCCGGAGTAAATAATAACCGGATAAATTTTATACGGGGGCGCAAAAAAAGGGTGGAATCGGTCAGACAGGGGTTAGCAGGGGTTAATTCCGAATATGTAATGGTGCACGATTCGGTCCGGCCCGCCTGCCCGAAAAAGTTAATAATTAATTTAATAGAACAGATTAAAAGTTTTTACGGAATAATCCCCGGAGTGCATCCTGTATCCACCCTAAAATATAAGACAGAAAAGAGGGTGAAAACTTTAGACCGGACAAAAACTTATATTATTCAGACACCTCAGCTATATAAAACTGAAATTTTAAAAAATGGGTATGGAAAGCTTAAAAACAAAGATGTAACTGATTCATCTTCAGTTGTTGAAACAGCCGGTTATGATGTCAATATAGTTGAAGGTTCGAGAAAAAATATTAAAATAACTTATCCGGAAGATTTAGAATATTTAAAAGGAGTTGTGCAATGAGAACCGGAATCGGCTATGATATTCACGGTTTACAATCAGGAGAAGATTTTATTTTAGGAGGGATAAAAATAGATTATTCCAAGGGACTTGTAGGACATTCCGACGCCGATGTGCTGTCCCATTCTATAGGAGACGCTATTTTAGGGGCCACTGGTCAGGGAGATATAGGTAAACATTTTCCGGATACTTCTAAAGAATACAAAAATATATCTTCATTGATTTTACTTCAAAATATTAATGAAAAAATAATTTCAGTTAATTATGAGATTAACAATATCGACTCTACAGTTATATGCGAGAGTCCCCGTCTCAAGAAATATATTCCGGTAATGGAACAAAAACTGGCTCAAACTCTGGAAATTCCGGATTACGATATAAATTTAAAGGCCACCACCAATGAAGGTTTTGGGGTCGAGGGTCAAAAGAGGGCAGTTAGCTGCATATCGGTTGTTACTGTGATATCCGTGCCCGTACATACAAGGAAAAATAGAACAAAATTAGAAAAATGAAAATATACAATACATTATCAGGAGAAAAAGAGGAATTCGCTCCAATTAAAGAAAATACCGTAGGTATGTACGTTTGCGGCATTACTCCGTATGCCCCAGCTCATTTAGGTCACGCCCGCTGTTATGTTGTATTTGATGTAATAAAAAGGGTTTTGGAATTTAACGGCTATTCGGTAGAGTATATTCAAAATATTACAGATATCGATGATAAAATAATAAATAAAAGCAAAGAAACGGGTAAAAAACCATCTCAAATAGCGGAAAAGTATTTTAAAAAGTTTAAAGAAAATATGGAATTATTAAATGTTCGGCCAGCTGGACGCTACCCTAAAGTCTCTGAAAATATTGGGCGGGTTATAGAGTTTGTAGAAGGATTGATAGAAAAGGATATGGCCTATGAAAGAAATGGCAATGTTTATTATCGGGTGGCGAAATTTTCGGATTACGGAAAACTTTCCGGCAGAAAACCGGATGAATTGATATCGGAAGAGGATAATTACAGTCAGGAAAAAGAGGATTCCCGGGATTTTGCTCTGTGGAAAAAAGATAAAAAATACGGTTGGGATAGCCCCTGGGGGCGGGGCCGACCGGGCTGGCATATTGAATGTTCAGCTATGTCTAAAAAATATTTTGGAAATGTCTTTGATATTCACGGGGGTGGACTGGACCTTATTTTTCCCCATCACGAAAATGAGATAGCTCAGTCTGAAGGTTTAACCGGTAAAAGTCCGGCCAAATACTGGGTACACAACGGAATGGTTAAATTAAAAGGGGATAAGATGGCTAAAAGCACGGGGAATTTTTTCCTCCTAAAAGAGATATTGAAAAAATACCGGCCCATGGTCTTAAGAATGTTTTTGCTTTCCTCTTCTTACCGTCAGGACATAGACTTTAATTTTCAGGGGATTTCAGACACTCAAAAAGCTTATGACAAGCTGGCTGAATTTAAAAAAGAAATATTAGAACTGTCTACTGGTAAAATATCCGGCGAAGATATAACTGATTTTAGCCATCCGGCTTTGGAATCTTTGTCTGATGATTGCAATACCGCCCGGGCCATTGGAAAAATTTTTAAGAGTGTGAATTCAATTATGGAACATATTTATAGTGGAACCCATGAGGAAACCGATATTGTACTTGGGCAGAAAATCATCTGGATAATTGAAGAAATACTGGGAATTGAACTGGCTTTTCAAATTATTGAGGATATGGATGAGAAAAAAATAGAAAGCATAGTAAAAAAACGGGAAAAATTAAGAAAAAATGGTAAGTATGCCTTGGCCGATAAAATAAGAGATAGTCTGAAGAAAAGAGGTATTATTTTAAAGGATACGCCAACGGGTACCCATTGGCGTATCACGGACAATATATAAAGGAAGTAAAAGTGGAAGAATTTAAAGCTATAAGAGGAATAAGAGATATACTCTATCCCGTCTCAAAAAAATGGGATCAAATTATTAGCCGGTCGGGAAAACTGCTTACTGCGCATGGATACCGGAAAATATTCATTCCCGCAATTGAGTACACCAATCTATTTTCCCGGAGTATAGGAGAAGATACCGATATTGTCTCTAAAGAGATGTATTCTTTTAAAGACCGCAAAGGCCGACGGTTATCCCTTAGACCGGAGGGGACGGCTTCGGTGGTCAGGGCAGCCGTTGAGAACAGATTACTTCAGGGAAAGGTCAGAGAAAAATTCTTTTATTTTGGTCCCATGTTCAGGTATGAAAGACCTCAGAAAGGAAGATACAGGCAGTTTTACCAGCTGGGCTGCGAGGTCCTCGGCTCGGGCGAACCGTTTTTTGATGCTGAAATTTTAAATATAGCCGCAACTTTGGCAGATGAGTTAAAAATTAAAAAATATGAAATTAAAATTAATACCGTGGGTTGTAAAAAGTGTCGCCGGGAATACCGGAGAAAAATAAAAAAATTTCTTAAATCCTGCCGAGATGAATTGTGTGAGGATTGTCGTAAAAGAGTCAATACCAATACTTTAAGAATATTTGATTGTAAAAATAAAAAATGTAAAGAAAAATATAAAAATTTACCGGGTCTGGTAGAATATCTGTGTCAGGAATGTGATGAATATTACCGGGAGTACAAGAATATTTTAAATTCTTTTAATATAAATTATTCTATTGATAATAAACTGGTTCGGGGCCTGGATTATTATACCGGTCCGGTCTTTGAAATTTTAAATAAAAAAAGTGCCATACTGGCCGGAGGGCGGTACAACAACTTAACGAAACAGCTGGGTGGGCCCGATATACCTGCCTGCGGCTGGGCTATGGGTTTAGAGCGGATGGCCGCGGTTTCCCGGCTCGAAACAGGTCCGGTACCCGAAGCTTATCTTATTTTGATCGGTACCAAGGGAATGGAAATATCCCGTAAAATAGCACTAAAATTAAGAAATAAAGGAGTTAGCTTAGAAGAGGATTACGGGGATATTTCCGTAGGTAAAAAGTTTAAAATAGCTAACCGCAAGGATGTTCGGTGGGTGCTTATCTTAGGGGAAGAGGAAATAAATACCAAAAAGATAAGTTTAAAAGATATGAAAACCGGTGAACAAGAGACTGTAAGGATGGATAAAATAGAAAAGATAGTAAGGAAAATAAAATGTTGAAACCGACTGTAAATTGCAATCAGATCAGAAAAAAGGATGAAGGAAAGGAAGTAGTTTTATCCGGCTGGGTATCCAGCTGGCGGGATCACGGGGGGGTCATATTTATAGATTTAAGAGATATTTACGGAAAAACTCAGGTTGTCTTTGGCAGGGATAAACAGGAAATGAGCACTTTGGATGTGAAAACAAAAAAAGAAATTCTTAAAAAAGCGCACAGCTTAAGGAACGAGTATGTAGTAAGTATTAAGGGCAAAGTAGTTGCCCGGCCGGAAGGAACGGTTAATAAAGATATAGACACCGGCGAAATAGAGGTAACGGCTCTCCGTCTTGAAATTTTAAATAAATGCAGCGAACTACCTTTTGATTTAAAAAAGATGGAAGAAGTTGGAGAAAAGACCAGGTTAAAATACCGGTATCTGGAGATGAGAACAGGTGAGCTAAAAGACAATTTGATTTTTAAACACAAATTTATGCAATTTACCAGAAATTTTTTTTCAAAACAAAAGTTCTATGAGATTGAGACGCCTTTTTTGACCCGTTCTACTCCCGAAGGGGCCAGAGACTATCTGGTTCCCTCCCGGATAAATAGGGGTAAATTTTACGCCCTTCCCCAATCCCCTCAATTATTTAAACAGACCTTAATGATAGGGGGGCTTATGAGATATTTTCAGATAGTTAAATGTTTCAGAGATGAAGATTTAAGGCAGGATCGCCAGCCTGAATTCACTCAGGTTGATTTAGAGCTTTCGTTTACTGACGAACACCAGATTATGGAAATTTTAGAAAAGTACATAGAACAGCTATTTGACGAACTATTAAATCGAAAAATAAAACTCCCCATTCAAAAAATTAGCTACCGGGAAGCCCTGAATAAATACGGCACCGATAAACCGGATTTACGGATACCACTTGAAATATTTGATATAACTAAGTTAGCCGCTGAGTGCAACTTTAAAGTATTCAGCAGAGTCGCTGAGACCGGTGTGGTCCGGGGATTAAAAATATCTAAAGATATTTCTCGGTCTGTAATAGATAAAACTACCCGTGAGGTACAGGAACTGGGTGCAAAAGGACTGGCCTGGATGAAACATAAAAGTGAGGGGTTGAGATCTCAGGTTACTAAGTTTTTTAGTTCCGGGGAGTTGGATGAAATCGCTAAAAAATTTAATTCCAAAAAAGGGGATATAATATTTTTTATGGCGGATGACGAGTATATTGTTTGTAAAACTTTAAGTTATTTAAGAAAAAAATTCGGCAAGCCGGAAGGCGACGATTATATATTTTCCTGGATTGTGGATTATCCTCTGGTGGAAAAAGACAGAGAAACAGGGAAATGGAAGTCTCTTCATCATCCTTTTACTGCGCCCTGTGAAAAAGATATAAATAAATTGGAAAAAAACCCCGGTAAGGTAAAGAGCCGGGCTTATGATCTGGTTTTAAACGGTTCGGAAATTGGAGGGGGAAGTATCCGTATCCACCGTAAAGAAATACAGGACAGGGTTTTTGATTTATTAGATATAGGGTCTCGGGAAAGAGAAGAAAAATTTGGATTTATTTTAAAAGCTTTAAAATACGGGGCCCCTCCCCACGGAGGGTTTGCTTTTGGAGTTGACAGATTATTAACCCGGATGCTTGATCTGGAGTCTATTCGGGATGTTATTCCTTTTCCTAAGACCCAGAAAGCATATTCACCGTTAACAGATGCCCCCGGAAAAGCTAACTCAAAACAGCTGGAAGAACTGGGCATTAGTATTGACATATTATAGTATTGAGATTAAAATTTATAAATAAGATTGAAAATTTTATTTAATTCTGGGGGAGTAAAGAAATATAATGGAGGTATAGTTGATGAAAAAGTTTGTGTTACCGGGCCTTATAGTGTTGATGACCCTTCTGGCAGGTGCGTGTGCAAAAAAACCGGCACCTGAATTTGAGGGTCCCGATATATCGTCTCTGGAGGCTGAAAGGTCTATAGTAATAGCTCAATCCGAAATTAGTGAAGCTAAAGAAGTTGGAGCCGATGTCAGTGAGCCGGAGCAATTAATTGAAAAAGCTCGAAATTTTTTTTCCAGCGAGGATTATGCATCCGCTCTCCGGGAGGCTAACCGGGCCAGGGAACAGGCCGTCCGGTTAAAATCAGAAATTTTAACCAGGGACCGTAGCCGGGACGATGCCCGGATGGCTATTGAAGAGGCTCAAAATTTATTGAGTGAAGTTAAAGAAGTGGGTGGGGATGAAGAAGAGCCGGAGGGATATGTAGACCGGGCTAAAGGGGAATTTGCCTCAAATAATTATCCCCGGGCAACTGAACTGGCCGATCGATCGTCGGATATTTCCAGAAATATACTTGCCTCAATATCATATAAAAAGATATACACTGTGGGAAGTTGGGAAACGGACCGGGACTGTTTGTGGAATATTGCGGCCCGAAAAGATATTTATGACGATCCCTGGAAATGGAAAAGAATTTACAGCGCCAACAGCGATAAAATTGAAGACCCGGATATAATTTACCCCGGCCAGAAATTTATTATCCCCCGGGATTAGAAAATTTTAAATTTTCGTGAATAAAAATTTCTATCAGAAAGAAATAGATTTTAAAGATCAGCTAAAAGCTCTTGAAGTATTTGGAGAATACGATAAAAATCTAAAAGAGCTGGAAAAAAAATTTAAAGTCAAAATTTACGCCCGGGGAACAAAAGTTGTAGTAAAGGGTAAGAAAAAAGACGTTAAAAAAGTTATTTCTCAATTAGGGCAAAAAAAGCCTGATAAAATAGATTCCGCACAAAAGAATTCATCAAATAGCTATATTAAAACTTTTTCAGGGAAACCGATAAAACCCCTGGGAAAAAAACAAAAAAGATATATCCGGTCGATGAGCAATAAAGATCTGGTTGTGGCTATTGGCCCTGCGGGAACAGGGAAGACTTTTTTAGCCTGTGCCCAGGCGGTGAAAGCTTTGCAGATGCACAAAGTTGACCGGATTGTTTTGACCAGGCCGGTGGTTGAAGCCGGAGAAAAATTGGGTTATCTGCCCGGTGATTTGCAGGATAAAGTTGATCCTTATTTAAGACCCCTTTACGATGCCTTTTATACTCTGATCGGTCCGGCAAAATTTCAGGCTTACCGGGAGGACGATATAGTTGAGATAGTCCCCCTGGCCTATATGCGGGGTAGAACTTTAGATGACGCAATGATAGTATTAGATGAAGCCCAGAACACTTCTTCGGGTCAGATGGAGATGTTTTTAACCCGGATTGGGTTTAATTCCCGGGCGGTTGTAACCGGAGACATTACCCAGGTGGATTTAGAAAAAAACCAGGTTAGCGGGCTTATTGAAATACAGGAAGTACTTAAAGATATGGAACAGGTGGAGTTTTTGTATTTCAACCGGGAGGATGTGGTAAGGCACCGTTTAGTTAAAAAAATAATAAACGCTTACAATGAATTTAAAGAAAATAAAAATAACTGAAAAAAATAAATACGGAATAATAATGGTAGGAGTCCTGACCCTTTTTGTACTTTTAGAATCCATGTTTTATGATGGGTGGACACCGTATAACATTATTGGAACGTTACTGGTAATAACCGGGGTTTGGGGATCCGGTATTTTATTGTACAGGCTGTGCTATCCAAAAATATTTTTTAGTAATAAGAAATTAATTCTTACCCAGCTGATACTGTTGTTATTTTTAGCGATTTTAATTCTAATAAAAAATACCGGTTCACTCTCTTTATATTTAATGCCCACCGCGGCCGCGGGAATACTGTTAACTGTACTTTTAAATCCGGTTGTAGCTGTAATAAATATTATAGTTTTAAGCTTGCTGGTAAGTTTCCTGGGAGATTTTTCTTTTGGTCTTTTTTTTATATCTTTTGTAGGCGCCCTGGTAGGGGTATACAGTTCAATTAAAGTTCGGACCCGAAGAGATTTAAATCGAGCCGGACTTATGGTTTTTGGAGCCAATATAATAACAATGACTGCGGTGAATTTTTCTCATGTGGGTTTTACAGGAATTTCTTTTTCCTACCCTAATTTGGGGGTAGAACTGGCCTGGGGCGGCGCTAACGCTTTAATTACAGTTATTCTGGTCAGCGGATTTTTGCCTATTTTTGAAAGTCTTTTCGGTATGACCACCAACATAAAGTTGCTGGAACTGGGGGATTTTAATAATCCTCTTCTTAAAAAGCTTATGCTCGAAGCTCCGGGTACGTATCACCATTCTTTAATGGTGGCTAATTTGGCCGAAAATGCTTGCGAAAATATAGGGGCTAACCCCCTATTGGCCAGAGTGGGATCGTATTACCACGATATCGGAAAATTAAAAAATCCGCATTATTTTACAGAGAATATTCTAAATAATCAGGATAGACATAAAAATCTTAAACCTAATATAAGTGCCTTAATATTAAAACGTCATGTTAAAGACGGCCTGGTATTGGCTGAAGAATATAATCTGGATGATATAATCAAAAAATTTATTGAACAGCATCATGGAACAACCCTTATAGAGTACTTTTATAATAAAGTTTTAGCCCGGGTTAAAGAAGAGACGGAAGTAGATAAAAAGGAGTACCGTTATCCGGGGCCCCGGCCATCTACAAAAGAGATAGGTGTAGTTATGCTTGCAGATTCGGTAGAAGCTGCCTGCCGGTCCCTGGATGACCCTTCTTATTCCAGAATTTCGGGGCAGGTGGTTAAAATTATAAATAATAAGTTTATAGACGGCCAGTTGAACAACTGTAATATAACCTTATCCAACCTGGAAAAAATACAGGAGTGTTTTACAAAAACCCTTTCCGGAATACATCATTCCAGAATTGAATATCCGGAAGATAAAGAAGAAAATAAAGTTGAGTAAAAATTTTTTGATAAATATTAATTACGGAAATTCCGGGTTCCCGGAAAAATATTTAATCTCCAATTCTTTGTTAAGGCAGGCCACGGTGTATACTGTAGAAAATTTTTGGGAATTGGACGCTCGGGCCCCTGCAAATTATATTCTGGATATTGATTTTGTAAATAATAGTAGAATAAAAGCTATAAATAAAAAATATTTGGATAGAGACCGGTCTACGGATGTAATTGCCTTCTCCTTAGAGGAAGGGGAAAGACTAGTTTCTCCCAATACTCCCCCGCTTATCGGTCAGGTAGTTATATCCTTTGATAAAGCCATCAATCAGGCTGGTGAGATGGGCCATTCCATAGAGAAGGAGATACTTATATTAGTGATTCACGGTACGTTGCATGTATGTGGATGGAGCGAAGGAAAAAAGATACAGGAATGTCAGGAAAAAATAAAAAAGAAGATTTTAAACAGCCGGGAATAATATATAGTTTTAGTTTTGCCATTGACGGATTGCTGTACGCAGTAAAAACTCAGAAAAATATGCGTATCCATTTTATAGTGGCCATCCTGGTTCTTATTTTATCTCTCTTTTTAAATCTCAACCGGCTGGAGATAATAGCTCTGGTACTTACTATATCTCTTGTATTGATCACCGAAATTTTAAATACCGGCGTAGAGCTTATAGTGGATTTAATTACCGAAGAACATCATCCTGTGGCAAAAACAATAAAAGATCTGGCCGCCGGGGCGGTCCTTTTTTCTTCTATATCCGCTGCCGTTATAGGTTATCTAATATTTATTAGAGAAGAGGTTCTGCAGGTTTTTGAACAGTCTTTTGTACTGAAAAAGATAACCGATTTTCCGCCTTATTTAACCGGAGTGGTAATCTTTCTGGTAATAATTGTAGCTTTATTTATAAAGGCTATGAGCAGTAAATCCACCCGGATCATAGGCGGAATGCCCAGCCTGCATACAGCTTTAGCTACGTCTTTGGGTACAATAATTTTCTATGTCTCCGGAGATATTTATATGCTGCTGCTTGCTGCGTTTATGGTTATTTTGGTTGTGGAGTCCCGCATATCTGGAGAATTCCATACTGTGGGAGAAGTTGTTATAGGTGGTATTTTAGGTTTAACACTGACTACTTTTGTTTTTCAGCTGCTGGTTAAATTATGATATATATAATACTTTTCATTCTATTAGGGTGCTCGGTGTTTTTTTCTTCTCTGGAAACCGGACTGCTGTCCCTGGGAGAAATCAGTATAAGATCCTGGTCCAAGCAAAGAATCAAAAGTCTCAAGGAATGGCTTAAAAATCCGGCTGATATTATAGCCGGAATACTGATAGGTAACAATTTTGTAAATATAATTTTTTCAGCAATTGTTACCGTTTTGATTGTAGATATGGTAGAAATATACAGAATTCCCGGAAAATGGATGGAGACAATTTCTATAGTAACTTCTTCCTTCATTCTTTTAGTTTTTGGGGAAATAATCCCCAAAACTTTTGCCAATACCCACCCGGATAAAGTGGTAAGAAAGTTTTATCCGTTATTTATGAAATTTTATTTTTTGATTAAAGGTTTGATAAGAGTCCTTAATAAAGTTGCGTTTTCGATGGCCGGTTCCCCTGCAAAAAAGCCCAAAAAAACGGTCTCCCGGAAGGAATTGCGGCTAACTCTGGAAAATATGGGTGAAAACGGACATATGGAGAAAAATTTTTCCAAGATGATGGATAAAGTGCTGTTTTTAGATCAGAAAAGCGTCAGGCAGGTTATGGTTCCCAGAAAAAGAATTTATTCAATTAATTTAGAATGGAAATATGAAAAAATCATGAAAAAACTGCTAAAAAGCAAATTTTCAAGAATACCAGCTTACAGAAAACATTTAGATAATATCACAGGTTTGATTTATATTAAAGATGTTATAGGAGAACTGAATAAAAATAAAAAGCTTAATTTTGAGAATATATTGAGAACTCCCCATATAATAGGGGATGCCGACAGAACCTGTCAGAACTTATTTCAGGAATTAAGAAAAAAAAGAATTCACTGTTCCCTTGTAAAAGGGAAAAACCGGTTAAAGGGTCTGGTGGCCATAGAAGATTTAATAGAGGAAATAGTGGGAGAGATATACGATGAGTATGATATTAACTGATATTGTAATGAAATTTATTGTACTTTTATGTTTACTTTCTCTGGCCACTTTTTTTACTTCTTCAGAGACAGCCTTGACTATATTAAGAAAATCCCAGATATTAAAGTTGATAAAAATAGAAGGATTAAAAAAATTGAAACTGTGGCAGGATGAACCCAACCGGTTGTTAACCACAACTTTAATGGGTACGGCAATAAGTGTGGTGGGGGTTTCTGTTATGAGCACTTCAATAGCTCTGGATTTAAGCCGGCAGTTTAATTTTTCACCGGTAATGGCCACCGTGGCAAGTACATTTCTGGCTATAATTTTAGTCCTTTTATTTGTAGAAATACTTCCCAAAGCTTATGCCAGACGAAATCCTTTAAAAGTAGTTGGACGTATAATAGCTCCTTTGAGTACAATAAGTACTGTTTTTAAACCGGTGGTTAATGTTTTTTTATTTATTTCCAACCAGATTATAAAGTTATTTGGCGGAAGATCGATAAAAGATAATCCTTTATTTGTAGTTGAGGAATTAAAAGGGTTAATAGATGCCGGAGAAAAAGAGGGAATTATAGAAAAAAACGAAAAAAGAATGCTTTCCCAGATCATGGAATTCGGGGATACGGTGGCCAGAGAAATTATGGTTCCCAAAGTTGATATGAAAGCCCTGAACATAGATAAAGCCCCGAACTCTCTTATTGAACGGGCAATTAAAGTTGGACACTCCAGAATTCCGGTATACCGGGACCACATAGATCATATTATCGGTATTCTATACGTGAGAGATCTTCTCCCTGAACAGGTAAATAAAGATAAAGTGTCGGTTGAAAATTTACTGAGAGAGCCTTATTTTATCCCTGAAGAGAAGTCAATTGACACTCTTTTAAAACAGTTTAAAACCGGCAGTGAACATCTGGCCATAGTAGTGGATGAATACGGGGTTCCCACGGGACTTATTACTATTGAAGATATAGTGGAGGAGATTACTGGAGAAATATTTGACGAATACGATATATTCAAAAAAACCATGAAAGAGATAAAACCCGGGGTATGGGAAATAAATGCCGTTGAAGATCTGGATAAGATAAATGATAAATTAGGTATTAATCTTCCCGAAGACACCTATGATTCTCTGGGGGGACTGATAACCGGAGAGTTGGAGAGAGTTCCAAAAAAATTCGAAGAGTTAAATTATGGCGGAATTATAATAAAAGTAGTTAAAGCTTCTCCCACCCGGGTTTTAAAGGCTATATTGTATATAAAAAACTTTTAAACTTACCTTTTTCAGCTTGACATTAACTTTAAAAATTTGTTATATTTCACAGGGCATTTCTTTTAAGTAACTACCCGTTACGTTATAAATAATTTTAAAATCTAGCTGCTAATTGATTTTAATATGATAAAAACAAGTTGGCAGTATAAGTTGGTAAGGAGGTAAAATTTATGGAAGTACAGCCTTTTGTATTGGCCATATTTCATATTGGTATATTAGCAACATTTTTAATTATAGGAAAAATAGTAAGAGTAAAATTTAAATTTTTACAGTATATACTGTTGCCCTCGGCTGCAGTCGCCGGCATATTCGCTATTTTAGTAAGTCCATATACCTGGGGGGGGGTAATTGAATATCCCCGGTTAATCAGGGAGATTTTCGATAATTTCGGGGAAATTTCCATATTTTTACTTAATTTTGTCTTTGCCGGAATGTTTCTTGGTAGAAAAATACCCAATCTGGTTAAATCAATTAAGAAATCAGGTCCCCAGATAATTCTTGGTCAGATACTATCCTGGGGCCAGCTTATGGTTCCTCTAGCTCTAACCGTTATTTTTTTAAACAGATTTTACGATTTACCGGCCGCTTTCGGAACTTTAGTAGCCATAGGTTTTGATGGAGGAGCCACCGTAGC